>JBFYOX010000007.1:0-65481 GCA_041303615.1 Actinomycetes bacterium
TCTCTGCAACAAGTTTGATGGAACCTGCAGTCTTAAGAATCTGAGCCTTTCCATTTCCGGCAAGGTTGTAATCAAGTTCTACTACGTCGTATCCACGTTCCTTCGCAACCTTGGTTGAGAGACCTACAGATGCAACTTCAGGCTCTGAGTATGTAACGCGTGGCACGCCATCGTAATTAATAGGGCGTGGATTGAGTCCCGCGATTGTCTCAGCGACAAGAATTCCTTCCTGGAAGCCAACGTGCGCGAGCTGAAGAGTAGGAATGATGTCACCAACTGCGAAGATTCCAGGAATATTTGTACGGCAGTGATCATCGACTGTGATGTATCCACGGTCCATGGCGATACCGATTTCTTGGTAACCAATTCCATCTGTGACCGGTCCGCGACCTACAGAGACGAGCAAGATATCTGCTGTGAATTCACGGCCATCTTCGAGAGTGACTGTCACCCCATTTGAATCGACTCGATGAGATTTGAAGCGAACGCCTAGCTCAAATTTGATTCCACGCTTGCGGTATGCACGCTCGAGCAATTTGCTCGAAGATTCATCTTCTAGCGCAACTAAATGTGGCAAACCTTCGATAATAGTTACATCTGCACCAAAAGATTTCCAAACAGATGCAAACTCGCATCCAATGACGCCGCCACCAAGAACAATCGCGCTCTTTGGTACGTAATCCATCTTAGTTCCATGATCTGATGTAATTACCTTGACGCCATCGATATCTAAACCTGGAAGCGTGCGTGCGTAAGATCCTGTAGCTAGAACAATATTCTTACCAACATACTGTGTGCCATTGACCTCAACTGTGTTATTGGAAACCAAGCGGCCTTCGCCTTCAATGAAGGTGACATTTCTAGATTTAATAAGTCCTTGAAGTCCTTTGTAGAGGCCAGCAATCACTCCATCTTTATATGAGTTAACGCCATTCATGTCGATGGAGTTAAATGTTGCATTTACTCCGAATTGAGCAGATTCGCGGGCGCTATCTGCAACCTCACCTGCGTGAAGGAGCGCCTTTGTTGGGATACACCCACGGTGCAAGCATGTGCCACCGACCTTATCTTTTTCGATAAGCGCAACAGAGAGACCCAATTGCGCTCCGCGTAGAGCTGCCGCATATCCGCCGCTGCCACCGCCGAGAATTACAAGATCAAAATTCGACACCTAATGACTCCTTTAAGCCTGGCCAGAAGAATCTCTTACGGGACTATCTTGCCAGCCTTGGCCCAGCATTACTAACGCAGGGCTACCAGCGGCAGTTCTGCGAGATTTACGCCTCAGCGACCGCTAACTCGACTAACGAGCGCATTGCGATACCGGTTCCACCTACGGGCGTATAGCCGTGCGCAGCGCCTTCATTAAAGGATGGTCCAGCGATATCTAGATGGAGCCATGGAAGGTCGTTCTCGATAAACTCTTTGAGGAAGAGGCCAGCGACCAACATTCCGCCCATTCGCTCACCGATATTGGCCATATCGGCAATAGGTGAATCCAATGAAGCGCGAAGTTCAACTGGAAGTGGCATTGGCCAGAAAGATTCACCGGTGTTCTGAGTTAACTTCACAAAGCGCGATGAGAACTCTTCATTATTGGTCATGACGGCACTTGTTCGAGTACCCAAAGCGACCACTTGTGCTCCGGTAAGAGTTGCGACATCGATAATGCCATCGAGATCTTTACTCTCTTGAGCTCTTACTAGTGCATCTCCCAATACGAGTCGACCCTCAGCATCAGGGTTGAGAACTTCAATTGTTTTTCCACCATACATAGTGATGACATCACTTGGGCGAGTGGCGGTATCGCTGACCATATTCTCAGCAAGAGGAGCCCATGTTTCGATGGCGACAGGTAACTTGAGGAGTGCAATTGCAATAGTTGCAGCACAGACAGCTGCAGCGCCACTCATATCTGATTTCATCGCTTCCATGCCAAGGGCAGGCTTTAGTGCCAGCCCACCAGTGTCGAATGTGATTCCTTTTCCGACAAATGCATATTTCTTTTTGGGCACGCCACCTTTAGGTGTGTAAGAAATGTTAAGAAGGCGCGGGGGATTAACAGAACCCTGTCCAACAGCGGTGATGCCGCCGTAGCCCTTTGACTTCAATTGGCTCTCCGACATCACGCTTACTTTGAGGCCGATAGAAGAACCGCCTGCACTCTTAACTGCATCCGAGATTGCTTTGCAGAATGAATCTGGAGTTAAGTGGCTTGGAGGTGTATTAATGAGATCGCGAACAAGGTTTGTATATGTACCGAGAATTTCTGCTCTTTTCACCGCTTCTTTTGCATCAGGAGCCGCAGATAATTCAGAGTGGATTGTGATCGACTTAAGAGGCGCTTTCTGAGCAGATTTTGTTGAGCCGCGGAAAGTTGTAAATGCGTAGTTTCCTAGCGCTGCACCTTCTGAAATAGCCTGCAAAGATGCGACGCTCTTTGCGGGAAGAGAGATTGTCGCCGAGGAGTTCCCGGCCAAGTTTCGAATAGCTGTTCCCGCTGCTCTTCGGAGTACCTCATTATTAAATGTGGATACGCTCTTTCCTAGACCGGTAAAAACTAAGAGCCGCGTTGTAGTGCCAGGTATCTTGATGACTTCATCAGCTTTTCCTGTTGCACCAAGATCATTGAGCTGCTGAAGTAGCGCCTTGGTATCTAGAGCGAGATCTCCAGATTCAATCTGTAGCGCGCCCTTCGCACTCTTTGTCGAGAGGCCCACGACTAAAACATCGTCTTTCACAATTCCATTGGAAAGGCGGATGGCTGTCATGTAGAGGCTCCCTTATGAAGTGGATATGGCGATACCGAGTTATGGACGTGGGCAAGTGTAAGTTGTTGCTGTGAAAAACTCACCTTTACATCAAAAGCACCTCGACCTGCAGGCCAAGATGGCTGATTTTGGGGGATGGCTGATGCCGATTGAATATCCGGGATCCGGAGTCTTGGCAGAGCACACCGCTGTGCGCGAACGAGTTGGTCTATTTGATGTCTCACACTTAGGCAAAGCGAGTGTAAAGGGACCAGGGTCTCTTGATTTTCTCAATCAGATCTTTACCAATGACCTCAATAGAATTGCTGATGGTAAAGCTCAGTACACACTTTTGTGCCATGAAGATGGCGGAGTAATCGACGATCTCATCGTTTATCGAAACGCAGCAGATGACTTCTTCTTAATTCCTAATGCTTCCAATACAGCATCTGTCGTTGAAGCACTGAAATCTCTGGCGCCCGAAGGAATCGATGTCACAAACTTGCATGAATCTTTTGCGGTGCTAGCGCTACAAGGACCCCAAGCAGAAGCGGTGATTCGAAGCCTAGGCATAAATCCAACGATGGATTACATGGCGTTTGCACATGTGGAGATTGCAGGTTGCCCTGCAATTCTCTGTCGCACTGGATATACCGGCGAGCACGGTTATGAAATTGTTCCGAGCTGGAGCGATTCGACTCAGGTCTGGGATGCACTCGTTGCGGCAATGCAGCCATTTAACGGCTTGATCTGCGGATTGGGTGCGCGAGATACCTTAAGAACGGAGATGGGTTACCCGCTTCATGGCCATGAACTCACTCTAGAAATTTCTCCCGTTCAGGCAAGTGCTGGTTGGGCTATTGGCTGGAAGAAGGAAACTTTCCGTGGCAGCGAGATTCTGCGAAAGCAACGAGAAGAGAAGAGCCTTCCGACACTTCATGCGCTGAAGGCGACAGATCGCGGAATTCCTCGTGCAGGAATGAATATTCGTAACGAAGAGGGCGAGACTATTGGTGTGGTCACAAGTGGAACATTCTCACCATCTCTTAAAGCTGGAATTGCACTTGCTTTAATCAAACCTGGAGCAGAGATCGGTCAAACTGTGATTGTTGATGTGAGAGGACGGGATTCTGTTGCAACGCTGGTTGCGCTGCCGATGGTTGAATCTCACGTCCGTTAAGAACGAATTGATTCTTTAAATTCAATAGGAGTTAAGAATCGGGCGCGGGTATATGCCCTGCGAAGAGCTCCTAGTACGGGCTTTCCGGCAATTGCAATAAGTATCGATGTGAATATTGCACGAGGGATATCCCAAGCAAGTGCTGAGAGAAAATGATAGGTAAAGAAACGTTGAAGATTTTCAGAGAATTGGCCACCAGGGATGTAAGAGAGTTGAGAGTCAGCCCCAAGGTACCAAGGCCAAAATTGAAGATCCATGGCAATGCCGAAGAATTGCGCAGCAAAAATTCCATAAATGATTAGGGCGAGTATCTCCTTACGTCCGCGAAGAGATCGAGGAATTATCGCAACCCCCAACCCAATCCATGCCGCTGCAAAGGATTGATAGGCAAGCCATGGACCAATTCCGCCAGTGATAAATGCGGAGAGAACCATAGAAAGCGCGCCGAGAAGGAACCCAAATGCGGGACCGAATACTCGTGCACTGAGAATCAAAATAAACCACATCGGTTCGATACCAACTGCTCCCGTGCCGAGTGGGCGAAGCGCAGCGATTAGCGCCGATAAGAGTGCGAGGAGTGCAACTGATTTTGCATCTAGATCACCATTACTGACCTTAATAAAGAAGAGAAGTAAGGCGATCGGGGTAGCGGCGAGAAATATCCATTGGGGCGATGAGGAGCTTGAAGACACAAAGAAAGGCCATAGAAAGCCAAGGAGACTTACTGCGCTAACGAGTACAACAGCGATAGAACTCCCCAGGGTAAATGTGAAGACATTCTTGCTCTTCATTACTTCACATCCAGGGCTGAAATAACGTCATCAACTGTGAGCCAAGGCTGAGGTGACATTACTTTGGCAACTTGTGGAGCAAATGCCGGAGAACTTAAGAGAACTTCGAGTGTTCTGCCATCGGCAACGATTTCACCCTCAGCTAAAAAGATCACGCGATCAGCAAGTTCTGCCACGAGCTCAACATCATGTGTTGCAAGCAAGACGGGGGAGTTAAATTTCTGGGCGAACTCCTTGAGTGCCAATGAGAAGAGAGCTTTTGCTTGGTAATCCAAACCTCGAGTTGGCTCATCGAGAACCAGCACCTTGGGATTACTTGAGAGAACAATGCTCAATACGAGAGCCAATCGCTGCCCCTCAGAAAGATCATGCGGATGAGTATTTTCAGAGATATTGGGAACTAAGCGATTGAGAAATTCGAAGGTGGCTCCCAGGGCGATCTCATTCTCTTTATCCGCACTTTCGCACTCCTGCTTGACGCTCTGCAAATAGAGAAGATCACTGGGTTCCTGTGGGACATACCCGATTGCGGTTCGTCTATCCCTACCTCGCAAAGTTGCCGGATCGACACCATTAACCAGAACAGAGCCAGAATCTGGTCCACTGACGCCGACAATTGTCTCTAAGAGAGAGCTCTTTCCTGCCCCATTGCGACCCATCAGCGCGACGATTTCGCCAGCCTGTACTTGCGTCGATACCTTCTTAAGAGCTTCTTTCTTGTTATAGGCAAGAGCCAGTGAATCAACTTCAATCACGTTCTTATTGAGACTGTTATGTTGTTCAGGGTGTGCGACTACATTTTCGCGCAGATCAGTTGTCAGACGTCTGACTTCTCGAACGCTGAGACCTATTTCACTGAGGTTGAGTGCGCGTGCTAGCCGAATGATTGGCGGCACGAGATCTGCTCGTTGGAGTATTTCATCGGCGCTTCCGATAGATGTTTCTCCATCGCCTTCAATCAGGATGATGCGATCTACAAATTGGATGACACGTTCTAAGCGATGTTCAGCGATGATTACCGTAACGCTCAGGTCATGAACAAGGCGGTGCAATACAGAGAGAACTTCCTCGGCTGCGATTGGATCTAGCGCGCTTGTGGGTTCATCAAGGACCAACACCTTTGGATGCATAACGAGCGCCGCTGCGATAGCTACACGTTGTTGTTCTCCGCCGCTTAATGTGCTGATTGAGCGATCTCGAATTGCATTAAGTGAGAGCAAATCTAAAACCTCTTCAACGCGCTTTCGCATCACATCTGCAGGGAAATTCAGCGCCTCCATTCCGAAGGCGAGTTCTTCTTCAACAATATCCGTTACGAATCCATTGACAGGATTCTGGCCAACAATCCCAACTAGATGAGCGAGTGCTCCCGGCTTTACTGCGCGAGTAGAAATTCCATCGACTGTGATATCACCAGCCAGAATGCCGCCGGTATGGTGGGGGACAAGACCGTTAATCAATCGCAAGAGTGATGACTTTCCGGAGCCGGTGTGTCCCATCACTAAGACCATTTCGCCTTCTTCGATTTCGCAGCTCAGATCTTCAAGAATTGTCTTTGTTGATTGAGGGTAAATCAGAGAAACATTTGAGAATTTAATCATTGGGCCACCATGAATCCTGAAGCCACTATTGAAATAATCGCAACGACGCTATCTCGCTTGCTCCAAGGTGATGGCCTATATCGGGAACGCTTCCTAGAAACTCCATAGCCTCGCGAATCCATGGATTCAGCTAATTGCAGAGAACGCGAGAGTGCTTCTTCGAGAAGCGGAAGTGCCAATGTTCGCAATCCGATCTTCTCAATCCCTCGCAAACGCTGCGCCTTGCGTATTCGTTTCAAACTCTGAACAAGTTGCGGAAATACGGAGGCTGCAATTACAAGCGTTATCCCAACTTCGTAGATAAAGAAAGGTAGTACGCGTAAAAGTTTGTGAGGGCTAGTAAGTGCAGAAGCTGCGCCGAATAGAACAATCATCGCTGCAATGATGATGCCTTCGTGAAGTGAAGAGGAGAGTCGCTCTGCAGTAACGGCACCACCAATACGAATACCTGGCATCCAAGACGGGAGCTCGAGAATAGGTATTCTGAATAATTCAGTGCCTGGGATAGGAACACCAATCAGGACACCGACGATCGCTCTGATTGTGATGATGAAGATCGCAATGCGAAGCGACCATGAAAAGGTTGCGTTCCAGGGAGATCCATCTGCCCGCACTTTTACGAGTAAGACCGCTACACCCATGAAAATGAGAGCAACCCGAGTGCTATCTAGGGATACAACACCTATGGCGGTGAGCAGAGCCCAGATCCAAAGAGTCAGTGGGTGTAGCGGTCTCTTCACGAGTTAGTTCTACCTGATTAGCGCTTCAGAAGTGCGGCAGGAGTTTCAATCTCAACGCCACACTCCTTCTTTGGGTAGTTATTGAATCCGCAAATCAATCCGGAAGCTTCAGCGCGAACCTTTACCGCCTGGCCTAAGACGTCGATACCTTGTGAGCTCTTTGCAGTTCTTATGCATCGAACCAAGGTAGGTCTAGGTCTTTCTCCAGCAGGTGCGTATGCCTTATTGCCGTAGTCGATAACAAGTGCGATCCTCTTCTTACCTTTGATTGCCTTTGTGCCCGCACAAATCTTTTCGAAATCAGGCTTAACGGAAGGCTCAACTGAAGGAATGTCATCACTGCTAAATACAAATGACCAGCCCTCAACGGCACCATCTTTGATATCGACAGTTGGTCCTGTCATTGCTGCAGTCCACTGCGTTGCTCCAGGAGCTGCCTGAAAGTAACCCCAATAGCGGTAACCCTTAGTGGCTGCATCTGCTGCGACGGTGGAAGTCGTAGTTGAAATTAATAAGATTGAAACTGCAAGAATGTTCTTGAAAGCTGTATTCATGTACTGGAGTCTCCAATGTAGAAGAGTCTCACAGGGGTAGCTCGCGAGCGGTTGATACCTGAAATGCACCAATAACCTTTGGACTACGCCCCGCAAACCTCGGCGGGTGTTGGTCTATTGCACATAACTCATTAGGTAATCCGACTTGATCATCTTCCTTTATGAAGGCGATGTCTTACGGTTGCGGGTCAGCGTCGGATTTTCACCGAACTTCCCCTAAGGAGTTATCTATTAAGTTGTGTTCGTACCAAACCATAGTGGGCAGTCAATGGCAACAAGCCACGCCCGCGCTGGGAGTCCATTTAGGTTAGAAAGAGTCTCCGCGGTTGATAGCTGGCTTTGGAGTACGCATTCTGCGCATTTGGGTCGAGCGAAGCCATCCGTACATCGCAATTCCCTTTGTCTCTGTACCTGGGAATTTTAACAATACTGCTTTCTTTAACTTTCGCCCGAGGAAAATTCCATCAATGACAGAGGTGATGAGAACTGAATACATGATGATGATGCTTCCTACTTGGAAGATAGGCGATGGAATCAATGTAAGAGCTAGGACTACGAAGATTATTGGGAGGAAATATTCTCCAATTGAACGACGCGAATCGATGTAATTGCGTACATAGCGCTTGACGGGACCCTTATCGCGAATCGGAAGCGCATTCTCATCACCACGAAGATAAGCTGCACGGTTTGCAACGCGTGCAAGACGGGCTTCCTCTTTGGCGCGCTTCTTAGCCTCTTTAGTTGATGCTGGTGCAAGGGGTGAAATCTTGCGAGCAGCTTCAGCATCCTTACGTTTTGGCGTAGGGCGGCCTTTCTTATCTCCGGTTGATTCAGTCATGGGCGCAACTATAGAGCGAGCATCTGTTCGAGAGCCAACTTGGAATACTTAGCAATCGTTGGATCCACCTTGATTTCATTGACGATATGTCCCGCCAGAACAGATTCCATCGCCCAGACCAAATGGGGGAGGTCTATCCGATTCATGGTCGAGCAGTAGCAAATTGTCTTATCGAGGAAGATAACTTGTTTATCTGGATTATCGGAGGCGAGGCGAGAGACCAGATTGAGTTCAGTGCCTACGGCCCATTTGCTGCCTGCTGGTGATTCAGAAACCGTCTTAATAATTTTTTCGGTACTGCCAACTACATCTGCAGCTGTAACCACTTCATGCTGGCATTCTGGGTGGACAATTATTTGAACGCCTTCAACTCGGGCACGAACCTCATCTACAGATTCCTTAGTGAAGCGTCCATGGACCGAACAGTGACCGCGCCAGAGAATCATCTTTGCGCCACGAATCTCATCTTCGGTGAGGCCACCCATTGGTTTCCAGGGATTCCACAAGACGCAATCTTCAAGAGAAAGTCCGAGTGATAGAACTGCTGTATTTCTTCCTAGATGTTGATCCGGGAGAAAGAGGACTTTCTCTGACTTGTTAAATGCCCAACGCAAAGTTTTTTCAGCATTTGATGATGTGCAGATAGTTCCGCTGTGTTGGCCTGTGAAGCTCTTGATGGCGGCAGACGAATTCATGTAGGTGACGGGAGTTGTTTGTGATGCAAGGCCTAGTTTCTCGAGTTGGCTCCAACATTCATTTACCTGATTCGCGGTCGCCATATCTGCCATCGAGCAACCTGCGGCTAGATCGGGAAGAATTACTCGTTGCTGTGCAGAGGTAAGGATGTCTGCACTCTCTGCCATGAAGTGAACACCACAGAAGAAGATGAATTCTGCGTTGCTTTGTTCTGCAGCAGCTTGGGCAAGTTTGAATGAGTCGCCAGTGATATCTGCAAAGCGAATGACTTCATCTCTTTGATAATGATGGCCGAGTATGAGCGCTCGATTACCAAGGGCTTCACGTGCTGCTATCGCTCGCGCAATGAGATTAGGGTCGCTCGCCTCTGGAAGTTCGCCGCTACATGAGACTCCACGCTCTGAAGCGAGGTCCTTGCCCTGACCCAAGAGAAGAAGGTCACCTAGGGAGATAGTCATAGGCGTATTGTCATGTGTTTCGGTTGGCCACGGCAACCCGACGCGGGTATTCTTTCCGACATGACTACTGAAACAACATCTACACCAGTTGAAATCACATCAGGTATCACACTCACTGATGTCGCTGCAGCAAAGGTATCTGCGCTTCTTGCGCAGGAGGGAAGAGATGATCTCTATCTTCGCGTAGCAGTTCAACCTGGCGGTTGCTCAGGTCTCAAGTACCAGCTCTACTTCGACGACCGTAATCAAGAGGGCGACATCACTCGTGAATTTGGTTCAGTTAAAGTTGTCGTAGACAAGATGAGCGATCCATATCTAATGGGTGCATCAATTGACTTCGTAGACACAATCGAGAAGCAAGGCTTCACCATCGATAATCCAAATGCACAGGGTTCATGTGCATGCGGCGATTCATTTAACTAAACTGCAGACTTCTCTCTCTTAACTAGATAGATTGCGCCCATGAAAATTGGCGTTGCAGGATCAGTTGGACTAGATCACCTCATGACTTTTCCGGGAAAATTTACAGACTCTCTTGTTGCTGGTTCACTAGAGAAAGTCTCACTCTCATTCCTGGTAGATGGCCTCGATGTTCGTAGAGGCGGCTGCGCTGCCAATATCTCTTTCGGTCTTGGCGTTCTAGGTCTTAACCCAATTCTCATCGCAGCAGTAGGAAAAGATTTTGCGGATTACGATGCATGGCTTAAGAGACATGGCGTAGACACTTCACACGCTCTTGTTTCAAAAGAGCAACACACAGCTCACTTCACAGTCACCACTGATACAGAGCTCAATCAAATTGCATCTTTCTTTCCGGGAGCTATGTCCGAGGCTAGAAATATTGAGCTAGGACCAATCATCGATAAAGTTGGTGCCTTGGATATTCTCGTCGTTTCACCAGATGATCCCGAAGCGATGCTCCGCCATACCGAGGTTGCGCTTTCAATGGGTATCGCTGTGGCTGCAGATCCGTCACAGCAAATGGCGCGCATGAGCGGGGATGAGATCAAGAAGTTGATCAACGGTGCAACGTACTTATTTATGAATGAGTATGAGCTAGCTCTTGCTATTCAGAAGACTGGTTGGAGCGATCACGAGATTCTGCAGCGCGTTAAATATCGAATCGTCACACTTGGCTCCGAAGGCGCTCGAGTCGAAAGCATTGATGGAACATTTATTAAGGTCGGTTGTGCGCAGGAAAAAGCGAAGGTTGATCCAACCGGAGTCGGTGACTCTTTTCGATCTGGTTTCGTTGCAGGTCTTGCTTGGGGACTATCTCTCGAGCGATGCGCTCAGTTGGGCTCAATGATTGCAACCTATGTCATTGAAACTACTGGCACACAGGAATATCGATTTACGAGCCAAGAATTTCTAGAGCGTTTTACTTCGGCCTACGGAGTTGAATCTGCAGCCGAGATTGCAGAGCATCTAGTTTCTTAATTTCGCAACGATTTCTTCAAGCTTTGCAAGCGCGCCATCGATATCACTCTTTTCGGTCTGCCTCTTTAAAGTAAATCGAATCTGACCCTCGGTTGGATATCCCATTGCGGCGATGACGTGGCTAGGCTGCAAATCAACAGGGGAGCAGGCAGAACCTGCATCAATATCAACTCCTATGGCGGCTAACTCTCGCACTAACATCTCGTTATTTACTCCGCTGATGACACAAGAAATTATGTGAGGCATGGAAGTAGAAGATTCTCCAACAATTCTTAAATCTTTAATCTTATTCAATCCGGCTGCCAAATAATTTCGCATCTCTTGGCTTTCAGCCTGAAAGTTTTCAAGAGCCACTGAGGCAGCGATAAGCAAGGGAAGAGAGTAAGAACCGGGTGATGAGATGGGGGCAATATGAGGAAGTGGATATGCAAAGCGCGAGCGATTGGAAATTGCGAGAATGGCTAGCCCACCAGGACCATTCCAGGATTGTGCATCAAAGAGGGCGCTATCCCATTTCTTCGGAAGAGGGATTCTCGTGCCAGATGAGGTTGCATCTACTGCAATAAATTGGGCGTTCTCTGCAGCAGAAAGATCGTTCTGCGAGATTCCTGTTTCTCCATTAGCCAATTGAAGAGAGAGCACGGAATTGGCAGGCATGACATTTGGATAAAGGACCTGTCCTTCTTCATTCACGGAAAGTTCTACAGAATCTCCCAGATGCTTTCTGGCTATCGCTCTGATCTTGCCCTTATCAATTGCCGAATATAGAAAGGTCGAATCACGGGAGAGGAAACCTGTGATCGATAGAAAGTGTCCGAGCGATGGTTCTCCCAAGACTTCTATGCTTTCGAAAGGGATATTTAATCGGCGGGCGATATTTTCCATCGCTTGATTGCCAAGAATTGCAGCTCGCGCAGAGGCTTGAGAGAGTTTCTTGGGGTCAGCCCAACCCTGGTCAAAGGCGGCTAAAAGTGAGTCGCGAACGACCTGCGGAAGGGGGGCCTCCGAAGCGAAATTTCCTGTGACACGAACCACCGAATCAACGCTACTCGCTCTGAGAGACGCATGCATCTTGCGCCACTATCCTTAGTCCATGTCTTCTAAAGCTTCTCGTCCAAGGCGCCAATTCGGGGCGGCCGCCCTTGTAGCTCCAGCGCTACTCCTACTCACTGGTTGCTCATTTGACCTGAAAAATGTTTCAGGAATGGGATACCCAAAGGGAGTATCAAGCGTCAATGACATCTCATTGTCACTCTGGCAGGGAGCTTGGATCACCGCAGCAGTAGTCGGCGTTATTACCCTCATCTTGATTTTATGGCCAGCTGTCTTTCACCGCGCCAAGGCGAGCAAAGGTGAATTTCCAAAGCAAACTCAGTACAACGTCCCAGTTGAAATCTTGTACACAGTAATACCACTCATCATTGTTGCTGTTCTCTTCTACTTCACTGTTATTAAAGAGACGAAGATTGTTGATACAAAGACTCCAGCGCAACATGAAATCACAGTCAATGGCTTCCAATGGTCATGGCAGTTTGGTTACCCTGAAGCAGGCGAGAAGGCGATTGTTACTGGAACAACAGCAAATCCTCCAACGCTCTATCTTCCAAAAGGCGAGAGCGTTAGATTCACAATCGATTCAAGCGATGTTGTGCATGGATTCTGGATTCCCGCATTCATGATTCAGATGCAGAATCTGCCTGGCGAAACAAATCATCTCCAGTTCACAGCAAATAAGATCGGTGAATATCCCGGTCGTTGCAACATTCTCTGCGGTAGAAATCATTCACAGATGATCTTTACCGTAAAGGTCGTTTCCCCTGAGCGTTATCAGAAATATATAGACACATTGAAGGCGAGTGCATCATGACAACTTATGCCGAACGTCCAACGATTGCTGCACCCCGACAAGGAGTTCATAAAACTTCACTCGGATCGCAGTTTGTAAAGACCATTACTTCAACTGATCACAAGCGAATCGGCTATCTCTATCTAGCTACATCTTTTGCATGGTTCTTAATTGGCGGCCTGCTTGCGCTACTTCTTCGTGCAGAGTTAACGCGTCCAGGGATGCAATTCATGAGCGTCGAGCAGTACAACCAGATCTTCACCATGCACGGAACGATTATGTTGCTTATGTTTGCAACACCACTCTTCGTTGGCTTCGCCAACGTAATTATGCCGCTCCAAATCGGCGCAGCGGATGTCGCATTCCCACGACTCAACATGCTCTCGTATTGGCTCTTCCTCTTTGGATCCATTCAGGCTGTAGCTGGATTTCTTACTCCAGGTGGTGCGGCATCCTTTGGATGGACCGCATATGCACCACTTGCTAACTCAACATACTCACCAGGCATTGGTGGAGATCTTTGGGTAATGGGTCTTACGATTTCGGGTCTTGGAACAATTCTCGGTGCGGTTAACTTCATTACAACAATCTTCACTATGCGCGCACCCGGCATGACTATGTTCCGCATGTCTATCTTCTCTTGGAACGTTCTTCTAACATCCATTCTTGTTCTTCTAGCCTTCCCACCTTTGGCGGCTGCGCTGCTAGGACTTGAATCCGACCGACTCTTTGGCACTCATCTCTTTGATCCTGCAAATGGCGGAGCGATGTTGTGGCAACACTTGTTCTGGTTCTTCGGCCACCCTGAGGTTTACATTCTTGCTCTTCCATTCTTCGGAATCGCAACAGAAATTCTTCCAGTATTTAGCCGTAAGCCAATCTTCGGTTACAAGGGTTTGATTGCAGCGACAATTGCAATTTCAGCGCTCTCTGTAGCTGTATGGGCGCACCATATGTTTGCAAGCGGAAAGGTACTTCTACCCTTCTTCTCATTTATGACATTCCTCATCGGTGTTCCAACAGGTGTGAAGTTCTTTAACTGGATCGGAACAATGTGGCGCGGCCATGTAACCTTCGAGACACCGATGCTCTGGGTGATGGGCTTCCTCGTAACGTTCCTCTTCGGTGGAATTACTGGAATTATCTTGGCATCACCGCCACTTGATTTTGCAGTGTCAGCTTCATACTTCGTAGTTGCGCACTTCCATTACGTACTCTTCGGAACAGTGGTCTTTGCAATGTTTGCCGGCTTCTACTTCTGGTGGCCAAAGTTCACCGGTCGCATGCTCAACGAGCGCCTTGGAAAGATTCACTTCTGGACGCTCTTCTTTGGCTTCCACCTCACATTCCTCATTCAACATTGGCTTGGAATTAAGGGCTTCCCTCGTCGCTACGCCGACTATCTAGCAACAGATGGCTTTACCGAGATGAATATGATTTCAACGATCGGTTCATTCTTGCTTGCCCTCTCAATGATTCCATTCTTCATCAATGTGTGGATCACGCGTAAATCACCTTTGGTTAACGTCGATGACCCATGGGGATACGGCGCATCCCTTGAATGGGCAACATCATGCCCACCACCACGCCACAATTTCACATCAATGCCGCGCATTCGTTCAGAACGCCCAGCATTTGATCTGCATCATCCTCACATTAAGACAGAAGGTCACTAATAATGAACGCTAATTGGAAGTTATTTTCTGGCCTCTCTGTTTTCTACGTGATTATGGCGATCGTCTACTACTTCGTAGGCGGAGAAGCAGTTGGCATTACTGGAATGATTTTGGCTGCCTGCCTTGCAGGAATGGTCGGTTTCTACGTCTGGTTTACGCAGAAGAGAATTGGCGTTGCCATTCCCTCTGATAATGACGACGGCGAGATTGCAGATGATGCCGGCGAATTAGGTTTCTACAGCCCTCACTCATGGTGGCCACTTCCTGTTGCACTCAGTGCAACTGCGATGGGGTTAGGTCTCATTATCGGATGGTGGCTGACGCTAATCTCATTAGGCGCTCTCGTTATCAGCATCATCGGAATGGTTACTGAGTACGAGAAGCCATCTTTACTATCTGATCACTAAGTTAGCCGTTAGGCTAAGTCAATGTCCAAAGTTCGAGCCGAAATTCTTAAGGTCGATTACCCCCTAACGGGTGCTGCACGGATATCCATCTCTGCGCCGGCTGCGAAAATCTTTGATTTTCTGGCAGATCCATACGCCCATGCTTACTTCGATGGATCGGGAACGGTAAATAAAGCTCTACGCGCCCCAGAGAGGCTTTACCTAGGTGCCAAATTCGGAATGGCAATGAAGATTCGAATCCCATATCGAATTACAAATGAGGTTGTTGCATTTGAAGAGGGAAAGTTAATTACGTGGAAACATTTTGGGGGATGGACCTGGTCCTACCAACTCAAGAGCCTTGGTGAGAATCTCACAGAGGTGACCGAGGTATTCGACCTCAATCCGGCACCTGCTCTCGGTAAATGGTGGGTGAAGAGGACGGGTTCTCTTGAAAGAAATCCTAAATGGATGGCTAAATCTCTCGTGCTTCTAAAGGCAATATCGGAGCAGTGAGGAGAGCGACAACCTTTGCACCCTGGATCTTTATTATCATTTGGAGTTCAGGCTTTGTCGTTGCAAAGTACGGTTTTGAATCCGCGGATTCACTTTATTTCTTAGCTATCAGGTTAGTTCTAGCAACCTTAATTCTCTTTGCACTGACCCTTCTTCTCAAGCAACCTATTCGAATCTCTCGTTCAGATTTTTATGCATCACTCCTCATCGGACTATCGCTTCATGGGCTCTATTTAGCAGGCGTTTGGTATGCAATTGAACTTCGCGCACCGGCGGGGCTGTCATCGGTAGTTACCAGCCTTCAACCAGTTCTCGTCTCACTACTCGCAATTAGATTGCTAGGGGAGAGGCTGAGAAAGATTCAGGGTGTGGGTCTTGTACTTGGAATCGTTGGGGTCATATTCGTAGTGCTTCCTAAGCTCAGCGCGAGTGATGGATTTACTGCAGAGTCGCTAGCTTTCTTGATTATGGCTTTGCTAGGCAGCACCGTTGCCACCTTATTGCAGAAGAAGGTTGGTCATTCAATTCCACTGATGATCGGCACGACGATTCAATTTGGCGCGGCTGCGATTGTTCTGCTTGTAGTTTCGTTTGCTCTTGGGCGTACTCGTTTCGAGCTAACACCAACAGCCTTCTGGTCTATGGCGTGGGCGGTACTTGTGACATCGATCGCGGCAGTCCTTCTTCTCTTATGGCTTCTCAATAGAGGTACTGCAGCGAAGGTCTCGAGCCTTCTCTACCTCGTGCCGCCTATGGCTGTATTGCAGGCCCTTGTACTTTTTGGTGAAAAGGTAAACGCCCAGGCGATCATCGGAATTGTGATGACCTCGCTGGGCGTTGCCTTAGTACTGCGAAGTTAGGCTTCGCTTAGCTAGTGATGTCCCTCTAGTTCGCGACGTTCTGTCTCAGTCGCCTTAGGTACAGCAACTGCAGTTGCGCGAGAGATTCGATTACGAATCTTATTCTTGATCGCATCTGGGCGTCGTACGCCTGCCTCGTCATGTTCAGGAAGTTCAAGCGGTGCAAGTTGCTCATGTGAAGTAAGGAGCCATGCCTTCTCAGCGGAGATAGGCTCGTGGACTTCTACAAATTCACCATGAGGCATACGTACAAGACGTCCAGTTTCGCGTCCGTGCAAGACAAGGTCGCGGTCGGCACGTTGTAATGAGAGACAGAGTCTCTTGGTAACAACGAATGCGATTGGAGGCAAGACAATGATTGCAATTCTGGAGAACCACATCATCTGATTGATAGTTAGATCAAATGTTGTTGCAATGAGGTCGTTACCACCGTTGATCAATGAGACCAGCGTGAAGGTAAGTGCCATCGCTCCGATAGCAGTTCTATTTGGTGCATTGCGTGGACGATCCAAGAGATGATGCTCGCGCTTATCTCCGGTAGCCCAACTCTCAATAAATGGATAGAGAGCAAGCCCGGTAAACATAATGCCCGGCAAGATAAGCCCTGGAATCAAGATGTTCCACGAAATTGTGTATCCGAAGAGATAAGTTTCAAGTGGCGGCGCCATGCGAACAAGACCATCTAGCCAACCCATATACCAATCGGGTTGAGATCCAGCTGAAACTTGTCCCGGCGTATAAGGGCCGTAGAGCCAAATCGGGTTAATTGATGCAACGGCCCCTAAGAAGGCGGTCACACCAAAGACGATGAAGAAGAATCCGCCAGCTTTTGCCATATAAACAGGCATCAATGGATATCCAACAACGTTCTTCTCTGTGCGACCTGGTCCTGGGAATTGTGTGTGCTTCTGGTACCAGACGAGCATCAAGTGAACTGTGATAAGCGCAAGGAAGATTCCTGGCAGGAGAAGGATATGCACTGTATAAATACGTGAGATGAACAGTTCTCCAGGGAAGGCTCCACCGAATGCAAAGTAGGAGAGGTAGGAGCCGACAATAGGAAGGGCTTGAATAATCGCCTCAGCAATTCGAATTCCAGTTCCTGAGAGAAGGTCATCGGGAAGCGAGTAACCCAGGAAGCCTTCAACGATTCCTAGAGTGAGAAGACCAACACCGATAATCCAGTTAAATTCACGAGGCTTGCGGAATGCGCCAGTGAAGAAAACGCGAAGCAAGTGCACAACGATACCCACCATAAAGATCAGCGCAGCCCAGTGGTGGATCTGACGCATCAATAGGCCGCCGCGTACCTCAAATGAGATATCGAGAGCTGATGCATATGCCGCAGACATCTTGATACCTTGAAGTGGTTCATATGAACCGTTGTATACAACTTCCTTCATTGAAGGGTCGAACCAGAAAGTCAAGAAGGTGCCTGAAAGTAGAAGGATGACAAAAGAGTAGAGTGCGATTTCTCCCAGGAGGAAAGACCAGTGGTCGGGAAAGACCTTATTCAGGTTCTTCTTCATCCACTTTGCAGCGCCTGTGCGATCGTCTACATACCCTGCGACGTTACCTGCGATTCTCTCGCGTGCTGTCATTTTAAACGCCCCCAAAAGCTAGGTCCGACTGCTTCGTTAAATGGTGCTGCGGCTACTAGGTAACCCTCTTCATCCACTGTGATATTTAACTGCGGAAGTGGTCTCGCCGCAGGTCCAAAAATTACCTTTGCAGCTCTTGTGACATCGAATGTTGATTGATGGCAAGGGCAGAGCAAATGCTTTGTCTGCTGCTCGTAGAGCGCAACAGCGCAACCCATATGTGAACAGATTTTAGAGAAGGCGATGATGCCTTCATGTGTCCAGGAAAGTCGTTCTGCGTCGAGATTGAACTCCTCAGGGCGAAGGCGAATGAGCAGGACCGCATCCTTAGCAATGTCATCAAGATGGCGCTCTTTCCCAACAGGAAATTCAGGAAGAGTTTGCGCAACAGCACCGACTTCAAGATCTTCTGGCCTTATTGGACGATCGCCTGGATCTGTAACAAGGCGGGTACCTCTCTTCCAGTTGGTCTTCTTAAGATCATCTCCGGGAAGTGGCCCAAGATCACGAAGAAGAAGTAGGGGAGTTACCGCTGAAAGCCCGAGCGCTGCACCAAGTGTTCGCTTAATCAGAGGGCGACGGCCAAGACCAGCGGCGGAAGCTCCAGACTTCACGGTCTTTACAAACTCTTCACGATCTTCATCATTAGAGCGAAATTCGTGTCGTTGTGCAATCACTTCTTCATCAGGCATCAGAGTCTTTGCCCAATGAACAAGACCTGCGCCAATACAGAAGAGCGCAATCGCCATTCCCATTCCAATACCAAACTGGTGAAGATTTGTATCACCCATGATTGGAATGAAGATAAAGACATCATCTTTAATGAATAGGTAAGAGTAAATAAGGGTTAAAGTTCCAAATGCCGATAGGCCAAATAAAATTGCGACCTGACGTTCAGCACGCAGAGCCGCTTTAGGATCTGTATCTGCGCGACGATGTACGTGGGCAGGAAGTCCTGGATCCTTGATTAATTCAATCTCGTTAGACATCTCGTTAGACATACTGTCCTATCTCGCCTTCATCGCTAACCAGACTGCTGCACCAATGAGCAATCCGATTCCTAGTGTCCAAGCAAGTAAACCTTCAGTCACTGGCCCAACTCGACCAAGTGCCGCTCCACCTAACTGTGGTTCGGCTTCGACAGATTTAATCCACTTAATCATGGAGAGCTTCTCTTCTGGAGTAATTGTCTTATCGCTAAATACAGGCATTGATTGAGGACCTGTAATCATCGCTTCATAAATGTGCTTTGGCTCTACACCCATAACAGTTGGCGCATACTTACCCTGAGTCAGTGCTCCACCCTGACCGGCAAAGTTATGGCACATCGCGCAGTTGGTGCGGAAAAGTTCTCCGCCTTCTGCCACAGAACCATCGCGCTCATAGTTGAGCACCTCATCTGTAGGAATTTCAGGACCAGGTGCAAGAGAAGCAACGTACATAGCGAGTGCATAAACCTCTTCAGGTGTGTAGACCGGCTCCTTGCGCATCGCCTGTTGGCTCATGTCAGCCATTGGCATTCTGCCAGTTCCAACTTGGAAATCTACAGAGGCTGCACCTACACCAATAAGTGATGGGGCAATCTCGGCGCCTTCAGCATTTAATCCGTGACAAGAAGAGCATCCCTTGAGGAAGATTTCTTTGCCTTCTTCGATGGCAGCTGAACGATCAGCAACGATTGCATTTTCGGTGTTAACTGCACTCGCAACTTGGAATGTAGTTCCGATGGTGAAGAGAGCAAAGATCAGTAGAACTGGTCCTGCTGCACGATGTCTGCGTAGTCGCGAGAGACGCTTCACTGTATTCCTTTCAGTTGGTGGTACTAGTTATTTGATGAGATAAATTGCGGAGAAGAGTGCGATCCATACAACGTCCACGAAGTGCCAGTAGTACGAGACCACGATCGCGGTAGTTGCTTGACCTTGTGTAAATCGACGAGCTTTTGCAACACGGACTAAAACAATGAGGAAGGCGATCAGCCCTCCCGTTACGTGCAATCCGTGGAAACCTGTGGTGATGTAGAAGACAGAGCTATATGCAGTCGACCCAAGTGAAACGCCCTCTGCAACGAGGTGTGCATACTCGTAAACCTGGCCCGCGATAAAGAATGAACCCATAAGAAATGTAAGGGCGAACCATTCGCGCATTCCCCATCCTGAAATCTTCAATAGCGAACCTGTTCGGCGAGCTTGGTATCGCTCTGCAGCGAAGACTCCAAACTGGCATGTCACTGAAGAGAGAACCAAAATTGTTGTATTGAAAGCAGCAAAAGGAATGTTGAGAACTTCAGTTGTCTGCGCCCAGATCTCAGGGCCTTGTACTGCGCGAGTAGTGAAGTACATTGCAAAGAGAGCGGCGAAGAACATGAGTTCGCTCGAGAGCCACACGATCGTTCCCACGGCAACCATGTTGGGGCGAGTGATTTTGTGGTGGGAGTTCACACTTGTACTTGTCATGGGTGGCATTATTCCCGAAAAGGGGCTTATCGACCTAGTTCGAGCCCTCGAAAGGAGGCTCTTTTTCGCGGCAATGCAGGTGAAAAGGGTCACCCGAAAATGAGGTTCGACATAGCGGGTATCCGGATTAGACTTGGGGCATGTCAGAGAGTTCATCAGGCCGAGAGCGCAAGTATTCAATTGTGCTCTACTCCGATGACTCCACCGTTCGCCAAGCGGTCATCGGAGCCCTTGGTTCCCGAATAGCTCCAGATATGGCAGAACATGTTGTTCACGAATTCGCCACTGGTCCAGCTCTGCGCTTATTTGTAGATTCCAAGAAGCCGGGCAGTGAGAGCCCTATCGATTTATTTATCTTGGATGGGGAGACCGTTCCTGAAGGTGGCCTTGGGATCGCTCGTCAACTTAAAGATGAAGTTTTTGACTGCCCACCAGTCCTTGTTATAACAGGACGAAAGGCAGATGCATGGCTGGCAGCATGGTCTAGAGCAGAAGCAAATGTTCTGCATCCAGTCGATCCATTTACATTGGCTCATACAGTTGCTCAGCTTTTACGCGCTCGTACTTCTTCGCTAACAACTCTCTAAAAGAGGTTAACCCAGGCGATGTCTGAAAATTCTTCGCTGTGGAGCTCCTACATCTCCAAGATGAAATCCGGTTTGGATTTAGAACCCGCTGAGATTCAAAATGTGATGCGTGGAATTTTATCTGGGTCTGCAAACACCGAGGGAATAAAAGAGTTTCTCTTGACGCTCAAAGAGAAGGGCGAAACCGCTGAAGAAGTGGGCGCTCTAGTAGCGGAAATGTATGAACACAGTGCGCCGATAAATATTCCTGAGAGGGCTGTCGATACCGTGGGAACCGGTGGTGATGGAGCAAATACGATCAATATTTCAACGACGGCAGCGATCGTTGCAGCAGCCGCTGGTGTTCGAGTTGTTAAGCATGGCAGTCGAGCGGTCTCATCAAAATCGGGTGCCTCAGATTTTCTTGAAGCTCTCGGGGTGATTCCTGGTCTCGACGGCGCAGGGGTTGAGAGAACTGTTCGTGAACTCGGAATTGGCTTCTGCTTTGCGCCAATATTTCATCCAGCGATGCGCTTTGCTGCCCCTGCTCGTAAAGAACTTGGCGTTGCAACAATCTTCAATATTCTCGGCCCACTTTCAAATCCTGCAAAACCAAAGGCCGCTGCTGTTGGAGTGGCCAACGATCGGATGCACTTAGTTATGGCGCAGGTCCTGGCTGAAAAAGGGTGCGATGGATTCGTATTTAGAGGTGATGACGGACTTGATGAAATTACTCTCGCGACTTCGACATCAGTTCTATCGATTGGCAGAGATGAGATTTCCAGTGACCGAATTGATGCTAAAGATTTCGGATTAGATAACGCTCCGATTTCTGCGATAGCTGGGGGGGATTCAAGCGAGAATGCGCGCATTAGTCGCGCAATTCTCTCGGGCGAGCGGGGCGCCCCCCGAGATGCAGTACTACTCAATGCAGCGGCCGCGATTGCAGCATTTGAAGGAGAGATTGACCTAGATTTAAAGTCCAGAATTACCCAGGGCTTAGCCAGGGCAACAAGTGCGGTAGATAGCGGTGCAGCATCTACTTTGCTGGAACGTTGGGCTCTTTTGACTCAGGAGATTTCTGCTTCTTAATTCGTTTCCCAAAGTTCATGAGTTCTTCCAAAGTGTAAATATCCAGTGATCCTAAACACTCTAGTAGTCCATGAAAAACCTCGACAGTTGCCTTCGCATCATCTAATGCGCGGTGATTTGGTTTCGTCGTAGTCCCAAAGAATTCGGCAAGCGTTCCGAGTTTGCAATTAGGGACTTCATCTCGTGTAAGAACTTTGCGGGCGATAATTGCTGTATCAAGAACTGGATAATTCGGCCAAGAGTTTCCAGTTGCACTCGACACGTATTTCAAGAAAGAGAGATCAAAGGGTGCATTCTGAGCCACAAGTACTGTGCTGTTGTGGTGACCTAAAAACTCCATGAGGGTGGGGAAGATCTCTGGAGCCGTTGGTGCACCTTGGAGCATCTCATCGGTGATCCCCGTAAGTTCAGTTATGTAACCGGGGACGGGATGCTGTGGATTTACGAAAGATGAGAACTCTGCGACAACCAGACCTGATTTGATCTTTACCGCACCAATTTCTGTAATCGCCGCACCTAGATGCGGCGCTCCACCCGTTGTTTCAAGATCTATTACAACAAATGTCGTATCTATGAGATTGCGACCCAAATCTTGGAAGGTTGATTGCCAGGAGGAGTCACTCACTTGATGAACAGTAGATGATTGCTCTGACATCAAGAAACTTCAGTGAGATCTACTTAAGCGCACTCATGACTCGCCCCGATGCGACAAAATGACCCGCTTCAACCAACTCTGGAGATAAATAACGGTCAGGGCCGGGTCCTGGAACGTTTTTTCGGAGAGCGCTAATTACTTTGGCCGATGATGGGCTTGGAGCAAGAGGTGCACGTAATTCGATTGCACGTGATGCAGTTACCAATTCAATCGCGATTATGTTGGTGAGGTTTGATACGGCCTTGCGAAGCTTTCGCGCTGCAGACCACCCCATTGATACATGATCCTCTTGCATTGCAGAGGAGGGAATTGAATCAACACTGGCAGGGGATGCCAACCTTTTATTCTCGCTAACGAGCGCCGCTTGTGTGTATTGAGCAATCATCAACCCAGAATCAACACCCGGATCATCGGCTAGAAATGGAGGAAGTCCTGCACTGCGGTTTTTATCTAAGGCTCTATCAGTGCGGCGCTCTGAAATGCTTCCGAGGTCGGCTACTGCGATTGCAAGAAAATCGAGAACATATGCAACGGGCGCACCATGGAAATTTCCATTAGATGAGATTCGACCATCAGCAAGAACAACAGGGTTATCAATAACTGCGCGCAATTCCCGTTCAGCAACGAGAGCTGCATAATCAACGGTATCCCTTACTGCGCCAGCAACTTGAGGTGCGCATCGAAGTGAGTATGCATCTTGCACGCGATCATCATTATGTAAATGCGATGCAACAATTGCCGAACCCTTGAGAGTCTCGAGCATTATTGCGGCAGATTTTGCCTGACCGGGATGAGCACGTAACGGTTCATGAAGCTCAGGAATGAAGACCTTATCTGTACCCAGTAAGCCTTCAACAGACATAGCAGCTATAACATCGGCTGAATCAAGGAGCATTCGCAGATCTTCAATGGCGAGAATGAGCATTCCAAGCATTCCATCCGTTCCATTGATTAAGGCAAGCCCTTCTTTCTCCGCAAGGAGAACAGGTTCAATGCCGGCCTCTTGAAGAAGCTCTGGGACTGGTCTTTGTACTCCGTGGTTGTCTACGGCTTCGCCTTCTCCCATCAATACAAGTGCACAGTGAGCTAAAGGAGCGAGATCGCCGCTACACCCTAGAGAACCAAATTCGCGGACAAGTGGAGTAATGCCGGCATTGAGAATCGCTGCCATAGTGGTGGCAACTACAGGACGGACTCCTGTCTTTCCGGAGGAAATAGTTTTAAGTCTCAACGCCATGAGAGCACGTACAACTTCACGTTCTATAGGTTCGCCGACACCGGCAGCGTGTGAGCGAATGAGTGATCGCTGTAGTTGCGTACGCAACTCTTGCGAAACATGACGATTTGCAAGAGCGCCAAATCCAGTTGATATTCCGTAGACTGGAGTCTCGCTTGCGGCAAGTTCTTCGACGTGGTCTCGAGAACTTTGCATGGCGGAGAGTGAATCCTGAGAAATAGATACCTTCGCATTATCACGTGCGATAGATACGAGATCTGCGAATGTCATTCCGGTTGTTGAGATTATTACTTCTGCCATGTCGTGACTGCTCTTCCTGATTTGTAGGTTTGTGAAATTAGATTGATTCCCGGTCGATATGCCAAGTGAATATATGACTCTGATTCCAATAGAGCGAGATCCGCTTGGAAACCTGGCGCAATCTTGCCAATGTCGGAACGACGAAGCGCCTGAGCGCCACCGAGCGTTGCAGCTAATACTGCCTCTTCAACTGTGAATCCCATAAGAGATACAGCAGCGGCGATGCAGAAGGGCATAGAAGTTGTGTAGCTTGATCCAGGATTGCAATCGCTGGCTATAGCAACCTTTGCGCCAGCATCAAGGAACTTTCTTCCTAGCTTGCCCTCATGCTGTGTGGAGAATTCAGCTCCTGGAAGAAGTGTTGCAACTGTCTTACTTGCAGCAAGTGCCTGAATATCTTCATCGTTTGAGTTACTTAGGTGGTCGGCCGATGCTGCCCCTAATTCAATCGCTAATTGCACGGCGTTAGTTCTCTGAAGTTGATTAGCATGAATCCGGGGGATCATTCCATGAGCTATTCCTGCATCGTAAATTCTTCGACTTTGATCTTCCGAGAACGCGCCCTTATCGCAGAAAACATCAACCCATTTAGCCTTTGATGCGGGGATGATTCTCTTAACAATCAAATCGACATAACCATCAGGATTGTCCTTGAATTCTCGTGGGATGACATGGGCTGCCAATAGCGTTGTCTCGGTTGTGAAGTGTGATGCAATTTCAATTGATCGCAATTCGTCGACTTCATTAAGTCCGTAGCCAGATTTGATTTCAATCGTTGTCGTACCTGACAGAGCCGCCTCATTGAGTAAGCGTTCAGCATTGGCGCTAAGAACTGAATCGCTTGCCTTGCGCGTTGACTCTACGGTCGTGTTTATACCGCCGGCCGTGTATTTCTCTCCGCGAGATCGTGCAGAGAATTCCTGGGCGCGATCCCCAGCGAATATCAAGTGGGTGTGTGAGTCCACAAACCCTGGAATAAGAGTCTTGCCCGAGCAGTCGATCTCTTTATCGACGCCATTCGGCACGCTCTTACCAATATGAGAAATCTTCTCATTCTCAATAACTACCGTGGCCCCATGGAGAACGCCCAAAGGACCGTCTCCGATACTTGGATCGTTGGTTACGAGAGTTGCGATATTGGTAAAAGCAGTTGAACTCACTTGCCCGTTACGCCTTGCATCATCGGTACGTGGACACCCTTTTCAATAGCAACTTCTTGTGCGTGCGCATACCCTGCATCTGCATGTCGAATAACGCCCATTCCTGGATCATTTGTTAATACTCGTTCTAATTTTTGCGCGGCTAGCGCCGATCCGTCGGCGACGCTTACTTGACCTGCGTGAATAGAGCGTCCAATACCGACGCCGCCACCATGATGAATTGAAACCCATGATGCTCCAGATGAAATATTGATCATCGCGTTGAGCAAAGGCCAGTCCGCAATTGCATCTGAGCCGTCGTACATAGCTTCAGATTCACGATATGGGGATGCAACACTTCCGCAATCGAGATGGTCGCGACCAATAACGATTGGTGCACTGACCTCGCCACGTGCAACTAAGTCGTTGAAAGCAAGACCCGCCTTATCGCGTTCGCCGTATCCAAGCCAGCAAATGCGAGCAGGGAGGCCTTCAAATTCAACTCGATCCTGTGCCATCTTGATCCAGCGATGGAGATGTTTATTTTCAGGAAATAGATCGAGCACTGCTTGATCAGTTCTAGCAATATCTTTTGCGTCGCCAGAGAGAGCAACCCACCTAAATGGACCTTTACCCTCGCAGAAGAGCGGGCGGATATAAGCGGGGATAAACCCTGGGAATTCAAATGCTCGTTGGTACCCACCTTGACGGGCCTCGTCACGAATTGAATTTCCGTAGTCAAAGACAACAGAGCCCTTATCCTGAAAATTAACCATCGCTTCCACGTGCTTTGCCATAGATTCTTTTGAACGCTTTGCGAAATCAACGGGATCTTTAGCTGCTAAATCGCGTGAACTCTCAACATCAATTCCTTCGGGAATATAGAAGAGCGGGTCGTGTGCAGAAGTTTGATCGGTAACAATGTCGACGGGTACACCCATTGCATAAAGCTTCGGAAGAATTGTGGCGCTGTTTCCGACGAGACCAATTGAGATAGCGCGACGTTCGGTGCGGGCTTTGGTAGCACGAGCTACAGCATCTTCTAAGTTATCTGCAATTTCATCTAGGTAACGTTTCTTTAATCTACGCGCTAGGCGAGAACCATCGACATCAATAATGAGACACGTACCCTCGTTCATCGTTACGGCAAGAGGTTGTGCTCCACCCATTCCGCCGCAACCGCCTGTGACGGTGAGAGTTCCGGCAAGGGTTCCACCGAAATGCTTTTCTGCGACAGCTGCAAAGGTTTCATATGTGCCCTGCAAAATTCCCTGAGTGCCTATGTAGATCCAGGAACCAGCGGTCATCTGACCATACATAGTCAGACCTAAATCTTCTAACCGTCTAAATTCCGGCCAAGTAGCCCAGTCGCCTACGAGATTTGAATTTGCGAGCAGAACTCTTGGAGCCCATTCATGGGTACGAAATACGCCCACTGGTTTGCCTGATTGAACAAGCATTGTTTCGTCATCTTCAAGATCGGTAAGAGTTTTTACGAGAGCATCAAAAGATGCCCAGTTACGTGCAGCTTTTCCAGTACCGCCGTAAACAACCAACTTATCTGGATGTTCTGCCACCTCAGGATCGAGATTATTCTGCAACATTCGTAAGGCGGCTTCTTGCCCCCAACCCTTTGCGCTTCTGGTTGATCCTCTTGGAGCTCTTACGGGGCGTGGTCCTGAAATCATCTGGCGACTATATAGCGAAGGCGTTGAAAATAGAATGAGCAGATACTCTTAGAGAATGAATTTGCCCCACGATCGGCTCTGGCCCAGAGCTTCGTCGGTAATAACAGCCCATGATGGTTCTGGTGTGGATGCACTCATTGTTGGAGTACCGGCATCTGCGACGAGTATTTCTAAAACTGGGGCAGATGAAACGCCGGGTGCGATAAGAGAAGCTCTCGCTAGGTACTCACTTGCGCACTCAAGCCCCGCAGTAAATTTAGAGAAATTGAAAATCGCGGACGCTGGAGATGTGATTTCTCCCGATATTGATGAAGAAGCCACTATTTCACTTCTTCGCAGCGCTCACCTAAAAAGTGGTTTGCTCATTGCTCTAGGTGGAGACAATTCAATTACTTACTCAACCCATATGGGTGCGGAAGCAACTGGTCTCATCACCTTCGATGCTCATTACGATCTTCGTGATGGCGTCAGCAATGGTTCGCCCGTGCGTAGATTGATCGAGGCAGGACTTTCAGGAAAGAAAGTTGTCCAGATTGGAATTGCAGATTTTTCCAATTCACCCGAATATGCAGCGCGAGCCAAAGAGTATGGAATCACTGTGATTCCACGGAGTGAACTCAGGGGAGCTAATCTCTCTGAGATTTGGAACCGGGCAACTTCGGTGGCCGGAGATCGAATCCACGTTGATTTTGATATGGATGTTTGTGATCGAAGTGTTGTGCCCGCCTGTCCAGCGGCTGCACCAGGAGGAATTAGTGCTGATGAGATTCGACAATTCGCTTTCTTCGCCGGGTCGTCAAAGAGCGTTCATTCAATGGATATCACAGAGATTGATGCGACAAAAGATTCAGATGATGGCAGAACGGTGCGTCTTGCGTCGCTTGTAATTCTTGAAGCTATCGCTGGATTTTCAACGCGTAATTGAAATTGCAGTAAATCCACTCTTGCTAAAGAATTAACTCGTGCACAGAGCAATCGGAGCCCTTGGGGGCAATAGAGCCGCTGATGCATTTCGCAAGACAGTTTCAGGCGATCCCTCTGGCGCACCGCAATGGTCACAACAGATGGCCATTGGTGATGATGTGGGTTTATTTGGTCCCGATAGTGCAGTGTGGAAAGTGCATGGGTGTATCTCAACTCTCGTTGGTGGAATACGAGCGCTGTTGATGCAAGCAGCACATCCTGCAGCGTTGACTGGAGTTGCCGAACATTCACAGTACGACACCGATCCTCTGGGTCGACTAGAGCGCACAACTCGATGGCTGACTATTACCTCTTTTGGATCAACGGAAGCAATTGCTCGTGAAGCTCAACGCGTCAATGAGATCCACAAGAGAGTTAGTGGAGACTTTAATGATAAAACAGGTCATCAAGCTCAGTATTCTGCAGCTGATCCGCGCTATTTATTGTGGGTTCATTGCGCATTTACAGATTCATTTCTGCGCACATATGAAGAGCTCGGATACAACACAACTGATGTGGGCGATCAATACATCCGCGAATGGTCGAAAAGCGCCGAACCCCTAGGGCTTTCTGAAGCTCCACTTTCTCGTAAAGAGATGATTGATGAGATGGCGCGCTTTGCATCTGAAGAAGTTGGGTCGATTGCAATGACTCCACCGATTGTTAAATTCATTCTCAAGCCACCTTTTAGTAAGGGCGGCCTTTTCTTCTACGCAATTCTGCGGAACGCAGCGATATCGACTATCGATCAACCATTTCTGGAAATCCTTGGCCTTAAGCCTCGTTCAAAGAAGTGGCTTAAATTAAGCCGAGTCCTCTTAGATTTCCTCTCGTACATGCTTGGACATGAATCACCTTCACAGAAGATTGCCCGAGCCAGAATCGAGAGAATACAGTTGTCGCATGAGTGACTGCCTCTTCTGCAAAATTATTTCCGGCAGCATCCCGTCGCGCAAAGTGTATGAAGACGATGAGACTCTAGCGTTTCTAGATATCTTCCCGGCTAATCCTGGCCACACGCTTGTTATTCCTAAGAAGCATTCCGCTGATGTTCATGACACCGATGCTGCTATCTATGGCGTTGTTGCTAGTTCTGCAAAGAAGGTTGCAGATCTTCTACAAGCATCACTTGGATCAGAAGGAACATCAATTTTCCAGATGAGTCGCGACGCAGGATGGCAGACGGTCTTTCACTTACACGTGCATGTCATCCCACGATGGTCTGGCGACAACTTGCATAAGCCTTGGGATATCAAGGCAGCAACGGATGAGGAACTTGAAGAAGTTCTCCGAAAGATTCAAAGCTGATGAGCCATATTGGCAATAACCCTGATGCGATTGTTATCGGCGCAGGAATAGTTGGAGCATGTTCTGCGCTCTCGCTCACAAATGCTGGATTAAAAGTAATGATTATCGACCGCGGAACAGTTGCTAGCGGAACAACTGGAGCCGGTGAGGGAAATATTCTTGTTTCAGATAAAGATCCTGGCCCCGAGTTAACGCTTGCTCTTCGTTCCCGTGACTTATGGTTTGAGATGCAAGAGGATGTTGGGGATACCTTTGAGCTTGAGGCAAAAGGGGGAGTTGTCGTAGCGCGTAACGATGATTCCAAACTCATGGCACTTGCAAAGGTGCAATCTGCAAACGGGGTAACTGCGCAGGTAGTTAATAGCAAAGAACTTCATCAGCTAGAGCCATATCTCCATCCTGAAATTTCCTCCGGCGTCTTTTATCCTCAAGATGCTCAATGTCAACCAATGCTCGCTGCTGCCAAGATCATTCAAACCGTTATTGCTAGAGGTGGATCTCTTGTCTCGCAATCAAAAGTTCTTGGGTTTGATATTAAAGATGGGGCTGTAATTGGGGTGAATACAACCACTGGCAAGTATTCAGCGCCGATAGTAATCAATGCAGCTGGAACATGGGCGGGGGAGATTGCAGCTTTAGCTGGTTCCAATCTACCGGTAGCGCCACGACGAGGATTTATCTTGGTGACAGAACCTGCGCCTCAATACATCTTCCATAAAGTGTATGACTCAGACTACGTTGCAAATGTTGCGAGCAGTGACGCCGATTTGCAAACGAGTACAGTTGTCGAAGGAACTAGAAGTGGAACTATTCTTATTGGAGCAAGCCGCGAGCGAGTCGGTTTCGATGGTTCGATGAATTATGAAATTCTCAGAAGACTCGCGCAGCAGGCAGTTTCTCTATTTCCGGTTTTACGAGATGTTCAACTTCTACGTGCTTACAGAGGATTTAGACCGTATGCACCGGATCATCTGCCGTTGATTGGTGAAGATTATGCAATAAGAGGTTTGTGGCATTCTGCCGGTCATGAAGGTGCTGGAATTGGGCTGGCACCTGGTTCTGCAGCGCTTATCACCGATTCGATTCTCGGTCGCAACTCATTTATGGATGCAACACCATTCTCTCCGAAGAGATTTGCGGGAGTTTCAGTATGAGCAAATTTGCGGAGAGAGAAGTGACCTTCACCTTTAATGGAGAGACTTTTAAGGGCGTTGAAGGTCAATCTATTGCTGCCGCATTGATGGCGACAGGAGTTCGCGAGTTACGCAAGACTCGATTTGATGGAAAACCGCGATTGATTTTCTGCGGCATCGGCATATGTTTCGACTGTGTAGTTGTTATCGATGGAGTAGCAAATCAAAGAGCCTGTTTGGTGGAGATTTCTGATGGCGCCAAGATTGAGAGCCAAAAATGATCGCAATCATTGGTGCAGGGCCAGCAGGACTTGCCGCTGCAAAGGTTGCCGCTGAAAGCAACTCGGAAGTTATCGTTTTAGATTCTGCGCCGCGTCCAGGTGGGCAGTATTGGCGCCACCGAGATTACGTTCAGGGATACAAATCTCATCGCGCTAGTGGTTACTTAGATTCAATAATTGGTTCAAAGAACGTTACCTATATTCATGGCGCTCAAGTGTGGAGCGCTACCCGCGGTAAAGGCGCGATAACGCTGAACTACCTTCATGAAGGAAGTGAAAAATCAATCACAGTAGAGAAATTGATTCTTACTACTGGTGCCTACGATCGCTCTCTTCCCTTCGCTGGCTGGGAGTTACCTGGGTCGATGACACCAGGGGCTGCGCAAGCGCTACTTAAAGGTCATGGAGTAATTGGAGGCAAGAAGATTCTCGTTTCGGGTACTGGGCCATTTCTTCTGCCCGTAGCTGTTGGTTTGGCAGAAGCCGGCGCCGATGTTCTTGGAATCATCGAAGCGCATTCACCTCTGCGCTGGTTACGATCGCCAATAGCGCTCATTCTCAACCCTCAGAAAGCGCTTGAACTTCTCTATTATCTGCGCAAAATCAGGAAGTACTCATTAAAGGTTTACTTTGGAAGCGCTGTCATTGGATTTAACGGAAGTAAAGCTATCCTTTCCAAGGTTAAGAGCAATCTTGAAAGTAAAGGCAAAGTAACTGAGATTGAATGCGATGTTGTCGCAGCTGGATGGGGATTCAACCCTGATGTCACACTTGGAGGAATCCTTGGGTGTAATCAGAAAGTGGATCGCGATGGGACGGTCATTTTCTCTGTAGATAGCGAGCAGAGAAGTTCGCAGCAGAATATTTGGATTGCGGGTGAGGCAACCGGCATCGGCGGTGCAGACCTTGCACTGGCAGAAGGCGAAATCGCCGCTCGTTCCGCGCTGAACGATTCAATACCTTTGTCGTTAAAATTCAAGAGATTTAGATTACGACTCTTCGCGACTGCGTTGCAGCGAAGCTACCCCGTTGGAAATGGTTGGCAGGGTTGGATAAAACCCGAAACAAAGATCTGTCGCTGCGAAGAAGTTTCACATTCCGAGATTTGCCAATCGGTGACGGAACTTTCTGCGCAAGACTCAAGAACTTCCAAGTTATTTACCCGAGCAGGAATGGGGCTCTGTCAAGGAAGAGTCTGCTCCAGAAATGTGAGCGAGATTATTGCTGGAGAAAATGGGTGCAAAGTGACAGACCAGGAACGCATTAGTTATAGCAATAGACCCATCGCTGCACCTATCTCTTTAGGCGTTCTTGCTGATGGAATTAACTCTCAATAGGCGATAACTTTCTCCCATGACAAAACCATGGCACGGCGTATTAACCGCCACAGCGACCCCATTTAAATCTGATCTCTCTGTTGATTACGACAAGTATGCAGAACATGTTGCTTGGCTTGCAGAGAATGGTACGCACGGAGTTATTCCTAACGGATCACTTGGTGAGTACCAGGTGCTCACTTCTGAAGAGCGCGCAAAGATGGTTGAAGTTGCAGTCGCTGCAGCTCCAAAGGGTTTTAACGTTGTTCCAGGTGTTGCTGCCTATGGCGCTGCAGAATCTCGTAAGTGGACAGAGCATGCACAGAAGGCGGGCGCAGGGGCAGTGATGCTTCTTCCGCCAAATGCTTATCGCGCATCTGATGATGAAGTGATTGCACACTACAAAGAGGTTGCTAAGGTCGGGATGCCTATCATCGCTTACAACAACCCATTTGATACAAAGGTTGATTTAACGCCAAAGCTCGTATCTCGCATCGCTGATGAAGTACCTGAAGTTATTGCAATAAAGGAATTCTCGGGAGATGTACGTCGTATTTGGCAGATTAAGAAGCTCGCTCCAAGAATTGAAGTCATTGTCGGAGCAGACGATGTATTCCTAGAGCTTTCAACTGCAGGAATTTCAGGTTGGATTGCAGGATTTCCAAATGCGTTGCCAAAAGAATCAATGGAGCTCTACAACCTTGCAACATCCGGAAACTTCAAGGAGGCAGCTCCTATGTACGCCGCCCTGCACGATGTCTTCCACTGGGATTCAAAGAAAGAATTTATCCAAGCGATTAAGTTGGGTATGGATCATGTTGGTCGCTACGGAGGACCAACACGTCTTCCACGTCTTCCTCTTCCAAAGCATGAACAAGAGCAGATTCATCGCGAGATGGATGTTGCACTGGCCTACTTCAAGAATCGTTAATCCATGAAGAGCGTTCGCACTGTTACAACGGTTGAGACTCATACAGAAGGTATGCCAACACGCGTTGTGACATCTGGAATCGGCGAGATTCCCGGTGCGACTATGTTTGATAAGCGCCTTCACTTTATGGAGCACATGGATTTCTGGCGGCAGTGGTTGATGTTTGAACCGCGGGGCCACAGCGCCATGAGCGGTGCAATCTTGCAGAAGCCAACTCGCCCTGATGCCGATTGGGGAGTTGTATACATTGAAGTTTCTGGCTGCCTTCCTATGTGTGGCCATGGAACTATTGGAGTTGCAACGGCGCTCGTTGAAAAGAAGCTGGTTAACGTTGTTGAACCAGTGACGACCATTCGCCTCGATACACCAGCCGGACTAGTAATAGTCGAAGTCGCTGTGGAAGACGGGCGTGCATCGAATGTGACTCTGACGAATGTTCCGTCGTTTTGCTATGCGCTGGATCAAGAAGTAGAAGTACCAGGTTTAGGTAAATTGAAGTACGACATGGCCTATGGAGGAAATTTCTACGCCATCGTTCCGATTGATCGCGTTGGGCTTGAATTCAAACCAGAGAATGGCCAGAAGCTTCTCGATTTAGGTCTTGCGATTTCTGATGCCATCAATGAACAAAATCGTCCCGTTCATCCAGAGAATCCTGATATTGCAATCTGTCACCACATTGATTTTATCTCACCTGGTTCTGAAGGTCCGCTCCATTGGAAAAATGCAATGGCTATCCATCCTGGCTGGTTCGATCGTTCACCATGCGGTACTGGCTCTTCTGCGCGTTTAGCTCAGATGGTCGCTCGCGGTGAATTCAAAGATGGAGATGTTCTTAAGAATGAATCGTGGATTGGCTCAAACTTCGAAGGACGCATAAAGGAGCACACCAAGGTCGGTTCTTATGATGCGATTGTTCCAATGATCACGGGACGCGCATGGGTCATGGGTGAGGCAACGTGGATGCTCGATGAGAATGACCCATTTCCAAATGGTTTTATTGTTTAGTTCGACTCATTCAAATTAATTCGTTGTTCAACGCTCCAAGGATTTGAATCTTGGAGAGCTGGTGGCAATACATCTTGCGCAAACGATTGATAGGCAACTGGTCGCATAAAGCGATAGATAGCATCAATTCCGACTGAAGTTGTATGCGTTGAAGATGATGGCCATGGACCACCATGTTGCATTGCTTCTGTGACTGCAACACCTGTGGGGAATCCATTCCAAATAACTCGTCCAGCGCGTTCAGAGAGAATAGATAGAAGCGCAGAGACCTTATCCGTTGAGGCGCCTTGAATAGTTGCCGTGAGCTGACCTTGAAGCTTCTCCGCAATGGAAATGTAGTCGCTTTCATCTGCTGTGATGAATACAGAAGTTGGACCGAAGTGCTCTTCAAGTAACTCGTGGTGATTCTGGGCTGTAGCCCAGTCGGTAATAAAGAGTGTTGGCGTGACTCCGAAACCAGAGGGATTCTCTAAACCGGATAGAACTTTTACTGATTCTTCCGATGCAATCTGCGAAATGGCCTTCGAATATCGTTCTGCGATCGATGCCGAGAGAAGGGGCCCAACTTTCAGGGTTTCGAGGTGCGCCTTAATTTCATCAAGGAATGCTGTTGCACCTTCGGGTACAAAAACAAGACCAGGCTTTGTGCAGAATTGACCTGAGCCTAAAAGTGCTGAATCAACGAGCCCTTTTGCTAGATCGGCAGAGCGCTCATTGATTGCGCCCTGCGTCACGAATACAGGATTGAGGCTTCCCATTTCGGCAAAGACTGGAATTGGAACTTCGCGTTCAGATGAGATCTTTATCAGGATTCTTCCGACCGTCTCTGAACCTGTAAATCCAATTGCTTGTACATCAGGGTTCCCAGCTAGCCAGTGAGTGATTTCCGGATTAACACCTTGTACAACGGAAAAAATATCTTCTGATAGTTGGCATTTCTTCAGCGCATCTTTCACAGCGGATTCCACGGTGGCGCACGTGTTGGGATGAGAAGGGTGCCCCTTCGAAACAACTGGATTTCCAGAAGCTAGCGCAGAGGCTGCATCTCCACCTGCGACGGAGAACGCAAGGGGAAAGTTGCTCGCAGCAAAAATTGCGACGACGCCCAGAGGCTGATTCTGCCTGCGAAGGTCGGGACGTGGCGCAGGGGAGTAATTGGGATCTGCCTTATCGATCACAACCCGAAGATGGCGGCCCGTTTCAACTAAATCTGCAAATAACCGGAATTGAACCGTGGTTCTTGTGATTTCGCCGCTGATGCGACCCTCGGGCAATCCTGTCTCAGCACATGCTGATGTAACGAGTGCTTCTCGTTTGCTCTCAATGGAATCAGCTATAGCGCGAAGCAGCTCAGCTGTTGATTTTGGTGAAAGGGCTGCAAATTCCTTCGCCACTTTCTTGGCACGTGAAATTGCATCACGTACTTCGCTCTCAGAATGTTCATGAATTGCTGCTCCAAAAACACTCCCGTCAATTGGCTGTACGGCGTTAAATGTCATGGGGCGAATCTTACGAGTATTCTCACCTTATGCACCTGTCGTCGCGCCAAGTTGGAATTCTTGCCGTATTAGGTTCCGCGCTAAGTTTTGGCACCACAGGTACTACGCAGCAATTGGGCGTTCCCAATATCTCACCGCTGGCCGTAGGGTCTGCCCGCTTACTCTGTGGTTCGCTCTTTCTATTCTTATTTGCCTATTTTCAGCGAAACGCCCGAGGATTGATCAAGGCACCACGAAGAGATCTCATTATCTGTGGGCTTGGTGTGGCGATTTATCAGTTGACCTTCTTCTCGGCAGTAAGCATCACCGGAATAGCTATCTCGACGGTAACTGCCCTTGGCAGCGTGCCCACTTTCTCGGCGATTGTTGCTTACTTTGTATTGGGGGAGAAGCCTCAAAGAAGTTGGTATTTAGGAACCTCCATCACAATCGTAGGAATCATTTTGGTAGGTACTGCAAATGGAATTGATTTATTTAAACCGCTAGGAATTCTTCTAGCGTCGATCGCAGGCCTCGGCTTTGCTGTCTTCAATGTCATTAGTCGCAGATCTCTTTCGAGAGGTGCGCAAGATATCTGGCTGACAGCAAGCTCATTTGGGATTGCTGCCGTATTGACTGCGCCGTTTCTCTTTGTGCAAAACCCTGAGTGGATGTTTACTCGAGATGGTGGGCTATCAGTTCTGTGGCTCGGTCTTGTGCCAACGGCGATTGGGTATTTTCTCTTCACATTTGGGCTAAAGCGCATAGATTCCAGTACAGCTGCGACTGTAGTTTTGGCAGAACCCGCCACGGCGACGATCCTAGCTGCGCTTATAATTGGTGAGAATCTAGTACTTCAAAGTTTCTTGGGAATCGCAATTGTTGCAGCAGGAATTCTTTATATCTCTAAATCTAAAGTCTAGAAGTCATATAGAGCTAAGACGAGGGCAACTGAGAACATAACGGAGGCGATAATCGAATCGAGTATCTTCCAGAAAATTGGGCGAGACATGTATCGAGAGGCGGCCTTAGCACCAAAACCAATTGCTGAGAACCAGAGAAAACTGCCAATAGATGCACCTAATGCGAAGTACCAGCGATCATTCTCAAATTGATTAGCGATACTGCCAAGGAGAATCACAGTATCTAAATAGACGTGCGGGTTGAGAAATGTAAACCCAAGAACGGAGAGAACCGCTGTCTTCTTTGATGTAGATGAAGCTGCGCCTACCTCGAGAGATTGATTCGTAAGAACTGAACGTACCGATTTAAGTCCAAACCATGTCAGATAGATGACTCCGAACCAACGAATGAATTCGAGAAGATCGGGCTTGCTTTGAATGAGAGTGCCAAGTCCTCCGGTGCCGAGGAAAATAAGTAATGCATCTGATGCGGCACAGATTAGAACTACGAGTAAAACGTTTGACCGGGAGAGCCCCTGTCTGATGACAAAGGCATTCTGCGCCCCGATCGCAATAATCAGGGAAAGGCCAGTTAGTAGGCCTGGCAGTAGTGCTATCACCCCGAAAAAGTACCGCACATTCAGCGTGTTTAACTCCGGTTACTTGCGAGTTAAGTTCTAACATTTTTTCTAACCTTCCCCGGTTGTGGGAATCTGCAACCCAATTCGAGTGCGTTTGGAAGGAAATCAATGTCGCTTCTATCCTGGAATCTCCATGGAAACGGTAAGTCAGTTAAAGATGGAGAAGTAGTAAAGCCCGATGAACGTTTAGCGTGGCCGTTAACAATCGGCGTCGGAATTCAACATATCGCAGCAATGTTTGGTGCAACATTCTTAGTTCCGATCATCACCGGATTTCCACCAAGCACAACACTCTTCTTCTCAGGTGTAGGAACACTGCTCTTCTTAATCCTTACTAAGAATCGCGTTCCAAGTTACTTGGGCTCATCCTTTGCATTCTTGGCGCCTATTGCGGCAGCTCAAGCAAGTGGCGGTTTCGCGGTAGCGCTGGGTGGCGTATTCGCGACAGGCGTCATGCTTGCTGTCGTTGGTCTCATCGTGAACGCTGTTGGTATTGGTTGGATCAATTGGTTACTTCCACCACTTGTAACAGGTTCAATTGTCATGATTATTGGATTCAACCTCGCAGGCGCTGCAAACAATAACTTTAAGGCGGCTCCAGTTACTGCGCTTATTACACTTGTAGCGGTCGCAGTTATCGGAGCGCTATCCAAGGGGTTCTTGAGCCGCATCAGCATTTTCGGTGGAATTGTCGTTGGATATGCCTATGCAGCCCTACAGGGGGATATCAACTTTGATGGAGTGAAGTCTGCGAAGTGGGTTGCAGCCCCTTCATTTACCACACCAACTTTTGATATCAACGCAATCTTGCTCTTTATCCCAGTCGTACTCGTGTTGATTGCAGAAAACGTTGGACACGTTAAGGCTGTTGCAACTATGACTGGCAAGGATCTTGATGACCAGATGGGTAACGCACTCTTCGCGGATGGCGTTGCAACAACACTTGCAGGCGCAGGTGGAGGTTCAGGTACGACCACCTACGCCGAAAACATCGGAGTAATGGCTGCTACTCGAATCTACTCGACAGCGGCATATTGGGTAGCTGGTATCGGTGCAATCTTGCTATCTCTCTCACCAAAGTTCGGTGCAGTCCTAAGCGCAACTCCTGCTGGAGTTCTTGGGGGTGTTGGAGTAGTCCTGTACGGAATGATCGGTGTTCTCGGTGCAAAGATTTGGATTGAGAATAAGGTTGATTTCTCTAACTCTACAAACCTATTCATTGCAGGCACGACGATGATTATTGGTATTGCCGATATGACTTGGACGCGTGGAGATTATTCATTCGGTGGAATCATCAACGGAACTTTGGTCGCAGTCCTTGGATATCAACTTCTGCGTGCCCTAAATAAGGCTGCAGGTAAAGCTGAGTAACGCACAATAGAGCAAAAGAAAGGCTCACCGTCGATTAATTCGATGGTGAGCCTTTTTTCTTCTGGTGGACGATACTGGGATCGAACCAGTGACCCCCACAATGTCAATGTGGTGCTCTACCGCTGAGCCAATCGTCCGGGTCTTACTTCGGTATATCTAATCTATGAAGTTATTAAGAAAGTATAGCCGAGGGATCTAGCGAGCGTAATCGTCTTGAATGCGTTCGATGTCGTCTTCACCGAAGTACGTACCTGTCTGTACTTCAATAAAAATGACCTCTTCTGTACCTGAGTTTCCTATTCGATGAAGCTCGCCGACTGCAATATCGACGGTCTCACCTGGTGCCCGTGTGAACTCTTTATCACCGAGCACAACGTCGGCTATGCCTTGGACAATGAACCAATGTTCTTGTCTCTTTTGATGACGTTGCAGAGATAAACGATGTCCAGGCTGTACCCAAACAGTCTTTACCTTGTAGGTAGGAGTGTCCTGCAGAATTTCATATCGTCCCCAAGGTCGAGTTGAATCGTTATCTGACATATCTACTCCGATGTGCTCTTGTTTCTACTTCTTGTACAAACTGGAGGTCGGAACGGGATTTGAACCCGTGTAGAGGGATTTGCAGTCCCTTGCCTCGCCTCTCGGCCATCCGACCAAACTTTTCTAGATAGACAAACCGCCACCCGAAAATAAATTCTAAGCGGCGGTTAATCCGAGCGGACGACGGGGTTCGAACCCGCGACCTGAACCTTGGCAAGGTTCCGCGCTACCAGCTGCGCTACGTCCGCATTTTGTGCAGGGGCAAATCTAGCGCAGCAAGGCCGCAACTGCCAAAGCGTGAAAAAGAATGAGAGGAATTTGAGCCTTTATCTGCGTAGCCTTGGCCAGGTGTCGGACTTAGAGGATTGCTTCTGGATGGGTGGTCGCTTGGCGACCAATCTTCAGGAAGTGAGCAGTGATCCTTCTGTCCTTGATGATGGAAGATTTTGGGCAGTTGTAATTACATTTGAAGGAGCTATGACCTTTGCAAGGTTTGAGAATGTAACGCAAAGAGCATTCCCGGATATCGAATGGGAAGGATTTAGTAGTGGTTGGAACTCATCGGTCTCTAGAGATGGATATCTTCACTATGTAGATGCAATTCGCTCATCGATTGCCCATGGCGCGGTGTATCAAGTAAATGCTTGTTACGAGATGGTTAATAACTCTACCGAGACCGATTTATCTGGACTCTTCTCCCGACTTCTTCAAAAGAACCCTGCGCCCTTCGCGCAATATCTAAAGCTTCCAACCCTTCAAATTTCCTCTGCTTCCCCTGAGAGATTTTTAAGCCGAGTTGGAAATTCCATTCTTACATCTCCTATTAAGGGAACCATTCGAGGTGAGAACACTTCTTTTGGTGAGAAAGATAAAGCGGAGAATTTAATGATTGTAGATCTGATGAGAAATGATCTCGGGAAGATCTGTTTGGATGGCTCCGTTGAAGTATCCGAGTTATTCCGCTCTGAAGTGCATCCAGGATTAACGCACCTAGTTTCAGATGTTCAAGGAACTTTACGAGCGGATGTTAAGTGGCGCGAAATATTTGATGCGCTGACACCAGCAGGTTCGGTCAGCGGGGCTCCTAAGAGTTCAGCGTTAAAAATAATCTCGGATAATGAAGGTTCGTCAAGAGGGGTCTATTGTGGAGCAATTGGTTGGATTGAAGGGGAATGTGCTGAGCTCGCTGTAGGAATAAGAACTTTCTGGAAGGGCGAAGACGCTTTGGTCAGATTCGGAACAGGTGCTGGAATAACGTGGGGGAGCGACCCGGTGAGTGAATGGGATGAGACTCAACTTAAAGCAGAGAAATTGATAGCTATTGCAGGCGGTGAAATCAATTGACCACCCAGTTGGATAAATATGGATTCCCACAAACAAGTGGAATTTTCGAAACGATTAAGACTGTAGATGGAAATCCAATCTCTTTAAATCGACATATGAGACGTGCTTTGGATTCCGGGCGAGAACTTGGGATTCCGATGCCTTGCGAGGAGACCTTAAGGAAGGAACTTGTCACGGTGCTGGCGAGTACTCATTTTCCAGTGGGGCGCCTTCGAATCTGCATATGGAATGAGGATTTCTCGGTAACTCACCACCAATATGAAGAGCTGACCGAACCTGCTCGCGTCAATTTCCGAAGCGAAACTGTCCATGGTTCAGTTCACAAGAAATTTCCTTACGACGAACGATTTGAGATTCTCGATGCTGCCAAAGATGAGGGTTTCGATGATTCGATTCTCTTTAATTCAAAGAACGAGGTAACGGAGACAGCTGTCTCTAATCTGGTTATGAGAATTGCCGATCAATGGGTGACGCCCCCGATCACTTCAGGTCTTCTGCCCGGAGTCGTTCGTGGAATTGCCATTGAAGAATGTGGAGTAAAGGTTCGCCCTATCCATATCTCCGAGATTGCAGATATCGAATCTGCCTTTTTGCTCTCAAGTCTTCGTTTGGCCCAGCCAATTTCTCATATTGGTGAGATGAAATTGAAAATAGGTGAGCCATCACTCGAGCTAAAGGCGCAAATAATCGCTTCCTCGAAGCCTCTTTCGGTAGGCTAACCCCCATGTCTCAGATATCAGTGACCGTGGATGGCTCTACGGTAACTATCGATAGCGAGCAACGCCCAACCCAGATTTTTGCCGAGAAGAAAGAGATCGTCGTCTGCAAGATAAACGGCGTGCTCATGGATCTCTGGACTGACCTCAATGATGGTGACGTCATCGAAGGTATCTCTATATCTTCACCTGAAGGTCTTGCAGTCCTTCGCCACTCAACTGCTCACGTAATGGCTCAAGCAGTTCAACAAGTATTTCCAGGAACTCGTCTAGGTATCGGGCCTCCGATTACAGATGGTTTCTACTATGACTTCGATCCCGAGAACGCCTTCAATCCGCAGGATCTTGAAAAAATTGAAAGTGCGATGCGCAAGATTGTTAAAGAAGGTCAGCGCTTTAAACGTCGCGTAACGAATGAGGCCGATGCTCTCAAAGAGCTTTCGCACGAGCCTTATAAGTGCGAACTTATTGGCATCAAGGGTGGAAGCACCGATGAGACAAGCGTCGAAGTTGGTGGCGCAGAGTTAACGATTTATGACAATTTAGGTCGCGATGGAAAACCTGCCTGGTCTGATCTCTGCCGAGGTCCCCATCTGCCTTCCACAAAGCACATTCCTGCATTTAAGTTGATGCGCAGTGCAGCTGCATATTGGAGAGGTTCTGAGAAGAACCCGATGCTCCAGCGAATTTACGGAACAGCGTGGCCATCGCAAGATGAGCTTAACGCGTACCTCGAGCTTCTTGCTGAAGCAGAGAAGCGCGATCATCGTCGTCTCGGTCAAGAGCTCGACCTATTCTCATTTCCGGAAGAGATTGGTTCAGGACTTGCTGTCTTTCATCCTAAAGGTGGAATCATCCGCAGAGCGATGGAAGATTATTCGCGCAAGCGCCATGAAGAAGAAGAGTACGAATTCGTTTACTCACCTCACTTAACTAAGGCAGCTCTATTCCAGAAGTCTGGTCACCTCGATTGGTATTCAGAAGGCATGTATCCACCAATGATTATGGATGAAGAGCTGCATGCAGATGGCACCGTCAAACGAGCAGGCCAGCAGTACTACATGAAGCCGATGAATTGCCCATTCCACAACCTCATATTTCAGTCACGCCAACGTTCTTATCGCGAACTGCCACTACGTCTCTTTGAATTCGGAACTGTCTATCGTTACGAGAAATCAGGCGTTCTTCACGGAATTACTCGTGCTCGCGGATTTACTCAAGACGATGCGCACATTTATTGCACAAAGGAGCAGATGGCAGGGGAGTTAGATTCTCTTCTTACCTTCGTGCTCAATCTTCTTCGCGATTACGGTCTTCAAGATTTCTATCTCGAACTCTCCACACGAAATCCCGAGAAGTCAGTCGGCGAAGATTCCGATTGGAATGAAGCTACAGAAGCTCTTCGTAAGGCAGCACTTGCGCAAGGGTTAGAACTTGTCCTTGATGAAGGTGGCGCTGCTTTCTATGGTCCAAAAATTTCAGTTCAAGCCAAAGATGCAATTGGACGCACATGGCAGATGTCCACAATCCAAGTCGACTTTCAGCTTCCACAACGTTTTGAGCTCGAATTCTCTGCAGCAGACGGAAGCCGTCAGCGCCCTGTAATGATTCATAGAGCGCTATTCGGATCTATCGAAAGATTCTTCGGAGTTCTCACAGAGCATTATTCAGGTGCATTTCCTCCATGGCTTGCTCCTGTACAAGTTGTCGCGATTCCGGTTGCGGATACATTCAATGATTACTTATTTGACGTTGCAAAGAAGTTGAAAGCTGCTGGTATCCGTGTAGAAGTGGATGCTTCTGATGACCGTATGCAGAAGAAAGTTCGCAATGCCCAGATGCAGAAGGTTCCTTACATGTTGATTGCTGGTGAGGAAGATATGAACTCTGGGGCCGTTTCATTCCGCTACCGCAATGGCGAGCAGAAGAATGGAATCCCAGTTGCTCTAGCTATTGAGGAAATTCTTGAAACGATCTCAACTCGTAAGCAGGTTTAACTCATGTCGAATATCGATGGAGCAGGAATGCCTGATGGTTGGCATCGACTCTGGGCACCGCACCGCCTGGAATATCTACGCGGTGAGAACCGTCCATTAGAGGGCAATGAAGTTGAGTGCCCTTTCTGTCGTATCCCCAACCTCAGTGATGAAGAGGGTTTGATTGTCCATCGTGGCAAGAGCGCATTTGTCGTAATGAATCTTTATCCATATAACCCAGGTCATCTCTTGGTTTGTGCATTTAGACATGTTGCAGATTTAACTGATCTAACTGATGAAGAACGTCATGAGATAACTGATTTATCCGCACATGCCATGAAGGTAATCCGCAAGGTTTCAAAGGCTGATGGATTTAACTTAGGTATGAATCAAGGAGCCATTTCAGGTGCTGGAGTAGCCGCACATATTCATCAACATATAGTTCCTCGTTGGTCAGGGGATGCGAACTTCATGCCCATTATTGGCAAGACAAAGGTTTTGCCACAGCTTCTCACGACTACAAGAGAAGAGCTAGCTGCCGCTTGGTAATTGGGTGATGTATTCAAGAATGACATCGACCCCAAGGCCAGAAGTGAGATTTATTGGTATCGCCGGGAAGATAATGCCGGCAGCAAAAGCACCATCTTCCATCTCTGACATTTGATCAAAGTACTCTTCGCGAAATTCACGCACTAGCTCTTCATGTTCTGGATCGCAGTGGCGAATCGATTGAGGGGTCGTTGTGTAATCGATAATCATCAAATCTTCTAGGCGAATCAAAGCTGCCGGATTTCCATCTTCACTATGGAGAACCAAGTAAGGTGTGACCAGTTGATCAAAGACTCGATTAGCCACCATAACGGCATCTTCAAAGTCGAGCTCTTGTCCATCTAACCCTGTGACGACAACGATCCGCGGGGTTTGATAATCATCAAAAGCGCTCCAATTCCCAATCGTTTCTGGATCAATACCCGCCGATGGATTGATGGAAAAAACTGCTAGATCGGTTTCGGGTCCAGGCGCTTGCCCGATATGTCCGCCGAGCGCAGTTGCCACCGCTTGAGGGGATGCTGATATGTGCCCATAAACATGGATACGTTTCACAGCGCCGGAATTGGAAGTTGACACAAGGTAAAGCCTACGATGTGACCGATGATTAGTGGCTCACTGAAACCGACTGTTACACGATTAATTAATCCTGTAGCTCGATTGGCGCTGCGCATTGGCTTAACACCGAATTCGGTAACCGTACTAGGTGCAATCGGACTTGTTTCTTCCGCGCTTTACTTCTATACCAATGAGGAATATTTCCTTGGAACCCTGGTGATTACGGTCTTTGCTTTAAGTGATCTCTTCGATGGGGCGATGGCGCGAATTTCTGAACAAGGATCAAGTTTGTGGGGCGGATTTCTAGATTCCACCATTGATCGAATTACTGATTCTGCGATCATTATTGCAATTCTCATTCCGTTGATTTCAGCTGATGACTCTCTCGCTGTTATCGGGCTCATGACTCTGTTAACAGGTCTTCTCATCCCATATATTCGCGCGAAGGCAGAGAGCTTCATTATCCAATGTTCAGTAGGAATTGCTGAACGCACCGAGCGCCTGATAATTCTCTTAACCGCCATTGGACTGCACGGTCTTGGTGTCTCTTATGCGCTTGCGATTGGGCTCTGGCTCCTCGCAGTCCTTGGAGTAATCACTGTCTTCCAAAGAATAAGAGCGGTGTTCATAGGTCTTCACTCAACATGAAAGACTCACTTTCGGCTCTTGCTTACTTCGCAGGATGGAGAATAGTCAGAACTCTTCCTGAGAAGACTGCGTACAAGCTCTTCTCATTTATCGGACGCAGAGCAGTGCGAGCTAACGGGAAAAGCGTTCAAAGGCTTCGATCAAATCTATTTCGCGTTAAACCCGAACTTTCACAGAGTGAACTCGATGACCTTGTGTCTCGTTCTTTCGATTCATATATGCGATATTGGTGTGACACCTTTCGAATTCAAGATTGGTCTGTAGAACGAATCCAGAGAAGCGTGACATTGAACAACGGTCATCTTTTAATTGATGCAGTCCGAACTGGGAAAGGCGTGGTGGTTGCCCTTCCACATTCGGGCAACTGGGATCATGCCGGAGCATATTTCTGTTCGATAGGTCTTCCGCTGGTAACAGTTGCCGAGCGATTAAAACCGGAAGCTCTCTTTCAAAAATTCCTCGAATATCGAACATCCATGGGGTTCGAAGTTCTCTCACTCGATTCGAGATCTTTTGTCACGCTTATGAAACGAGCGCGAGAGAAGCGTTTGATTGCACTCGTTGCAGACCGTGACCTTTCGCGATCCGGAGTTGATGTCGAATTCTTTGGTCATCCATCTCGAATGCCTGCAGGACCTGCGCTTCTGGCCATAAAGACGGAAATTCCTCTCGTTGTTGCTCACGTTTCGTATATGCCTATTGGAATCCACATTGATTTCACAGAGGTTCAAATACCTACAGAAGGCAGCGAATCTGAAAAAATATCGGCAACAGTGCAGGCTTGTGCAGATCTCTTTTCGAAGGGAATTGCACAACATCCAGAGGATTGGCATATGCTTCAAAGGATTTGGATTGATGGAGATTTCGAGGAGCGCGACTGATGCATTTGGGTGAGTTAATTGCCGCTAGATAAGAAGCGCATAGGAATTGTCTGCCCCTACGGATGGGATACACCCGGGGGAGTTCAGAGTCACGTCGGCGATTTAGCAGAGTATCTGATTGCTCAAGGCCACTACGTCTCTGTTTTAGCACCAGTTATTAATGAAGGCGGTATCCCTGACTACGTGACTAGCGCCGGAAGACCTATCTCTATTCCATACAACGGAGCCGTCGCAAGAATTTTGTTTGGACCTCTCGCATTTGCCCGAGTCAAGCAATGGATCGCAAGTGGCAACTTCGACCTTCTTCATCTTCATGAACCTGCAATTCCTTCGATATCACTTCTTGCATGCTGGGCATCAGAAGGCCCTCTCGTTGGAACATTCCATGCTGCATCAACTAAGCAAAAGATTGCATTTGCAATTACACCTTTTATCGAACCAGTAATTGAGAAACTCACGGCGAGAATTGCAGTCTCAGAAGCTGCGCGTGAAACGCTTCAAATCCACCTCGATACCGATGCAGTTGTAGTCCCTAATGGAATCTACGCAAAGAAATTCTCAGATGCCCATAGCGATCCACGGTGGAGTGGAAACACAATCGGCTTCATTGGTCGATTTGAAGAAACGCGTAAGGGGCTCTCAATCCTTATCGAAGCTCTTCCGGCAATTCTCGAAAAAATCCCTGATGTTCGCGTGATTGTTGCAGGGCCCGGCAATCCCGAAACAGTTCTAGAAGAGATGGAACCACATCTTCGTCAGAGGTTTACCTTCCTGGGTCGCATATCTGAGGAGGATAAGGCCAACTTCATGTCATCTGTCTCTATTTACGTAGCCCCTAATACCGGCGGTGAGTCATTTGGAATTATTCTTGCGGAAGCCCTTGCAGGTGGAGCATCAGTGTTGGCAAGCGATATTCCTGCATTCGACTCTCTTCTAGGTCACGGAAAATACGGTTCGCTCTTTCAATCGGAGAATCCAGAAGATCTAGCAAAGAGGGCGATCGAGTTGTTTAATAACCCAGAGCTTCGCCGTACGATTGCAAGAGCTGGGCGAGAGTATGCACAGAGTTTCGACTGGGATGTCGTTGCTGAGAGAATTTATGATGTCTACGAGATGGCGATGGTTGGTCATAACGGGGTTACTCTCACTTCTGATAACCGGGCCTGGAACAAATTGTTAGGGAGGAATTAATGAATAAGTTTCTCGCTGCAGGCTTGCTCATCGCCGCTCTCGCTTGGTATTTATCATTTCTTGCTACGCGCCTAGATAGGTTACATAATCGAGTTGAAACAAGTTGGGCGAATCTTGACGGACTCCTGCAACGCAGGGCTGCGATTGCAATTGAAATAGCCCGTTCCGAGATTTCGGATCCTGCTTCGTCATTATTGCTCACCTTCGCAGCGCACCAAGCTCGTGAAGCCAGCGTCCGAGATAGATCGCAGGCAGAAACTGGACTGACAGGGGCTCTAGGAATTCTTCTCGAAGGCTCGCAGGATATTTCTTCGCCAATTGAATTAGATCTAGTGCGCGAACTCGACGATTTAACGAGCAAAATAAAGGTCGCGATTGCGATGCATCTTGAGGCAGTTGATAGGACGCAGATGGTCAGACAAAAATTTCTTATTCGACTCTTCCGTTTAGCAGGGCATGCGCCCGCGCCCGTCACTTATGAATTTGAAGGCGATGTTCTCTAAAGGCCGCGCAACGAAGTTCGTTGCACTCATCATTGCGACAATTGCACTAGTGATTGTGATTCGTCCTGACTCATTGCCTTCAATCAAAATTCCTTTTGTAAAGAGTGAACCCACAAACTCACTAAGCGGTCGCCCTGGTGGAGATGGCCCCATTCTCGTAGTAAAACTAGATGACACTAGGTCTGCTCACCCCCAAATTGGAATTGAAGAGGCGGATATCGTCTATATCGAACAAGTCGAAGGAGGATTAACTCGACTTGCTGCGGTCTTCTCTTCACAAATTCCTCAAAGGATTGGTCCTGTCAGGTCTGCGCGAATTTCAGATATCGAGTTGCTTGCGCAATTTGGCCGAGTTGGTTTCGCCTACAGCGGTGCACAGAGCAAATTGCGCCCCGCACTTGCTGCAGCAAATTTGGAGAATCTCAGTGCCGAAAGAAATTCAGCGACGATCTACACGACCGATTCAACAAGAGTGCAGCCCTACGCAATGGTCTTAAGAGCTGATTTACTTTTAGATTCGATTAAGCCTAAAGGTGTGAAATTGGCAGAATCGAAATCAGCGGGATGGAAGTTTGGAGATGCTCCCGATGGTGGTCGAGAAATTGCTGATATTCATTTATCGTGGCCAGCTAGTTCATACGACGCCCATTGGTCCGAAGATGAGAAGAGATGGCTACTTGATCATTCTGGTGTCGCCAATTTTGCAGATTCCGGAGTTCGCCTTGGCGCATCTACTCTCGTAATTCAGATGGTGGAGATAACCGATTCAATCTATAAAGATAAAGTTGGGGGTGTTACGCCATTTTCACCTACGGTCGGAACTGGCAAGGGGTACATCGCACGGGATGGAAAAGTTTTCAAAGCTACATGGAGCCGTCCAACTGAAGAGAGTGGCACACAGTGGAAGACTTTTAATGGAGAGGAAATCGCCTTTAGGGAAGGTCAGATTTGGGTGGCGCTAACCGATAAAGAGCCGATTTTGAAGGCGCCATCTGTGGATGCGTCAGAGTCGAAGTCAAAGTAGACTTCACTTCCCATCAAGCAAGGAGCAACCACTATGTCTGAAGCAACTGGCACTGCACGCGTAAAGCGCGGAATGGCAGAGATGCTTAAAGGCGGCGTCATCATGGACGTGGTCAATGTAGAACAGGCAAAGATTGCAGAAGATGCCGGCGCATGTGCCGTGATGGCGCTCGAGCGAGTACCTGCTGACATTCGCGCACAAGGCGGTGTCGCTCGCATGTCAGATCCCGACATGATTCAGAAGATTCAAGCCGCTGTATCTATTCCAGTTATGGCAAAGGTTCGTATCGGACATTTTGTTGAAGCGCAGATTATTGAGAGCCTAGGTGTTGATTACATCGATGAGTCAGAAGTGCTTACCCCTGCCGACTACACCAACCATATTGATAAGTGGGATTTCAAGGTTCCATTCGTCTGCGGAGCAACAAATTTAGGTGAAGCCCTACGCCGTATCAATGAAGGCGCAGCAATGATCCGCTCTAAGGGCGAAGCGGGTACCGGCGATGTTTCTAATGCAATGACACATATGCGCACAATTGGTGGCGAGATTCGTCGACTTACTTCAATGCGCGAAGATGAACTTTATGTCGCAGCTAAAGAGCTTCAGGCTCCTTACGCTCTCGTCAAGGAAGTTGCTGAAACGGGAAAACTTCCAGTGGTGCTATTTACAGCAGGCGGAATTGCAACACCTGCTGATGCTGCTCTTATGATGCAGATGGGCGCAGATGGCGTATTCATTGGTTCTGGAATCTTTAAATCAGGAAATCCTGCTCACCGTGCTGCTGCATGCGTAAAGGCAACAACATTCTTTGAAGATGCAAAGGTCTTGGCTGAGGTATCTCGAGGCCTAGGCGATGCGATGGTCGGTATCAACGTTTCAGATATTCCGGTACCTCACCGTCTTGCTGAGCGTGGTTGGTAAGTTCTTCTTTCATAATGAAGGTAGGAGTCTTAGCTCTACAAGGTGATTTTCGAGAGCACCTTGCTGCTGCGCAGAAATGTGGCCATGACGCTGTTGCCATTCGTCGCGAATCTGAACTTGCAGAGATTGATTGCCTCATTCTTCCAGGCGGTGAATCGACAACGATTATTCATTTGGCTCAAGCCTTTGGACTCTATGAACCGCTGAAGAGCGCAATCGCAAAAGGACTTCCTGTCTATGGCTCCTGTGCAGGAATGATTCTTCTGGCAGAAAAAGTCATCGATGGAACGCCTGATCAAAAAACGCTTGGAGGGCTAGAGATAACGGTGCGTCGAAATGCTTTTGGTCGCCAAGTGGAATCCTTTGAGAGTCAACTCGACTTCTTGGGCGAGAGGATAAACGCAGTCTTCATCCGCGCACCATGGGTGGAGGAGTCCTCGAAGAATGTGGAGATTCTTGCAACTGCAGCTGGCCATCCCGTTGCTGTTCGTCAAGGCAAAATTCTGGCAACAAGCTTCCACCCGGAATTAACCGATGAATTAAGCGTTCATCGCTACTTTTTTGATGAGATCTGTAAAGCGAGATAAAGTTTGCACATTAGGGAGAGCTAGCTCCCCTCGAAGTGATTGAGGTGTTCCATGTCAGGCCATTCCAAATGGGCAACGACAAAGCATAAGAAGGCTGTCATCGATAGCCGTCGCGCAAAGAACTTTGCCAAGTTGATCAAAGCGATTGAAGTTGCAGCTCGTAATGGTGGGCCTGAAGTTGATGGAAACCCAACACTTTTCGATGCAATTGCTAAGGCAAAGAAGAACTCTATGCCAGCGGACAATATTGAACGCGCTGTTAAGCGCGGTGCTGGGCTTGAATCTGGTGGCGCGGATTGGCAGACCATCATGTACGAGGGATATGGACCAAATGGCGTGGCAATCATGATCGAATGTCTTTCAGATAATCGAAATCGTGCAGCCTCTGAGGTTCGCGTTGCAGTAACTCGTAATGGTGGAACCATGGCCGATCCAGGTTCTGTTTCATATCTCTTTAATCGCAAGGGCGTCATAATCGTCAATAAGGCGATTGGTGCTACAGAGGATTCGATCTTGGAAGCGGCTCTTGATGCTGGCGTTGAAGAAGTCAACGATCTAGGTGAATCTTTCGAGGTTGTCTGCGAAGCAAGCGATCTAGTGGCAGCTCGCACAGCGCTGCAGAGTGCAGGTATTGATTATGAGTCAGCAGATTCATCATTCTTACCTTCCATGCAGATCCCGCTCGATGCAGAAGGAGCTCAAAAAGTTTTTGAACTTATCGACGCCATTGAAGAGCTCGACGATGTGCAGAACGTTTACTCGAATTTCGATGTATCAGATGAGGTTATGGCGAGCCTTTCATAGGCATTAGGGCAATCAACGCCTAGGCTTGGAAATTATGAGCCATAAGCATCTTCGCGTTCTGGGCGTAGACCCAGGACTCACTCGTTGTGGAATTGGCATAGTCGAGGGCTCAGTCGGTAAACCACTTTCACTTGTTGGAGTCGGAGTAATTCTCACACCGGTTGACGCGCCTCTTGAGAAGAGACTTCTTCAACTTGAGTCTGAACTCGAAGAGTGGATCTCACTTCATAAACCCGATGTGATTGCGGTGGAAAGAGTATTTTCTCAGCACAACGTTCGTACTGTTATGGGAACGGGACAAGCTGCGGGAATCGCGCTACTTGTAGCCGCACGAAGAAATATTTCTGTAGTCATGCACACACCTTCTGAGGTGAAAGCTGCTGTCACAGGTTCTGGCCGAGCTAACAAAACGCAGGTTGCTGAGATGGTGAAGAGGTTATTGAACCTTGAAACCATTCCAAAACCCGTTGATAGTACCGATGCACTTGCCTTAGCAATTTGCAATATCTGGCGAGGTGCCGGTAACTCTAGAATTGAAGAAGCGCTCAAGAGCGAGAAGAGCCGTTTAACTAAGTTGGTGAAGAAGTGATCTCTCTAGTTACGGGCATTGTCCGCGCCGTCTCTACGGATAAAGCAGTTATTGAAGTTGGGGGAGTCGGGCTATCTCTTGCCGTCACTTCGCAAACCAGCTCACAGTTACATTTAGGGGCAAGCGCTCAACTCTTTACATCTCTCGTTGTTCGCGAAGATTCCCTGACGCTATTTGGATTCTTGGATGATCAGAGCCGAAATACCTTTGAACTCCTTCAAACGGTATCTGGAATTGGTCCAAAGGTTGCACTAGCTGTCTTGGGCTCACATACCTCTGAATCTCTGGCTAAGGCGATTGCTCAAGAAGATATTAAGGCGATTGAAAAAGTTCCTGGCATTGGTCGTAAAGGCGCTCAGCGAATGATTTTAGAGTTGAAGGGGAAGCTCACTGATTTTGGATTAACCTCGAGTCCACAAATCCATCAACCTATTTGGCGAGAACAATTAATGTCGGCTCTAATTTCTTTGGGATACTCATCTAAGGAATCAGATGGAGCAATCAATGATGTTTTGGCACAGTACAACGAGCAAGGTGTGGATCCTTCATCACTCGAACTCTCTGAACTATTAAAACGAGTTCTCCAAGTAGGACGAAGAAGTTAAATGAGCGAAGACCGCCTAGTTTCAAGTGATGCATCGGGTGACGAATCATCCATTGAGCACGCACTTCGCCCCAAAACTCTCAATGATTTCATCGGTCAACATCGCGTGCGCGAGCAAATCGATGTTCTTCTCTCTGCAGCGAGAAAGCGAGGGTCTGCAGCTGACCACATTCTCTTGAGTGGACCCCCGGGTTTGGGAAAGACAACTCTTGCAATGATTCTGGCATCTGAGATGCAGACCCCAATTCGCATCACCAGCGGTCCTGCAATCACACATGCCGGTGATCTCGCTGCGATTCTCTCCTCACTTGTTGAAGGTGAAATTCTATTCCTCGACGAAATTCATCGATTGCCAAGACCCGCTGAAGAACTTCTCTATCTCGCGATGGAAGATTTCCGAGTCGATATCGTTGTTGGAAAAGGTCCTGGTGCTACTGCTATTCCACTACAACTTCCTCACTTCACCCTCGTGGGGGCTACAACTCGTGCAGGTCTTCTTCCTTCTCCGCTACGTGATCGTTTTGGCTTTACGGCACATCTCGATTTCTACGAATCATCCGAACTTGAAGAAGTTGTTTCAAGAAGTGCTGCGCTGCTGACTTTAGATATTGATAAGAAAGCGATAGCTGAAATTGCAGGACGCTCGCGTGGTACTCCTCGTATCGCAAATCGATTGCTTCGAAGAGTTCGTGACTACGCTCAAGTACGCGGTGAAAATAAGTTGACTCATGATGATGCCCAAAAAGCGCTACTGATGTATGAAGTCGATGAGAAGGGGCTAGATCGTTTAGATCGCTCCGTCCTGCTCGCACTTATCGAGCGTTTTAATGGAGGCCCTGTGGGACTCTCCACTCTCGCAATAGCCGTAGGTGAAGAGACCGAGACAGTCGAATCTGTCGCTGAACCCTTCTTGGTTCGTAATGGATTTATGGCGCGTACTCCACGCGGGCGGGTCGCTACAGCCCTTGGCTGGGAGCATGTGGGACGAACACCACCTGCTGGAACTGCCACTCTTTTCGACACACCCGCGCCTGACGCCTAGACTCTGCTCTTATGTCCACACCTACTAAAACAGTGAAGACCTCGAGTCGCCCAGCACGTGCACTTCTCCTTCTAGCGGTTATCTTCGTTGGATTGATCGGAACTGCACTTATTCAGGGAGCGACTTCGGTTCGACTCGGTCTAGACCTTCGCGGCGGAACAAGCGTCACACTCCAACCACGCGCTTCTAACGACTCAGACAAGATTACCTCTGAAGCAATCGACCAAGCCGTTGAGATTATTCGACAGCGCGTTAACTCACTTGGTGTTGCTGAATCAGAAGTTACAGCGCAAGGAAGTGGAACAAACCGCCAGATTGTGATTTCTGTTCCTGGAGATTCAGGACGCCGAGTTGTAGACCTCGTAGGACAAACAGCGGAACTTCGTTTTAGACAAGTACTTGCCGAATCAGCTGGTCTTGGTGGCAGTGGCACAGATCAAGCAACTCCGGTTGCAGGTGTAAGTCCTGCTATCAATGCACAATTCGCAGCTCTTGATTGCACCAACCCAGCAAACCTTCAGGGAACTGGAGCCGATTCACCAACTGACACAATCGTTGCTTGCTCGCGGGAAGGTGGAAGTAAGTACATCCTCGCGCCTGCGGAAGTGCTAGGGCAGCAAGTATCTAAGGCATCTTCAGGTATTGATCAACAAGGCGCCAGCGCTTGGTTTGTCTCTCTGACATTTAACGGAGAAGGAACTAGAGCATTCGGTGCTCTTACTTCTCGCGTGACATCTTTACCATCGCCACAGAATCAAGTTGCAATTGTTCTCGACGGCCTTGTTGTATCTGCGCCAGTAATTAATGAGGCGATCCCATCAGGAAATGCTCAGATCACAGGATCATTTACTCAAACAGAGGCTGCAGATCTTGCAAATGTTCTTAAGTACGGAGCACTTCCACTGGCCTTTGACCGCGGGGAAATTCAACAAGTTTCACCAACTCTTGGAGCCGAACAACTTGATGCTGGTCTTCTTGCTGGCGCGCTAGGTCTTGGCCTCGTGATGATCTTCTCGATTCTTTATTACCGAGCTCTTGGATTGGTGACCGTCGGGTCACTTCTGGTCGCGTCCGCACTCGTATATCTACTGGTACTTGTGCTTGGTGAGGCGATTGGATTCACGCTAACCCTCGCGGGTATTGCCGGAATCATTGTGGCAATTGGAATCACCGCGGACTCATTTATCGTTTACTTTGAACGTATTCGTGATGAAGCTCGCGAAGGCAGATCGCTTCGTTCGGCAGTTGAAAGTGGCTGGGTTCGGGCACGTCACACAATTATTGTTGCTGACATGATTTCAATCCTTGCAGCAGTACTTCTCTACCTCTTCGCAGTAGGAAATGTTCGCGGCTTTGCATTTGCTCTCGGACTGACCACATTCATTGACCTTCTGGTTATCTTCGTATTCACGAAGCCAATCCTGATAATTATCTCTCGCTGGAAATACTTCTCATCCGGGGGTCGATTCTCAGGGTTCTCAGATAAGAGCGTTGGAATCGTAAGAAATACCTCATCTACTTCATCTGTGGAGGCATAAGACAATGGCTAAATTCTCTGGTCTCGGCGGTCGACTTTATTCAGGTGAGACATCTTTCAATATTGTTGAAAACCGTAAGCGTTGGTACTCGGTCTCAGCTGTCTTCTTACTCATCTCATTAGGCGCGCTTATCGTGCAGGGGTTGCACCTTGGACTTGAGTTCAAGGGTGGTGCTTCATTTACCCTCAATAAGCCAAATGTATCTATCGAGCAGGCACGCGCTTCAGTTGAGAATATTGAAATTCCAGGCGAGATTATCGTTCAGAAGATTGGCGATTCAAAGGTTCGCATACAAACCGGAGCGTTGACATCTGAAGAGTCAGTAGCGATTGAAACCGCTCTCACGACAACTTTTGGAGTTTCTTCTGAGTCAATTGATACACAATTGATTGGCCCATCCTGGGGTAAAGAGATTACAAAGAAGGCACTATACGGACTTGTGGCATTTCTTCTATCTGTCATGCTCTTCCTAACATTTGCATTTGAGCCAAAGATGGCGATTGCAGCAATCGTTGCGGTGGTTCATGACGTATTCATTACTGTTGGAATCTATGCGCTTGTGGGATTCGACGTTACTCCCGCAACCGTAATTGGATTCCTCACAATTCTTGGCTACTCGCTTTATGACACAGTTGTTGTGTTCGACAAAGTTCGCGAAAACACGAAGTCGCTTGCTGCGACTAACAAGCAGACTTATTCGCAGGCAGCAAACTTGGCAGTAAATCAAACTATGGTTCGTTCAGCCAACACGTCTATCATTGCATTGCTTCCAGTTGCATCGATTCTCTTCGTTGGTGCAGGGCTTCTCGGGGCCGGAACGCTCAAGGATCTCTCTTTAGCGCTCTTTATCGGACTTCTAGTTGGAACTTACTCTTCAATCTTTATTGCTCCACCATTCCTGGCACAGCTTCGCGAGAAGGAACCTGCGATGCAGGCGCTTGCAAAGCGCGTTGCAGCTCGTGGGGGTGCAGCACCTGTTGTTGAAGTAAAGGCTGTTCGTACATCAACTGGTAACGGTCCTCGCAATCAACCAAAGCGCAAAGGTCGCAAATAACCTAACGCTTTATGGACACAGATACCTTAGTAGCGCCACTAGTTGACGCTCTTAAGGAGCATCATCCTCATGCAAATGAAGGTGAAATTATTCGCGCTTTTGAAATAGCGCGTAAGGCACACTCTGGGCAGCTCCGTAAATCTGGAGAAGAGTACATAACCCACCCGGTTGCAGTCTCTCTCATATTGGCTGAGCTCGGCCTCAATGAGACCACAATTATTGCTTCTCTACTGCATGACACCGTGGAAGATACTCCTTATTCTCTTGAGCAACTTCGTGCTGACTTTGGTGATGAGATTTCAAATCTCGTAGATGGTGTTACCAAGTTAGATAAGTTGACTTACGGGCCTACTGCAGAGGCAGAGACTGTTCGTAAGATGGTTATTGCAATGTCTCGCGATATCCGAGTATTGGTTATCAAATTGGCAGATAGATTGCACAATGCTCGCACTTGGGGTTTTGTATCAAGCGAGAGCGCTTCCAGAAAAGCCCGTGAGACCCTCGATATCTATGCGCCACTTGCTCATCGACTCGGAATGAATGCGATTAAATGGGAGTTAGAAGATCTCTCATTTGCAGTTCTTGAGCCGAAAAAGTTTGAGGAGATTTCACGATTAGTAGCTGAACGTTCTCCTTCTCGAGATGCCCTGACTGCAGAAGTTATATCTACAGTCGAGTCCGATCTTGCAGCAGATTCAATTTCAGCGAGCGTAACAGGCCGTAAGAAGCACTTCTTCAGCGTCTATCAGAAGATGGTTGTAAGAGGTCGTGAGTTCAACGATATTTACGATCTGGTTGGTATCCGAGTACTGGTCAATGATGTGAAGGATTGTTACGCAGTTCTTGGTTCAATCCATGCCCGGTGGAGCCCAGTTCCGGGTCGATTTAAGGATTACATTGCGATGCCGAAATTCAATCTCTATCAATCACTTCACACGACAGTTATTGGGCCAACCGGGAAAGCGATCGAAATACAGATTAGAACTTACGAGATGCATTCTCGTGCTGAGTTCGGTATCGCAGCCCATTGGAAGTACAAGCAGGGGGGAGACCCGCAAGAAAACTCTCCTGAGATGATGTGGTTACGCCAACTCCATGAGTGGCAGAAAGAAACGGAGGACCCTTCAGAATTTCTTGAGGCGCTTCGCTTCGATCTCGGTAGCCCTGAGGTATTTGTTTTCACTCCAAAAGGTTCGGTCGTTGCGCTGCCTGGTGGTTCTACACCGGTTGACTTTGCTTTCTCTGTACACACAGATGTTGGACTTCGATGTGCGGGTGCCAAAGTTAATGGCCGCCTTGTCCCACTTGAATCCAAACTCAATAATGGTGATGTCATCGAAATTGTTACAAATAAGGGCGAGAACGCGGGTCCAAGTCGCGACTGGCTTAATTTTGTAAAGAGTCCTCGAGCTAGATCAAAGATCAAGGCATGGTTCAGTAAAGAGCGACGTGAAGAGGCTGTAGATGCTGGCCGTGAATCCATCGCACGACAGATGCGTAAGGCTGGGTTACCTTTGCAAAAGATCTTTGCGGGACATTCGCTGCTTGAGCTAGCTCACGATATGCACTACGCAGATATCGACGCTCTTTACAGCGCCGTCGGTGATGGTCATGTCTCTGCATCGTCGATTATTGAGAAGTTGGTTGCAAGTATGGGCTCAGAGGATTCTCACCCTCAGCCAACTATTGAACACATTCCGACGGGTGTTCAGGCAGCGCGTAGAACTTCAAATGCGATTGAAGTTGAAGGTGTTGACGATGTGCTCGTGAAGTTGGCTCGTTGTTGTACTCCGGTGCCAGGGGATGCAATCATGGGCTTTATCACCAAGGGTTCTGGTATCTCGGTTCATCGCGAAGATTGCATTAACGCCGGGGATTTACGAGACCATCAAGCAGAGCGCGTTGTCGGAGTTAAGTGGTTGGCAGGAGCGGCAAGTATTTTCTTGGTAAATATACAAGTTGAAGCGTTAGATAGAGCTCGACTTCTAGCTGATGTAACCAGAACGCTCTCGGAACAGCACGTCAATATCTTGAGCGCGGCGGTAAGCACATCGAAAGATCGTGTTGCAATCTCACGATTCACCTTTGAAATGGCTGATGCCAAGCACCTAGATTCAGTACTTGCAGCGGTCAGAAATATCGAAGGCGTCTATGACGTCTACAGAACGTAGCGAACTAGGGTTCTAGTTAGATTCAGCCCTAGTTAAATTCAGCCAAGTGCTTCTTAGCTTCTTCTAGCCAGACAGTTCGGGCCTCAGCCGATTCGAGAGCTTCCTTAGCTTTCTTATCATTTCCTGCAGATGTCGCCTTTGCGGCAGCCTTCTTATAGTTCTCAATAGATTCCTCTAGTTGAGTAACGACTTCAGCAGCACGGGCCTTTGCAGAAGGATCGGTCTTGCGCCAAATCTCTGCTTCAGCAGATTTAATCTCTTCTTCCACCTTTGCGATACGTGACTCAAAGGCAGCTCTCTTGTCGCGGTGAGTGATACCGATCTTCTCCCAAGAGCGCATTAACTCACGAAGTGAGTTCTTCGCAGCCTTCACATCTGTAAATGGAATGAGAGCTTCAATCTGAACGATAAGTTCCTCGCGCTTTGCGAGGTTTGCGACCATTGATACTTCGCGCTTCTCCAGGTCAGCGTTCTTGGCTGCGAAGAATTGATCTTGTGCTGCTTTAAAACGCGCCCAATTCTTGGCGTCATCGCCCTTCTTGCCGCGCCCTGCTGCCTTCCATGCATCCATTAAAGATTTAAATCGACGAGCTGTTGCAACCCAATCTGTAGATGTCGCAAGCTTCTCAGCTTCTTCAATAATGGCCTTTTTCGCCTCTGTTACCTTGCCGGCAGTTGCTTCCAACTGAGCAAAGTGGGTTCGACGACGCTTATCGAACTTATTTCTTGAGGCTGAAAAGCGCTTCCAGAAATCGCCATCAGTTTGCTTATCTAAACGAGGAGCAGCTTTCCACTCATCAAGCAAAGCCTTCAGGCGATCGCCTGTTACCTTCCAATTCTCTGAGAGTGCAAGAGATTCAGCCTCAGCAACAATCTTCTCTTTTTCTACAATGATCTGCTCGCGGCGAGCTGCCTTGGCTTCTGACTCGGCCGCCTTCTTTGATTCATAGGCTTCGCGATGACCTTCAATGAGAGGTTCGATCTGCTCGACTGATTGAGCCAAGGCTGCCAAATCTCCGACGCCATTGAGTTCACGAACTTGCTGGCGCAACTTCTTAACAGCTTCATATGCATCTTGAGGAACCATTGCGCCACTTGTTATGCGGGCCGCCGTAAGGGCTACCTCTGATGCAAGGGCTTCGAATTTTCTAACAAAATATGCGAGAGCTTCTTCAGCGCTCTTTCCTGGATATGAACCGACCGGCTTTTCGCCTTCATTAGTTCTAACAAAGACTGTTCCATCTTCACCAACACGACCAAATTGCGAAGGATCTCCGATAAGCGCAGAAGCTGCGCTTGCGACAGAAGATTTTGGTGTTGAGTGAGTGTTAGCCATAGATGTTGGATTGATATCGGTCATGATTTCCCCTTTTGCGCGTCGGCCGTGGCCTTCGTTGAATGTGAGCGAATGTTTAAGAGGTCAAAGGTACCCTGTGCACGCAGTTGTAGTAAATCCACGCTAGAAATAGGGGGCTTTCATGCTCGTTCTCTCATACCCGGCCCCGATGTTTGCAACCAATTGCTGGGTGATTGCGGCGAGTGAAGGAAGCGAATGTCTGATCGTGGATCCAGGAATGCCGGATATCTCAGCAGAGATTTCGATGCTTGTTGCTGAACACAATCTCCAGCCTGTTGCAGCCCTGCTTACTCATGCGCATTTAGATCATACTTTCTCGATTAAACCCTTAGCCGATGGATATGGAATTCCGACCTATATCCACGCAGAGGATCGTCGATTTGTTGCAAATCCCGCAGCCCTCCACGGGGAACAGTTCAATGCACAGTTGCGCGGAATGACTTTCTCCGAACCCGAGGATTTACGCGAACTTCGTAATGAGCAAATTTTGGATTTAATCGGAATGAAAGTTAAAGCGATTCACTCACCAGGACATACAAAGGGATCGCTGATGTATCTGCTTAATGATGAGATTTTGATCAGTGGAGATGTCCTCTTTGCCGGTTCGGTAGGGCGGACTGACCTGCCAACAGGTAGCCAGAAGGAGATGGTCGAGACTCTTCGTAAGAAGGTACTGCCTCTTGACGACTCAATTCGAGTACTAACGGGACATGGCCCAGAGACGACGATTAAATTCGAGAGAAAAAACAATCCTTATCTGAAAGAATTGCAGGCATGAAGTACGAGAAGCTCCAAGCCCCTAAAGGGGTTCGGGAATATCTCCCGCCCGAATCAAGCGCCTTTGAATGGGTTCGAGAGAATCTCATCGCCCCTGCAAAAGCGTCTGGCTATCGGTTGATGGAACTTCCAGTATTCGAAGATACAAATTTATTTAGTCGAGGCGTCGGTGAATCAACCGATGTGGTCTCTAAAGAGATGTATACCTTTGAAGATCGCGGTGGTCGTTCTATAACTCTCAGACCTGAAGGAACTGCCGGAGTTATGAGGGCAGTCATTGAGCAGAATTTAGATCGAGGCCAACTACCAGTAAAGGTTTGGTACTCCGGACAGTTCTTTAGAGCAGAAAGACCACAAGCTGGTCGATACCGACAATTTTATCAAGTTGGTATTGAGGCGATTGGTTTGGATGATCCGGCAATCGATGCAGAGGTAATTGCGATTGCCGACCAAGGATTTAAGAATTTGGGACTTAAGAATTATCGCTTAGAGATCACTTCATTAGGTGATTCGGCCTCTCGCTCCGCTCATCGAGTAGACCTCTTGAAGTTCATAGCTACTCTCGATTTAGATGAAGCAACAGAGGCGCGTGCTGCAATAAATCCTCTTCGCCTCTTCGACGACAAGCGTCCAGAAATGCAAGAGAAGATGGCTAAGGCGCCGCTGCTTTTGGATTATCTCTCTGAAGATTCAAGAAGAAATTTCGAAATGGTGCAAAAGTACTTAACCGGGATGGGAATTTCATTCACCATAAATCCTCGTATGGTCAGAGGATTGGACTACTACACAGGTACAACCTTTGAATTCATTCATCCTGATTTGGGCGCTCAATCCGGCATAGGCGGGGGAGGCCGTTACGACGGTCTGATGGAAATCCTTGGTGGTCAATCTCTATCGGGAATCGGTTTTGGCTTGGGTGTTGATCGCGCACTGCTTGCTGCGATTGCCGAGAAGACCGTCCCGGTTTCTGAATTCACTTCAGATTTATTCATCATTCCACTTGGCGACTCTGCTATGGAGTATGCACTTCGTATTGCAAACCAACTCCGTTCAGAGAAGCTCTCAGTTGAGCTTGCCTTTGGCGACAGATCGCTTAAAGGGGCCATGAAGGCTGCAGATAAGTCTGGGGCTCGATTTGCCATAGTTCTAGGGGATTCAGAGTTGGAACAGGGGACTGTCTCGCTCAAGAGAATGAGTGATGGCGAAGTAACTTCCGTTAAGATTACGGAATTGCGAACAGAACTTGCCGAGAGAAGCTCGCGCTAGTTTCGATTTTTAAGGGCGGAATTTTCCATGTTAAGAAACCATGACGCTGGCTCATTGCGTGCGTCGCATGCTGGACAGGTAGTCACGCTCGCCGGATGGGTTGCTCGTCGTCGCGATCATGGTGGAGTTGCATTTATCGATCTCCGTGATGGTTCTGGCTCTGTACAAGTAGTCATACGTGACGAAAAGATGGCCGGTCAACTCCGAGCCGAGTGGTGTCTTCAAATAACAGGTGAGGTAGCTCTACGCCCTGCAGGTAATGAAAATGCAAATATCCCAACTGGTGCGATTGAAGTGATGGGCGATGATGTTGTTGTGCTCAGCGAATCTGCGCCGCTCCCATTCCCGGTTGACTCTGGAAGCGAGAGCGAGATTTCTGAGGAAGTTCGTCTGCGCTATCGCTACTTGGATCTTCGCCGTGAAGGACCCGCGGCAAACTTACGTCTTCGATCACGCGTAACATCGGCAATTCGACGCGTAATGGAAGAACTCGATTTTCATGAGATTGAGACACCATACCTAACGCGTTCTACCCCTGAAGGAGCACGCGACTTTCTAGTACCGGTTCGTTTGCAACCGGGAAGTTGGTATGCACTTCCGCAATCACCGCAATTGTTCAAGCAACTTCTGATGGTTGCTGGTATGGAGCGCTACTACCAGATTGCGCGCTGCTTCCGTGATGAAGATTTCCGCGCAGATAGACAGCCAGAATTTACTCAACTCGATATTGAGATGTCATTTATTGATCAGGCAGATATTTTGGCTGTGGCGGAGAAAATTTTAGTCAAGGTCTGGAAGGAAGCAGTCGGTTACGACATACCAACCCCAATCCGTCATATGACCTATCTAGATGCGATGGATAAATACGGTTCGGATAAACCTGATCTTCGATTTGGTCTTGAGTTGGTAGAAGTCACTGCATTCTTCAAAGAGACACCATTTAGAGTCTTCCAAGCTCCTTATGTAGGCGCAGTTGTTATGCCTGGTGGAGCGAATACTCCACGACGTGAACTCGATGCGTGGCAAGATTGGGCAAAGGCGCGTGGCGCAAAGGGAATCGCTTACATCCTTATCAATGAAGATGGAACTCTTGGTGGTCCCGTCTCTAAAAACATTTCCGAGGTTGAACAATCTGGTATTGCCTCACTCGTTGGCGCTAAGCCAGGAGATGCAATCTTCTTTGCAGCTGGTGAGAAATCTTCGTCGCAACAACTTCTTGGTGCAGCTCGCCTTGAAATCGGTAAACGCGGCAATTTGATCGCTGAAGGAAAATGGGAATTCTTGTGGGTAGTCGATGCGCCGATGTTTGAACCAACAGATAACGGTGGTTGGACTGCAGTTCACCACCCATTTACGGGACCTAAGCCAGAGTTTGTTTCGACATTTAAGAGCGATCCGGCAAGCGCTCTCGCATATGCATATGACATTGTCCTTAATGGAACCGAACTTGGTGGTGGGTCAATTCGTATTCATGATCGCAATATTCAGAAGGATGTCTTCTCTGTCATCGGCCTAAGTGACGAAGAGGCTCAAAGTAAGTTCGGCTTCTTATTGGAGGCATTTAACTACGGGCCTCCACCGCACGGAGGAATCGCACTTGGTCTTGACCGAGTATGTGCCCTTCTCACTAATTCGGATTCCATTCGTGAAGTAATCGCCTTCCCTAAGACAGCTAGCGGCGGAGACCCACTGACTGGGGCGCCAACTCCAATTACTCCTGCGCAACGCAAAGAAGCGGCAATTGATTGGACCCCTCCGAAGGAGTAGTTCAGGTAGGCTAGAGAAATAATTCTCGATCAAGAGATGCAGAACAAGGAGCAAAATCGTGGGTCCAGGCGGAATAGCAACAATCATCGCTGCGGCATCCCTCTTTGTTCTGGCCCTAGCAGTTGCATATGCAGTTTTTCGTATCAGCCGATTTATCGATGAGGCGAAGCTCTCGCTCAAGGTTTTTACCGACGAGACAGCGCCGCTACTCAGTGAGTCGACAAAGACTCTCGAACTTATCAATAGCCCGTTAGAGAGTTTTGCAAAGATTACAAAGAATGTAGAGGAAGTGAGCACTAAGGTCACTGACGCTACAACTGGTTTCATGGATAAGAATGGTGCCGCAGTTAAGGTCGCAGGTGCACTTCTCGGCGCAGCTCAGATGAGTAAGGGTCGTAAGACAAAGAAGAAGACCGTCTAAGTTAAAGATGATCGGTAATTAATCGTGGAATCTGCTGAAATTCGCGCGCGCTGGCTGCGCTTCTTTGAATCTGAGAATAGTCAAGGTCTTAAGCACACGGTTGTTCCATCTGCATCTCTCATTGCAGATGATCCCAACCTTCTCTTAGTAAATGCAGGTATGGTCCCCTTTAAGCCATACTTTTTAGGTGAGGTAACACCTCCATATAAGAGAGCAACTTCCGTTCAAAAATGTGTCCGTACCTTGGATATCGATGAAGTTGGAAAGACGACCCGGCATGCATCCTTCTTTCAGATGTGTGGAAACTTTTCATTTGGAGATTACTTTAAAGAAGGCGCAATCTCATTAGCGTGGGAGTTACTAACACGCCCAATCGCAGATGGTGGCTACGGTTTTCCTGAGGAGAAGTTGTGGGTCACTGTCTATCTAGATGATGACGAAGCTGCGGATATTTGGCATAAGAAGATTGGTGTTCCTCGCGAGCGTATTCAGCGTCGCGATATGGCCGATAATTTTTGGTCGATGGGCGTACCTGGTCCATGTGGACCTTGCTCTGAGATTTATTACGATCGCGGTCCTGAATACGGCGTTGATGGTGGGCCAGTCGCGGATGAAAATCGCTATCTCGAAATTTGGAACCTTGTCTTCATGCAGAACGAACGTGGTGCAGGTGGTGGCAAAGATGGTTACCCAATTTTGGGCGAGCTTCCAGCTAAGAGCATCGATACAGGTTTAGGCCTTGAACGAACTGCCGCTCTTCTCCAAGGTGTTGAAAATATTTACGAGATAGATACAACAATGATGATTCTCTCAAGGGCATCTGAATTATCTGGAGTTAAGTACGGCGCTTCCCAGAAATCAGATGTCGCTCTTCGAGTTATCGCCGATCACGCACGAACTTCAGCGATGCTCATCGGCGATGGCGTTACTCCAGGTAATGAAGGTCGTGGTTACGTTCTCCGAAGAATGATGCGTAGAACGATTCGCAATATGAGACTACTTGGCGTCAATGATCCAATTATGTCTGAGTTGACTGTGGCTGCGATTGCTGCGATGGGGCCTCAATACCCAGAGTTGAATTCAGATCAAAAGAGAATTCTGAGCGTCTCGGTCTCAGAAGAAGAGTCATTCTTGCAAACCCTCAAGAGCGGAACGCAGATTTTTGATACTGCATCTGCCGCAATTAAGAAATCTTCAAAGAAGATCTTGCCGGGAGATGAAGTATTTAAGTTGCACGATACCTACGGATTCCCATTCGACCTGACCCTTGAAATGGCTCGTGAAGTTGGGCTAGAAGTTGATGAAGATGGGTTCCGTAGACTCATGACCGAACAGCGCGATCGCGCAAAAGCCGATGCAAAGGCTAAGAAGAGCGGTCATACAGATCTGTCCGAGTACAAGAAGATTGCGGATAACTCTGGCACAACTTCATTCTTGGGATACTCAGATGTTAAATCTGAATCAAAGATCAAAGGAATTCTCGTAGATGGTGTTAGCGTCAAGGCTGCTCAATCAGGAGATGAAGTTGAGCTAGTACTCGACCGCACTCCTTTCTATGCAGAAGGTGGCGGGCAACTAGCCGATGGCGGAAAGATCACGCTCTCAACAGGAGCAGTCATTGAGATTGATGACGTTCAAACTCCCGTAAATGGGCTATCAGTTCACAGGGGTCGAGTTATCTCGGGAGAAGTTTCTCTCGGGTCGGATGCACTAGCTGAGATCGATATCGAGAGACGTCACGCAATCTCACGAGCGCATACAGCAACACATATGGTGCATAAAGCATTTAGAGAACTCCTTGGAGAAACCGCTACGCAGGCAGGATCTGAGAATTCACCGGGTCGATTTAGATTCGACTTCCCAAGCACGGGTGCAGTTCCTGCATCCGTGCTCAATGATGTTGAAGCGCGAGTTAATACTCTCCTCTTGGATAACTTAGCTGTAACTGCGGAAGTTATGACTCAAGATGAAGCTAAAAAGATTGGTGCGATGGCACTCTTTGGCGAAAAGTATGGCGATCAGGTCCGCGTTGTCAGCGTGGGGGATTGGGCGCGCGAACTCTGCGGAGGAACACACGTGGAACGTTCCGGCCAGTTAGGCGTCGTAAAGCTTCTCAGCGAATCTTCTGTTGGAGCGGGTGTTCGTCGCGTTGAAGCACTTGTCGGAGTTGATGCTTATAAGTTCTTGGCGAGAGAACACGTATTGCTTAATTCACTTACCGAGATTGTTAAGGGTTCAAAGACTGAAGAGTTACC
>JBFYOX010000008.1:0-46828 GCA_041303615.1 Actinomycetes bacterium
GGCCACTTTGGTTTTCATCCGAAGCTCCCTCGCCATGCAATGCAACTTGGTGCCGATGCGTTGATTACGAGTACACATAAGGCGCTGCCTGGTTACAGCGCTTCTGCACTTTTACTAGCTCGCACAGAATTCTTAAGTGGAGAAAGACTCGAGCAAAGTTTCGAGACAACACACACCACTTCACCTGCAGGAGCACCACTGGCATCTATCGATGGAGTTCGTGCACTTCTGCAAACTCGAGGTGAAGAGCTAATCGGGGCTCTGCTAGAGAATATCCATACCTTTAAAGAGAGCGTGCAAGCAGAGTTTGCTCTTCCAATATTCCTCTATCCAACTGATTTTCCTGATGGTCGCTTCGATCCAACGAAAATTGTGCTGCGTGTACAACAACTCGGTGCATCAGGTGTCGACATCGAAGAGGATCTACAGGCGGCTGGAATCCGCGTTGAGATGGCTGACCGAGACACCATCGTCTTTCTGGGAACAATTGCTGACTCAAAAGAAGATTTTGCACATCTTGCCGACGTTCTTATCCCAATACTTAAACGTCGCCAAGAACAACGTCGCGAGAGTGCAACAGCGCTCAGCTGGTCAGTGACTCCACAGAAGAAGATTTCAATGCGCGATGCTTACTTTGCAAAGACCGAGATGGTTGAAGCTGCAGCTGCACTCGGTCGCATTTGCGCAGATTTGATTGCGCCATATCCCCCAGGAGTCGCCGTTGTTGCACCGGGAGAAGTTCTTACTCAGCAGATTATCGAGGGGCTTGCTTCATCTCGCGCAGCAGGGGTTCGGATTGCATATGCAACGGATTCAACTCTTACCCGGTATCGAGTTGTTTTAGAGAGTTAAAGAGGCTGGCGATAGACCTTATGTTGTGCGGCTTGCGCCAAAGGTCTGATGGTTAGCGAATCAACGTTGAAGTGGCTTGGAAGCATCACAGACCATCGAATCGCCTCTGCAACATCTTCAGCCACTAGTGGTCGAGCAACCCCTTCATAAACTTTCGCAGCTTTTTCGGAATCACCATCAAAGCGCTGAATTGCGAACTCATCTGTCTTTACCATTCCAGGTGCTATCTCTGTTACGCGAATGGGTTGACCATTGAGCTCAAGGCGAAGGGTTTCAACTAATGAAGTCTCGGCAAACTTGGCTGCAACATAACTTCCACCATTTTCATAGGCGCGATGCCCGGCTGTAGATGAAATCATCACAATATGTCCGCGCCCGAATTTCTGCATAAGCGGTGTCAGCGCTTTAACCATACGGACAGAACCAACGACATTTACATCGTAGGTCTTCTTCCAAATTTCAGGATCTGAATCGTTAACGGAAGCAGCGTCGAAAGCACCTCCGGCGCAGTTAACGAGTACTGCAATAGGCTTTTCTGTTAAATGTTTTGCAAGCGCATCAACATCTGCCTGACGAGTTACATCTAATGGAAAGGCCTCAATCGCTTCAGACTCTGAAGCAAGCTCCTCGAGTCGATCAGTACGACGCGCTGCGGCAATTACGTGATAGCCATTCTTCGCCAATAACCTGGTTGTAGCAGCACCGATTCCGCTACTTGCTCCAGTTATTACTGCATATTCGCGAGTGGTCATGGGAAAAGAGTATCCCTCCCCTCTAGAATTCACATATGAGCAATCAAGTAGAAACAATCATCCAAGTTCAACTCACCAACCGAGATAAGAAGACAGTCTTCTTCAGAGGTTTCCTAGCCCTTCCAGTGGTTTTTTTCATCGCATCGTTTTCGCAGGGTTCTGATGCTGCCTGGGCTTCAGGGCTCATTGCTCTACCTATCGTTCTGGCGCTCCTCTTCAGAGGCGTCTATCCGAGTTACTTGCTCTCCTTCAACCACGCAATCATGGAACTTAATGCACGCCTCTCTTCGTACGCACTCCTTCTGACCGATCAATATCCATCTATTGAACGTAACCCAAACGTTGCAATTCTGCTCCCGGATACAGAAGGTGGAAAGAAGTTAAGTCGCGGTCTTCCGCTTATTAAATGGCTCTTCGCAATCCCACTTGTAATCGTGGGTCTTGTCTACTCAGTGATTGCATTGGCTTACACATTCGTTGCATGGATTATTACTTGGTCAACAGGAAACTACCCAGCATGGGCGTTAGATGTTGTTCTCGGAACCATTAAATTCTGGAACCGTGTCTACGGATACGCAGTCATTCTCGTTACCGACGAATACCCTTCATTCTCGCTTAAGTAACTCTCCCATGACTATTGAAATACGCCCCGCTCAAGCCGGTGATAAGGACCGCTGGCTTGAGCTCTGGCAGGGTTACCTAGATTTCTACAAGACGGTTCTAACGCCTGAACAGAGTGAACTTACCTGGTCGCGAATAATGGATGCAGAGTTCAATATGAAGTGTGCAGTTGCAGTTCACAATGATCGCGTCATCGGATTTACAACGTACAACTTACAAAATTCAACATGGTCGGAAAATGGCCATTGCTACCTCGAGGATCTCTTTGTAGACCCAGAAGTTCGAGGAGCTGGCGCAGGGCGCGCACTGATTGACTACGTTAAAGAGTTTGCGGTCTCCAAGAAATGCTCACGTCTTTATTGGAATACTGATGAAGATAATTCAACGGCTCGTAAGTTGTATGACACCTACATTCTTGAATCGGGCAAGCGTCAATACCGCATTCCGCTTAAATAACTGACCTAATCATTCGCTGGTAGAAGAGCCCTGGTTTGCGCGTACTTTCCTGCGGCTCCCCCATTCTTTTAAAGCCAATATTTTCGTAGGCTGAAATCGCACCAGAGTTATCTACCCACACTCCAAGACCTTGAACTTCCCAATTGAGTTCTGCAGAGCGAGAATCCGTAAAGTCAAAGAGTGAACGCAGGACTCCACGCTTGCGAAAATTTGGATCTACCCAACAGCTTCCTATCCAACAGGTTGCTCCGAAATCACCTTTGAGATTTTCGATTGTCATAAATCCACAATCTTTGCCTTCAATGGTCGCCAGAAGCCCCACATACTGCTGAGCTTTCTGGCGCCAAAGCGTTTCAGAGTATTTGCTCTCACTCTTGTAATCTCCGCCAAATGCGCTCTCATCATGTACAAGTGCAGCAAGACGAATATCTCTATATCGCGCCCAGTCATCCTCGGTTAAGAGGACAACTTCAGGTTTACTGTTTCTTGAAAAGTTTACGTGGGTCAACTTTTGCACCTTGCGCTTTTACCTTGTCGAGCATTCTGTCCGCCCATGCAAATTCAAGAGCAAGAATGAAGAGTCCAAGAATTACCAAAGGTAAGGTGAATGGGCCAGGCAGGACGACAAGTAATAATCCAACTGTAATTAGCGTGAAACCAATTACAAGGACAATTGTTCTACGAATAGCTGTGGGTAGAGCTCTCCACGCTGCCGCGAATCTACTTCTCATCATCCTCACTTCCTGTAATCCTTCCTGCATGTGCACGTGCTGCAGGATCTGATTTAGATTTAATTAGACTTGCCACCGTTGAGACGACAAGAATTCCGCCGATTACACCGAGTCCAAGAGGAGTCGAGATTTTTGGAATTGAATCGTACTGCTCGTGCAAGAAAGTCATAATTAATTTTACTCCGATAAACATCAGAATAATTGAAAGACCCAAAGATAGGTAAATGAGTCGGTCTAAAAGCCCCTTTACGAGGAAGTAGAGCGCACGTAAGCCCAAGAGAGCAAAGGCGTTCGCTGCAAAGACCAGGAAAGGCTCTGAAGTGACACCGAAAGTCGCTGGAATTGAGTCGAGGGCAAAGAGAAGATCTGTTGAGCCGATAGCAATCATGACCAAGAACATCGGGGTCGCAAGTCGTACTCCATTTTGCTTGATAAACATCTTTGATCCATGGAAATCATCGACCATGCGAATCTTCCCTCTAATGAACTTCACCATTGCGTTGTCGTTTGGTTCTGGATCTTCATCCCAGTGCTTAAAGAGGCCGATTCCAGTCCAGATGAGAATTGCTCCGAAGATAACGAATGTGAAGCTAAATGCAGCAAGTGCTGCCGCGCCAACTGCGATAAAGATTGCGCGTAGAGCGAGTGCGAGAATGACGCCAATCAGAAGGACTCTCTGGTGATAGATGCTCGGGACCGCGAATTGAGCAAGAATGATCACGAAGACAAAGAGGTTGTCGACCGAGAGCGATTTCTCCACTAAATAAGCGGCAAAGTACTCAGTGCCAAATGTTGAGCCATAAATCTGCCAGACCCATATCCCGAATGCGATTGCAATACCAATGTAGAAGAGGGACCAACTCATCGCCTCTTTAAACATAACTTCATGTGGCTTTGAACTGACAGTGAGTAGATCAACAACAATGAGAAGAAGGATTGCAGCGACCGTGACAGACCAGATTGTTAAGGAAACATCCATGAATATAAACTCCTTGACTCGTAAGTGATGAACGTGGTCAAGGTCTTCCTAACCGAAATCTTCTCGGCCAGCGCCCCGGGTTTTTACACCGTATTGACGAGGTAGCTGTATCTAGGTACTCCCCTTAATTAGCTCTGAGGCTACTACAACCCTAGTGCAGCTTCAACCTAAGATAACGGGGTGGCGACATTTAAGACACAGGTACTCAGTGAAGTTCAAGGTCGCCTTCCTGCCCTCGGAGATAAGAAGGTGGCTTTCGGGGCACAGGCATACATGAAAGATATCGCTCCTTTTCTTGGGGTTAGAACTCCAGAACGACGAAGATTGTTTAAAGAGATTTATAGAGAACTTCCTACGCCGACATCTAAAGAGCTCGGCGACACATCTCGCGCACTGTGGAAGTTGCGAGAACGCGAATACCACTACGCCGCGTGCGACCTGATTGATTTTTTCATAGAGAGCGCAGATAAAAATTTTCTTAAGAATCATGTTGAATACTTAATAACACACAAATCCTGGTGGGACACAGTTGATACTTTGGGCTCCGTTGCAATTTCGCCTTTGACTATTAAATACCCATCAATTTCGCTCATGAGAAGTTGGAATAAGAGTTCCAATATGTGGTTATGCAGGGCTGCAATTCAACATCAGAGAGGACGCAAGACCGATACTGATATACCGCTACTCCTAGAATTTCTTGATGCGCATGCAGGTGAATCCGAGTTCTTCATTGCAAAGGCAATTGGGTGGGCGCTTCGAGATTTGTCACGGGTGAACAATTCAGAGGTAAAGAAATTCTTAATAAGCCATCCAGAACTAAACCGAGTTGCGGTACGTGAGGCCCAAAAACTCGGTTTCAATTAGCCTAAAATCGCCCTAGAATCGCCTTCTAGCACTGGGGGAAATTGATGAGCGACGTGGTCAACCACTGGATCAATGGGGCGGAATACGTCAGCAAATCAGGCAGAACATTTCCGGTTTACGACCCGGCTTTAGGAGTTGAAACTAAGAAGGTTGCACTCGCAAACCAAGACGAGATTGCCCTTGCAATCAAGGCTGCAAGTGATGCATTCCCTGCATGGCGGGATACATCTCTCGCCAAGCGCCAGCAGATTATTTTCACATTCCGCGAACTTCTCAATGCCCGCAAAGGTGAGCTAGCAGAAATTATTACAAGCGAGCACGGAAAGGTTCTCTCTGATGCCTTAGGTGAAATCACTCGTGGGCAAGAAGTTGTCGAATTCGCAGTTGGAATTCCTCACCTACTCAAGGGGTACTACTCAGAGAACGTTTCAACAGGTGTTGATGTTTACTCAACTCGCCAACCACTTGGCGTCGTTGGCATCATCAGCCCATTTAATTTTCCGGCAATGGTTCCAATGTGGTTCTTCCCTATTGCAATTGCTGCGGGAAATACCGTTGTCATGAAGCCATCTGAGAAAGATCCATCTGCTTCTATGTGGGTTGCAAAGCTCTGGAAAGAGGCTGGACTTCCCGATGGCGTCTTCAATGTACTTAATGGAGATAAGGAATCAGTTGATGGCTTGATTGAGAACCCTGATGTTCAGTCAATCTCTTTTGTTGGTTCAACCCCAATTGCGAAATACATTTATGAGAACTCTTCAAAACATGGAAAGCGCGTTCAGGCACTGGGCGGAGCTAAGAACCACATGCTCGTTCTTCCGGATGCGGATCTTGAACTAGTTGCAGACTCAGCAATCAACGCGGGCTTTGGAAGTGCGGGAGAACGGTGTATGGCAATCTCAGTGATTGTCGCTGTTGAGCCCGTGGCTGATCCACTGATTGAGAAGATTGTTTCACGCATGGGCAAACTCGTAACCGGTGATGGGCGTCGTGGCTGCGATATGGGTCCACTGGTTACGCGCGAACATCGCGACAAGGTAGCTTCCTACATTGAGATTGCTGAAAAAGATGGTGCGAAGGTTGTTGTCGATGGCCGCAACCCGCAGGTAAATGGTGAAGCGGGCGGGTTCTGGCTCGGGCCAACTCTGATTGACAAGGTTCCAACATCTTCAAAGGTCTACACAGAAGAAATCTTCGGACCAGTCCTGTCCATCGTCCGCGTTAAGAGCTACGACGAAGGCGTTGCACTTATCAACGGTGGCGCATTTGGAAATGGAACAGCCATCTTTACTAACGATGGTGGAGCAGCTCGTCGTTTCCAGAATGAAGTTGAGGTTGGAATGATTGGAATCAATGTTCCAATTCCTGTCCCTGTTGCATATTACTCATTTGGTGGTTGGAAGAACTCACTCTTCGGCGACACCAAGGCACATGGCATGGAAGGTGTTCACTTCTTTACTCGCGGCAAAGCAATTACTTCACGTTGGTTAGATCCAAGTCACGGCGGAATCAATCTAGGTTTCCCACAGAATTAATCGCTGACAAAAAAATGACTAGCCAATGGTTCTTTAAGGATGGCGAACTCGCCTCCGGAACGTGGAGCGCGCATGTTGATGCGGCAAATCCTCCTTCAAAGCCATGGGCATACACAGGGATTCGAATCGGAGAAGTAAGTGCAGCGCAATCGCTTGTGCTTCCTGCAGATAACAATGAGCGCGTCATCTTTATTCTTGAAGGCCCAGAGGCGTTAGTTCAGTATCAGAGCGCAGGTAATCCTTCATCAGAACAGAGCCTTCGCGGACGCACATCTGTTTTTCATGGTGCGGCAGACGTTCTATACCTTCCAATTAATACTTCAGCCAAAATCACCGGAAATGCAAGGATCGCGGTTGGAGAGTCACCAGCTAAGGCTCAGAAGGTAGCAACGTTCACTCGCAAAGAGGATGTACCGGTTCAGATTCGTGGAGCAGGGCATGAAACCCGACAAGTACATAACTTTGGAATGCCCGATTTTCTGGATGCAGATCGCTTAATTGTCTGCGAAGTAATTGTCCCTGCAGGAAATTCGTCAGGCGCTCCTTCACATAAGCACGATCAATATATTCCAGGTAAAGAATCAAATTTAGAAGAGATTTACTATTTCGAATCTGCTGTCACTCGAAGCGCGAATGTAAGCGGTGAGTCAAATCCATTCGGATACTTCCGTGGTTTTTCAGCAGATGAACGCGAATACGATGTCACGGCAGAGATTCACTCTGGCGATATCGCTCTAGTTCCTTATGGTTGGCATGGGCCTGCAGCAGCTGGCCCTGGATATGACCTTTACTTCTTCAATGTCATGGCAGGACCTGATCCCGAGCGCACTTGGAATGCAACAGATCATCCCGACCATGCATGGATTCGCCAAGCTTGGCAAAACCAAACCGCTGACCCAAGATTGCCCTACGGAGAATAGAGAGAGATTAAAATGGCAACGCGCAAAATGACTGTAAGCCAGGCAATTGTTGAGTTCTTGGCGCACCAATACACAGTCGATGGTGATTACCGCGAACGCACCGTGCAAGGAATCTTCGGAATCTTTGGGCACGGCAATGTTGCAGGTCTCGGTCAAGCTCTCAAACAATTCTCCGTTGATGATCCATCTCTCATGCCTTACTACCAAGCACGTAACGAACAAGCGATGGTCCACGAAGCAACTGCATTTGCACGTATCAAACGACGTAGAGCAACTCTTGCTTGTGCAGCATCCGTAGGACCAGGTGCGACAAATATGCTCACAGGAGCTGCAGTTGCAACGACAAATAGATTGCCAGTTCTGCTCTTTCCATCAGATACCTTTGCAAATCGCGCATCTGATCCAGTCTTGCAGCAACTTGAAGCTCCACATGATGCATCACTTTCTGTCAACGATGCCTTTAAGCCTTTGTCTCGATACTTCGATCGCGTTCAGCGCCCAGAGCAACTCTTCTCGGCGCTCTTAGGTGCGATGCGCGTATTGACTGATCCAGTGGAAACAGGTGCTGTCACAATTGCACTTCCTGAAGATGTGCAGACAGAAGTAATTGAAGTACCTGAAGAATTCTTGGCAGATCGCGAATGGCATATTCGTCGCCCCCGCCCTGATCAAGGGTTAATGAAGGAAGTCGCTCGCCAAATTCGCGCAGCAAAACGTCCAATGATTATTGCTGGCGGCGGAGTTATTTACTCTGATGCACACGATGTCCTTGATGCGCTTGTCAGTGCAACAGGCATTCCTGTTGCAACATCACAAGCTGGAGTTGGTTCGCTTAATTGGGATCACCCTCAATGCCAAGGCGCAGTAGGTACAACAGGTACAACAGGTGCAAATCGCCTTGCGAAAGATTCAGATCTCATTATCGGAATCGGAACTCGCTACAGCGACTTCACGACTGCAAGCCGCTCTGCATTCCAGAATTCAAATGTTAAATTCATCAATATCAATATTGCATCCTTCGATGCCTTCAAGCACGGCAGTGCCACCCCAGTTGTCGCCGATGCTCGCGTTGCCATTACCGAGCTACATGAAGAACTAAAGGGCTACAGCGTCTCTGCTGAATATGCAGCGAATTCTGCACAGCAGAAGAAGGAGTGGGACTCCACAGTAGATACTGCTTTCGTTGATCAGAAGCGTGCGCTTCCAAGCCAGACAGAAATCATCCATGCAGTGCAATCGGCAACAGATGGCAATGACACCGTTATTTGCGCCGCAGGATCGCTGCCCGGAGATCTTCATAAGTTATGGCGCGTGCGCTCTCCACTTGGTTATCACGTTGAATATGCATTTAGCTGCATGGGATATGAAATTGCAGGTGGAATTGGCGCAGCGCGTGCTGGCGCTACCCCTGTTGTCATGGTCGGAGATGGTTCATATCTGATGATGCATACTGAAATCGTCTCTGCCGTGGCCGAGGGAATTAAGTTGATCATCGTTCTAATTCAAAACCATGGCTATGCATCCATTGGCCATCTCTCAGAGAGCATTGGCTCTGAAAGATTCGGAACCAAATATCGATTCCATGATGAAAAGGGAAATAACTTTGAGAAGGGCGAGATCTTGCCTGTCGACCTAGCAACGAATGCAGAGAGCCTAGGAATTGATGTCATCCGCATCGACCAGAACTCAGATGCGATTACCAACTTACACAACGCAGTAAAGCAGGCGAAGGCATCAGATAAGGCAACGTTGATCCATATCAATAGCGATCCACTTATTTACTCACCAAGTGGTGAAGGTTGGTGGGATGTACCTATCGCTCCAATTTCAACTCTTAAGAGCACTCAAGATGCATATAAGAATTACCAGGAAGCAATCAAGCTTCAACGTCCATTGCTCGGCAATGGTTCGAAAGATCGCGAATAGGGGAGAAAAATGACAGCACAGATCCGCGTTGGAACTGCTCCTGACTCTTGGGGAGTCTGGTTTCCAAATGAACCACATCAAGTCCCATGGGATCGTTTCCTCGATGAAGCTGTAGAAGCTGGCTACCACTGGATTGAACTAGGGCCATACGGATATCTCCCAACGGATCCTAAGCAGTTAGAAGATGAGCTTGGTAAGCGCAATCTCAAGATGACTGCAGGAACAGTATTTACAGGTTTCCATAAAGAAGATGAGAGCCAATGGCAGCGTGCATGGGATCAAGCACTTGCAGTTGCAACTCTCGTTTCAAAACTCGGAGTCGAACACCTTGTTGTTATTCCTGACCTATGGCGTGATGACAAAACAGGCCAGGCGCGCGAATCACGCACGCTGACCAATGAACAATGGAAGCGCCTTGCTGCAGGCCACGACAAACTTGGAAGGGCACTGTTAGAAGAGTTCGGTATCCATCAGCAATTCCACTCACATGCCGATAGCCATATTGGTACCTACCAAGAGGTGGAGCGTTTATTGCAAGAGACAGATAAGAAGTACACAAACCTCTGTCTCGATACAGGCCACTTCGCATATTACCTAGGCGATAACATCAAAATGATGAACGCTTACCCAGAGCGCATCGGTTACCTGCACCTGAAGCAAGTGCATCCAGATATCTTGGCTGATACCTTGAAGAACGATCTCCCATTTGTGGATGCAGTTTCAAAGGGCGTCATGACTGAGCCAGGATTCGAAGGTGTTCCAAAGTTTGCACCGATTATCGAGCGCGCTCTTGAGATCAACCCTGAGATTTTTGCGATCATCGAACAAGATATGTATGGCTGCCCAGTTGATATGCCATTTGCAATCGCACAGCGCACCCGCGAACACATTTTGGCTGCGACTCGCGCAGCACGAGTTAAGTAAAGGCGACGATGACTACATCACCATTTCTCTATATGAAGGAGAACTCAAAGACAGTTCTCTGGAATGATTCTGCTGATCCAAAAGAGCTCACAGATGCACTTACATGGGGCATTGTTGGTGCAACATGTAATCCAGTCATCGCACTCAGCGCACTGAAGGCAGATAAAGATCACTGGAACGCTCGAATTAAGGATTATGCAAAGGCTCACCCAACTGCAACAGAAGATGCAATTGGCTGGGAAATGGTGAAAGAGCTTTCAGTGAACGCTGCAAAGCTATTTGAAGGTGAGTTTGAAAAGTACAACGGTCGCAATGGCCGCCTCTCAATTCAGACCGACCCTCGTCTTTACAAAGATGCAAAGGCTCTGACTGACCAAGCTGTTGAATTTTCAAAGCTTGCAAAGAACATCATCGTAAAAATTCCTGTCACAACTGAAGCGATTGCAGCATTTGAAGAGGCTACCTACCAAGGCGTCAGCCTCAATGCGACTGTTTCATTCTCTGTTGCGCAGACAGTTGCAGTGGCTGAAGCAATTGAACGAGGACTTAAGCGCCGTGAAGCAGAAGGCCTTGATATTTCTCAGATGGGGCCAGTCTGCACAATCATGGTTGGACGCGTCGATGACTGGGTAAAGGTTTCGGCAGAGAAGTCTGGCGTCACGATTGATCCAGGTCTCATGGAATGGGCGGGAGTAGCTGTCTTCAGAAATGCTCACAAGATTTATGAGGAGCGCGGATACCGCACTCGTTTGCTATCTGCTGCCTTCCGCAATCACATGCACTGGAGCGAAATTATCGGTGGAGATTCAGTGATTTCTCCCCCATATGCCTGGCAGGTCCGAATCAATAAATCAGGAATCAAGCCAAATCTCAATAGCGTTAATGAGCCTATTGAGAGCCGAATCCTTGAACCCCTCATGAGCCATCTTCCAGAGTTTAGAAAGATGTACGACGTCGACGGACTTAAGGTTGAAGAGTTTACTAATTTCGGAGCAACACTTCGCACTCTGCGCGGATTCTTACAATCCGTTAACGATCTCGAAGTGCTAGTCCGCGATGTCATTGTTCCCAACCCAGATAAGTAGAAGGTAGAACACTATGGCCACGCTTCCAAAACCACATATCTTTAAGCCAGAAGAATCTAAACCACTTCGCTGGGGAATCTTCGGTGCAGGTTGGATTGCGGAGGCGATGGTTAAGACGGCTCAGAAGAACTCCAACCAGAAGTTCGTGGCCATTGCTTCTCGCACGGCAGGTAAAGCAGAGGCATTTGCTAAGAGTTGGGGTATGGAGTCATTTCACGATTCATATGAAGAGCTTGCAGCTCGTGATGATATTGATGCAATTTACATTGCTACGCTTCCATCTGATCGCCTGGAAGTGGCTCTCGTTGCGATTAATGCAGGAAAGCATGTGCTGATTGAGAAGCCAATCACAATGGATTTGGCTGAAGCTGAACAAATATACGCAGCGGCAAAGGCTAAGAATGTCCTCGCCGTTGAAGCTATGTGGACCCGCTTCTTGCCACAAATGGATATTGCTCGTCAATTAGTTGCAGATGGAACACTTGGCGAAATCGACCTTGTTATCTCCAATTTCTGCCAAGCAAACCTTGGCGTTCCAAGACTATTTACATTAGGTGGGGGCAATCCAATTATCGATATGGGTATCTACCCAATCGCTTTCTCGCAGGAGTTCCTTGGCGATCCAAACGAGATCCATGCATTCGGAAAGTTGCACCCAAATAAGATTGATGAAGAGACCCATGCTTTTATGCGCTTTGCTAGCGGTGCTCGCTCTAACTTCGTTCTCTCGGCACGCACTTCACTGCCAATTTGGGGAGCCGTCTCAGGTTCAAAGGGAAGTATCTCCTTCGGTACCCCTTGGTTCACACCTACCTCAATAACGCTTCATGGAAATGGCCTCGATGATGCACTTGCAACATGGGTTGATGATCTGGGGATGCCTCAGCACTTAGGACTCATTCACCAAGTTCATGCCTTTGCGCAATACCTTGAGCAAGGATTGCTAGAAGCACCTCTTTACTCTCATAGAGATTCACTTGCCAATATTGAGACGTCACTCAAAATCGTTGATCAAATCGGAACAATTACTAAGTAAAGCTCTAGCTAGAGATAGGATTTCGCACATGTCAAAGAAACTTCGTTTTGCAATTATCGGCGCAGGTCGCATCGGTTACGTTCACGCGGGAAGTGTCTACGACAATCCCAACGCTGAGCTTGTCTATATCGTCGATCCATTCACTGAGTCAGCGCAGAAAGTTGCAGCAGCCTTTGGTGGAAAAGTTTCAAATGACCCAGAAGCGGTAATCAACTCAGGTGAAATCGATGCAGTAATCATTGGATCACCTACACCTACGCACGTCCCACTTCTTGCTACAGCGATTAAGGCCGGCGTCCATGCTCTCTGCGAGAAGCCAATCGATCTAGATATCAAGAATGTAGATTCTCTGCGCGATGCAGCTAACAGCGCGAAAACAAATGTCACAATCGGCTTTAACCGCAGACAAGATCCACAATTTAAGGCTGTCAAAGCTCGCGTTGAAAAGGGTGAGATCGGCAAGGTCGAACAAGTAGTTATCACTAGTCGTGACCCAGGGCCAGCGCCACAGGCTTACATTGCTGTTTCTGGCGGAATCTTCAGAGATATGACAATTCACGACTTCGATATGGCTCGCTACTTCGTTCCAAATATCGTCGAAGTTTCAGCCACTGGAGCAAATAGCTTCTGCGATTACATCAAGGAAGAGAACGATTTCGACAATGTCAGCGTTGTGCTTAAGGGTGCAAATAACGAGATTGTCACAATCATCAACTCACGTCACTCTGCTTATGGTTATGACCAGCGCATTGAGGTATTCGGCGATAAAGGAATGCTCCAGATTAAGAATCTCACCGATACAACTGTGGAACTCTTCTCGAAGGATGTATCTGCGGCTGGAGAGCCTTATATGGACTTCTTCCTAGAACGATATGCAGCTGCATATCGCAACGAACTAGCGCTCTTTATTCAGGGAATCTCTGAGGGAAAGAACTTGGGTTCAACTTACGATGATGGTCGTGCAGCTTTGATCTTGGCTGATGCGGCGCATGAATCTGCGCGCACAGGTAAGAGCGTTAAAGTGTCGCTCTAACTTCCTAAATTAATCTGGGAAGTGGCAAGCCACTTGTGATGCACCAATCTGAACCAGCGCTGGCTCAGTGGTGCGGCACTTGTCTTGCGCCTTCCAGCAACGGGTATTAAAGACGCAACCTGTTGGTGGATTAACTGGATTCGGAATATCTCCACTGAGAATAATCTGCTCGCGCTTACGTTCCAGAATTGGATCTGGAAGTGGAATCGCAGATAAAAGAGCTTTTGTGTATGGGTGATGCGGGCTCTTATAGAGATCTTCTGTTGGCGCAAGCTCCATAATCTTTCCGAGATACATCACCGCAACGCGCTGGGAAATATGCTGAACGACAGAGAGATCATGTGCAATAAAGAGATATGAAAGCCCGAAGTCATCACGGAGATCATCGAGGAGATTAATTACCTGAGCTTGGATAGATACATCTAGTGCTGACACTGGCTCATCACAGACAATAAATTTTGGCTTCAGAGCTAGGGCTCGTGCGATACCAATTCGTTGGCGCTGACCGCCTGAGAATTCGTGCGGGTAGCGGTTGTAGTGCTCTGGATTAAGTCCTACGCGCTCCATCAGCTCTTGAACTGCGCGTTTTACGCCTTGATCAGGAGTGATCTTCTGAATCTCATAAGAGGCAGCGATGATTGATCCGATGGTGTGACGCGGATTCAAAGAAGAGTATGGATCCTGGAAAATCATCTGCATTTGCGTGCGGAACGGCTTCATCTTCGAAGCGGAGAGATTCGTAATGTCTTCGCCTTCAAACTTAATCGTTCCTGAAGTTGGTTCGTAGAGCTTTAGGATTGTTCTACCAGCAGTTGATTTTCCACAACCGGATTCACCAACAAGACCCAGAGTTTCACCTGCATTAAGGGTGAATGAGATTCCATTTACCGCTTTGTTATCGCCCTTAACCTTGGAGAAAATTCCCTGAGATTGAATTGGGAAGTACTTGGTTAAATTCGATACTTCAAGAATTGGAGTAGACATTTATGCGCCCTTGCCTTCGCCGATAAAGCAGCGAGCCACATGGCCTTCTGCGCGAACTGTTAACTCTGGAAGCTGGGTTGTGCACTTGTTACCTGGAACTTCGCTGACGCGAGAGCAACGAGGTGCAAATGAGCATCCCTTTGGAAGTGAAATCATTGATGGCGGTTGACCTGGAATCGCAGAGAGGCGATCGGTGTGTGGTCGATCAAGACGCGGGATGGAATCTAGGAGTCCCTGTGTGTAAGGCATCGATGGCTTTGCATAGAGATCAAAGACGTTAGCGCTCTCGACAATGCGACCTGCATACATAACGTTGACGCGGTCGGCAGCTCCCGCAACGACTCCGAGGTCGTGGGTAATGAGGACAATTGCCATCTTAAATTCACTCTGTAAATCTTTGAGCAGACTCAAGATTTGAGCCTGCACCGTGACATCGAGAGCCGTTGTTGGTTCATCTGCAACGAGCAGTGAAGGATTGTTTACAAGCGCCATAGCAATCATCACGCGTTGGCGCATACCACCAGAGAATTGATGTGGGAATGAATCGATACGTGAAGATGGATCAGGAATTCCCACCATTCCAAGAAGTTCAATTGCGCGATCGCGACTTACCTCTAGGTCAACTTCGTTATGAATCTGGTGGGCCTCAATGATCTGATCGCCGATAGAGAAGTAAGGATGCAGAGAAGACATTGGATCCTGGAAAATCATTGAAATATCTCGGCCGCGGTACTTTTGAAGATCATTGCGATCTATCCCCAGCAAATCAATCTCTCCGGTATGTGATTGGAACTTCGCAGTTCCAGAAATTTGAGCGGTATTCGAGTTGAGAAGGCCCATGAGAGCAAGATTTGTTACCGTCTTGCCAGATCCAGATTCTCCAACGATTGCAAGTGTCTCGCCAGCATTGACGGAGAATGAGATGTCATTTACCGCGTGGACTACTCCGTCTGGTGTAGGAAACCCAACGCTGAGATTCTTAACTTCTAGTAGCGTCATGCGATTCGCACTCTCGGATCGATAAATGCATAAGCGATATCCACGATCAAGTTCATCAATACAACAATCGTGGCAGCTAGCAATGTGGTGGCAACGATGATCGGTAGGTCATATTCAACGACTGCACCAATTGCCAGTCGACCTAATCCAGGTAAGTTAAAGACCGATTCGGTGAGGATTGCACCACCCAGTAAGCCAGCGAAGTCGAGACCCGCCATCGTGACGATTGGCGCAAGTGCTGCGCGAAGTGTGTGCTTCCCAAGGATTGTTCCTTCTGGAAGTCCTTTGGCGCGAGCTGTGCGAATGTAATCTTCATTGGAAGTTTCAATAACAGCGCTTCGTACGAAACGTGTATAGAGCGCTGCATATGCAAAGGCGAGCGTTACCCACGGCAAGAATAAAATCTGCGCCCATTCGTATGGGTCTTCTAGGAATGGCGTGTAGTTGCCTGCAGGGAACGGCAAGATGCGCCACTTGATAACTACGAATACGAGGAGCATCAGACCGGTGAGGAATGTTGGAAGTGATGTTCCGATAAGAACAAAGACAGTGCTCGCGCTATCAGCAAATTTTCCACGATAGCGAGCAGCTAGAACCCCAAGTCCTACACCCACTACAAGCCATAAAACAAGAGCACCTAGTGCGAGTGAGAGAGTTACAGGTAGCGCTTCTCCAATTAAATTTGTAACACATGAGTGCTCTTGGAATGAGTAACCAAGGCTTGGCGCTGGGCAGTTGATTGTTGCAGCGCCTTCTCCATATGTACGGCCCATGAATAGGCCCTTAATAAATACCCAGTATTGAACTAGGAAAGGTAAGTCGTAACCAAGTCGCTTGCGATTAGCTTCAATGATTCCAGGATCATTGCAATTCTTTCCGCATGTGAGCGCTGCTGGGTCAAATGGCAGGAATGCAAAAATTACATAGACGGTAAAACTCACGCCAAGGAGGATGAGAAGAGAGACGCCTAGACGTCTAGAAATATATGAAAGCATTCTTTATCCCTTCTTCTTTTCCAGTTAGAAAATTCTAATAAGTACTACGTAGGTCTGGGTTTAAGCGATTGACTCTCGCCCAGACCTACGCAGTTTCTACTTATTTACTGCTGTACTGCTAGTACTACTTGATGTAGATGTCACCGAATGAAGGTGCACCCTGTGGCTCCCAGAAGAAGATTCCACCAAGGCCTGAGCCCCAGATTTCTTGAGTCTTCGAGAAGATGCCAGGAACGATCCACATCTGGTCAACTACGTACTGATTAAGTTCAGCCCACATTTGACCTTGCTTCTCGCGATCTGGCTCTGAAAGAGCTGCATCAGACTTCTTCTTGAATGCAGCATATGCAGGGTCATCCCAGTTCTGTGACATTGGGAATCCGCCCTCTTTTGTGAAGAGTTCAGGGATAACTGTTGATGCGTTAGCCCAGTCTGGAGCCCAACCACCAGCAGATAGATCTGATTGCTTTGTAGCATCAAGAACAACTGCGTAGTAAGAACCTGGCTCGATGAAGTTGAACTTCATAACGATGCCAGCATTCTTCATCATTGAGTCAATCCAGATTGCTGCACCCTTCTTATTTGTCTCTGAGTCAGCTGTGTCGAATACAAGGCCACGCTTTGGATCAGTTACGCGTGCGTACTCAGCAGGGCAAGACTTCTTTGCCGACTCCATGAGCGCCTTTGCAGCTGCTGCGTTACCTGCTGGCTTGTAATCTTCTAGGCCAGTTACCTTCTTGTAGTCAAGACCCATAAGTGGCTTGATTGCACCATCTGCTGGATCTCCACCAAATGCTGCTCCACCTGAGAGCTGTAGAAGTCCTGCTGCATCCTTCGCGAAGTAAACTGCGCGACGGATATCAAGGCAAGGAACCTTCTTTACGTTAAATGCTGCGTAACGAACGTATGGGTCGTAAACGTTAAGTGCACGCTCTGCCCACTCAGCCTTTGGCTTTCCAGCATCATCGAAGACTGTTGGAAGGTTTGTAGGAAGTACAGCGTCAAGTGAGAATGCGTTCTTCTCTGAGTCGCTGAGGATCAGCTGATCGCGAACTTCTTCAGCAAGACCGAAGCGAACTACGACCTTATCTGGGAAAGCGTTGCGAATTGGATCTGAATCCTTTGACCAGTTCTCGTTACGAACAAGAACCATCTCATCCTTAGCCTTGTACTTTTCGATCTTGTATGGACCAGATGAAACAGGAGCTAGGTCGTACTGATCGCCTGTGTCCTTAGCCTTTGGAACTGGGCTAAATGAAAGGTAAGTAACTGTGTAGTTGAAGTCACCGACTGAACGAGACAAGTTAAATGTAATTGTCTTGTTGTCTGCAGAACATGTAACAGCCTTGTCATAAGCAGCAGTGTCGTTGTTCTCTGTTGCGTATGGACCCTTGTAAACAGATGAACCATCTTCTGCCTTTGGAATATCAAGCATAGAGATTGCATATGTTGGGCCGTCTGTAATCACATCTGTTGCGAATGTACGTGAAACACCGTACTTGATATCTTCGCAAGTGATATCTGAGCCATCTTCAAACTTAACGCCGTCACGGAGTGTGAACTCCCATGTCTTGTTGTCATTTGATGAACGACCTGTGTCAGTTGCAAGGTCAGCTACAACAGCAGATCCTGCACTTCCCTCTGCGCGTGCATATGCAGTCAAAGTACGGTGCATATATGAACCGAACCATGCGATGTGCTGGCCGGTGTAGTTACGGTTTGGATCTGCGTGTGTCCATGACTCAGAGTGAGTCAGATAAGTGATTGTTCCACCCTCTGAAGCGCCTGAACCTGAACGCACGACAAAGCCACCAACGAGTAGAGCAACTACAGCTGCTGCTGCAATTAACTTACCGTTCTTGCCTTTGAGTTTAGACATGAGTTCTCCTTTTGTTTTGGGTACTACATCCCTGCTTCATGCATGTAAACAGGGAATTCTCGTCGTTACTTAACTGTGCTCACTCTTTGGGTCGAGTGCATCTCGCACTGCATCTCCAAGCAAGTTGAAGGAGAGCACTACGAGAATGAGGGAAAGTGATGGGATAAGGAAATAGGTTGGTTCGCTGATGACATACTTAATTGAATCTGAGATGAGAAGACCCCACGTTGCAGCAGGTGGCTGAACTCCGATTCCGAGATAAGAGTAAACAGCTTCAGCAGCTAGGTAACCAGGGAGAGCCAGAGATAGATAGACAATTACTGGCGTCCAGAGATTTGGTAGGAGCTCTTTAAAAATGATTCTTCTATGGCTTGCACCAAGTGCGCGAGATGCAAGTACGAAATCTCTTTCACGTAGCGACATCGCTTGCGAGCGCATGATGCGAGAGAAGTATGGCCACCCAAATAGTGCGAGAACTAATATCAAGTAAATAACTCGTGCAGAATTATCGCGGGCGATTCCTGACTTTTCGATTCGCGCAATCATCGGAGCACTAAGCGCGATAATCATGAAAAACGATGGAAAAGAAAGAAGAAAATCTGTAAAGCGGCCAAGTACGTTATCTGTGCGACCTCGGAAATATCCAGCGACAACTCCGATCAACAAACCGATGGTGATTGCGGTGAGAGTTGCAATTGCTGCTACAAGAAATGAGATGCGTGCGCCATACATAAGTCGAGCAAGAAGGTCGTAACCGATTCCAGGTTCGACGCCCAGTGGGTGATTCCAACTGATTCCACCGAATCGACCAATGGTTTCACCACGTTCAGTGATTGCACTTCCATCGCGTTCATTGGGATCGACATTAATCGCCCAGGCAATAATTGGCGCAAAGACTGCAGCAGAAACAAAAAATAGAGATGAAATTAGGGCAGCAATGCCGACTTTATTCTTTTTGAATCGGCGCCACGCAAGCTGTCGCGGGCTCCTACTGGTCAGTACTTGACTCTGTGGCGCATCTATTTCAGCGCCCATCGCTTCCTTGACCATTCGGGTGACGGTACTCCCCCAACTGGGGCTTGGCAATCACCATTTGATAACGAAATGTGACCTAGCGCCAATACCGAAGAAAATAACCCTTCGGCGTAGCCATGAAGCCCATCACTAGCCAAGAAGTGGTCGAAGCTCAACTTTTCTGTTGCATGCTTTTGACCCTGCAAAAGCAAGTTCTTTGGCAACGTTCTCGTCGGCTGCTTGAATGAGCCAGAAACCACTGAAGTTCTCAGCGGCTCCAAATAGCGGTTTACCTGTTTCTATTCCCGCGCCATCACGATTATCAATAACGTTTGCTGAGCTTGGTGCTGCTAAACCCCCAGCAAAAATCCACTGACCGTTTTTGCGTAGTTGATCATTGAACGAGTCAATTGCTTCCATCTCAGCGGGCGTACCTGAATTAGTTAGATCGTCAATAACAAAGATGATGAATTTCTTGGACATGTTTGAATTCTACATCTTGGATGAATGATTAAACTATTGTCGTGAATAGTTTCCAGGAAGAGGCCCAGGCGCGTTGGGGCGATACTGAACAATTTCGCCAATCTACGGAGCGAACATCCAAATACTCTAAAGAGGACTTTCGGGCAGCAAAGGTTGATCAGGAAGCTGCAACTGAACTCTTTGTCTACGCCTTCGGAAATAGCCTGGCAGTCGATTCCGAGAAACCGCAGGCAGCCGTTGTTGCGCATCGCCAAGCAATTTCTAAATGGTTCTATGAGTGCTCTGTAGAAATGCAGAAGAATTTGGCTCGAATGTATATTGAGGACCCAAGGTTCAAGCAGTACTACGACGGGCGTGCTCGAGGACTGGCCCAATACGTTCACGACGCGATCATGGCTCAGTAGATGAACTTTGAGACTGAACGATTACTGTGTCAGCCACTTTCCCTGCAGGATTATTCTGATTTCGAAGAAGGTCATAGCCCTGACTGGTCTCAATTTAGCAATCTCTATAACCACCTTATTGAAGGTCCCTCTCCACTCCCTTTCCGAATTCCTCGAGTAAGACTCAATCCAGAATTTGCCGAAATTGCAATCGTACTTGCGATTGAAAAGGCGACGAAGGTAATTGTTGGATCTGCAGGTTTTCATGACTTTCCCAATGAAGATGGAATGATTGAGATTGGCTTTGGAATAGTTCCCGAGAAGCAGAACCAAGGTTTTGGAAAAGAACTACTTCATGGCATGTGGAATGAAATAGTTAAACGACCCGATGTAAAGATTCTCCGTTACACCGTTTCGCCAACAAATGAACCATCAATGCACATCATTGAGAGTCTGGGGTTTGATTTTAAGGGCGAACAGATTGATGAGATAGATGGCCCAGAACTTATCTATGAGCTCTCATCGGAAAGATATATTCAATCGAAAATCTAGCTGACTACTAAAATTTAACTCGACAGCTTCCTTCGTTCAGAACTCGCTTTCTGAAAGCATAGAAAAGAAGTGCTACCGAGAGGGCTGCCAAATACGGCTGAATAGGTGCAAAGTACTGAAGCGCTCCAGAATACCCAAGGGCGACCAAAGCCAATTTATTGCAGACCGGACAGCCAACTGCGAAATAAGCTAGAAATGTTCCGGCTCCCCCAACTTTCATTGTTCGACTATCGCTATTGCTTTGAGTACCTGCAACATACGTTGCAAGGAGAAGTCCAGAAAGTATTGATGTCGAGACGAGTACGGATAGAGACCACGAAGTAACTGCAATCTCTCTACCAAATATTGGATTAGGAACGATGTCGGTTGGAATTCCAATGAGAAGAAAGGTGACTACCGAAGTAAACGCGGTGACAACCCAACGAATCCTCGGCCATTGGCGTAAAGAGGAAATGCACTGGTGAAACTCGGACATTATCGCTTTCCAACTATTGGGCTTGTCTTTTCTTGATAACTCGATGCCTCTGCGTGTATCTCTCTCAAGAGTTGATCTTCAAATTTGGCCTTGAGATACATGTTTACGAGCAGCGCAGATAAGACAGTTATTGAGTAGGCATTGAGATGCGAAATCGTCATTCCAATACCAAAGAGTGAAACTGCCACATACATGGGATGGCGCATCCATTTATAGATTCCATATGTAATTAGCGGTGCACCTTCGATAGGTATCGGTGAAACCCGTAGAGATGGGCGAAGCGCATACCCAGCAAATACCAGTATCAACAGGGCAACTGCATACAGGGCAAGCGAGAGCACCTCTGTCGGAAATTCTGACGCGAGGTGCTCTTTACCTGGATGAATAGCAAGTACTACAAGTAGAGAGAATTGATTAAAGACGAGGATTCTCGCCTTTAGCTTTCTCTTACTTTGCATCGAATCTATCGGAGTTCATCACCTTGACCCATGCAGCGATAAAGTCATCGACCATCTTCTTCTTGTTGTCATCCTGGGCATAAACCTCGGCATATGAACGAAGAATTGAGTTTGATCCAAAGACTAAATCTGCGCGGGTTGCAGTGAACTTAACATCGCCTGTCTTGCGATTTCTGATGTTGTAGAGGTTTTCACCTGCTGGCTCCCAGACATATTCCATATCAGTCAATGTCACGAAGAAGTCATTTGATAGAGCACCTACATTTTCAGTAAATACTCCGTGCTTTGAACCTGCGTAGTTTGCACCAATGACGCGAAGGCCACCTAGTAGCACTGTCATTTCAGGAGCTGTTAGCCCCATCAACTGTGCACGATCTAGTAATAGCTCTTCAGGAGACACAATGTAATTCTCCTTCTGCCAATTTCTAAAACCATCATGGATTGGCTCAAGTGGAGCAAATGATTCTGCATCTGTCTGCTCTGCGAGTGCATCACCGCGGCCTGCAATAAATGGAACATTTGCCTTGATACCGGCGGCAGCTGCAGCTTTCTCAACACCAACGTTACCTGCAAGAACAATCGCATCCGCAAGGCTTGCTCCATGCTTCTGCGCAAGCGGTTCGAGTACAGAAAGAACCTTCGCTAGGCGAGTTGGCTCATTACCTTTCCAGCTCTTCTGTGGTTCTAGTCGGATTCGAGCGCCGTTAGCTCCACCGCGCTTATCTGACCCGCGGAATGTACGTGCGCTATCCCAAGCAGTTGTTACCAATTCTGCAACTGTTAAATCTGTAGCCGCAATTGCAGTTTTGAGATCTTCAACCTTGTATGAAGTCGAACCGGCAGGAATTGGATCCTGCCAAATCAGTTCTTCCTTAGGAACATCAGGGCCGATGTAACGCGCCTTTGGTCCTAGATCGCGGTGCGTTAACTTAAACCAAGCACGCGCAAAGACTTCATCGAAGTACTCTGGATTCTTGTAGAAATTCTCTGAAATTTCGCGATAGATAGGGTCTTTAATCATCGCCATATCCGCATCGGTCATCATCGGGTTGTAACGGATTGATGAATCTTCAACATCGACAGGCTTGTCTTCTTCCACGATATTGATTGGTTCCCACTGATGTGCGCCTGCTGGAGACTTCTTCAACTCCCAGTCGTACTTAAATAGCAATTCAAAATAGCCGTTATCCCATTTAGTTGGGTGCGTAGTCCATGCGCCTTCAATACCGCTAGTCACAGTATTTCGGCCGATTCCACGCGTCTTATGGTTATTCCATCCAAGACCTTGCTCGAAGATATCTGCAGCTTCTGGTTCAGGTCCAAGGTTCGCAGCGCTTCCATTTCCGTGTGACTTACCAACTGTATGTCCGCCTGCGGTGAGTGCAACAGTCTCTTCATCGTTCATTGCCATTCGGGCAAAAGTTTCACGGACATGTTGTGCTGTCTTTAGTGGATCTGGAACACCGTTAACTCCTTCTGGATTAACGTAAATCAGACCCATCTGCACAGCTGCGAGTGGATTCTCCATAGAGCTTGCATCTGCAAGATTGCCATAACGCGAATCACTTGGTGCAAGCCACTCTTTCTCTGCTCCCCAATATGTATCGATTTCTGGCGCCCAAATATCTTCTCGTCCGAAAGAGAAACCAAATGTCTTAAGGCCCATAGATTCATAGGCAATTGTTCCGGCAAGAATCATGAGATCTGCCCAGCTAATTTTATTTCCGTACTTTTTCTTGATTGGCCATAGCAAGCGACGAGCCTTATCGAGGTTCGCGTTATCTGGCCAAGAGTTAAGTGGTGCAAAGCGTTGATTTCCTGTTCCTCCACCGCCACGTCCATCTGCAATTCTGTAAGACCCCGCTGAGTGCCATGCCATACGAATCATGAGTCCGCCGTAGTGGCCCCAATCTGCTGGCCACCAAGATTGACTATCTGTCATGAAGTCATGGAGATCTTTCTTTAGTGCATCAATATCAAGCTTCTTAAGTTCTTCGTGATAATCGAAGTCGCCGCCGAGTGGATTCACCTTTGTGTCATGTTGATGCAAGATTTCGAGCTTGAGGCTATTTGGCCACCACATCTCGTTTGCGCTTTCAGAAGTGGTTACTGCACCGTGCGCTACTGGACACTTGCCGCCTTGATCTGACATGAATCTCTCCTCAATAAAGTGTTCATAAACTTTTGATAAATGGTGTAACTAGATTTACAGGACTTCAGGCTCCGAGCCTAACAAGTAAGCCTTGGAGTTGCCTGTGATGGAAGCCTAGCATACCCCGGGGGGTATGCTAGGCTTCTGCCAGATAGGGAGAGAAAATGACAATTCAGATAATCAATATTGATACACCAACGCTGGGAGACCGCGGATATATAGCCCACGATGGGAAGACCGCGCTCGTAGTAGACCCACAGAGAGATATCGACCGCGTTGATCAAATACTCGCCGAGAACACTCTAAGCCTTGGCGCTGTCGTCGAGACTCATATGCACAATGATTATGTCAGCGGTGGGCTCGTTCTCGCTCGCAACCATCAAGCGAAATACATAACAAGTGCTGATGACCCAGTCGCCTTCGAGCGCGTCTCTGCACATGATTTAGATGAATTCTCAATTGGAAATTTTGGCATTAAAGCCCTTCATACTCCTGGTCACACATTTACTCACCTTTCTTATATCTTGGTCGATGAACAAGGTAAGCCAACTGGGATCTTCACCGGTGGTTCACTGCTCCATGGTTCAACTGGTCGCCCCGATCTACTTGGCCCAGATAATGCGACAAAGCTTGCGCAGTTGCAGCATGGTTCAGCCCATCGCATAACCGAACTTCTTGAAGATGCAACACCGATCTTCCCAACGCACGGATTCGGTTCTTTCTGTGCCGCGACATCCACTTCTGGAACGTCCTCAACCATTAAGGATGAGAAACTTTCTAACCCAGCCCTACAAATGACTATGGATCGTTTCGTTTCTGAAACGCTTGCAGGGCTAGATACATTTCCTGCTTATTACAAACATATGGGCCCAGCAAATCTTGCAGGTGCTGGTCCGATTGATCTATCCGAACTTCCACGCCTAAGCACCGATGAACTGCTTAAGAGAATTGCTGGAGATAACTGGGTTGTTGATCTTCGCGATAAAGACTCCTGGGCGAAAGCGCATTTACATGGAACGTTGAATTTTGGAGTCTCAGGTTCATTTGCAACTTACTTTGGCTGGCTATTTCCTTATGAGAAGGAGCTTGTCCTTATTTCAGATAAGGCTAACGATGTTGCAGTGGCTCAACGAGAGCTTGTAAGAATTGGAATCGATCGCCCATCAGCTAGCTTCGTTGGTGAGATAAATGAAATTTCTGATGCGGTAAAGACCGAAGTAGTCCAGTTTAAAGATGTCCCAACGGCTCTCTCTGATTCAGCAATTGTGGTTCTCGATGTCCGTCGCAATGGTGAACGTAGCGCCTCACATATTGCAGGCAGCAAGCACATTCCGCTGCATGAACTTGAATCTCGGCTGTCAGAACTCGACTCTACAAAGACATTCTGGATTCACTGTGCAGGGGCATATCGCGCATCAATTGGTGCGAGTATTTTGCAAAATGCGGGGCTGAACGTTGTTTTGATCAATGAGCCATACGAAATTGCACTTACTGTTCCAGAGCTGAGAAAAATTGAAGGAGCTGCAGACCAAGGTCCCGTAGCGCCATCAGATATAAAGGCGAAAGGGTAGGTAGAGATCATGGAGACAGTAACTCCTCAGCAAACACTCGACATGGTGAAAGCAGGACTTGCTTATGGAATTGATGTTCGAGAGATTGATGAATGGGAATTAGGGCACTTTGATCTCTTCACGCTCAACCCTTTAAGTACATTTGATAGTTCCACTCTTCCATCGGATAAACCAATCATCTTTATTTGTCGCTCCGGAAATCGTTCGGGCAAGGCATGTAGCGCCGTAGAGCCAAGTGGCTTAACAGTTATGAATATGGAGGGCGGCATGTTGGCTTGGCAAGATGCAGGTCTTCCAATGTCAGCAGCTACCGGCGCTCCAAAGGTTTCTTAAAGCGTGACAATTTTCTTAGGGCTACTTCTTGGGGCAGTCGTTGGTGGAGTACTTGGATTGGTTGGCGCTGGCGGCGCAATCCTCGCTGTACCAGGACTTGTTGCAGTACTTGGACTATCGGCAACTGCAGCAACAACTAGCTCCACAATCATTGTGGGTTCTGCTGCGCTGGCTGGAGCTTTGAGGCGTCGCAAGACTGGAACTTTGAATGTGAAGGTCGGCCTCACATTTTCTGCAGTAGGTATTTTTGGAACATTCATTGGAACGTTACTTTTAAATATCATCCCCGAGAATGTCATTCTGGTGGTGTTCGCACTCTTGATGTTTGGTGCGGGATATGCGATGTGTTGCAGAAATACGCCTGAGCCAACCGAAGCAAAACCAAAATGGCATTTAGTTGTTATTGCTGCGACATTTGTCGGAATCTTGACTGGCTTGCTAGGCATCGGTGGAGGATTTTTAATTGTCCCGGCACTTGTACTCTTTCTCAAAGTACCTACCAAGATCGCAGCGGGTACATCGCTTGTTGCCATTACTGCTAACTCACTGCTCGCCTTCGGACTTAGGTTTGAATATTGGGATCAAATTCCAGTGGCAGAAGTAACGGTCTTCACGATTTCAGCGATTACAGCATCTTTGGTTCTCACTCCAATAGCAGGAAAACTTAATGCCAAAGTTCTACAAAAATCTTTCTCAGTCATGATCTTCCTTGTAGCCACATATACCTTGATTACTAACCTAAGTTAAGAAAAGAGCCAGGCTATGAATCCCCCAACATTAGATCGTCCAGTTTTTCTATTTGATGCAGACTGTGGTGTATGTCAGAACTCAACAGAAATGATGAAGGTTAGAATTAATCCACCAGTAGATTTTCGCCCTTACCAAAATTTTAACTACTCGAATTTTGGAATTACTGAGAAGGACCTTGGGGAAGGTCCAATCCTAATTTCAGTTGATTCAACTTTCCTTATTGGCCCCAACGGCATGGCAACCATGCTCAGAATGTCTAGAAAGCCTTACAGTTTGATTGGTGCGGTGATGCTTCTTCCAGGAATTCGCCAATTTCTGAACAAAGTTGGCCCTTATCTTTATTCGAAACGTCGATATCTTCCAGGCGCAACTGATGCTTGCTCAATAACTCCCAGTAAGTAAGAAAAGACGAATGTTTGCCAAGTCCCTGTTGGCATAAACTAAAGTACCTAAGTGCCCAACTCACTCAGCAAGACACAGCGAAATGGTCTTCTCTTTGCCTTCTTAGGAGTACTCGCATTCTCGCTCTCTCTTCCCTTTACTAAGTTAGCGCTTAAGAGTTTTGATCCGCTCTTCACAGCTTTTGCTCGTCCGGTAATCGCCGCTTTCTTGGCAATCCCGTTGATGTTAATTTTCAGAGTCCCTGCACTGCCCCGCCATCTCTGGAAACCAACAGTGTTCACAGCACTTGGTGCAGTATTTGGATGGCCAATCCTGATTGCAATCGCACTTCATAGAACCACATCAGCACATGTATCAGTTATTGCAGCGGTTATGCCGCTGGTAACCGCGATCATTGCGGTAATTGTGAATAAGAAACATCCTGGTAAATCATTCTGGGTCGCATCAACCCTAGGCACAGCGCTTTTGATTTTCTTCTCGCTGAGCAGGGGCGGAACATCCAGCGCTGACCTTTTGACCGATTTAATTATCATCGGTGCAGTAATTGCTTCCTCATATTGTTACGTTGAAGGCGCAGGGCTCACCAATTATTTGCCTGGATGGCAAGTTATCTCGTGGGTTGTAGTTATCAGTCTTCCCATCGCAATCCCCGGTGCTATTGCTGTCCATGTCGCCACATCAGATCAATACACACTGCACTTGGATGCTGTCCTTGGAATGCTCGGTATCGGTCTATCTTCAATGTACTTAGGCTTCTTCGCCTGGTACCGCGGACTTCGCGACTTTGGCGTTGCTCACGGATCACAAGTGCAGCAGTTACAAGCAATTTTGACTTTAGGTTGGTCTGCACTTTTGTTGGGCGAAACAGTAACTCTGACAATGGTCTTATCTGCAATCGGAATTGTTCTTTGCGTGCTGTGGGCGTTATCAAACGTCAATAAAAACAGGTCGACCTAACCATGCTTGCCCTCGATACATTAGGAGCGAAATCGTGAGTAACACAATTGCCTGCCAGTTCGTATTCGAACCTGGGGAATACGATGATGAATTCCACCTTTTGGATGGCCAAATAGATGTGTATGCATCGGAACTTCCAGGCTTCATTTCAGTGCATCGTTGGGTTTCACCGGATCGCCGATTACAGAATTCAATTTACTTCTTCAGGGATATGGAATCAGTGAAAGAGCTTGCCAAATTTCCACAGCATCTAGTTGCCAAAATGGAAGTCAAGCGCTGGTACAAGTCTTATCAAATTCTCATTACCGAAGTGACAGCTTCATACGGTGATGGAAATCTCGTTTATCCATAAATAGAAGAAGAGTCGCCCTAGAGGCCGGATCGAAGAATTTTCTCCATAGGACGCCCCTTGGCAAGCTCATCCACCAACTTATCCATATAGCGAATTTTCTTCATCAAAGGGTCTTCAATTTCTACAATCTTTACCCCGCAGATAGAGCCCGTAATCAGCTTTGCATTCGGATGAATCTTCGCAGCTTTAAAGAATTCCTTGAAAGTGGTCTGTTTCTTTAGGTGGTTCCTCAGTGTCTTGGAGTCAAAACCGGTAAGCCAGGTGATTACTTTGATGAGTTCGGCTTCTGTGCGATCTTTGCGCTCGACTTTGTTTACATAGTGAATGTAGACATCTGCCACAGGCATTTCGAAAATCTTATGAGTCACTTTGTCCTACGGTTTCGAAAAAGGAAGAATAAAACAGAAATGATTAGAATTAAGCCCAATCCTTGCATTCCCGGAGAATCATCAAATTCGCCAGAAATCATCGCAAAAACACCAAGAAGAATGAGTAAGACAGAACGCAATACTTTCACCTTAAACTCGATTCTCGGCGACTTCTCCAACAATGCCTTTATTCTAATGATATAAAGAAGAGTCGCCCTATAAGCCGGATCCTGTAGTTCTTGCGAACCGATCACCATCCATCTAGATCTGTAATTGCTTACAGATTCAAGCAACCTACCCGATAGCTTGCGCGAGCAACGCACTATCTTCTTGGTCTTGCTTCAGGTGGGGTTTACATAGCTAACTGCATTGCTGCAATTACTGGTGGTCTCTTACACCGCCGTTTCACCCTTACCAATATTGCTATTGGCGGTTTACTTTCTGTTGCACTTTCCCGCGGATTGCTCCGGGTGGGCGTTACCCACCACCTTGCTCTGTGAAGTCCGGACTTTCCTCGGTGTCTTGCGACAACGCGGTGATCCGGGCGACTCTTCGTTACCTAATGGTACGCGAGTTTATTTAGTGGTGGTTCGTGTAGCGAATAGGCTGGTAATCGCTGTGACAGTAAGCGTGGTTATGATGACAGCCAAACTAAGTTCGAGTGAAATCTCAGGAACGTGGACTCCGAGGCTGTGAATAGCGTGGAGAACCATCTTCACCCCGATGAAGGCCAAGATGAAAGCAAGACCGCGGGAAAGGTGAATCAATCGATCCATCATTCCTTGAAGTAAGAAGTAGAGCTGACGTAGACCCATGAGGGCAAAGATATTTGCCGTAATTACAACGTAGGTACTCGTTGTAAGACCGAGAATTGCAGGAATTGAGTCGAGAGCAAAGATGAGATCAGTGACTCCTAGAGCCACAAGCGCGATACCGAAATTACTCATTCCACGTTTACGTAGGTACTTAACTATCTTCGCCTCATCCTCTTCAACATTCTCTTTCTCATTGACCAGCTTGTATGCGGTCAAGATTAGGAATCCGCCAAAGAAGAAGAAAATCCAGGTGAAGCGAGTAACTAGAGCTACGCCTGCAAAGATAAGAATTACGCGAAGAACAATTGCAATCATGATGCCGTATAGAAGTACCAGCTGTTGCGACTCTTTCTTGATCTTGAGATTTGCGAGCAAAATGATAAAGACAAAGAGATTATCGACAGAGAGCGAGTACTCGGTGATCCATCCTGCGATGAATTCCTTGCGGTACTCCTGCGGAGCCCAGTTAGGTAGCAAGTAACCAAATGCAATTGCGGCAACAACGTAGAAGAGAGTCCAGCTAAGTGCTTCCTTCGGACTAGTCTCTTTATTCCGTCGCACAATGGCGAGAATGAGATCGAAAATGATTACAGCGCTGAGGACGCCAACGGTTACTGCCCACTCTGTTGATGAAATCATCGAAGATGTCCTCTTTCATTTACTGATCGAACTGCGCGTAATCCATCTGAGGGCCAGATAGAAATTGATGAGATGGAACAAGGTGTTGCATCGACATGGAAAACAGCTTCCGCAGGGGCACCGATAGCGAGTTTAATCGCGGTCTTGATTACCCCGTTATGCGTTACGACGATTATTTTCTTTCCTGGGTGTTCGGCCACTAACTTCTCGAGAGCCTCTTCGATTCGAACTGAAGCTTGGTCGTAAGACTCTCCCCCACCTGGTGCATAGGCAGTTGAGTTTAGCCAAGCCTGATATGCATCTGGATCTTCAGCCTTTACTTCTTCAATCGACTTTCCATCCCAGTCACCGAATGAGAGTTCATACCAAGATTCATCAAAGTTAATTTCAAGTCCAGTTGTGCGTGCGATCGCTTCTGCAGTCTGACGTGTGCGCTTAAGCGGTGATGCGATAAGAATATCGGCACCTAACTTCGCCGCTTCTTCTGCAACCAAATCTGCTTGTTCAAGACCCTCTTGCATGAGCTCTGGATCAAGTGAACCTGTGCCAGAAAACTTGCGTTCTGGCGTGAGAATGGTTTCGCCGTGACGGACAAGGTAGATAAATGTAGGAATCTCAGCGCTACGTAAGCGATCGGTTAAGTAATTCTGCTGAATTACCACAGCCGGCTTATGTGCGCTCTCGCCATCAAGTGCCTTATTGGCAAGGCGATCTGCATGGGAATTCTCGTCACGGGGAATCCATGAATAAGTAACTAGTGATGGCGAATGTGCATCGCGACATTGCTTTGCAAGATCGCGCATATCTGCATGCTTAATCTGCCAGCGGCCTGACATCTGCTCTACAACTAACTTTGAATCCATTGCAACTTCGACTGTGGCTTCTTTATCAAGCTGGTTAATGTGCGAAAGTCCTGCAAGTAGCCCACTGTATTCAGCTACGTTATTTGTCGCTGTTCCGATTACATCAAAAAGTTCTGCGACTATCTTCCCATTTTCAGTAACAACTGCGCCGTAACCCGCAGGACCTGGATTACCTCTCGAACCGCCATCGGCAGTTAATCTGAAATGACGAGCCACTAGCGATCACGCACCAAGATGCATCTGCACTCTTCGCAGCGGACTACTTCGTCATCAGCCAATGCAGAGATTCTCTGTAGCTCGATGGTGTTCAACGTTAGGTTGCAACCCTTGCACTGATTGCCGGCAAGCGCGGCAGCCCCAATGCCATTACTAGCTTCTCGGATTTTCTCGTATAGAGCCAGAAAATCACCAGCTACAGATTGTGTAGTTGCTTTTCTATCTACCTCAAGACCTTCAAGCTCTGTATTGATTGCAGCAAGTGCATTCTCTTTGCGAATATTGAGATCTGCGATTTCGAGACCTAGCTCTGACTCTTCTTTAGAGAGAGTGGCTATACGCTCTTTAATTCCATCGACTCGCATCATGATTTCAAGTTCGACTTCTTCAAGTTCTGCTCTGCGGGCACCTAATGTGCCAAGTTCATGCTGCGTCTGCTCTAGCTCTTTTGCAGAGCCCGTTCCAGAAGAGAGACGCTTCTCGTCGCGTTCGATTCTAGTAACAATCTGCTCGACATCGCCTTCGGCTCTAGCAAGCTCGCGCTTTACATCGCTGAGTTCCGTTTCAGCCGCAATACGAAGGTCACGGACATTGTTCTGTTTGATTGTTGTAGAAGTTAACTCGGCGATCTCGGGCAGGGTTACTGCCTTGTTCTTAAGGGTCGCACTCTGAAGATCAAATCTTTGAATGTCGAGTATCGAACGCTGGTCGCTGGCGCTTGCTTTCACGGCGTTCTCCTCAAAGTTAAAATGAATACCTTATGTAGTTCTTGAGGCTAACCCTACTTCATCTCAGCAACCCCAAAGGATACCTGGCTCCCTATTCATCTGAGAGAATTTCTACATGGCGAAGAGAATGCCCGCAGATGTAAAGAAGCTATACGTTGCTGCTCCAACTCCACATCAACAGACCATGCTCGAAATGCGAGAGCGAATTCTCCAGATAATTCCGGATGCGGAAGAGGTCGTCAGTTATGGGATGCCTGCATTTCGAATAGACGGCACGGTTGTTGCTGGATTACTCGCAAATAAGAACCATGTCGGCTATTACCCATTTAGCGGTTCGATTTTGAAACTATTTCCGAAAGAGTTAGAAAATTTCTCTCAAACAAAGGCCGCTCTTCACGTGCCCGTCGATAAGCCGCTTTCCAAAACACTTTTACAGAAGTTAATTAAAGCTCGAATCAATCTATGACATTTTTGAGATTTAAGGACTCCGTGAATTCCAAGGAGTTCAGAATTCAAGTACTCATTTTGATTGGTTTAGTTCTGGCCACTGTCACCGCATCAGAATTCTCAAAGTCACAAGATGCGCAGGAGCAAAGAGTTTCCAAAGCTGCCTTACCTCTCTGGTGCTTTGATGCCGAGGCTGATTCCCTCTGGAGAAGCGTGGTTAAGGAAGGTTGCGGTCAAGATAAATCTCTCGGGGCAACGAAGATCAGCGCCCCCATAAATGAAGTATCAGAATTGAATAGGTTCGTAACGAATCGATTCCTTGCAGCTCAATCCGAAGCCCGCAAAGAAGGCATCAATTTAGTAGTTACATCTGGATTTAGAACAGCTGCTCGACAGGCATATCTATTCGACCGCGCAGTTGAGAAGTATGGTTCGGCTAAAGAAGCGAGCAAGTGGGTTCTGCCGCCCGATAAATCTCATCACCCAGATGGAATAGCCCTCGACATAAACTATCCGGGCGATCCAGAAGATACGAAGTGGCTAGAACTCAATGGCTATAAGTACGGACTTTGTCGTGTTTACAAAAACGAATGGTGGCATTTTGAACCTGTAATCGCGCCAGGAGAGATATGCCCTGCGCTAGTACCCAATGCACTTACAAAAGTTGAGTAGAAAACGGACTATGCCAACGCTAAAAGCACTCCTGGAATCTGCGGATAAGTCTGTGCGCCTTAAGGCTGCACTTGCTGCAGGTACGTATCCAGATCCTGAATTTATTGAAGTCTTGGTATCACAGTGCGCACATGAACCTGATTTCTTTGTGCGAGATACCCTTTCGTGGGCGCTTCTAAGAAATGACGTTCCGAAAGTTGTTGAACGCCTTAAACCCGAATTGAATTCAGAGAACGCTCAAGCGAAAAGCCAAGCTCTACACACCCTGACGAAGATTGGCGATAAGCAGTTTTATTCGTTGATTACAGATGAACACCTCTTTGATTCCAACGATAAAGTCGCGGTAACTGCTTGGCGCGCAGCTTCGGTATTGGCGCCTGAGAGTGAGGCTCTCGCCCTAACAAAGATATTAGTAACCCAACTCGGTCGAGGCGATTCAGATGTGCAGTTCGATCTAACAAGATTTCTGTGCGCCTTGGGCAAAGTGATTATTGAGCCATTAACCGAGGCTGCGAAATCTCCAAAAGAAGAGATAAGCCTGCACGCTAGCTTTACCTTGATGCGCTATCAGGAGATGAATCTAGAACGAGAAGCCTGAACTCGACATCGATTTAAGTTTCTTCGGCCTAGCCCTTTTTACGAATGTAAATTTGCTTCTTAACAATTGCCACAATAGTGCCGTCTGCAGATTTAATATCGACTTCAAACCACTTTAAATACTTACCTTGAGATGCAACTTCCCGCCTGATTTCATCAAGCTCCACTTCCGCAAGATTAAACTCGGCAAAAACGGTGCTCTTTCCAGGTGAGACATATTCAATCTCGCTCCGCTTATCCCAGACGATGTAATCCTTGCCGAGGTTCTTAAGAATCATCACCATGAAGAATGGGTCGGTCATCGCAAAGAGTGATCCCCCAAAAAGGGTTCCGACATAGTTTGAGGTGAGTACCTTCTTCTTCAAACGGACTTTTGTGTACCGAAAATCTTTTGAGATATGCAGTACTGCGATTCCCGAAAATAGAAACGGAGGCCAAATATTGAGCATCCTGCGCATTCCCACATGAGAGGTCATGAAGGCCTGAAGTGGGTGGTGTTTTTGACTCATGGTGTGAGGTCTCTCGAGAAGAAGATTGTTGTAAATACTTGTGGGCGGTGAGGGTTTCGAACCCCCGACATCCTCGGTGTAAACGAGGCGCTCTACCACTGAGCTAACCACCCGGCTTGGTACTGCTCGCGAATACTACTTTATATAGGCGGAAGAGTGAAAATCGCGCTTAAGTTAAGCGAGATTAGAGAGCAGCAATGGCGGTCTTGTAATCGCCATTGTTACGAGCATCGCCTAGGCCCTGTACTACTGACCAGCGAACGATTCCCTCTTTATCAATGATGAATGTTCCGCGCATTGCGCATCCGATATCTTCATTGAAAATTCCGTATGCCTTTGAAACTGCGCCATGTGGCCAGAAATCTGAGAGGACTGGGAATGTATAACCCTCTTGAGCTGCGAAGATCTTTTGTGTATGCATTGAATCACACGAGATTGCCAGGACCTGCACGTTGTCATTTTCAAATGAAGCCAGATCATCGCGGATTGCGCAGAGTTCGCCGGTGCATGTACCCGTGAAAGAGAATGGAATGAAGAGAACTACTACGTTCTTCTTGCTCTTAAATGATGAGAGGGAAACTTTAGTTCCGGTCTGATCCTTTAATTCGAAATCTGGGGCCGGTGTTCCAATTGCTACTGGCGTCATCTGTGTCATAACGCGAATCTATCGCTTGCCAGCCTTTCGTGCCACTAGACGAGTAGCGGTCCAGTCAGCAGCAACTGCAAGTGTTGAAGTTTGATTTAAACCGCACAGTGGTGCTGCATCTTGGATATCACTTGGTTCAACATGTCCATCGCGTCCAACCTTTGGAGTCAGGACCCAGATTGGACCAGTCTCAGATAGATATGCAGTTGCATCCATTAATTCATCAACAAGATCGCCGTCATCTTCACGGAACCAGAGGAGAACTGCATCGACGACTTCACTCGTTGATTCTTCAAGGAATTTAGTTCCCGTCATATTCATGATTTCTTCGCGGAGAGCGGCATCGCAATCTGGCCCATGTCCCACTTCAAGGACAAGCTCTCCTTTAGCAAATTCCATACGCATTGCCACGGGAATAGTCCAATGGATGAGACCAGAATTTACAAGGGTATTTACAAGGGGTTTTTCCTGTACTGGAGCGTATTTTTTTGTGCTCATCCCCCTTTTAAGCGAGAATAGCGCCATGACTGAATTCGAAGGATTCCCAGATCAGATTATTGACCAGCTTGTAGATACCGATCCATCGGAAACGGCTGAGTGGCAGGCATCCTTCGACGCAGCACTTACAGCTGCTGGTCCAGTCCGTGCTCGTTACTTGATGCTCTCACTTCTACGCCGCGCACAAGAGAAGAACATCGGTTTATCTCAACTTCGCACAACTGATTACATCAACACGATTTCTCCAGAACATGAACCACAATTCCCGGGCGATGAAGCGATTGAGCGTCGTATCCGCGCATTCAATAGATGGAATGCAGCGATGTTGGTACACCGCGCACAGCGTCCCGGTGTCGGAGTCGGTGGACATATCTCGACATACGCATCTTCTGCATCTCTATATGAAGTTGGATTTAACCACTTCTTCCGCGGACAAGATCATGCCGGCGGCGGAGATCAAATCTTCTTCCAGGGCCACGCAAGTCCCGGAATGTATTCTCGTGCATTTCTAGAAGGTCGATTTACAGAAGATCAGCTCGATGGATTCCGTCAGGAACTTTCACATCAAGCAGGCGGGTTATCTTCATATCCTCACCCACGTTTGATGCCTGACTTCTGGCAATTCCCAACTGTGTCAATGGGTATCGGTCCGATCAACGCCATTTATCAAGCTCGCTTTAATCGTTACTTACACAACCGCGGAATTAAAGATACGAGTGATCAGAATGTCTGGGCATTCCTCGGTGATGGTGAAATGGATGAAGTCGATGCACTCGGTGCAATCGGTCTGGCTTCACGTGAGAAGTTAGATAACTTAACTTTCGTTATTAACTGTAACTTGCAGCGCCTTGATGGCCCGGTTCGCGGTAACGGCAAGATTATTCAAGAACTTGAATCAATCTTCGGTGGTGCAGGTTGGAATGTCATCAAGGTCGTATGGGGTCGCGAGTGGGATCCACTGCTTGCACAGGATCGCGAAGGCGCACTTGTGAACTTGATGAATACAACTCTCGATGGAGATTTCCAGACATTTAAGGCAGAAAGCGGTGCATTCGTTCGCGAACACTTCTTCGGTCGCGATCCACGTACTGCTGCAATGGTCTCGGGTTGGTCTGATGATCAAGTTTGGGGCCTCAAGCGCGGTGGCCACGACTATCGCAAATTATTTGCTGCATATACAGCTGCAGTTCAGAAAAATGGAAAGCCAACTGTAATTCTTGCAAAGACAATAAAGGGCTGGACACTTGGTTCGCACTTCGAAGGTCGTAACTCAACTCACCAGATGAAGAAGATGACTCTCGAAGACATCATCGAATTCCGCGATCGTCTCGATATTCCACTTACCGATGACAAGCTCGATAAGTACATGCCTTCTTACTATCGTCCTGCAGCGGATTCTCCAGAGATGAAGTACCTCGAAGAGCGTCGTCGCGAACTCGGTGGATCTATCCCAAGCCGTCGTAAAGTTTCACGTCCATTGCAACAGCCAAGTGATGAAGCGTACGAATCAGTTCGTCGCGGTTCAGGACAGCAAGAGATTGCAACAACAATGGCATTTGTTCGCATGCTTAAGGACCTCATTAAGGATCCAGGACTTGGTAACCGCCTTGTTCCAATCATTCCTGATGAGGCTCGCACCTTCGGTCTTGATTCACTATTCCCATCACTGAAGATTTATTCACCTCACGGCCAGCAGTACATGGCTGTGGACCGTGAATTGATGTTGTCATACAAGGAGTCAACTGCGGGTGTGATTCTGCACGAAGGAATTAACGAAGCTGGATCTGTCGCTTCATTTACCGCAGTGGGTTCTTCATACTCAACACATAACGAACCAATGATTCCGATCTACATCTTCTACTCAATGTTCGGTTTCCAGCGCACAGGTGATGCCTTCTGGGCAGCATCTGACCAGTTGGTTCGTGGATTCGTTCTTGGTGCAACAGCTGGACGTACAACCCTTAACGGTGAAGGTCTGCAGCATGAAGATGGTCATTCACATCTTCTTGCGGCAACAAACCCAGCCGTTGTTGCTTATGACCCAGCATTTGCCTACGAAGTAGGACATATCTTTAAAGATGGTCTCCGTCGTATGTATGGCGAGAACAGCGAAGATATTTACTATTACATGACCGTTTACAACGAGCCATATATGCAACCCGCAGAGCCAGAAAATCTAGATATCGATGGTTTGCTCAAGGGAATCTATCTCTACGCGGCAGCACCGAAGCAGCGTAAGAAGAATGCGCAGATTCTTGCATCAGGAGTAGGCGTTAACTGGGCACTTAAGGCACAGAAGTTACTTGCAGAGGATTGGGGCGTAGCAGCTTCAGTCTGGTCAGTTACTTCATGGAATGAACTTCGTCGCGATGGTCTTGCAGTAGATCGTCACAACATGCTTAATCCTGGAAGTAAGAAGAGCGCATACGTTTACAAGAAACTTGAGGGAACTCAAGGACCCGTCGTTGCAGTCTCTGACTTCATGCGCGCAGTTCAAGATCAAATCGCACCTTGGGTTCCGAATCAATTCCACTCGCTCGGAACAGATGGCTTTGGTCTCTCTGATACTCGTGGAGCTCTTCGTCGCCACTTCAAGGTCGATGCAGAATCAATCGCTGTGGCAACTCTTGCGGAACTAGCTAAGGCGGGAGATGTAAAGGAATCTGTTGTTCAGGAAGCTATTGAAAAATACCGGATTTTCGATGTACGTTCAGCAGATGCTGGCAACACCGAAGGTTCAGGTTGATTAATCGAATCCCTGTCACTGATATCTCCCCCGTTGTCTACTTTGGGGGAGAATTTCTTCCTGTAAAAGCTATTGCTGGTGAAGTGATTCCTGTAAATGCAACAATCTTTCGGGAAGGCCACGATCTACTCGGCGCACAAGTAATTCTCTTTGATGTTCAAGGTCGCGAAATTCAACGCAACATCATGGTTGAGAAATGGCATGGCGGAGATCAATATCAAGGTTCAGTCACAATTCCCGCGCAAGGCGAATTCACCTTCGCAATCGAATCTTACGATCACCCTTTTGCCACATGGATTCATGATTCAGAAATTAAGATTCCCGCAGATATCGATGCAGAACTTATGTGCACCATAGGCAAGAACATCTTTGAGGAGAAGCTAGTTGAAAATTCTTCGGCCAAATTACTTCTAACACCTGCAATCAAAGTTCTTACTGATTCATCGATCTCTCCAATGAACCGCTTCTCACAGGCTACAACCGAGGAAATACGTAGCTACTTTGAAGCCAACCCCCTTCGTCGCTTAGTAACTGTCACCGAGCGCTATCCAATCCGTGCAGACCATCCACGCGCTCTTGTGGGCTCTTGGTATGAATTCTTCCCTCGCAGCGAAGGCGCAAAGATTGAGAAAGATGGCTCAATTACTAGTGGAACATTTATGACAGCAGAAAAGCGACTGCCGGCAGTTGCTGCAATGGGCTTCGACATTCTCTATCTACCGCCAGTACATCCAATCGGAACAAACTTTCGCAAGGGAAAGAACAACTCGCTAACACCAACTGCTGATGATCCTGGGGTCCCCTGGGCAATTGGCAACAAGGAGGGCGGCCACGATGCAATCAATCCTGCACTTGGCACGCTCTCTGATTTCGAAGGCTTCATCAAAGCAGCAAACAAATTAGGCATTGAAGTAGCGATGGACTTTGCGCTTCAAGCATCGCCTGACCATCCTTGGGTCACGAAGCATCCCGAGTTCTTCTCAACGCGCCCCGACGGTTCCATTGCATATGCAGAGAACCCACCAAAGAAGTACCAAGATATCTATCCGATTAACTTTGATAATAATTATTCAGGAATCGTTAACGAGACTCTACGTGTTCTGCGTTTCTGGATCTCAAAGGGCATCTCGGTATTCCGTGTAGATAATCCTCATACAAAAACAGTGCAGTTCTGGAAGGACGTTCTCGCGCAGATTCATCAAGAATCTCCCGACGTTATCTTCTTGGCAGAGGCATTTACTAAGCCTTCGATGATGCATGCGCTAGGCAAGGCCGGTTTCCATCAGTCATACACATACTTCACATGGCGCACCAGTAAGGCAGAGCTCACCGAATATGCCAATGAAGTAGCTCACGGAACTAGTGCATTCTTCAGGCCAAACTTCTGGGTAAATACTCCAGATATCTTGCCTTTCCATCTTCAAACAGGAAATCCTGCAATCTTTGCAATCCGCGCAGCACTTGCGGCAACTCTTACTCCTTCATGGGGAATGTATGCCGGGTATGAACTCTATGAACACCGCAAATTTAAAGAAGGTGGCGAAGAGTATTTAGATTCTGAGAAATATGAGATCAAGGTTCGTGATTGGGAAGGTGCAGAGAAGAAGAAGGTGACGCTCGCTCCCTTTATTACTCAGCTTAATGCGATCCGTAAGAAGAACGTCGCTCTGCAGCGCCTAAGAAATCTGCGCTTCCACACAACCGAAAACGACTCAATCATCGCTTACTCAAAGCGTGAGGGCGATAACCTGATTTTGGTCGTCGTCAATCTCGACCCTAACTTTGCTCAAGAGACAGTTGTTCACTGGGATATCAATGAACTTGGACTAAAAGCTGGCGTAGATAACTTCCAGGTAACGGATCTCATCGATGGTGAAACGTATCAATGGTCTACTCGCACATATGTGCGCCTCGATCCGACAAGGTTGTCTGGCAAAGTTGTTCACATTGCGCAGGTAAAGCTTTAAGATTGCATATGTCCTTCTTCTCGCGCTTCTTCAAATCTGGTGCGAAAACAGAAGAGATAAATACATATCTAGAGAAAGCATCATTTCTCAATCCTCACTCAACGTTAGGTGAACTCGATTTTCACTTAATCTCAGAGGGTCGCCATGAACGTTTATGGGATGCACTAGGCGCCCACATCATGCGAGATGCAGATGGAACTCTTCTCGGAACTGCATTCTCTGTTTGGGCTCCGAATGCCCGCGCTGTAAGCCTTATCTCCGATAACAACTTCTGGGATCGCAATACACATCCAATGATTCGCCAAGGGTCTTCGGGTATTTGGGAAATTTTCATCAGTGATCTAGATGTAAATACCCGGTATAAATTTGCAATCTGTGGCGTTGATGGAAATTGGGTCGATCATGCAGATCCAATGGCTCGTGCTACAGAACATCCACCACAGACAGCATCTGTCGTCACCGAGAGCAACTACACCTGGGGTGATAGCTCCTGGATGATGGAGCGAAAGAAGTTCCAAGCATGGCGCTCACCTGTCTCGGTTTATGAAGTCCATGCCGGTTCTTGGCGACCAGGACTTTCCTACATTCAGATGGCTGAAGAGCTAGTCGCATATGTGAAAGAACAGAACTTCACCCATGTTGAATTCTTGCCGATTACTGAACACCCATATTCGCCATCATGGGGATACCAAGTTACTTCATTCTTTGCACCGACATCTCGTTTTGGTTCACCAGATGAATTTAGATACCTGGTTGATGCTCTACACCAAGCAGGAATCGGTGTAATCCTCGATTGGGTGCCAGCGCACTTTCCAAAAGATGAGTGGGCGTTGGCAAAATTCGATGGAACTGCGCTCTACGAACATGCAGATCCACGTCTAGGCGAACACCCTGACTGGGGCACCTTGATCTTTAACTTCGGCCGCAATGAAGTACGAAACTTCCTTGTAGCTAGCGCTTTGTATTGGCTAGAAGAGTTCCATATCGATGGCCTACGCGTAGATGCTGTTGCTTCGATGCTCTATCTTGATTACTCGCGTAAGGATGGCGAATGGTTGCCAAATAAGTTTGGTGGGCGGGAAAACCTTGAAGCTGTTCAGCTTCTGCAAGAGGCAACATCTACTGCTTATAAGCATCACGAAGGCATCATGATGATTGCCGAAGAATCAACTGCCTGGGGCGGGGTTACTAAAGATACTTCAAGCGGCGGGCTTGGCTTCGGATTCAAGTGGAACATGGGCTGGATGCACGACACACTTGAATATTTGCAACACGAACCAGTACATCGCGTTTACCACCACAATGAAATTACTTTCTCAATTCTCTACGCATGGTCTGAGAATTTCATGCTTCCACTTTCGCACGATGAAGTAGTTCACGGTAAGGGATCGCTCGTAAATAAATTTCCAGGAGATCGCTGGCAGAAGCTGGCGACGCTCCGCGCACTCTATGGATTTATGTGGGCTCATCCAGGTAAGAAACTTCTCTTTATGGGGCAAGAGTGGGCGCAGAATGATGAGTGGAGCCAAGAGGCTGGACTTCAGTGGCACTTAATAGAGTTTGATGAACATAAGGGCGTACAGAAAGCGGTCGCCGACATCAATGGTGCTTACAAGTCACTTCCATCCCTGTGGGAGAAAGATAGTTCTCCGGATGGCTTTGGCTGGATCGTTGGTGATGACAGTGCAGGAAATACTCTTGCATTTACGCGTTGGTCAGATAAGGGAATTCCCGTCGTATGTATTTCGAACTTCTCTCCAGTTCCACATGAGCAGTACCGCTTGAGATTGCCTGCCTCGGGCGTTTGGCGTGAAGTTCTCAATACAGATGACCTTAAATATGGTGGAAGTGGTGTTGTTAATCATTCCTTTGCTGTTGATGTAGATACAGATCTCTACATCACTTTGCGAGTGCCACCACTTGCAACTATCTGGTTAGAACGAGTCTAACGAGAAGCTTTTGAGCCTTCCTTAAGAGATTTCACAAAGAAGACTGTTGCAAGAATCATTGCCGTTGGAATCATCATCGCAAGTGCGATTGAACCGGTAAATTGAATTGTCCATGCGACTATAAATTTGATTCCAAAGGTAAGCACGTTATTAACTACGCCAAATTGACCGACCACCACTGCACTAGGAAGCGAAGATCTACGAATCGCTGCTGCGAAGAATGCAGGGCCAACAAATGAGGAGCCAAGTCCTGCAATTCCGAACCCGAGAATAAAGAGCGCATATGACCACCACTTTAGGTCTGCTGGTAAATGTGTAGCGATAATTATCGGCGCGCCAAAACCTACTCCAGCAAGAATCACTGCGCGCTTAACCCATACATCTATTGGCGCGCTCTTCAGTAGCTTCTCAATTAATAGGCGACCGACGATCATCGTCGCCGTAAAGACGATAAAGGGGGCTGCGCTTAAACTGCCTGAGACTTCAAGTCGTTCCTTAGTGAAGATCGTTCCCCAGTCTGCAAGAGCGAACTCGAGGTAGATAGCAGCTGCCATGCCAAGACTGATTGGCCAATCAATTCTAAATCCGGTGAAGATCTCTTTAACCGTGTAATCGTGTTCGGTATCTTCATTAGGTGTTAGAAGGTCGTCTTTCAAGCTGAAAATAATTGCGATCATCGTTGTAGCCAGCACAATCGAAAGTACATTGATGTGAAGTGCTAAACCGACCCGGCCAACTAGTAGACCCGAAAGAATGGCCGTACTGAGTGAGCCAACGCTCCAGTAGCCTGCTGATGTAGTGACGAGATTGATATTGCTTCGCTCCAGGAAGTGGAACGAATGAGAGTTAAGAGAGACGTGAACGGCGGTAATTCCAAATCCAAAGGTAATGTTAAAGATTAGGAATAAGAAGCTTGAATGCAGATGTACAAGCATCGCTAGAGATGAAAAGAGAATTAAGATTGAAGTAACAGTCACACGAAGCGCGCCATACTTGTGAATAATGTGGCCTACTGTAAGCAAGCCAAAGAATGCGCCAATTGAACCGGTGCTCATCAATGAACCAAAAGCACCGTTTTCAAGACCGAGGTTAGATTTAACCTCAGGAAATCTCGGAATCCAAGCCATAATTCCAAAGCCGAAACAGAGAAAAAGAATATGGATTAACTTCTTCTCGCGATCTTGAAGACGCTGATTCTCCATTAAAACAGGGCGTTCGCTAGCGCGGTACGAGCTTTAATAACTCTTGGATCAGCCTGATCAACAAGTCCAAATAACTCAAGGAGTCGATCTTTCACTAACTTCTGTTCTGCTCCGTCGAGAATGAGAACTAAGCGTAGAAGGCGATCAAATGCAGGCTCGAGATATCCGCTCATCACTTCAACATCTGCACATTGAAGTTGAATGACGATGTCATCAGGATTTCGCACTGCATCTTCCATAATCTTCTGACCGTCAATGCCTTCAGTGCGGATTAGCAATTGAACCTGAGCCAAGCCTAATTTCGCAAAGTTATCATTCGGCTTGCGAGCCAATAGCTTCTTGTACGCAGCTTCTGCAGTCACAAAATCACCTTTATCGAGGGCAGCCAGCGCTTCATCTTCCTCTGGCTCAGTCGGCTCTAACGGTTCTTCACCAATTCCTTGTTGTGCCGCAAGGGTGAGAATTTTTGTTATCACTTCGCGTAGTTGTGATTCGTTCAGAGCTTGCTCCAAAAATGGAATCGCCTGCCCACCGATAAAGACAACGCCATACGGAATAGTTCGCGCCTGAAGTGCTTGAGCGACAGGCGCCTGTGTATCAATATCAACACGGGCTAAAACCCATTTACCGGCATCGACTGCCTCAAGGTTGCCCAGAGCTCGAAGTGTTGAGACAGATTCCATTGATCTCGCCGACCAACAAAGAATGACGACGGGTTTTGTATTCGATAAAGGAAGGAATTCGGGTTGAAGATTCTCAGCCGTTACTTCTAGGCCTGGCATTGGAGTTGATACATCTGCAGCAGGCTTTCCTAAAGAGCTTAAATCAACTGCTTGCGAAAAGTTAGGTGGAAGGCTCACTGTTGAATCATGCCATCTACACGTACATCAACGCCAGAATCGCGCCTGTACGGAAGAACTTCGTTTACATAGGACTTCGCAGCAAATTCAAGACCAACATCATGTCCTGCCTTCTCACTCAAATACCATCTATGTTCGAGCGCTTCATGGAAGAACTGCGCTAACTCAATTCTTCCTTCGAGCTCTGGTGGAATCAGAGAGACTGTTGGCACAAATACTTCATTGAGCCAGCGACGAGCTGAATCTGCAAGTGGTGGCTTAGGTGATTTTTCACGACCTCGATATCGATCAAATGATGCAAGTAAGCGCTTAGCTTGAAGTTCTTCGGTCTCGAGTCCCATTAATTCACGGAGACGATTCTTGTGATACCCCGCAGCAACTAACTTCGGCTGGAAGACCAACTTGCCAGCATTTTCTCCCTCTTCCATTGAGACGGATACTTCTTCAACTGCAAAACCAAGATCATGCAATTGTCGCATCGCGCGCTCGACTGCATGTCGATCATTTGGATCTAACATCTGTCGATCTTTGAGCGCTGACCATAAGCGGTGATAACGCTTGATAAGCGCGGTACTTGCGCGAATCGGATCCATACCGGGATAGAGAACTCCAGAAAGTTGAAGGTCTTCAAGTTCTGCAGCAACGTTAAAGTGTGCGATCTCTAGATCGTGTTCACGTTGTCCTGCAGTAAGTGTCTTTTGAAATTCTCCTGTTTCAGCGTCGACCAAGTAAGCGGCATAGCCTTCTGCATCACGGCGAAAGAGAGTATTTGAAAGTGAGCAATCGCCCCACCAGAATCCCAGAAGGTGCAGACGTACCAAGAGAAGCGCTAAAGCGTTAGCCATCATCGTGACATCTTCAGCTGTCACATTCTTATCACTGAGAACTACGCGATAAGGCAATGAGTACGGCAAGAAGCGAGTTACCAAAGCACAGGGCAGCTCTTCATTATTCTCATCCGTGCGGCCTTCAATTACGGCAATCGATTGAACACTCGGAGAGTCGAGCTGCTTTAGTTCGCGCAGAATCTTGTACTCGCGATTTGCGAACTCAGAGACGGTCTCTTTGACTGCATAAACTTCAGATTCCGGGTCATCAGTAGATCGGACTAGGCGCACGATGTGGCGGGAAATACCTCGCTTTTCAGCGAGCATCGGATCTTCTGGCCACTCTTCTAGCGGCAAATTCCACGGGAGCCCAGTAACAGCGGCAATTTCTTCACCGAGTCCTGTAATCCGTAGCGCCATGGGGGTTATTCTCTCTTACGCTTTACAATAAAGCATGGCTATTTCAGAGCGTATAAAGAAAAAGAGTAATAAATCACCTATTCCCACAGATTTCGGGATAGCGGGCGCACCCATTGATCGCGGAAGCCCATTCTATTTTGGATTTGTTGCAACAGTTGGAGCTCTCAGCGCATTTGTTTTGATGCGAGCACTGGCAAGCGCTAGCCAAGTTTTCGTTCTGATTCTTGTGGCGCTATTTCTAGCAACCGGCCTCAATCCTGTCGTCGAAGCCCTGCGAAACCGAGGCATATCGAGAACTAGCGCAGTCACAACAATTTTTACTTCTGTAATACTTATAGTAATTCTCTTCGGTGCTCTGGTTGTCCCACCGCTTGTAACTCAGGGAAGTACCCTCATTGAGTCAGCTCCGGACCTCTTGAATCAACTTAAAGATAATCCAACAATTGCAAATATCAATAATCAATATGGAATTATTGATACCCTCGAGAAGAGATTAAACTCTGTTACCTCTGATGGAACAATTCTCTTCTCTGCATTTGGAGGGGTCATTGGAGTCGGCAAAAGCGTACTATCGGGTACTTTCACGGCTCTTACGATTCTCGTACTAACCCTTTACTTCATCACATCTTTGCCACAGACAATTACTTTGGGGCTAAAGCTCGTTCCTTCAAGCCGTCGTGATCGAGTTGCGCTTCTGACCAATGCAATCATCGCTCGAGTAGGAGCATTCGTTGGAAGCCAAATTCTTATATCTGCGATGGCAGCATCGTTTATGACGATGATGGCTCTGGCATTAGGGCTACCTTCGCCAATTGCAATCGGAATCATTATCTTCGTGTGTGGACTAGTTCCATTGATTGGCCACTTTATCGGTAGCGCCATCTACACGATAATTGCTCTCACACAGTCAGTCTCAATTGGAATTATCGCCTTCTTGGGTTATGTCATCTACGTTCAAGTGGAGAACTACATTCTTACTCCAAAGATTATGAAGCGCACACTTGCAGTCCCAGGTGCGGTCACAATCATCTCTGCACTCATTGGAACTTCACTTCTGGGTCTTGTTGGTGGGTTACTTGCCGTTCCTGTTGCAGCATCAATTATCTTGATACTTGAAGAAGTGGTCTTCCCTCGCGCTGAAAAATCTTAAATTTCAGTTGGTAAAGGCAGGCGAAGCGGTGCAACAATCTGAGTAATCTCAGTAAGAACTCTGTGCACGTAGGGTTCACCAACCCATAGATGTTTTGCACCATCTACAGCTATCAATTGAGTCTGCGGGATAACTGCAAAACGTTGACGAGCTTGCTCTGGCTTTAAATAATCATCATGCTCTGGAATCAGCGCAATCACTGGGCGTCCATCTTCAGCCCAAAATTCGAGATCTCCATCGACAATATCGAGCAGTG
>JBFYOX010000009.1:0-38494 GCA_041303615.1 Actinomycetes bacterium
GTTGTACAACCTGGACCAGTTACTGCATGGCTTGCAGGCTCTGGGATTCACCATAAGAAGTACAGCGACTTCACTACATTTCTACGCCATCGATGGTTTATCTTGCTTAAGCGCCAATCTGTACCGACAATCCTCGATGCCGGAGCACTGCACTTGGCAGGAAAACTAAATCAGCCAACTTTGATTACTCCGCATGCTGGGGAACTTTCACGTCTCTTTGCTCGACATGGAATCACTGTCAGCTCTGAAGTTATTGAATCTGACCCAACAACCTGGGCAAAGAAGTGCTCTCAACTCCTGAAAGTAACTGTCTTGCTTAAGGGCTCAAGAACTGTCGTTGCTCAAGGAGATCTTGTGATTTCACTTCCAGAGGCAACTTCATATCTTGCAACAGCTGGAACTGGTGATGTGCTCGCTGGAATCATTGGAGCCCTCGTTGCAACAAATTACATTGAGATCCTTAATTCGCAAGAGCGTCTGGCACATGTAGCAGCAACTGGTGCCTTCATTCACAATCAAGCAGCGCAACTCGCATCAAAGGGTGCACCAATTTCTGCATCTCAAATATCACTTCAAATTCAAGAAGTGATTCGCAAATTACTAAAATAGTTCCCTAGGGATTCCCCCATTCGTAATACTTCTTGCTAGATCTACCCTTATGCATGCTCTCAAAAGCAGCACAAACTTCGCGTGTACTGCTTATAAATGATGACTCATTTGAACTAGCAACAATGGCTGCATCGCTTCGGTTGCACAGTGTCAACGTTGTTGGCGAAGCTTCAAATATGTTAATTGCCGAAAATCTCTTTCGATCCCTACAGCCTGAAGCCGTTCTTATCGATCTTCAATTCTCAGGCGAAGAAGCTATCGGTTTATTGCAGAAGTTAAGACATGTTGACCCAGCACTTGGGATTGTGATCACTACATCCTGCCCTGATCTAAGACTCTTTGGTCTACTTGAGAAAAATATTCCTGTCGGAAGCAGGATCATTCTGAAACGAAGCATTTCGGATCTCTCAGTTATCACTTATGCACTTACGGAATCACTTACATCGGCTGAAGATGGAACTAGTATGAAATGGATTAACTTTCATAAGTTAGTTCCCGAAGAGTCCTTTATAACGATTCTTAGCGGGCTTACCGACATTCAGATCGAAACTCTAAGAATGGTAGCGCAGGGGTTAAGCAACTCTGAGATTGCAAAGGTTCGATATGTCTCGGAGAAGTCAGTAGAGCAGATCGTTGCGAGAATTGCACAGCATCTATCAATCACCCCTGACCGTCGCAGAAATCTCCGGGTTGCCTTAGCTGGTGAGTACTTCAAATGGCTTGGTGCGCCTCGTCACTAAGGTTCGTACTGTAAAGTCACGCTTATGTCTTCAACGCTCACGCTCACAAAGATTCGAGATCGCTGGAATGAGTTGCTGGATCTCGTAGAAAAGCGTGACCGCGTCGTATGGATCGCTTACTTCGATGCTCGCCTTGAGTCCTTTGAAAATGGACGACTAACTCTGGATTTCAGCGACAGTAACAAGCTGGCTACAGGCCACGATTATCAGGAAGCGCGGATTCGCCATAGATCTCTCCTGCAGAGCGCTTTCTTTGATATCTATCAAGAATCAGTTGTGATTGTGGAGAAATCATGAATCAGAGTACATACATCAGGTCAACTCTCTTTCTCGCCTTTCTTTTTCTAGTAAGCACATTTCATATCGCACCTGCCCAGGCAGTTGACCTCAAGATTGCAGGACCGGCAGGCAAGATTCACGGCGCCGATATCAGCCGATGGCAACACCCAAATGACAAGCCAATCAACTTTAAAAAGATGCGCAAAGCTGGAATCGACTTTGTGATGATTAAGGCATCCGATACTCGAGATGAATCTGACCGCATCGCAGTTAAATACCTCAAGCAAGATCGCACAGGTGCACAAGAGGTAGGAATTCACACTGGCTTCTACCACTATGCCCTTCTCCCGAATGTAAGTACAAAGGCAGCGATTCAAAGTGATGCTCGAGCTCAGGCGCAGAAGGCAATCTGGAGAGTCGGATCGCTTGGTGGGTTCAATGAACTCGACCTGCCCTATGCATTGGACTTAGAGAACAACTGTATTCAGTGGTCATCTTCTAATAGCTGCATCAAGAGAGCAAAGAGATCAGATGCAACGCTCTGGGCGAAAACTTTTCTAAAATTCTTTAAGGAGAAGACTGGAAAGAATCCTCTGATCTACTCCTCTCCATATTTCTTAGAGAATGCACTCAAGCGTGACAAGGAACTTTCACAATATCCACTCTGGATTGCTCAATACACAATCGACCCGGCAAAACCTGGAGCTATGCCTAACGTTAAATCTGGTGGGTGTTATGTGCACTCCTGGACAAGTGCTGCGTGTTCTGCAAATTGGACTGTTTGGCAGTACACATCATGTGGCATTGCACCGAAGTACGGAGTACCTGGTTCGCGCCTAGATCTCAACGTATTCGGTGGAAGCATAGAGAAGTTCCAAAGTTTGCTTACCGGAACTTGGGTTCCAGACCCCATCGATGAGATGCCGGTTGGAGAAAGTACAAATATTTCTATCACTTCGATAAAGGCGACGACGACAGATAAGAAAGTTGTCATTGGAGTCGATGTGATGCGTCCCGATAGTTCATCGGTCGTAACTGGCTCTGTGCAATTTAGATTCTCGCCATCAAACCTAATCGTTCCAGATATTAAACAGACAGTAAGCCGTGAAACTAGTGGGCGATGGAGAATTGCAATATCTGGAATTCCGGCTGGTTCTTGGCTCGGAAATGTTGAGTTTAAAGATGCATCAGGCACTCACAGCGATATTTTCGCTCCGGTAGCGCTCACAGTCGAACAAGGGCCTACACCCGAGCCAAAGCCGACAAAGAAGCCTGCACCCAAGCCGGTATTTGATAGCTGTCGCAATCAAGTTAAGAATTAGCGCCGAACCTTTAGGGCGGTCGCGATAGAGTAGAGCCATCATGGATGAGATTCTGGAACTTTCTGCCGGCGTAGTACGTACAAGCCGCACCATGAATGATGGTCGCACAATTCGTTACTACGACACTGCCGGCCAATCTCGAAACGTTTCAGACCAGCGCCCCACTGAAGAACAACCAGAAATTGGCGAACTGCGATTAGACCCACTGGTTAATGAGTGGGTAGCGATGGCGGCTCATCGACAGGGAAGAATTTTCTTGCCTCCGAAAGAGTTGTGCCCACTCTGTCCGACCTCAGGTGACCTGCTCACCGAAATTCCCGAGAATGATTTTGAAGTTGTCGTATTTGATAATCGCTCACCTTCTCTCCGCCCACCTTCAGGTGATTTCGCACTTCCAGATTTGGTTGGGGCAGATACCGATGAAGGGCTTGCCGCAGGTAAGTGCGAAGTAATCTGCTTTACCGCAGATCACGGTGGATCATTTAAATCACTTTCACCTCAAAGAGTTCGTACTCTGCTCGAAGCCTGGCGCGACCGCACTCGCGAGCTATCGCAAGAGCCTTTTATCGAACATATTGCTCCATTTGAAAATCGTGGTGAAGAGATAGGTGTGACGCTCGCTCACCCTCATGGGCAGATCTATGCCTACTCCTACCTTCCTCCCCGCGTATCGAAAATGCTCGAAGTCGCGAAGGCGCATCACCAAAAGACTGGCCGAGTGCTCTTTGATGATGTTGTGGCGCGAGAACTTCGTGATGGTGATCGAATAATTGCTCGCAATGAACATTGGGTTGCATTTACACCTTATGCATCTCGATATCCATTTGAAATTCATCTGGCTCCAATGCAACCTGTTGCAGATTTATCTGAACTTCAACCTGCTGCCTGCGATTCTTTCCCCTCTATCGCTATTGAAATTATGCAGCGCCTCGACGGAGTATTCGGAATTGATATGGCATACATCGCCGCATGGCATCAAGCGCCCGTGCGTGAAGGTCGCAACTTACTCAGACTTCATTGGCAGATAACCAGTGTGCGCCGCGCACCAGGCAAGCTGAAGTATTTAGCTGGATCAGAATCTGCAATGGGCGCATTTATTATGGATATGAAGCCAGAACAATCAGCTCAACAGCTTAAAGATGTAAAACTTTAATTTCATGCCATCGATTTCACATGAGTTTCAGACTCTCTTCGGTCATCTTCCAGAAGTAATTTCCGAAGCTCCAGGTCGCGTCAACCTGATGGGCTTCCTAGTGCTGGCGCTAGTTCAAAGCTTCAATAGAGAGAACGCTTACTCCGCCAATCGAGTCGAGAATCTCAACGAGATCTTCAGTATTTGTTCCAGGAGCGGCAACTGTAATCTCATCGAAAACAACTCCATCTTCACTCTTTATTACCTGAAGTTCTCTGATGTCGGCACCTGCAGATCCAATCGCTGAAGCGAGCATTCCTAAAGAGCCTGGGCGATCTGGAAGCGATATCTGCAATTTATAAAGTGCCATGACGCAAATGTACCCGCTACCCCATGAAATCAAGTAGCGGGTACATCCGTCAGGAGCTATTCCTATCTATAGGGAAGGTGCCGATCCAAGAGTGACTTTGAAGGTCTTAGAGCCACCTGATGGCAGGTCTACTAATACTTCGACAACGGTCCCTGGGGCATAAGAACGAATTCGAACAATCGCTGCCTCTGTATTCACGGTCTTAAATCCGTCGATACTGCGAATTACTGAGTTAACAGGAATGCCAGCTTTGAGAGCACCCTCGTTTGGACTGAGTTGAATGATTTTTGCACCGACTCCGGTGTATGAGTTATCAAAGATCACTCCAAGAACTGGACGGGTCGATTTGCCGGTTGAGATGATCTCCTCGATTACTCGCTTTGCTTCGTTTATTGGGATTGAGAATCCAAGTCCGATACTCCCGGATGCTGAGTCCGATGAGAGAGTTGCAATCGCAGAGTTAACACCGATGAGGCGTCCCATTGAATCCACCAATGCTCCTCCAGAGTTTCCTGGATTAATCGCTGCATCTGTTTGAATAGCATTGACATATGACTGAGCTTCTTCGCTGCCAGTTGAGACTGGTCTATTAAGCGCCGAGACGATACCGCTTGTAACAGTACTCGCAAGACCGAGAGGTGAACCGATAGCCAGAACAGGATCTCCCACACTGACCTTAGTTGAATCACCAAGTGTGATCTTTGGCAGATTTCCAATTTGGATTTGAAGAACTGCAATGTCATAACCTGGGTCGCGACCAATAATTTTGGCAGTGTATTGATTGCCATTGGTGAGCTCGACTTTGATTGTGCCCGAAGTCGCAGCCGACTCAATAACGTGATTATTTGTGATGATGTAACTCGAGGTAGAGGAAGTCTTATAGATAGATCCAGAGCCTGTTCCACTTCCAGCTGCCGCGGTAACGGAAATGGAGACTACGGAAGGAGTTACGAGAGATGCGATTGCCTTGGTGTTCATGGCGCTACCGCCAATCTCGACCAAAGTTCTCTTTGCAGAACATGTTCCGTTAGGAGAGAGATAAAGCGCTTGTGTCTTATTGTCAACACACGCCTTTACTACGCTTGTGTTCTGCGTGGTAGCCACAGATGCGAAAGTGCCGGCAGCTAGCGCGCCGACCATAAATGCCCCAATTACCTTTTTGTTTTTCATAACTATGATAATTCCGCTCTTTCCTGAGATTCTCCTGTATTGCTGTTGAGAAAGATTTTAAACTTCTACGACCCACGCGCCGGAAATCTTTACCTGCACCTTTGAAAGCGGAGTTTCGGCAGGACCGGCGGTAACTGCTCCTCCTGCAAATGGATCAAACTGTGCGCCATGGCAAGGGCACGCCAATTTCTTTGTCGAAGCCTTGTACGCAACTGTGCATCCCTGATGTGTACAGATTGCGGAGTAGGCAAAGACTCCAGTTTTAGTTCTGAACAAAACGGATGGGATGCCCTGTGCGGAGTGAATAAAATTAAAGGTATTTCCAACTCGAAGTTTGGAGAGTTTCACAATCTTCTTCCCTCCAGCGCGCTTTGCAGAGTTGAGAGAAGTTGATGAAGCAACGGTTCGCCCCGCAAGGGATGCAACAACTGCTAATCCCCCAACTATCGCTGTACGTATTACATTTCTGCGCTGAAAGTTAGTTGCTGGCATTCTTCGATTTCCAATCATGAGAAGTAGATAGGTTAACCATAAAATTGCATAGGCGGTATCGCTAGCAAGAAAGAAGGGCTCGATATAGAAAGTACCTGATAACCAAAGGACTATCGACATTGCGAATCCGCCAAAGGCGGCCGTAGCTGGGGCCACATAAAGAAGCGTCGCAATACCGATAGCGAGCTCGGAGAAAATAATGAAGGCACCCACTTCAGATGGATATTGAAGAAGATTTTCTAGAAGTGCTGAAATTGGAGAGTTTTGAGAATACCCCTCGAGAGTATTTCCAATAAATGTTGGCTCCCCTGCAGTGAGAAATCCAGAGTCAGTCGCCTTATGCCAACCCGCATAGATCCACGTTAGCGATAAGAATGTGCGAAGGAGTTTCTCGGCACGGCTCTGCCCACGCCAAGAAGACCCAGCGGCTCTGGAGATGCTCTGAAGTGCGTTCACGGATAGAGAATAACCGTGAAGGAGGCAAATGGCTCCCTGACTTGGATTCGAACCAAGAACCTGTCGATTAACAGTCGACTGCTCTGCCGTTGAGCTATCAGGGAATGCAAGTGCAGACTCTACCCCAGTGGCTAACTGAGGCCAAAATTAAGCGAAAAAGGTTGCTAGAGAGAGCCGATAGCGAGTTCATGTAAACCGCGCTTCTGGGTTTCCAGGGCCACAAGTTCACCAAAGGCGGCGTTGTACTGCTCTTCGTTTTCTAGAGGGTTAAGGCGTTGCAAACTAGATTTTAGATCTGCGATTTTCCTGCTAACTAAGACTTCGCGCAACCTTGCCACGATACTTGAAACGTATTTCTCTGAGACAGCTCCATCGGTGCGTACCGGCTCAACAGAGAGTTCGGTAAATAATTGCTTCATCCGTTCATCTGTAACTTTCTCAAGAGCAAGTGATTCAGTTCCAAATGAGTCAATCACTCGTCGAAGTTCGCGGTATGCAGGATGCGTAAAGGCATCGTCTTCAATGGTTGTCCATCCCAAGACCAGTCCTGACATTTGCAATTTAGCTTTAAGAACTTCGCGTTCAAGCATCAGGGTTGGCTCTGTTGGATTTGGACGCCATGCAATATCGGTCGTTGGCGCCTCTACCTGAGGTTGGTTCTGCGTAACTTTCTTCAGCGCTGCATTAACAGCTGCAGTAACAACTTCAGTCTCGGTTCCAAGCCATCCAGAGAGTGACTTTATATATTCAGGGCGGAGCGACTTATCGCGGATTGCAGCAACAAGTGGAGCTGCAGTATTAAGAGCATTGACGCGACCTTCAGCGGTTGCCAAATTATGCTTCTTAAGTTCAGTCTTGATTGCAAACTCAAAGAGCGGAACGCGCTTTGCAATTAAATCCTTAAGCGCAAGATCCCCTTTATGTTGACGAAGGTCGCATGGATCGAGGCCATCAGGCTCTACTGCAACGAAAGTCTGAGTTACAAATTTCTGATCATCACCGAAAGCTTTCATCGCAGCTTTCTGGCCAGCAGCATCGCCATCGAATGTAAAGATAACTTCGCCGCGGAAGGCATCGGCATCCATCAATAATCTACGAATAATGCGAATATGGTCATCTCCAAATGCAGTACCGCAAGTGGCAACCGCAGTGTTGATTCCAGCTAAGTGGCAAGCCATAACATCTGTGTAACCTTCAACAACAACTACTTGACGGCTTTTGGCAATCTCTTTCTTCGCCATATCAAGGCCGTATAGAACCTGGCTTTTCTTATAAATTGGAGTCTCAGATGTATTTAAGTATTTAGGACCTTGATCTTCTTCATCACTTGCCAGCTTTCGCGCACCGAATCCAACAATGTCTCCAGAGATATCTTTGATTGGCCACATCACACGATTACGGAATTTATCAATAGGTCCGCGTTCGCCCATCTTGGAAAGTCCTGCTTCTTCAAGTTCTTCGATGGTAAATCCTGCAGCACGTAGATGTTTTGTTAATCCATCCCAACCATTTGGTGCATAACCAACCCCAAATGAATCACATGCCGCCTTATCGAATCCACGTTTTGTTAATAAGTCGCGGCCTTGAGCTGCATCTGGAGATGTATTGAGTAAATCTTGGAAGAATTTTGCAGCCGCTAAATTCGCTGCATAAAGTCGCGAACGTTGGGATGTTGGCTGTGTTGGGCCACCTTCTTCATAGCGAAGTGTGTATCCAATTTGTGATGCCAAACGTTCGATTGTCTCTGTGAAACTTAAGTGATCTGTCTTCATCATAAAGTCGATGACATCGCCACCTGCTCCACAACCGAAGCAGTGGTAGTAATTCTTCGATGGTGTTACGTGAAATGAAGGAGATTTCTCATCATGAAATGGACAGAGGCCCTTCTTCTGACCGCCACCAGCATTCTTAAGCGCAACGCCTGCAGATGAGACAACTTCATCGATGTGAGCATGCTCGCGGACATAGACAATGTCATCCGCCTTAATGCGACCGCTCATGTTCCTACCTTACCTACGCTTCGATAAGTGCGCATGGAGCGCATAGGCGCCAGGGTCGGTCAGGCTTGCAATCTGGTCGATGACGATCCGCAGCTTCTCGGAATCGTTAGTTGCACGCTTCCAATCATCTTCGAAGATTGGGTCGAGCTCAGAAGGCGCTGCTTCAAATAACATTTCCACAAGTTCGTGAATAACAACCTGCTGCTTTGCATATCTTTCTTGTGATGCAGCTGCGCTAATTAAGTAATGGCCAGCTACTGCCTTGAGGAAATCGACCTCGATAACTTGCTCTCGTGGAATTTCTAAATTAGCTGAGTATCTCGTCAAGGGTCCGTTGCCATGCACTTTTCGCGTCTCGAGTTCTGCGGCAAGTACAAAGCGACCAATCAACTGTGAAGTTGAATCTTTCAGTCGAGCAAGTGCGCGATGCGTTCTGTCGAAATTTATTGGCCAGCATGAGAGTTGTTGCAAGCGCTCTAGTGCTAGCTCTGCCTCTTCCTTGCTGGAATCACTTCCGTATCCATCAACCATCTCTTTATACAAGGTATCAAAATCGCGATCAAAGTTCTTGACAGAGATTTGACCAGCGAAGATTGCATCTTCTAAATCGTGTACTGAGTAGGCACAATCATCGGACCAATCCATAATTTGCGCTTCAATGCACTTACGTCCTACTGGCGCACCTGCGCGAACCCATGAAAAGATTTCTACATCATCGTCATAAACGCCGAATTTGCGCGGGTTCTCAGATCGGGGCCACGGGTACTTTGTTGCAGCATCGAGTGATGCCCGAGTCAGATTTAGGCCAAGGCTCTTTCCTTGAGCATCAACAGTCTTTGCTTCAATTCTTGTAAGCAATCTAAAACTCTGTGCATTACCTTCAAATCCGCCGCAATCAATTGCGGCGACAGCTAGTGCTTCTTCTCCGTTGTGACCAAATGGTGGGTGGCCCATGTCGTGCGATAAACATGCAGTCTCTAACAAATCTGGATCTGCACCAAGTGATTCACCGAGTTCTCGGCCGATCTGGGCACATTCAAGAGAGTGTGAAAGTCGTGTGCGCTGAAAGTCGTTCTCCCAGGGAACTGCAACTTGCGTCTTTGCAGCTAAACGTCGAAGTGCCGCAGAATGAATAACGCGTGCGCGATCGCGCATAAATTCTGTACGACCTGGGCGCTTAGCTGGCTCATCAAGGAAGCGCTCTTGATCTGCCGCGCTATAGCTACTACTTGATGAAGTCATGTACATACCTTACAAGGCCGCTATTAGTTAGATGATCAGAGATATGAATGCCTCGGCGCCCTAGCGTGATGTAGGCAAGATATGCGCCGGCTTCTCGTATCAAGTATCTCTTACGTGAATTTTCTAGGGTATTCGGACCACTTTGAGAAGGTGAACAAGTTGCTCTCGCATCAAAATCTTCCGCCATCGTAATCGCGCGATTACAGTGATATGGATCAGTAACAATAATTACCTTGCTGAGATTGCGCTTCTTTAATTCTGCGATGTAGCTCTTAGTTTGAGTTAAGGTGTCGCGACCAACTGGAAGAGCAAGAACTTTGCTCTTCGGAATTCCATTGCGTACAAGCCAATATCTTCCCGCTGCTGCTTCAGTTGTTCTATCTCCAGGTGCTCCAGATCCAACGGTGATGATGAGTGGCGCGTAACCCTTATCAAAGATTCTCTTGGCTTCCTCGAGGCGAGCAAGCAGTACTTCACCTGGCGCACCATTGAGTTGTGCGGCACCTGCAATAACGATTGCATCGGCGGAAATTTCTTCTGCAGGATTCTTTGCACCATTCCACGTCACAAAGAGTGCATACGTTGGAATGATTACGACAACAGCCACAATAAGAGAAAGAACCCGTCTAATTAACTTAAACATCAGCCGCCCGAGAACATATCTTCAGCATCGAGATGGATCATCTCATCCGGGTCATTAAGCCAACCATCAGGCAAGGTTGGCGGACGGCCACTACTGGTGCGACCACGTGGCTTCTCGCCAATTTCAACGGGGTAAGGCTGCTCATCGAGCTGATTAAGTAGTGAACGCAGCTCATTGAGCGAGCCAACCATTCCAAACTGTCTGCGAAGTTCCGATGGAACGCGGAAACCTTTGAGGTACCAAGCCATATGTTTACGAAGATCGCGACATCCACGATCTTCTGATTCAAAGTATTCAACGATCAATTCGCCATGGCGGTACATAACTTCACGCACCTGGTGCAAAGTTGGAAGCACGCGATTGTTTCCACCATTAAATGCATCTACTAAATCTGCAAAGAGCCACGGACGTCCCAAACATCCGCGACCTACGACGACTCCCGCACAACCAGTTTGTCGCACCATTTCAACGCCATCTGCGCCAGACCAGATATCTCCATTGCCAAGTACAGGTACACCTGTTGGTTTCAAATGTTCGACAAGATTTGCAATTGCCGACCAGTCTGCTTTTCCTTCATACATCTGTTGTGCGGTGCGCGCATGTAACGCAACCCAGGCAACGCCAAGATCGGCTGCTGACTTTGCTGCTTCTAGATATGTGTGGTGATCTGTATCGATACCAATACGCATCTTTACGGTGACTGGAATTCCATATGGTTTTGCATTATCAACTGCAGCCTTAACAATTTCACGAAAGAGATTTCGTTTAAAGGGAAGCGCTGCTCCGCCGCCTTTACGAGTCACTTTAGGAACTGGGCAACCAAAGTTCATATCAATATGGTCTGCCAAATTTTCGCGACCAATCATCTTTACCGCTTCACCCATGTGATGAGGATCGACGCTATACAGCTGAACTGAACGTGGCCATTCACCGGCACCAGGTTCAATCATGCGAAGAGTTTCTGGAATACGTTCTAAGAGCGCACGAGCTGTAACCATCTCGGAGACAAATAGACCTGCACCTTGTTCGCGACAGAGCATGCGAAATGGAGCATTGGTGATTCCTGCCATTGGTGCAAGAACAACGGGTGGATCTACTAAGTGGACTCCATCTTTGAGCGGGAGTTTAAGTGGATCTAGCAGCCGAGTAGACGTGGGGCTAACCATGCTTCAACCTGATCGATTGCAATGCGCTCCTGCGCCATTGTGTCGCGATCGCGAATTGTTACAGCGTGGTCCTCAAGTGTCTCGAAGTCGATTGTGATGCAGTAGGGAGTTCCGATTTCGTCTTGGCGACGGTAGCGACGACCGATTGCACCTGAATCATCGAAATCGATATTCCAATTCTTACGAAGCTGCGCCGCAAGATCACGAGCTTTTGGAGAAAGATCTGCATTACGTGAAAGTGGAAGAACTGCAGCCTTTACAGGTGCAATGCGGTGATCGAACTTCATCACTGCGCGCTTTTCCATCTCGCCCTTTGCATTTGGCGCTTCATCTTCGGTGTACGCATCCATCATAAATGTCAGCGCACAACGATCGACACCTGCTGCAGGTTCGATTACATAAGGAGTCCAACGTTCATTCTTCTCTTGATCAAAGTATGAGAGATCTTTTCCAGATGCAGCAGAGTGCGCCTTGAGATCGAAATCTGTGCGGTTAGCAATACCTTCAAGCTCGCCCCACTCGGTTCCGTTGAATTCAAATTTATATTCGATATCAGTTGTGCCCTTTGAATAATGTGAGAGCTTCTCTTTTGGATGCTCGAATAGACGAAGGCGCTCTGGATTGATTCCAAGATCCTTGTACCAATTAAGACGAGTCTCGATCCAATACTTATGCCACTCTTCATCAGTTCCAGGAACAACAAAGAATTCCATCTCCATCTGCTCGAATTCGCGAGTACGGAAGATGAAGTTTCCAGGTGTGATTTCATTACGGAAAGATTTACCAATCTGGCCGATACCAAATGGTGGCTTCTTACGTGATGTTGTCATCACCTGATCAAAGTTAATAAAAATTCCCTGCGCTGTTTCTGGGCGCAAATATGCAAGACCTGACTCATCTTCGACAGGTCCAAGGAATGTCTTGAGCAAACCTGAGAACTGCTTTGGTGTTGTGAATTGACCTTTATTGCCGCAGGCAGGGCAGTTCATATCTGCAAGTGATTCAAGCTTCTTCTTATGCTTTGCTTCATATTGTTCTTCCAGATGATCTGCGCGATAACGCTTATGGCAAGCAGTGCACTCGGTCAGCGGATCGCTAAATGTTGCAACGTGTCCTGATGCTTCCCAAACTTCGCGTGCCAAAATAACTGATGAATCAAGACCGACAACATCTTCGCGGCCCATCACCATGGACTTCCACCACTGGCGCTTTACATTGTTCTTAACTTCAACTCCGAGGGGACCGTAATCCCATGAGGCGCGAAGGCCTCCATAAATTTCAGATGACGGGAATACAAATCCACGTCGCTTCGAGAGTGAAACAATATTTTCTAGACGGTCTACGGCCATTTCAAATCTCCATCCGGCTGGCTGTCGGCGAATAACAACGGTCGTTGCAATCGTGGTCCTAGTTTACTCGTAGGCTCCGGGTTCATTGATCGCTCTGGCAAGAATCGGAATCGCTTCTAACTTTGCGCGTGTAGAACTTAAGGCTCTGCGATACGAACCGACGTTCTCCCACTCGGTAGTTAGAACCCAAAGCGTCGGTTCATCGAGATTCTGCCCAACGGTGCCTGAGAGAAAACCTTTTGCCTCAGCGAGAACCTCACGGACGGCTTCGAGTTCGCTGCGGAATTTCTCGGCTTCAGCCAAGGGAAGCTCAAATCTGGCGATAGCAATCATGGGCTGAGCCTAGGGTTAGGCTGAACAGGAATGAAAATCATTTTCATTTGTGGTACGCTCTGGCTATGAATATCGCAATCGGCCTAGCAGCCTTAACAGCTATAGCAACAACAGCGGGTGGCTATCTAGCAATCCGCGCAAAGGACAGACTCCACTTAGTCCTTGGATTATCCGCAGGTCTACTTCTAGGTCTTGTTGCATTTGATCTTCTTCCTGAGGTCTTTGAACTTGGAACTCAAGAGATTTTCCATGCTCCTGCCGTATCAGTAGCGCTCATTGCTGGATTCCTTCTTCTTCACTTCTATGAGCAGATCTTTGGTTCGCACGAGCCAGCTGAATCAGATTACGGTCATGACCACACGCACTCAGCGAGCTCTGTTGGCATTCTTGGTGCCATTGCGATGGGCGGCCACGTATTCCTCGACGGTCTAGCGCTCGGCGTTGCTTTTAAAGTCAGCTCAGATTTAGGTGTCGCTGTCTTTATTGCACTCTTGGTCCACGCATTCAGTGATGGCCTCAACACAGTTTCATTTCTAATCAAGAGCGGAAAGTGGAGCAAGAAGGGCGTATGGCTCTTGGCAGTCGATGCACTTGCTCGCATCAGTGGCGCAGCAGTTGGAACTAGCTTGGCGCTAGGCGATAACGTAATCGCTATCTATCTCGCAGCCTTTGCAGGAATTGTTATCTACCTTGCAACTTCACATATCTTGCCTGAGGCACATTCACGACATAAGTCTCGCTACACAATTTTGGCAACTATCGGTGGTGTTCTTATTATGTGGGGACTTGTCAGCTACCTGCATTCAGGTGATTCACATGCTCATGGTTCTACCACTGCTATTCATGAAGAGCACGAAGGTGAAGAGCATGAAGGCGAAGATCATCATGACCATGAAGAGGAAGATCATAAGTAGTGTCCCGTTCTAACCCTCGAGTCTTAAGTACCCTCGAACGTGCTGGTGGTTTTGCTAGCGCACAAGAGGTCTACAGACTCATGCAACGTGAAGGCGAAAGTATTGGTTTAACGACCGTCTATCGCTCTCTGCAGAGTTTGGTCAACGACAAGATTGTCGATGTCCTAAGACGTGATGATGGTGAGGCTATCTACCGCCTCTGTGGAGAGGCTCACCATCACCACTTAGTTTGCAAATCGTGTGGAGATACCGTTGAAATTGAAGGCGGTGCGATTGAAAAGTGGGCGAAAGTGATGGCTGAAGAACATGGCTTTAGAGAAGTCGGACATACTGCAGAGATCTTCGGTCTCTGCTCCAAGTGCTAGGCCTTGCCAAAACGTCGATCGCGCTCTGAATACTCCTCGATAGCTTTCCACAATAACTTTGGCGTCATATCTGGCCAGAGCACATCCATAAAGACAAACTCTGCATACGTTGATTGCCAAGGCAAGAAGTTGCTTGTGCGTTGTTCGCCTGATGATCGCAGGAACATATCTACATCGCGCATCTTCGGTGAGTAGAGATACTTCTCAATAGTCTTTTCGGTAATTGAATCTGGCTTTACCTTGCCTCGCTTCACATCACGAGCCAGCGCTGTTGCTGCATCTACAAGTTCAGCACGGCCACCATAATTAACGCACATATTGAGAGTCAGAACTTTGTTTTTCTTTGTTAGCTCTTGAGCTTCTTCAAGTTCATCAATAACGCTCTTCCAGAGACGCTGCGGGCGACCAATCCACTGTACTTTCACGCCCATCTCGTTAAGGCGATCGCGACGATTGCGCAATACGTCGCGGCTATAGCCCATCAAGAATTTCACTTCTTCAGGTGTGCGCTTCCAATTCTCTGTTGAGAATGCATAGGCACTTAACTCTTTAACGCCGAAAGAGATTGCGGCTTCTACTAAATCAAAGAGGACTTTCTCTCCAGCTTCGTGGCCTGCAGTACGTGCAAGTCCACGCTCTTTCGCCCAGCGCCCATTTCCATCCATAACGATGGCGATATGTTGAGGGACTTCAATCTTCCCTTTATTGCTCATGCTCTCTCCACCATCGGCAAACTTCGTAGTCCACGTTCAAGGTGCCATTGTAGATAAGCAGTTATCAAACCACTAGCCTCTCGGCGATGGCGGGGCTCACTTAGTTCGGCGCTCTCCCAATCACCTTTCAGTAAGGCCTGCATCAGTGCCAGCGCTTCAGGAGATGCAGTTGCCGATGCGGATGGTCTGCAATCCATACAAACTGATCCGCCGCCAACTAATGAGAAGTAGCGATGCGGACCAGGCTTTTCACAGCGAGAGCACGCTGTCATTGAAGGTTCATATCCCCCAATGGAAAGTGAGCGAAGTAAGAATGCATCGAGGATTAAAGATGAATCAAATCTCTTCTCTGCAAGTGCCTTCATTCCACCGACAACTAATTGAAACTCTTGCAGTGCTGGCTCTTCTTCTTGCTGCGTGAAGCGTTCTGCAGTCTCAAGGATTGCATGTGCAATTGTCCAGCGCTGGTAATCATCGGTGAGCGCTTCACCGTAATTCATTATTGCTTCAACTTGAGTAATGGTGTCGAAGGTCTTGCCTGCGTGCATCTGAATATCGACATGGCTACCTGGTTCTAAGCGCGCACCAAATTTCGACATTGTGCGACGAACGCCTTTTGCGACACCGCGTACTCGACCATGCTCTTTGGTAAGCAGCGTGATGATGCGATCTGCTTCGCCAAGTTTCTGAGTCCGAAGAATGATGGCCTCATCACGATAGAGCTTGGTTTGAGGCGCAGACATACTGCGTACGGTAGTTAGCGAATAGCGCGATTGATTGCAGACACGACGGCTTTAAGTGAAGCAGTCGTTGTATTTGGGTCGATTCCTACGCCCCAGAAGACTTCGCCTGAGATTTCGCACTCGAGATAGGCCGCAGCAGATGCATCTCCACCAGATGAGAGAGCGTGCTCATGGAAATCAAGAACGCGCACATCGACTCCATAACTCTGCAAGATATGACAGAAGGCTGCGATTGGTCCATTTCCAGTTCCAGCTAATTCAATAGCTTCACCGCGATCTGTCATCTTTACTGCAAGCTGAACATCCTCGCCCATTACTGAAGTTTGTGACATTCCCTTTAGACGGAAGCGGCCCCAAGGAGCTGAATCTGTTGGTAGGTACTCATCTTCAAAGATCTTCCAAAGCTGCTCGGCAGTTACTTCGCCGCCTTCATCATCTGTCTTTGCCTGAACAATCTTTGAGAATTCGATCTGGTGGCGACGAGGAAGATCGAGGTGATGCTCGCTCTTCATCAAGTATGCAACGCCGCCTTTACCCGATTGAGAGTTAACGCGAATAACAGCCTCATATGAGCGACCAATATCTTTTGGATCAATTGGAAGGTAAGGAACAGCCCATGTGTGATCATCAACTTCACGACCCGCAGCCTTTGCATCACGTTCTAGATGCTCAAAGCCCTTCTTGATTGCATCTTGATGTGACCCTGAAAATGCGGTGAATACGAGATCTCCGCCATAGGGATGGCGCTCAGCGACCTTTAATTGATTTCCATATTCCACTGTTCGGCGAATCTCATCGATATCGCTGAAATCGATATGTGGATCGATTCCGTGAGAGACCATATTCATTCCAAGAGTTACAAGACAGACATTTCCGGTGCGCTCACCATTTCCGAAGAGAGTTCCTTCAATACGATCTGCGCCAGCTAGGTATCCAAGCTCTGCGGCTGCAACACCCGTACCGCGATCATTATGCGGGTGAAGTGAAACAATCACGCTTTCGCGATTGTTGAGGTTGCGACACATCCACTCGATCGAATCTGCATAGACATTTGGTGTTGCCATTTCGACAGTTGCTGGAAGATTCATAATCGTCTTCCATTGTGGAGTTGGCTTCCAAACATCGTTGACGGCGTTACAAACCTCAACTGCGAATTCGAGTTCGGTGCCGGTATAGGACTCTGGTGAATATTCGAAGGAGACTTTTGTTTCTGGAACCGTTGCCATCAAATCAAGACAGAGCTGAGCACCATCAGTTGCAATCTTTTTAATGCCCTCTTTATCAAGACCGAAGACAACGCGGCGCTGCAAAGTTGATGTTGAGTTATAGAGGTGAACAATCGCTTGCTTTGAGCCCTTGATAGCTTCATAGGTCCGGCGAATAAGAGGTTCGCGTGCCTGGGTAAGAACCTGGATGATGACATCATCCGGAATTAAATCTTCATCGATGATTTTGCGGACAAAATCAAAATCAGTCTGAGATGCTGAAGGAAAGCCAACTTCAATCTCTTTGTAACCCATCGCAACGAGCAACTTGAACATCGCAAGCTTGCGAGGTGTATCCATTGGGTCGATAAGCGCCTGGTTGCCATCGCGAAGATCGACTGAGCACCACTTGGGTGCCATGGTCATCTTCTTACTTGGCCAGGTGCGATCTTCAAGCTCTACCGGAATAAATGGCGCATATCGATGCACCGGCATCTTTGAAGGCTTCTGCTTTGGAAAATTCATTATGGCTACAGGATATCCCGTTTGCGCTTACCTAATCAAGGTGGCTTATTGAGGGATAAGGGTTCCCGAGAAGATCTGCCATGCAAGTGCAGATTTAGCAACGAGTGAGAGAGTTATATAAGTCTTCTCGCCACGTAAATAATCAGACCACTTTCCAACCTTCTTATATTGAAGGTATTGAACAATGGCAAAGGTATTAAAGAGAATAAAGATGGAGAAGACGATGCCATATACAAATGCAGGTGCCTTCGTATCTCCTGGGCCACCGATAGCAAGTACGTAGAACAAGAGCGCTAGCCAAGGAATAGCCCCTGCAATGCAGCCGAAGATGTAAGGAAGCCATCCACCATTTCCTGGCTCTTCATACTTCTCTTGCAACCATCCAAAGAGAATCATCGATGCATTAACACCGAAGAGCGCGATGATTGCAACAACATCAGAGACGCCAGTAATGAGTGCGATCAAAACAATCATTACTGATGAGCTAATTGAATATTCAACCCAACGGAAGTAGTTGCGATGTGCAGCGAGTCCTGCGGTGTAGCGAGGGAAGAATTGTGGGCTAGCTACAACGAAGTGGAAGAAAGCTGAAAGGCCTAAGAAGATTGCAACAGTAATTCCGATTGGTGCTTCAAGAAGAGTGACAGGTTCAGCAAAGACGCTTCCTGGAGGACCTGCCATATAACGAGCCACAATTGGCAAGGTAAAGTCATTAGAAAGGACTAGAACTGCCACCATTTGAATGAGGTGGAAGAAACCTGCAATGAGGTTGTAGTTACGAATCTTCTGAGTATTAATTTCTTTAGCCATGTACTTAGGCTACAAGTGGCGGCGCAGAAAAAACGATTACAGGACCGGTAAATACCGATCTAATTCGTAGGCGCTTACCTGGCGGCGATAGTCCTGCCATTCAGCACGCTTATTGCGCAGGAAGTACTCAAAGACATGCTCGCCCAAGGTCTCGCGAACGAGTTCGCTCTTCTCCATAACAAGAATTGCTTCCTCAAGATTTGAAGGGAGCAACTGATGATCTGTTGAAGGTTCGAGTACGTACTTCTTCTCGATTCCCTTAAGACCTGCTGCAAGCATGACCGCATATGCAAGATATGGGTTGCATGCAGAATCTGGTGAACGAAATTCGATACGAGTTGAGTTCTCTTTATTTGGCTTATACATAGGAATGCGAACTAGCGCGCCACGATCGTTATGGCCCCAGTTGATAATCGATGGAGCTTCTCCTCCGCCTTGTAGGCGTTTGTAAGAGTTGACCCATTGATTTGTAATCGCTGTGATTTCAGCTGAGTGCTTCAAGATTCCGGCGATAAATTGTCGGCCAACTATTGAGAGATTGAGCTCTGCATCTTTATCGTAGAAAGCATTCTTCTCGCCTTCAAAGAGCGATACGTGTGTGTGCATTCCAGAACCAGGATGTTCGGTAAATGGCTTTGGCATAAAGGATGCGTAGAAGCCCTGATTCAGTGCAACCTCTTTAATCACATGGCGGAAAGTCATAATGTTATCTGCAGTGCTTAATGCATCTGCATAACGAAGATCGATCTCCTGCTGACCAGGTGCGCCTTCGTGGTGGCTAAATTCAACTGAGACGCCCATCGCCTCTAGCAACGTAATTGCTTGGCGGCGGAAGTCATGTCCTACAACTGCAGGGGTGTGATCGAAGTACCCACCTTGATCTACAGGAACTGGTGCAACGCCTTTTTCAGGCTGTGATTTAAATAAGAAGAATTCAATTTCTGGGTGGGTGTAACAGGTGTACCCCATCTTCGCTGCCTTATCTAAAGTGCGACGTAGAACATTGCGCGGATCTGCAGGAGATGGTTCTCCATTTGGCAGAGTGATATCGCAGAACATACGAGCTGCACCTTGTGCTTCAGCACGCCACGGCAAGATAGTAAATGTCCCAGGATCTGGCTTTGCCAACATATCTGATTCAGATTGGCGAGCGAATCCTTCAATTGCAGAACCGTCGAATCCAATTCCTTCTTCAAAGGCATTCTCAAGTTCGGCAGGTGCAATTGCAACAGACTTCAAATACCCAAGTACATCTGTAAACCAGAGACGGATAAATCGAATATCTCGTTCTTCAATTGTGCGAAGAACGAACTCTTGCTGCTTGCTCATATTTTCGGACTGTGGGGACATGGCGCCATCGTGCCAAAGCGAAGTTACGGCTATGTTACAAAACTAGAGTTCGCGCCACTTACTGGTCATTGGCAAGCGTCGATCCTTACCAAAAGCACGCTTGGAAACCTTCGTGCCAGGCGGGTATTGGCGGCGCTTATATTCGGCTTTATCCACCATTGCGATAACCCGCTTCACTAAATCTTTATCAAAACCGGCAGCGATTAATTGGTCGTGGCCCATATCTTCATCGACATAGGCCATTAAGACCTCATCGAGAATTTCATACTCTGGAAGAGAATCTGAATCTTTTTGATCTGGACGAAGTTCAGCACTTGGGGCCTTTGTAATTGAGTTCTCTGGAATCGGTGGTGTCTGCCCTGCAGCAATTGCTGCGGCGTTGCGCCACTTAGAAAGGGCCCAGACATCGACCTTGTAAATATCTTTAATTGGCGCATAGCCGCCGACAGCATCGCCATACAGAGTTGAATAACCGCAGGCAAGTTCAGATTTATTTCCAGTCGCAAGAACCAGATGACCCTCTTGGTTAGAGATTCCCATAAGTGTTGTTCCGCGAACACGCGCCTGCAAGTTTTCTTCGGCTAAACCGGTGAGCTCCACCTCTTTACGGAATGCATCGACCATCGGTTGAATCTCGACAATACGGAAACCAATACTTGTTCTTGTAGCCATATCTTTTGCATCAGAAATCGAATGCTCTGACGAGTACTTACTTGGCATAGCAACTGCGTGGACGCGGTCAGAGCCAAGTGCATCAATAGCAAGGGCTGCAACTAGGGCTGAATCGATTCCGCCGGATAAGCCAACTAGTACAGATGTGAATCCATTCTTAGATACATAATCGCGAAGACCAATAACGATGGCGTTCCAGATCTCTTCTTCATCACCGAGGCGATGAGCGATTCCCGGAATTAAGGTCTTCTCGATCGTGACAGGGGCTTCAGAGATCACAACATCTGGCTTAGACGTTCCAGCTTCGACATCAACATCTACAACCATCACGCCATCTTCAAATTGTGGTGCGCGTGCAATGACTGCGCCGGTGTGATCGACAACGATGCTGTCGCCATCAAAGACAAGGTCATCTTGTCCCCCGGTCATATTTACATAAGCAAGTGGAGCATTGGCTTCGCGAGCGCGCTTAGTTACCAAGGCAAGGCGCACATCATCTTTATTGCGTTCAAAAGGTGAGCCGTTAGGAACAAGAACTAGTCCTGGATTTCGCGCAGCAAGTTGGGCAGTGATTCCGCCATCAATCCAGAGGTCTTCGCAGATTGCGATTCCGACATCGACTCCATGGATACGGACGACCAAGGTCTGGTTACCTGCCTTGAAATTTCGATACTCATCGAAGACGCCGTAATTAGGCAGGTGGCACTTTGCGTAACGCGCTTTGATTTCACCGCCACTGATGACCGCCACCATATTCTGTGGCTGACCATCTACTTGATCTAGGTATCCAACGATGCAGACAATCTCTGGTGCAATCTCATTGGCTAACTGTGCAATTGCAGCCTTGCTGCCCAATTGAAAAGATGGACGCAGTGCAAGATCTTCAACTGGATATCCGGTTAAAACCATCTCGGGAAATATCGCAATATGTGCGCCAGCCTTCTGGGCATCGAGTGCCGCGCTCTTTACTAGCGCAGCATTACCTGCAAGGTCGCCGACCGTGGGGTTAATCTGCGCGAGCGCCAGCCTTAACTTCATTGTTCAAGAGTATCGGGAGTACCATTTGTGTCGACCCGGGGACCGCGCCAAGCGGCTTCGAGGCAGGAGATAAATATGAGCACAACCCTGTATGGCGGGGCGACCCATCGTCGCGTCACCATCAACGACCTTCGCGATGCAAAGGTGCGTGGTGAGAAATGGCCGATGCTCACCAGCTACGAGCAGATGACGGCATCGATCTTTGATGAAGCAGGTATTCCAGTTCTTCTCGTCGGCGATAGCGCAGGAAATAACTTCTTAGGCGAAGAGAACACCATCCCCGTTACAGTCGATGAATTAATTCCGCTGACTCGAGCAGTTGTTCGTGGTTCACAGCGAGCCATGGTTGTGGCCGACCTTCCCTTTGGCTCTTATGAATCTTCCCCGGAACTGGCACTTGCGACATCGACTCGCTTCTTTAAAGAAGCTGGCGCAATGGCGGTCAAACTTGAGGGCGCACATTTAGCAATAGTTGAGAAACTGACATCGTGCGGAATTCCTGTCATGGGCCATCTCGGCCTAACTCCGCAATCACTTCATCAACTTGGTGGCTACCGAGTCCAGGGGCGCACCGATGGAGATGCAGTATTGGATGCGGCGCTCGCACTGGAAAAAGCTGGTGCATTTGCCATCGTTCTCGAACTCGTTCCGGCAGAACTTGCCGCCCGAATCACAGCAGCTTTATCAGTACCCACTATCGGAATCGGCGCCGGATATTCATGCGATGCGCAGGTATTGGTCTGGACAGATATGGCTGGCTTTACTGAAAAGCCGCCGAAGCTTGCAAAGGCCTATCGCAATATGCGAGCTGACTTATTGGCCGCCACCCAAGAATTCGCGGAGGAAGTTCGATCCGGAACTTTCCCAACCGAAACCCAAACCTTCCACTAGTTTTATCAGGTGGCTAAGTTCGCGATCGACCTAACTCCGCTCAAAAAGTACCCAGATTTCCGAAATCTCTGGACTGCTGGGCTGATTTCCTACATGGGATCGATGATCACCTACGTTGCGATGCCATTCCAACTCAAAGAGCTGACCGGTTCCTACCTCGCAGTGGGACTTTTAGGTGCCGTTGAAATTATTCCGCTCATCATCTTCGGTCTCTATGGCGGAGTCCTTGCAGATTCGGTGGATCGAAAGAAGATGGTCTGGGCCACCGAAGCTGCTGCTCTACTTCTAGTCTTAATTCTGCTGGCCAACTCTTGGCTCTGGGAACCAAAAGTCTCAGTCATCTATATCGTCGCCGGACTCTTTGCGATGGTCAGCGGATTGCAGCGACCAAGTATGGATTCAATTCTTCCAAGGTTGGTCAACCATGAAGATCTTCCCGCCGCGAGTGCGCTCTTAAGTCTTCGTTGGCAACTGGGTGTGATTATCGGACCAACAATCGGCGGAGTTATCTTCTCGACATTTTCAGTTTCAGTTGGTTATGGATTAGATATCGCAACTTTCTTGGTCTCGCTAGTTTTTCTTGCCATGGTCAAGAATGTGCCAGCCCTCAAGGAGGCCGAAAAGCCATCTCTGGCAGCATTATTTGATGGCGTGAAATATGCCTTTAGCCGCCAAGATTTAGTTGGAACTTACGTTATTGATCTCGCTGCTATGACACTTGCTATGCCACTGGCTCTCTATCCATTCTGGGCCGACGAATTAAACGCTCCCTGGGCCCTCGGATTCTTCTATGCAGCGATCACTGTTGGTTCAGTCTTCGTAACTCTGACATCTGGCTGGACTCGCACCTACCGTTTCCACGGACGCGCAGTAATTCTGGCGGCGATGGGTTGGGGACTCGCAATCGCAGCAGCAGGTCTCAGTAACTCGCTTCTCCTGGTCCTGTTCTTTCTGACTATTGCCGGGGCCTTTGACATGGTTAGCGCCCTCTTCCGAGGAAATATTTGGAACCAGACAATCCCCGATAATTTTCGTGGGCGTCTTGCCGGAATCGAATTACTTTCCTACTCGGTAGGTCCTCTAGCGGGACAACTTCGCGCAGCTTCGATGGCAGCTGCTACTTCACTTTCCTTCTCAGTAACTTCCGGCGGCCTTTTATGTGTCGCTGTGGTCGCAATTTTGGCGATTTTCTTGCCGAAAATGTGGAAATACGACGTTGAAACGAACGAATTTGCCGTTCGAGAGCGAAATTTGAGAAAAAATCTCGAAAATTCTTGATATCAAGGAAAAATTTCCCGATTTTTACAAATTTTCTCCAAAATTTCGCCGAAATAATTCCCGAAAAATCTATTTCAGAATTGCGAAATGCATAAAAAAAATAAAAAATAATTAGCGACACGCACTGCGAAATATCTCACTATGTAGTGGCATTTTTTTCTAAATTCCGTCACACTTATCCACGAAACAGGTTTGGGTGACGGATCCGAACCCTTCCGATTAGGAGATAAACACATGGCTGCAGCAAAGAAAACTGCTCCAAAGCGTCGCAAGAAGGCAGCTGCTAAGTCAGCAGCACCAAAGCGTCGTAAGAAGGCTGCCGTAAAGGCAGCAGCACCAAAGCGCCGCAAGAAGGCAGCTGCTAAGAAGGCTGCTCCAAAGCGCAAGAAGAAGTCAGCTGCTAAGCCAGCTGCAAAGAAGGCAGCTCCAAAGCGCCGCAAGAAGGCAGCAGCTAAGAAGGCTGCTCCAAAGCGTCGCAAGAAGGCAGCAGCGAAGTCAACAGCTGCTCCAAAGAAGCGCCGCAAGAAGGCAGCTGCTAAGCCAGCTGCTAAGAAGGCTGCTCCAAAGCGTCGCAAGAAGGCAGCTGCTAAGCCAGCTGCAGCTCCAAAGCGTCGCAAGAAGGCTGCTAAGAAGGCTAAGTAATTTAACCTCTTATAAAAAACCCCGCCAGGGAACTGGCGGGGTTTTTTATTTCTCTCAAATTTTCTAGTTATACATAATTCAAATTATTCAGTTGGTGGATTCTCTTTCAATGAATCTGTGACCCGTTCAAATATCTCAGATAAAACTCTCTGATCCTCTTTACTTAAATGATCTAAGAATCGAGTCCGCACGCTCTCGACATGGTCGGGGGCTGCAGCGACAATCGCCTTCCATCCCTTTGCCGTCATCACAGCAAAGTAGCCTCGCTTATCGTCGGGGCATGCCTCGCGCTTTACCCAGCCAGCCTTCTCCATCACCTTGATTCGATGTGAAAGGCGAGATCGTGAAAGCATCGCAACATCAGCTAATTCGCTCATTCGCATCTTTCGCTCTGGGGCATCGCTGAGCTGGGCTAAGACTTCATAATCAGCCATTGAAAGCTCGTGGTCTTCGAGATCAGAATCGAGGGCTTCTAATAAGCGGCGGCTAGCGATGATGTAACGGCGCCAAGCCTTCATTTCGACAGGGTTTAACCAGCGAGGTGTTGTAGCGTTTTGCCCTGCCATACTGGCAATAGTACGGCAGAAATGGAAAACGTTGAACTTTCAACTACTTTTCACCGCCTGCGCTACGACTAAGAAATGGACCTTATGAGCTCAGTTAGATCTGGAATCGATATTGCATCCCTGGACCCACTAGTGCGCCCACAAGATGATCTCTTCCGTCACTACAACGGCAAATGGATCAACGAGTACGAGATGCCAGCCGACCGTTCGAGCGATGGAATCTTCCGCAAATTACACGATGAGGCTGAAGCTCAGGTCCGCGAGATTATCGAGAGCGCCCAGGGTGCAGGAGAAGCCCAGAAAATTGGCGATCTTTACAAATCATTTATGGATACCGAAGGCATTAAGGCCCGTGGCATTTCGCCTATCGTCGATGACCTCGCCGCGATAGATGGCATCAAGAATCTGCAGGACTTTATCTCTGTGATGGCTCGCCTTGAAATGCGCGGCATCGGTGGAATCTTCGGCGCTGCTATCTATCCCGATGCTATGGATTCCAATACAAATATTCTCTACATGGGACAAGGCGGCCTATCGCTTCCTGATGAGTCCTACTATCGCGAAGAACAGTTCGCTGAAATTCGCAAAGCTTTCCTCGACCATGTGGCAAAGATGTGTGCCCTTGTAGGGATTGCCGACGGCGCGAAGATCGCTGATCAGATTCTTACTCTCGAGACCGAGATCGCAACCCATCACTGGGATCAGGTGAAAGATCGCGATGCGACTCTGACCTATAACAAGCACAGCCGCGCAGAGCTTGAAGCCCTTGCTCCGAACTTCTTATTTGATCTCTGGGCCGAACATGCAAAGGTTCCAGCGAAAGCCTTTGAATCTGTCGTCATCAGCGAGCCTTCATTCTTCTCATCAGTCTCAGCGATGCTCGCCAACTTCGAAGCCCATCGCGATTCTTGGGTGGGCTGGCTGAAATTCAATCTCGTCTCATCAAGTGCTGCATATCTAACTGACGATATCGTTCAGCAGAACTTTGAGTTCTACGCCAAGACGCTCTCGGGCACGCCACAGATTCGCGATCGCTGGAAGCGCGCAGTATCGCTAACTCAGGGCGCTTTAGGTGAGGCAATCGGCAAGGTCTACGTCGAGAAGTACTTCCCTGAAAAAGCTAAGAGCGAGATGAAGGTCCTCGTTGACTTCCTGCTCGAGGCATATCGCATAAGCATTATCGATCTTCCTTGGATGTCTGAAGGCACAAAGCAGAAGGCACTTGAGAAGCTGAAGAAGTTCACGCCAAAGATCGGCTACCCAGATAAATGGCGCGACTATTCGACTCTTCAGATATCTGCAGATGACCTCATTGGAAATCTCTGGCGCATCGCAGAGTTTGATCACGCCTATGCAATTGCAAAGATCGGCGCCCCAGTCGATCGCGACGAATGGCATATGACGCCTCAGACCGTTAACGCTTATTACAACCCGCTCGCCAACGAGATCGTTTTTCCGGCAGCAATCCTGCAGCCACCTTTCTTTGATCTAGGTGCAGATATTGCAGCTAATTACGGTGGAATCGGCGCCGTTATCGGCCACGAGATCGGCCATGGCTTTGATGATCAAGGTTCAAAATATGATGGCGATGGAAATATGGTCGACTGGTGGAGCGATGAAGATCGCACCAAATTTGAGGCGCTGACCCAAGTGCTCGTTGATCAATTTGATGCGCTCTCGCCAGAGAGCACACCTGATATCCACGTCAACGGCGCCTTCACCTTAGGTGAGAACATCGGAGATCTTGGCGGACTTGGAATTGCATATAAGGCATTTAAGTTAGCGCTCAATGGCGCCGAGAGCCCTGTCATTGATGGCCTTACAGGCGATCAACGATTCTTCTTGTCATATGCGCACTCCTGGCGCAATAAGAACCGCCCTGAAGAAGTTCGTCGTCGTATCGCGATTGATCCACATTCGCCTGATGAGTTCCGTTGCAATCAGATTGTGCGCAATGTTCAAGAGTTCTATGACGCCTTTGGCGTTACCGAAAAGGATGAACTCTGGCTCGCTCCAACTGAGCGCGTAAAGATCTGGTAATTCCTACTGCTGGTTCTTCGCCATCGATTTCATCTTCATAAAGAGTGGAATCGAAATAAAGCTTCCGCAAAACATGGCAACGACCCAGAACATCTCTAAGTGGGCGCCAAACATGATGCCTGTAATGGCGGGGCCTAATACGCCCGAGACGCTCCACTGAAGGCTCATCCATGCATTGGTGCGGCCACGGATATGTTCTGGCGAAAGTTCATTAGCCAACGTTGGAATCGTTGGAGCCTGAACCATCTCACCGAATGCAAAAACTAATTGGCTCACGCAGATTGCAATTCCGGATGCCACGAGAGGCAAGAATGGTGAGAGACCTACGAAGAGCCATGAAAGGGCCCAGATAACACCGATAGAGATCAGCGCCGTGTACTTAGAGAATCTTTCAAGAACTCGCATGACAACTGGCTGAAAGAGAACAATTGAAAGTGTATTGACCCCAAAGATTATCCCGAGCCAATTAGGAGAGAGATCGAGATACTGAGTGGCAAAGAGCGGTACCCCTGCGGTAATTGAGCCGTAGCCGAATGTGAAGAGAATGATGCCCGAGATCCCCAGAAGTACCAGTGGTTTATTGGCAAGCAAATCACGATATGAACCTTGTTCGGGTTCGTGCTTCTCTTTCACGTAGCGCTGCATCGCAGGGCCGCGCATCGTTAGGACAATTAAGAGATAGAGAAGGAATGTTGCCGCATCGACCCAATACATCAATTGAAAGGATCGCAGGTCGCCTTCTCGAATGAGAAGTGAGGAGATGAGTCCGCCTACTCCGAGGCCCAGGTTGAGCAACATAAAGTTAAAACCAAATATCTTCTGACGATCTTTCTCAGGTGTAAGTCGAGTCAAGATCACCATCTGCGTTGGCCAGATTGCTTGACCTGCCGCATTGATAACAGTCAGCGCCAAGATTGCTTCGAAGTGTGTATCGACTATCGATAGCGAGAACGCCCCACCTGATGCTGCAAGAAGACCTGGAATTATTACCTTGCGAGGTCCGAAGCGATCGACAAGTGCGCCAAGCGGAGTACTTGCAACGATGCTTACGAGCGAGGCATAGGCTAGAAGAAGTCCTCCAAAGGTATTTGAGAAGCCACGCATATCGTGGAGATAGACGAGCAATAGAGAGAGCGTCATTCCCCCGCCGATTGCATTGAGGCAGATTCCAAAGACAATCTTTCTCGACTGCGGATTGAGAAGCGCAGTAAATTCTTTAAAGAGCATTTACTTCAGAAGTGCCTGAGCTTGATCAAGGATTTCAGCGCGATACTTTTCAATGAGCGAGATATGGCCATGGCCTGGGACAAACTTCAACTGCGACCCTGGGATATGTTCTGCCAACCACTTTGAATGTGCGTGAGGAACCATAAAGTCATCATCACCCTGCCAGATAAATACCGGCTTTGAAATTTCGTCTAGGTTAAATCCCCATGGCCGTACAAATGCGAGATCGTCATCGATCCATCCGTCAAAGCTGACAGCTAATCCGCTGCGCATCGTGGCCGCCATCTGATCTGCAAAGTCGCCTTCAATGACTGCCTTATCAGCATCACCAATAAGACCACCAAAAGCTTCTTTAATTTCAGCGCCAGTTACATTCTTCATAGAACCGGCATTTTTGTTCATCCATGCATCCAAAACACTTTCACCTTTGAGAGCCGCTCCGAATTCATCGTGATTCTCTGGCCCCATTCCTTCTAGGAAATCGAGATCAGAGGCTCCAAATTCACCAACACCTGCCAAGGTAATTGCACCAACGTTGCGATGCTCAAAGGTATTTGCAAGAGCGTGCGGTCCCCCGCCAGACCAACCGATTGCAACAAAGCTTGAAATACTCTTTCCATCAAGCAAGAGCGAGATATCGGAATTATTGCTCAAAACACTTCTTCCAAAGTTTCGATCGCTGGTGCCATAGCCTGCGCGGCTATATGAAAGTGCGCGGATTCCACGGCTTGCTGCATCTTCTAGCCAACTGCTCCAGGCGGATGCATGGTGCGGTGTGCCATGGTGAAAAATGATCGCCTTATCCGAAGTGATTCCATTATCGAGAATCTCTAATTCGCGACCATCTTTGACTTTAAATTGAGGCATTTGGTAAGTCTATATCTCTGACACAATTAGCACATGAGTAAAGCCAATTCAGATAAGGGCTTCTCTTTTGCCATCAACCATGCAGCAGATTCAGGGTTAGCGCGCGTTGGAACAATCTCAACGCCCCATGGTGATATTCAGACTCCCGCATTTATCCCTGTAGGTACAAAGGCGACCGTTAAGACAGTTCTGCCTGAAGCGATGGAGAATCTTGGAGCACAGGCACTTTTATCAAACGCGTATCACCTCTACCTTCAACCAGGCCCAGATGTCTTAGATGAAGCAGGTGGCCTTGGCTCATTTATGAATTGGGATAAGCCAACATTTACCGATAGCGGTGGCTTTCAGGTTCTATCTCTTGGGGTTGGCTTTAAAAAAGTTTTGGCGATGGATGCACAGACTTTTCGCTCTGATCAAGTTATTGCAAAGAATAAAGAACGCCTTGCCCATGTCGATGATGAAGGTGTGACATTTAAGAGCCACCTCGATGGATCAATGCATCGCTTTACCGCTGAAGTTTCTATGCAGATCCAACATAAGCTGGGCGCCGACATTATGTTTGCATTCGATGAATGCACCACATTGCACAACACTCGCCCATATCAAGAGCTGGCGATGTCACGTACTTATGATTGGGCAATTCGCTGCCTCGATGAACATAAGCGACTTACTGACTCCCGGGTAGGCAAGCCTTATCAGGCTCTCTTTGGAGTTATTCAAGGTGCCCAATACGAAGACTTGCGCAAGAAAGCTGCTTCTGATCTTGGCACCATGAGTTCATCTGGAGTTGAATTCGATGGATTTGGAATTGGTGGGGCTCTCGATAAAGATTCGTTGGGAACAATTGTCGGCTGGGTTAACTCGACTCTTCCGCAAGAGAAGCCAAAGCACTTGCTTGGAATTGGTGCGCCTGAAGATCTCTTCGTGGGCGTTGAAAATGGCGTTGATACTTTCGACTGTGTACTTGCATCACGTATCGCTCGCACAAGCGCCGTCTATACGATGGAAGGTCGCTTCAACGTCTCCAATAAGCCATTTATCCGAGACTTCAATCCGATTGATGACGAATGCGATTGCTACACCTGCGCAAATTACTCACGCGCTTATCTCTGCCACTTATTCCGCGCTAAAGAGATGGTCGCGGGCACCCTGGCCACAATTCACAATGAACGCTTTATCGTGCGCCTCGTAGATCAGATGCGACAAGCATTGATCGATGGCACATTCCAAGATATGAAGAAGGAATTTATGGGGCGTTACAAGCACAAATCAGGTCAAGCTAGAGATTAAAGCTAGAAATTAAAGGCGGAGCCCTTTAAGTGTCTCTGCTTCGCTTCCCACTGGCGCCCATCCGCCCGGCACTAAATCTTGAGCCACGCTTGGCCCCCAGCTCTCACTCTCGTAAGTAATAACTGGATTTGGATTCTTTAAGAGATCTTCCAAAATCTGCCATGAATGCAAAACTGCATCGATACGTGTAAATCTAAAGTGATCACCCAACATTGCAGCACGCAGCAGGCGCTCGTATGGGCCTTGTCGATCACCAAATTCAGCAACGAATTCAACAGAGAGATCAACAGTCTCAGTAACTAACTTTGTACCTGGCTTCTTGGCTTGAAGCGAAATATCTACGCCATCTTTAGCGCCTAATCTAAAACGAACTTGGTTCGCCTCTGACTTTCCAAAGAGCGCACGTGGTGGTTGTTTAAACTCAACGATTACCTCGAGAACTGTCTCTGGCATCTTCTTACCTGTGCGCAGATAAATCGGGACTCCTGCCCAACGCCAGTTGTCAATAAATAACTTCATTGCAACGAATGTTTCAGTATCTGAGTTTTCAGCTACACCGTTCTCATCTAAGTAACCCTCAAATTGGCCACGTACAACGTCATTTTTATTGATATCTCGGATAGCTGACAACACTTTGATCTTCTCATTCTGCATCGCTTCAGAGCCCATGTCGATAGGTGGCTCCATCGTTAGCATGGTCAATACCTGCAAGATGTGATTCTGCAATACGTCACGGGTTGCGCCAACGCCGTCATAGAACTTACCGCGACCATCGATTCCAAAGTTTTCAGCCATGGTTATCTGAATATTGGAAACATAATTTCGATTCCATACAGGCTCAAAGAGGGTGTTAGCAAAGCGGAATACAAGGAGATCTTCTACTGCTTCTTTGCCTAGGTAATGATCAATTCGGTAAATCTGTTCTTCAGGCAACAATTTCTTTAGCTCTGCATCCAGAGACTTTGCGCTCTCGAGATCGCGACCAAATGGCTTCTCAACAACAACGCGCGCTCGACGAGTGATGCCCACTAACGCGAGTGACTCTGTAATCTTTGCAAAATACTCGGGGGCAATTGCAAGGTAAATCACGGGCAATTTAAAATCTTTAATCGCTTCCGCAAGATCTACGAAGGTTTGCGGATCCTCATAATCACCGACGATAAGCTGCATTTCGCCCAATAACTTTCCCAAGATTGCCTCATCTGCATCTGGTTTGCGGGTGCGAACAGCTTCTTCGACATTCTTCTTAAAGACATCCTGTGTCCACTTAGAAGATGCAACGCCAAAAATCTTTACATCGAGCTCTCCGAGATCTTCTAGATCATAGAGAGCTGGAAATAACTTCTTCTTTGCTAAATCTCCGGTCGCGCCAAATAGAACTAAAGCATCTGCCTTCATTACTTAGCCGCATTTCCAGGTGTCTGTGGCTTCTCATTATGTCCACCAAATTTATATCGCATTGCGCTCAGCACGCGATTAGCAAACTCGTCGTTATTTCTTGATGCAAACCGTGCGTATAACGAAGCGCTTAATACATGTGCAGGAATTCCAGCTTCGATTGCCGCTTGTACTGTCCAACGACCCTCACCACTATCGCTGACTTCTGATGAATACTCTTTAAGTTCTGAGGATTCAACAAGAGCTTGTGCGGTCAGATCAAGCAGCCATGATGCAACAACGCTTCCGCGGCGCCAGACTTCGGTTATTGCTGGAATATCTAAATCGTATGCAGGTGTCATCTCGTCGGCTGCTTCAAAAATCGCAAGGCCTTCAGCGAAAGCGGCCATCATTCCGTATTCAATTCCGTTGTGAACCATCTTTACAAAGTGGCCTGATCCAACTGGACCGCAATGAAGGTAACCGTACTCAGCCTGTGTTGGCTCGCCTTTGCGACCCGGTGTGCGCTCTGCTGATTCAACACCCGGGCAGAGAGCTTTAAAGATTGGATCAAGAGATGCAACTACAGCCTTGTCGCCACCAATCATCAACGAATATCCGCGCTCTAAACCGTAGACGCCCCCAGATGTTCCAACATCAACAAAGTTGATGCCCTTTGCCTTTAAGAGCTCAGCGTTCTTGAGGTCGTTCTTGTAATAACTATTTCCGCCATCAATGATGGTGTCGCCAGCCGACAGATGTTCTGCCATTGCAGCGATAGTCGAATCTGTGACTGATGCTGGGACCATAATCCAGATTGTTCGAGGTGTTGCAAGCTTTGCGGCGAGATCTGCCATATCTGATGCGCCAAGTGCGCCCTCTGCGGCGAGTGTGTTAACTGCATCTGGGCTCACATCGAAGACTGCAGATGTAATGTTGTGGCGAGCTAGGCGGCGAACGATATTTGCGCCCATGCGGCCAAGGCCGACCATTCCAAAATTTGTGGTTGTCATCTGTGATGCCTATTCGCTTGAAATCACTCAACGCTGAGGTTCGTAGTCTATATGACCTAGGTACTAACTCTCGAATTTCGCTAATTTACTCAGTAAAAAAGGCCTCAGTATCAACAATGAAACGAGTGTGCGAGTTACCTCGAACATAACTTGCGGGGATAGAAATATCTCCCTCAATTATTTTTGTTACTGCAACAGCTTTACTTTCGCCAGCTGCAACCATCCACACCTCTTGCGCGCTATTTATCTGCTTCATCGTAAATGAGATTCGGGAGGCTGGCGGCTTTGGAGAATCTTTAATTGCAAAGACTGTTCGTTGATCATCAATATCGGCAATTCCAGGAAAGAGCGAGGCCACATGGCCATCTGGTCCCATGCCTAAGATATTGAGATCAAGATCTACATTTTCAAGTGCAAGTGCGTAATCAGCAACAGCTTCTTCAATATTGGTTGTTTCATCGCTGGCAAGGGCTTCATGCACAAAAATATTTTTATTCTTGAGGGTGCCGTGCAAAGGGAATGCATTTCGTTCCATGCTGCTTGCTTCCACAAATCTTTCATCGCTCCACCAGATATGAAGTCCTTGAAATGAATCGACTTCGGCATTGAATTCATTGACTAGTGCTTCAGAAATCTGGACTCCGAGCGAACCGCCTGTAAGGACGAGATGGAAAGAGCTCTTAAGCTTGAGACCCTTTTCGATAGCGGCGAGGATTTGAACCGTTACCTCTTCTGCTAACTCTGTAGAGTCGGCATATAAGGTGAGGTCGAGTTCATCATCAATATCCCCAACTAGCTCATCGAATTCATCGCTCATTGGGCAAGTATCTCATGGCTACAAAATGAACTTAGATTTCGCCTTCTCTACAGCGGTTGCCCGCCCATCGACTTCCATCTTGCGATAAAGATTCTTGAGGTGGGTCTTCATTGTGTTCTGCGAGATATGCAAAGTTGCAGCGATAGCGCTTATAGGCCTCTCAGTGGCTAAATGGCGAAGAACTTCAAGCTCTCGTTTAGTCAGGGAAGAATTTGATTTCTCTTGATGTTCGCGGTTCTCTCGAATTCGCAAGGTCGCTGCGTTCGCTAAATCTTCGAGGTAGAGAGTTGGATTTTCTCCTGCAATCTTAATAATGAGATTAAGCATCGCGTCTTCCTGTCGAAGCAAGGTCTCTTTAAACCCATTTGCAGCGCCTATTTCGAGCACAAGTTTCATCGATTTAATCGCTGCTTTTTCTTGGTCAATTACTTCACTTGCATCGACCAAATGTCTCCAAAGCTTTTCTTTTGGTGTTCGATTAGGTAATTCTCTATTCTCTTCATAAATGTTCTTCTTGCCTGAGCGATAGTCGAGTCTGAACTTCATTTGACGCGTAAAAATCTGCACGGGTGCACGATCAAGAAGAATCGCCAACCTATCATCATCTTCTACCCAGTCACGGATAAAAATTTCGTTTAAATCAATAATTATCGATAGATCTTCACCACCAACAATCTTCTCCGCAAACTTTCTCTCAGCATCCATTAATTCCAGCGCCTGACTTGACTGGCCTTTCATCACTAAATCTTTTGCGAAGAAACCATCTGCAAGGAAGTACCAGATCCACTGCTTCCATTGTTCTGCAAGATTCTTTATTTGGGCAAGAATTTCAAATGCTTCATCAGGTCGTGAAAATTCAAGCAAGCAACGAGCTTGAACAAACATTGAAGGCAGCGGTCCCATAATTCCGACAAAACCCTTTCTCTGGGCTGCGGAGGTTGCGATAGTTGCAGTTTCAAAAGCTTGTCGATAATCGCCAATTTGCAAGAGCGTCATTGCCTTGATTTGGGCAAGAAGAACGTGCCCCACTGCAATCTGAGCTTCAGTTGCTTTGCTCAAACTCTGCTTGTACACCTCTTCGAGCGACTCCGTATCGTCTTGGATAAGCGCTGAGATTGCAGCAAGGCGCAACATTCCTATCTGCTCTTCAACCCCGAGCATCAGTGGATCACTCACAGGCTTCATCGCAAGCGCAAATGATGAATCGAAATCTTTGAACCTGCCTTGAGCAATCTCTACATACGCCTTATTTCCTGCTGCAATCTGATTGATAAATCCCTCTATAACCGTTCCTTTAGCATCGTGGATCATCTGATCATGCATCGCTAAGACGGTGTGGTATTCGAGTGAAGCTAAGTGGCCAGCAATCTCAACCGTTGCTCTCTTCAATAGACCCACTTGAGAGTTATCTCCTGCAAAAACGGCCCAGCGGACTAAGTCATTGCCTTGTCCTGTAACTAACAAGATTCGTGCTGCGCCAGGAAAAAGCGCCGCGATCTTCTCTGAATCACCACCAAGGAATGCATGCTCTAGTGCGAGATTCGGTTGATTGTGATGTTCATAGTAATTACAAAGGCGGGTGTGGATTTCTCTCCTTAGATCTGGCTCTTTACTGAGCTCCAATAAAAAGATTTCTCGCATCAGGCGGGTAAATGAATAAGTCTGCTCGGGATCACTTGTCTGCCCGAAGAAATTTCCTTCAAGGGCAATTTCGTTAATGAGATTGGAATCATATTCTTCCGCCAATATCACTTGAGCAACTTCTTGGCTAAATTCAGGTACAACAGAGAGCTTCGTAACTACCTTTTTAACTTCGCAATCTGTTGAATCAAGAATTGTCAGCGCAAGAGCGCGAAGGGGCTCTGTTTGGGTAGCGAGCAACTTTGCAAAATCCACGGAGGAATTTGTCTTCTCAATATGGCGAACTAGAATTGCAACAGCCGCGGGCCATCCCATTGCCCCCAAAAGCGATCGCTCTATTCCTTCACCTTGAAGATCAATTTTATGAGCTAGCGCAAGAGCTTTAACTTCATCGTCGGTAAACTTCAACTCATTGAGCCCGATTATATGAAGTGGTCCTCGGGCAATAAATGTTTGATACATACTTTCCAGCGGATCTCTTCGAATAGCAACAAAACTGATATTCGATGGGAACTGCTCAACTAATCTCTCTGCAATATCAACATCAGCAGATGATTGGCTCCGTAAATTATCGAGAACAAAGATAAAGTTCTTTCCTGTTTCAAGAAGTTCATTTCCCCAACGGCGAACAACTTCTGTTGGTCGGACAAGTTGATCTCTTTCAAACCACGGGGCAAAACCAGGCAGCACATTGCGGGTTGCTTGAATCATGAGCGCGGACATCTCATTGACAGAATCAGTATTAGTGATTGTCATCCAGATGACTGGGTCTGCGCTCTGGTTCGCCCATTCAGCAACAAGGGTTGTCTTTCCATATCCAGCTGGGGCAATGACAACTGTTGTGCTGGGTGCTGAATGGGTCAGTAGTGGAAAGAGGCGTTTTCTCGATATGAAGTTAGGAGCCAGTGTTGGAACTAATGAGCGAGAGAGGGTGATGCCCGAAGTGATATCGAAGGCAGGTCTCACCTCACCTGTGCTCTTTTGGGTGACCCGCTTCGTTGTCATGCGCTAAGGGTGAGGCTAAATGGGGTTATTGGGAAGCCAAAATCACCCTCACAGGGGTGAGAAGGCTCGGTGATATCCCTTAGAGCGCTGCGAAACCTTCTGCAAGAACGCCGAGGGCATCCTTCAGAAGTTCATCTGTGATCACAACAGGTGGCAAGAAGCGAATGACGTTGCCGTAGGTGCCGGCGGTCAAGATGAGAACGCCTTTGCTCTGGCAATACTTAATGACCTTCGCCATCGCTTCAGGATTCGGATCCTTTGTACCTGCGTGAACTAATTCAATTGCAACCATTGCTCCGCGACCGCGGACTTCGCCGATGATTGGGTATTTAGCTTTGAGCGCATTGAGTTCTTCAAAGAGAATCTTTCCAATGCGTTCTGCGCGCTCTACCAATTTCTCTTCTTCAATGGTTTCGATCACTGCAAGAGCTGCAGCACACGCAATTGGATTTCCACCGTAAGTGCCACCGAGGCCACCTACATGCGAGGAATCCATAATCTCTGCGCGCGCTGTAACCGCAGCAAGTGGAAGTCCACCTGCAATTCCCTTTGCAGAGACGATCATGTCGGGTTCCATATTTTCATGTTCGACAGCAAACATCTTGCCTGTACGGGCAAAACCTGATTGAACTTCATCTGCGATAAATACAATCTTATTTTCAGTCGCAAACTTCTGAAGCCCAGGCATGAATCCTGTTGGTGGGACGATAAATCCACCTTCGCCGATCACAGGCTCAATGATGATTGCAGCAACGTTATGTGCACCAATCTCTTTCTCAATCTTATGAGTAACCATATCGAGCGCATCTTGCGTGATGGTCTCAGGATTACCTAGCCAGCGATATGAGTATGGCATCGGCATGCGATAGATCTCGTTGGCAAAGGGGCCGAAGCCTTCCTTGTAGGGAACATTCTTTGCAGTGAGCGCCATCGTAAGGTTTGTACGGCCGTGGTAGGCATGTTCAAATACAACGACTGCAGGGCGCTTTGTGTAATGACGAGCAATCTTGATTGCATTCTCAACAGCTTCTGCACCTGAGTTCTGCAGAATCGACTTCTTCTTAAAGTTTCCTGGAGTTAAGCGATTCAGCGCTTCACAAACTTCGATATAACCCATGTAAGGAACTGTTGTGAAGTTGGTATGTGTAAATGTTGCAACAGCATCCTGTACCGCTTTCACAACGCGAGGAGCCGAGTTTCCAACGGTAACTACGCCGATACCGGCGCCGAGATCGATGATTCGGTTTCCGTCGATATCTTCAATAATTGCATCTTGTGCGCGTGAAACAATCACGGGCATCGCAGTTCCTAGTCCCCCAGAAACAGCCTCTTTACGTCGTTGCATTGCTGCAGTTGATTTAGGCCCTGGAATTTCAGTGGCCAAGTGGCGTGATTGTGGGAGAGGATCCTTTGATGTCATGGCTCAATTCTAAGGCCATGATTTCTTAGAGCGAGCCCAACCATTGGGTGCAACGAGTTAGGCTTGCCACATGAGCGGACTTCGTGATTCGGCGCCTTTATTAGATGCCTATCTCTCTTACTTTGAGAGCGCTCGAACTCCCTTCACCATTCCGGGCCATAAGCAGAAGACCAGCGCCTTGGATGCTGGTCTTGGCGCGGTTGTCGACGCCGATACTCCGCTCTACGGTGGACTCGATGAAATTAAGTTAACCAATCAAACTTTGAGATCTGCAGAGGCTTTGGCTGCCAAATTATGGGGCGCAGATTACGCCAGGTTTTCTACTGGTGGCTCTACACATGCAAACCAAGCGATCATCTTTGCGCTCGGAAAACCCGGAGATAAAGTCGCAGTTTCTCGAACTGCACATCGATCTGTTCTTAGCGCACTAGTACTTGCCGGACTTGAACCAATTTGGATGTCACCTGAGATTGATGGCGCTAATGGAGTGCCGATTGGTATTGGAATTACAGAACTTGAGAAGGCGCTTTCTGAGAATCCAATTGCAATATTGCTAACAGAGCCCGGTTACCTAGGAACTATTTCAGATTTACCTGTTCTCATTAAAGCTGCACATGAAAAGAAAATCCCTGTCATTCTCGATGCAGCCTGGGGCGGCCACTTTGGTTTTCATCCGAAGCTCCCTCGCCATGCAATGCAACTTGGTGCCGATGCGTTGATTACGAGTACACATAAGGCGCTGCCTGGTTACAGCGCTTCTGCACTTTTACTAGCTCGCACAG
>JBFYOX010000010.1:0-38422 GCA_041303615.1 Actinomycetes bacterium
TTGCTAGCGTTTGCACTATGAAGCGTGCTGTGTGCCCTGGATCATTTGATCCAATCACTTTTGGACATCTCGACATCATCGAGCGCGCCAGCCACCAATTCGATGAAGTTATCGTTGCGGTCTTCGTCAATCGTAAGAAATCTGGCCTCTTCACCATCCAAGAACGCATGGAGATGATCCAGGTTAATATCGAAAAATTTAAGAATGTCCGAGTCGATACCGGCGATGGATTATTGGTGGAATATTGCAAGAAGAATTCAGTCCAGGCAATCGTTAAGGGCCTTCGAGCAGTTACAGACTTTGACTATGAACTACAAATGGCCCAAGTTCACACGCAAGCTTCAGGTGTAGAGACAATGTTTATGGCGACATCGCCAACACATTCATTCCTCTCATCATCAATTGTTAAAGAGCTCTCTCACTTTGGTGGAGATGTCTCATCGATGGTTCCGGCAAATGTTAATAAAGCCCTAATGGCACGAGTAGGAGAATCAGAATGACAATGGATTCAATCGAGAAACTCAATACGGCAATTGCTGTTGTAGAAGAAGCTCGCGGAGTTCCACTTTCTGCATCATGCGTTGTTCACCGTGGGGAAATGCTTGAAATTCTTGAAGGAGCCCGAGAGGTTCTACCCAAGGATCTCTTTGCAGCCGAGGTAATCATCTCCGATAAAGCTCAGATCATTGAAGAGGGTCGTGCAAGTGCAGAGGCAATGATCGCCACAGCTCGCGAAGATGTTGCACGTATGATCGAACAGACAGCGATCGTGCAGGCGGCACGTGATGAGGCGCAACGTATTTTGGATGAAGCACGAGATGTCGCCGAAGGTGAACGCCGAGAGCTTGAGGCTTATATCGATGGTCGCCTTGCAACGCTTGAAGTTATCCTCAATAAGACTTTAGATGCTGTGGCTCGTGGTCGCGAGCGCCTTGAAGGTGCTGACGATAAAGATGTCCTCGCTCAACTCAACTCAGATAAGTAATTCCATCTGATGTCTCGGGTCTCCAATCCATTTATTCTCAATACCCACGACTTGCCCCGTCGCGCTGGAGAGATGAAGGAGTATCAACTAGATATTCCTGCTCATACCCGAATCGGGGTTCCACTTATTGCCGTTCCTGAAGGCGATCTTGTAGAACTCGATATCCGACTTGAATCAGTTACAGAAGGCGTTCTTGCAAGTGCAGATATCTACGCAATTGCCCACGGAGAATGTATTCGCTGCCTAGATCCAGTGGAAGTAGTCGTCGATAGAAAGATTCAAGAGCTTTATCGCTACGAGCCAACCAATGAGAAAGGTCGCAAGAAGCGACGCGAAGATGAAGATGTAGATCTCGAAGGCGAGGAAGAGCTTCAGATGGAGGGCGACCTCATGGACCTTGAGATCCCCATCATCGATGCAATTATTCTGACCCTGCCAGTCAATCCGCTCTGCTCTGAGGATTGCCTTGGCCTCTGCCCGGATTGCGGGGAGAAGTGGGAGAAGCTTCCAGAGGGCCACGCCCATGAAACGATCGATGCTCGCTGGTCAGGCCTCGAGGGGCTGGATTTTGGCAATTCTGAGAAATAGGCGATACTAAGCCCTCTAATATTTAAGATTAAGGACGATTACCGTGCCAGTACCAAAGCGAAAAATGTCTCGTTCGAAGACACGTTCACGCCGAAGCATGTGGAAGACAACTGCTGCAGCGATTTCAACTTGCCCACAGTGCCAGCAGCCAAAGCTCAATCACGTAGCCTGCCCTACATGCGGCACATATAACCGCCGTCAGGTTCTAGAGGTCTGATCTGTACTCAAAACTTCTCGAGCAATTAGGAGTTCAACTTTCTCCGCAACTGCTTGAGTTAGCTTTTACCCATCGCTCGTTTGCATACGAGACTGGAATTTCCACCACTAACGAACGTCTCGAATTTCTTGGAGACTCCGTTCTTGGGCTCATCGTTACTGAAGAGCTCTATATAAAGTATCCCGATCTCGACGAAAGTCGTTTATCTCCGCTGCGTTCGGGGATCGTAAATATGAGAGCGCTCGCAGATATTGCGCGAACACTCGATCTTGGAAAATATATTCGACTTGGAAAAGGCGAAGAAGTTACCAACGGTCGCGATAAGAATTCACTTCTTGCAGATGCCCTCGAAGCCTTAATCGGTGCGATCTACCTTGATTGCGGATTTGAGAAATCCACCCAGGTTGTTCGCGAACTCATTAAAGAGACCCTCGATGGAGCCATAGCTAAGGGCGCAGGTTTAGATGGCAAGACCGCTCTTCAGGAGCTCCTTGCATCACTTGGAAAAGGATCACCGGAATATCAAGTTAGCGAAACTGGTCCTGACCACGATAAGAGTTTTACAGCGGTAGCGATGGTTTCCGGAGAGGCGATCGCCACCGGAAATGGAAAGAGCAAGCGAGAGGCAGAACAATCTGCTGCTCGAAGTGCTCTGGAAAAGTTAACTGCCTAACTCTTCACAAACCCTCAAGTTGAACTTGAACTGAGTCGCTTTTATACCTATGGCGCTCTCAACGGTAGGTTAACCGCGTGTATTTGAAGAGCCTGACCCTCAAAGGATTTAAATCCTTTGCATCGGCGACCACTCTTCGCCTCGAACCTGGCATCACCTGTGTGGTTGGTCCAAACGGTTCTGGAAAATCAAATGTTGTTGATGCTCTTACCTGGGTAATGGGTGAGCAAGGCGCAAAATCACTCCGCGGCGGGAAGATGGAAGATGTCATCTTCGCCGGAACCTCGGGTCGTGCACCTTTAGGTCGCGCAGAAGTTGCAGTAACAATTGATAACACTGATGGCGCACTTCCAATCGATTACAGCGAAGTCACTATCTCTCGCATTCTCTTCCGTAATGGGCAGAGCGAATACCAGATCAACGGCGAAGCATCGCGCCTATTAGATATCCAAGAGCTCCTCAGCGATTCAGGTATCGGTCGCGAAATGCACGTGATCGTTGGACAAGGCCAGCTCGATGCAATCTTGATGGCTACTCCAGAAGAACGTCGTGGATTTATTGAAGAAGCTGCTGGTGTTCTCAAGCACCGTAAGCGTAAAGAGAAAGCTATTCGCAAACTCGATTCAATGCAGGCAAATCTCGCTCGAGTAAATGACCTCACCGTTGAACTTCGTCGCCAATTAAGACCACTTGGAAAGCAAGCAGAGGTTGCCAAGAAGGCAGCGACGATTCAAGCCGATCTACGTGATGCTCGTTTGCGTCTATTGGCAGATGATTACATCTCGCTTTCAAAGACTCTCGATGCAGAAGTTGCCGATGAGAACGCCCTGCGCGAACGTCGCGCACAAGTTGAAGCAGAGCTCGACAAGGTACGCCGACGCGAAGAAGAACTTGATGCAACCTCGGTCTTCGAGAGCCCACTACTTATTAAGTCTCAAGAGAATTTCTATTCACTGAATTCACTTCGCGAGAAGTTCCGCGGAACGCAATCACTTGCTCAAGAGCGTTCACGCTTCTTGGCAGAAGAAGCCGAAGAAGCTCGCAGTGCAGGTCGCGACCCAGAAGCGCTCGATCAAGAAGCAGCGGCACTTCGCGCAGAAGAAGCGCAACTTCGCTCTGATGTAAATAGCGCACAGAGCGCACTCACCGCTGCCACTACCGCACTTGCAAACGCTGAAGCGGCGCTCAAGGCAGAGGAAGACACAATTGCTGCAGCGATGCGTGCGATTGCAGATCAACGTGAGGGCACTGCGCGCCAAGAGGGTCACATTAAATCTCTTGCTGCGCGACTTGAAGCAATTACGGAAGAAATTTCACGCCTTGAAGTTGCTCGTTCAGAGGCGCAGTCACGAGTTGATAGCGCAAAGAGTGATTATGCAAAATTTGAGATGGAGATCGGCAATGCCGATGCTGGAGAACAAGGGCTAGATTCAGAGTTCGAAAGAATCAAGAGCGCACTCGATGCATCGAAGAAGACCCTCGCAGATCTCGTTGACTCTGAGAGAGCAACAGATCGCGAACGAAATTCAACTGAATCAAAGCTAGAAGCTATGAAGCTAACATCTGATTCACGAGATGGAGCTGCAGCGCTGATTCGCGATTCTCGGGGAGTTCAGATTCTTGGAAGCATCGCATCACTTATTGAGATTGATAATGGATGGGAAGCTGCAACTGCAGCAGCGCTCGGTTCACTTGCTGATGCAGTTGTCGTAAAGGATCTATCTTCAGCAGTCAGCGCTCTGACAACTTTGCGCCGCGAGAATTTAGGTCAAGCAGATGTCCTTGTCTACGAACCAGGGCAAGCACCATCATCTTCGACACCGGGCGGTCTTAAGACTCTTCTGGATCATGTACGCTCTCGAGAAATCTCAGAGCTCTTAGCTTCATTACTCGCATCAACTGTTGTTGCCGATAACGCTAACGAAGCCGAGGCAATCCTTCGCCAACATAAGAACGTCACCGTCGTTACACGCGATGGAGATGTCATTACCTCCCACCGTGCGCGTGGTGGATCTGCTTCATCCTCATCCCTTATTGAAATTCAAGCTCTCGTTTCAGATCTTGGAAAGAAGTTAGAAGAGCTCAATCACACTTGCGATCGACTCAAATTTGAGATTGCAACAGCGACAACCGATGTTGAGGGTAAGCAGAGCGCATTCGATGCAGCCCTTGCTAAGCTCAATGAATCGGATGCCCGAATCGCAGCTCTCACGGAACAACTTGCAGTCTCTGGTCAGAACATCAAATCCGCGACAGCTGAAGTCGAGAGATTGACCACCGCAATTAACGAAGCATCTTCGGCGAAGGCTCGCGATGAGAATGAACTTTCTATTGCTCGCACACAGATGCAGCACCATGGCGATATTGCAGAACCAGATCATTCAAAGGCGGAGTCAATCCGAAACTCAGTTTCCCAGGCACGTACCGCTGAAGTTGAAGCTCGCCTTGCAGTGCGAACTTCTGAAGAGCGAGTCGCATCAGTTGCAGCGCGCGCGAAGGCGCTCGAGGATTCAGCGCAAGCAGAACGCGAAGCCTCAGAACGCGCAGTATCTCGCCGCGGGGCTAGAGCACGCGGTGCGATCATTTCGCAAGCGATTGCAGAAGCTGCCTACGAAGTTCTCATCAATATCGAACGTTCTATCGCAAAGGCTCAGACTGAAAGATCGCGCCTTGAATCAAATAGAGCAGAGCGCGAAGGTGAAACTCTTACAGTCCGCGCTCGTAATCGCGAACTCACATCAGAGCTCGATCAATTAACATCGAGCGTTCACCGTGATGAGATTGCCCGCGCTGAACAACGTATGCGTGTAGAAGCGCTACAGACAAAGGCTGTTGAAGAACTTGGAATCGATATTCCAACCCTTATTTCTGAATACGGTCCAGATAAAGATGTTCCTACATTTATTGAGACTGAATCTGGCGAAATCGTTGCAACCGAGCTGATTCCTTATCGCAGAGATCAACAAGAGAAGCGACTTGCTGCGACTGAACGTTCATTGACTCTTCTTGGAAAAATCAATCCGCTTGCCCTCGAGGAGTACAACGCCCTCGAAGAACGTCTTAAGTTCCTCGCGGAACAGTTAGAAGATTTAAAGAATACAAAGAAGGACCTCTTGGATATCATCAAGGAAGTTGATGATCGCGTTCAGGAGATCTTCATGCAAGCTTATGAAGAAGTTGCAGAACACTTCAAAGATATCTTCTCTCGACTATTCCCAGGTGGAGATGGTCGCCTATTCCTCACCAACCCAGATGATCTGCTCAATACCGGCGTCGATGTCGAAGCGCGTCCACCAGGAAAGCGCGTCAAGCGTCTCTCTCTCCTCTCAGGTGGAGAAAAGTCTCTGACTGCCGTTGCGATGCTTGTGGCGATCTTCAAATCTCGCCCTAGCCCGTTCTATGTACTCGATGAAGTCGAAGCGGCGCTCGATGATGTGAACCTAGGTCGACTTCTGACAATTCTCGAGGAACTGCGCGAGAGCTCTCAGCTCATCATCATTACTCACCAGAAGCGCACCATGGAGATTGCAGATGCTCTCTACGGTGTAACAATGCGTGGCGATGGTGTTACAGAAGTTATTTCACAGCGTCTGCGTGAATCTGAAACAGCTTCTTAAAGTTTAGAAGCGCTCATGGGTCTCTTCAATCGCTTATTAGCAAAGGTTCGAGGAACATCAACTGCATCAGCCCTTGATTGGTCTGAAATTGAAGTTGAACTACTTGCATCAGATTTAGGGCCAACTCTGGTTGCTGAATTATTAGAGGCAGCGAAGAAGATTCGTGGCGATGAAGCCGATATCGCCATAAAGCAGATTTTGGAATCTAAACTCTCTAAAAAAGATCGTGCGCTCTGCGCCGGCGATAGCCTTCAGATTATTCTTATCGTCGGTGTTAATGGAACTGGCAAAACTACATCTGTTGCTAAATTAGCTAATTCACTGACTTCGCAGAAGAAATCAATTGTCATGGGCGCTGCAGATACATTTCGTGCAGCAGCAGTGGAACAGCTTTCTACTTGGGGCGATCGCATTGGCGTTGAAACGGTCAGAGGTAAAGATGGTTCAGAACCAGCATCTGTCGCTTTTGATAGCGCAAAAAGAGCAACTGAACTCGGCGCTAATTATTTATTAGTTGATACTGCAGGAAGATTGCACAATAAAGCTGATCTCATGGCAGAGCTGACTAAAGTAAAGCGCGTTCTTGAGAAAGTTGCTCCTGTCACTGAAGTTCTCCTTGTCATCGATGGCACGACAGGGCAGAACGGTGTTGCGCAGGCGAAGATATTTAGCGAGGCAGTTGAAGTCACTGGATTAATCCTCACCAAGCTAGATGGTTCAGCGCGAGGGGGAGTAGCCCTTGCAATTGAGAGCTCCTTAGATATACCCATTAAATTTATCGGCTCCGGTGAAGGCATCGACGATTTCGCCGCATTTAACCCAGATTCCTATCTCGATGGGCTCCTTGCGTAACCAGCCTGTAACAAAGGCCCTCATTTTGTGACAACGCCTTAACCTTCAAACCCATCGAATGTAACCCGCCTGAGCCATCTTTACCCCATCTCAAAGACGAGCTGATGTTATAGACAAGAGGTTACAGATATGGAAGAAGTAGTTCTTAATACTGGTGACACTGCCTGGATGTTAATCAGTGCAGGCTTGGTCACTTTGATGATCCCTGGTTTGGCACTTTTCTACGGTGGAATGGTTCGCGTAAAGAGCGTTCTCAACATGATGATGATGTCATTTGGTGCGCTTGCAATTGTATTTACTCTTTGGATTGTCTTTGGGTTCTCAATGGTCTTTGGTGACTCCGTTGAAGGTAAAGGACTCATTGGAGATGTTACTGAATTCATTTTCCTCAAAGGACTTGATAATCCAACAGCTCTCATCGGAACGATTCCAGCCGCTGTCTTTATTGCATTCCAGGGAATCTTTGCAGCAATCACTGTTGCGCTAATCTCTGGTTCAATTGCGGATCGAGCAAAGTTTGGCGCATGGATGGTTTTCGCTGGAATCTGGGCAACTATCGTCTATTTCCCAGTCGCGCACTGGGTATTCGCCTTTGATGACTTTGTAGCTGAGACAGGTGGATGGATTGCAAATGACTTAGGTGCAATTGACTTTGCAGGCGGAACTGCAGTCCACATCAATGCAGGTGCAGCCGGTTTAGCTCTCGCGATAATTCTTGGAAAGCGCATAGGCTTTGGAAGGTCTCCAATGAGACCGCACAACTTACCTCTGGTGATGTTAGGCGCTGCACTTCTATGGTTTGGATGGTTTGGCTTCAACGCAGGATCAGCTGTTGCCTCTAATGGAACTGCAGGGCTTGCTCTACTCAACACAATTGGTGCAACCGTTGCCGCCGTTCTTGCATGGCTGCTTACTGAAAAAATTCGAGATGGACACGCAACCAGTTTGGGCGCAGCATCCGGAGTAGTTGCAGGACTTGTTGCAATCACACCGGCATGTGCATCAGTTTCAGCAAGCGGTGCTCTCCTCATCGGTCTCGTCGCGGGAGTCTTATGTGCTCTTTCTGTGGGACTCAAATTCCGATTCGGATTTGATGATTCACTCGATGTCGTTGCAGTTCACCTTGTCGGTGGCATCGTCGGAACAATGATGATCGGTTTCGTCGGAGTAGATGTAGGTATATTTAATGGCGGCGGAACATCTCAACTGGGCAAGCAGGCCTTAGGCGTGCTGGCTGTATTCTCATACTCATTCATCTTGAGCTTGATTATTGGAAAAATCGTAGACCTAGTAATGGGATTCAGAATTTCCGAAGATGAGGAAATTTCAGGCATCGATTTGGCACTCCATGCTGAACGTGGGTACGAATTAACAGACAACACACAAGGAAGCGTATTTAGCGCTTCAAAGGGGGTATAGAGATGAAATTAATTACAGCAATTCTCAAGCCATTCAAGTTAGATGAAGTAAAAGATGCGTTGCAGGCAGCAGGTATAACCGGCATGACTGTTTCTGAAGCAAGTGGTTTTGGTCGCCAGCGCGGCCATACAGAGGTCTATCGGGGTGCCGAATACACCGTTGATCTCGTTCCAAAGGTCCGCCTAGAAGTTCTCGTCGATGATAAAGATGTGGCATCAGCCGTGGATGTCATTGTCAAAGCTGCATCGACCGGATCAATTGGTGATGGAAAGGTTTGGACAACTCCAGTAGAACAGGTCGTACGAGTTCGCACTGGAGAGCGTGGACCTGACGCTATTTAGAGCTCCAAACGAAAGTAAGCGATATGGGTACTCGAGAGAGGCGTAATAGATCCAACGAGGGGGATCTATTGCTCACACAACTCTTTCAATCGGCTTTCGCCGAAATTCATAGCGCAAAGTTAGATGAGATAGCTATCGCCGCGGTCGGAGGTTTCGGCCGCGGCGAACTCTCTCCAGGTTCAGATTTAGATATTGTGGTTCTACATAAAGGCAATTTGGGCGCCGAAGAGTTATCGGCTTTCGTCAATAAAATTCTTTATCCACTCTGGGATAAGAAGTTAAAAATAGATCACTCAGTGCGCACTCGATCCGAAGTGCGAGAAGTGGCTGAGGGCGACATTAAGGTAATACTCGGCCTTCTAGATATTCGACTCATTTGTGGAAACCCATCGCTTGTTGCAGATGTGCAGATTGATGCGATAGATGAATGGCGCAAGAATGCAAAGAAGCGCCTTCCTGAGTTGCAAGAATCTCTTCGTGAGCGCCACAAACGTGTCGGAGAGCTCGCATATTTACTTGAACCTGATCTTAAAGAAGCTAGAGGCGGGTTACGAGATATCACCGCGCTGAGAGCGCTTCAAATGAGCGGGGCAATCACAATTCCCATGGAACGTGTCAGCGTTGCTGAGTCACTTCTCTCTAATGTGCGCGAGGCTCTACATACGGTGAGTGGCCGCGATAAAGATAAATTGTATTTCCAGGAGCAAGACAAGGTTGCAGAACTCTTAGGTTATGCAGATGCAGATCAATTAATGGGAGAAGTCGCACAGGCTGCTCGCTCCGTCGACTATTTACTCGATGCATCTTGGCATCGAATCGCACATAAAGGCAGAGATAGTTCCGGTCGATTCTTGCGCAAGGTGCGAAGCACGACACTTTCTCGCGGAATTAGCGTTGCAAATAAAGAGGTGACGATTGATCTTGAAGTGGATTTCTCCCTCGACCCAACTATTGGCCTTCGCGCAGCAGCAGCCGCAGCTCAACTGGGTCTTCCTATTTCGATGGACTCACTTTCTCGACTCTCGCTAGCACTTAAGAATGGACGAGGAGAATTTCCCAATCCGTGGCCACGAGAAGCGCGAGAGAGTTTGATTTCGCTTATTGGAGCGGGACCTTCGATGGTTCAAATATTTGAAGCACTTGATCAGGAAGAGATTATCTTCCATTGGATACCCGAATGGCGCGCAGTGCGATCTCTGCCTCAGAGAAATGTTCTGCACAGACATACCGTTGATCGACATATGGTTGAGACCGCTGTTCAAGCAGCTGGTCTTACTCGTAAGGTGCATAGACCGGATCTTCTACTCTTTAGCGCGCTATTTCACGATATTGGAAAAGGCACCGAAGATGATCATTCTGAGAGAGGAGCCGCACTGATTGCGCCACTTGCAGGGCGGATTGGATTCTCGCAGTCGGATATCAAGACGATTCAACTTTTAGTTCAACATCATCTCTTGCTCTCTGCCACTGCAACACGAAGAGATCTCGACGATCCCGCAACGGTAAGCGCAGTAGCAGATGCAGTGCCAGATCTTCAGGCCCTCGAGCTTCTACATGCTTTGAGTATCGCCGATGGGGAAGCAACAGGTCGGGCTGCCTGGAGTGATTGGAAGGCCTCATTAGTTGCTGATTTAGTCAGACGTGTAGAGCTGGCGATTACAGATAACACCGTTGCAAGACAGCCAGAACTTACCGATGAACAACGCACGAAAGCAGAATCTGGCAGACTCGCAGTCTCTATCGATATCCGCGAGAGCATCTACGCAATTGAGATCGTTATTCCAGATAGCACTGGAATCCTTTCTACTGTCGCGGGCGTCTTAAACCTTCTACGCCTAGATGTCAGATCTGCTCGAACTAAATCGGTTGGACCTTCTGCGGTTATGGAGTGGATTGTGATCCCAGATCCCCATGCACCTTTACTGAGTGAAGAGAAACTTCACGATGAAATAGCACGTGCACTCAAGAGTCGAGATTCGCTATCAGAAAGAATTCAGGCGCGAATCGATGCCTACGCGGCACTCCCAACCATTCCAGTCCCTGAACCAGTTGTTGAAACATTTCTTGATGCAGCAACAGATGCAACGATTATTGAAGTCAGAAGTCACGATCGACCTGCGCTTCTCTTCGGCATCGGCGATTCGATTACTCGAAGCAATATCGATATCAGATCTGCAATCGTTACTACTTTAGGGGCAGAGGCGATTGACACCTTGTACGTCACTGAAATTGGGGGAGGCCCGCTTAGCGCAGAACGCGCTGACGAGGTTGCAAAGCGTTTGAGGGCTGCCCTGAAGTAGAGTTCGCTCACCATGTTAGAGAACCTCTCATCAAAGTTTGCGAACGCATTTGCTTCACTGCGTTCGCGAGGAAAGATCTCTGAAAAAGATGTTGAAGAAACAATCATTGAGATCCGCACCGCACTGCTGGAGGCCGATGCTGCACTTGATGTAGTCAGCGCCTTTACGGCAACTGTTCAAGAGAAGACCCTTGCGCTCCTGCCAACTTTGCAGGCTGGTAGCAATCAAGCTCAAGCGATATTTGATGTTGTAAATACAGAACTCACTCAAGTTCTCGGTGGCGGTGCTCGTCGAGTCCGCTTTGCAAAGAATCCACCAACGATCATCATGCTTGCCGGATTGCAAGGTGCTGGAAAGACAACTCTTGCGGCAAAGCTAGCAAAGTTCTACAAAGATTTAGGCGAGACCCCTTTGCTTGTTGCATCAGATCTACAGCGCCCCAATGCGGTCAATCAGTTACAGGTTATTGGCCAATCGGTGGGAGTTCCAGTCTTTGCACCAGAACCCGGCAACGGAACAGGAAATCCTGTCAAAGTTGCACGTGATGGCGTTGAGTTTGCGAAGAGCAAATTGCACAGCCTTGTCATCGTCGATACAGCTGGACGTCTTGGTGTAGATCAAGATTTAATGAATGAAGCAATAGCAATTCGCGATGCAATAAATCCAAATGAGATCCTCTTTGTTGTCGATGCCATGATCGGTCAAGATGCGGTGCGAACTGCGCGAGCTTTTCAAGATGGCGTGGGATTTGATGGCGTAGTTCTAACAAAGCTCGATGGCGATGCACGTGGTGGTGCTGCGCTCTCAATCGCTTCGATGACAGGTAAGCCAATCATGTTCGCCTCAACAGGTGAAAAGATTAGCGATTTCGATATCTTCTACCCGGAGCGCATGGCTTCAAGAATTCTTGGCCTTGGAGATGTTGCAACACTCGCAGAGCAGGCTAAGAAGGCCTTTGATGGCGATTCTGCAAAGAAGCTCGAAGATAAATTTATCGCTGGCGAAGATTTCACACTCGATGATTTCCTCGAGCAGTTAGAGGCGATGTCGAAGATGGGCTCGATGGGTAAGTTGCTAGGCATGTTGCCTGGCGCTGGCCAAATGAAGAAACAAATTGAAAATTTCGATGAATCGGAGATCACTCGAACCAAAGCAATTGTGCAATCAATGACGCCACTTGAGCGACGTGATCTCAAAGTTCTTAACGGGTCAAGGCGTGCACGTATTGCATTGGGTTCAGGTAGAAAAGTCTCTGATGTAAATGCTCTCGTTGATAAATTCACTGCAGCGCAGAAGATGATGAAGCAGGTTCGTAACGGGGGACCCGGTCTACCCGGAATGCCACCCATGCCCGGAATGAATTTGCCCGGGATGAGCGCGGCTCCAAAGAGGGTTCAGCAGCCACAAAAGAAGAAGTCGAAATCTGGAAATCCGGCGAAACGTGCGCTCGAGGAGAGCTAGGAAAGGCTCGATTTCTTAAATTTGAGCGTAACTGGCAAGATTAGCCACCTGTTACAGGGCCCTCTACCCCGGTAACAATCCAATCCACAGTTGGAGTTCGATCGCTACGCACCCCGCTGTAGCGATCGAAATACGACACACTTTTTAGGAGCACTACTTCTTTGGCTACAAAAATTCGCTTAATGCGCATGGGAAAAATCCGCACACCTTATTTCCGCATCGTTGTTACAGATTCTCGCAAAGCACGTAACGGTCTCTCAATCGAAGAGATTGGTCGCTACGTTCCAGGACAAGAGCCATCACTTATCGAAGTTAATTCGGAGCGCGCTCTGTACTGGCTCGGCGTTGGTGCTCAACCATCAGAGGCAGTAGAGGCGCTTCTGAAGGTGACTGGGGATTGGCAGAAGCACAAGGGTCTTCCAGGAACTGAAGGAACACTTCGCGTTGCAGCTCCAAAGCCTCCAAAGAGCGTTGCATATGAAGCAGCTGTTAAGGCTGCCGCTGCAGAACCTGCAGAAGGTGCAACAACTTTGAAGAAGAAGGCGCAAGAGAAGCTTGCAGCTAAGGCTGCACCGGCAGTGGTTGCGGAAGAAGCAGCTCCAGTAGCTGAGTCTGTTGCTGAAGAGCCAACTGCCGTTACTGAACAGATTGCGGAAGACACAACTTCAGCTGGAACCTCGGACGAAGCAAGCTCTGTTGAAACGTCGGACACTCCAGCAACTGAAGCAGCAGCTGAATAACAATGATTGATGAAGCTCTAGAACACCTCGTCAAGGGGATCGTTGATAATCCTGAAGATGTCAATGTGAAGGAAAAAACTCATCGTCGAGGAACAACCCTCGAAGTTCGAGTTAATCCTGAAGATATCGGCAAGGTAATCGGACGTAATGGTCGTACTGCAAAGGCGCTTCGCACAGTTGTAAGCGCACTTGCTGGACGTTCTGTTCGTGTCGATCTCATCGATACCGACGAGGTTCGCTAAATAGTTCTTCTCCCATGAAATTAAACGTGGGCCGCATCGGTAAAGCTCACGGCATTCTCGGTGAGGCAACAATCGAAGTTCGAACAGATGAAGCAGAAGATCGCTTCGCTATCGGCGCAGTATTAGAGACAGAAAGCCACGGTTTCATCACCGTGGCTTCTGCACGTGTGCACAATGGAATCTTGCTCTTGGGCTTTGAAGGCATTGAAGACCGCAACGCGATTGAAGAGCTACGCAATGAATTGCTCTATGCAGATGTTGATATTGAAGCACCTGGTATCGATGAAGATGATTATCACGTTTTGCAACTAGTGGGATGTAAAGCCTTTCTCGTAGACGGCGATGAACTTGGCGAAGTTACCGATGTTCTAAATCTGCCTGGTCAGGATGTTTTGGTTGTAAAGAGCCAAGATGGCGAAATCCTCATTCCATTTGTGCGCCAACTCGTACCGATTGTTGATGTGAAGGCAAAGAGAATGACAGTCATCCCTCCGGAAATAGATGCTGAAGTAAAGGGTGACAAATAATGAAGATTGATGTCATCTCAATTTTTCCAGAGTATTTAGCCCCGTTGCAGCTTTCTCTTCTTGGTAAAGCTCAGAGTTCAGGGTTGGTCGATATCTCGGTGCATGATTTACGTGCTCAAACATCAGATAACCACAACACCGTCGATGACACTCCTTATGGTGGTGGCGCTGGCATGGTGATGTTGCCAGAAGTATGGGCAAAGACCCTTGATCCGATGATGGTCGAAGAGACGGACCTCATAATTCTTACACCTGCAGGAAAGCGTTTCAACCAGAAGATGGCGCAAGAGTTTGCCGACCGCTCTCACTTGGTATTTGCTTGCGGGCGATACGAGGGCATCGATGATCGTGTTCGCCAGTATTACTCACAGGCGCAGTTCTCGGATAAGAAGATTCGCGTACATGAAGTATCTATCGGTGATTATGTTCTTGGTGGGGGCGAAGTTGCCTCGATGGTGATGATTGAGGCAATTACGCGCTTGATTCCAGGTGTCCTCGGAAATCCACAATCACTTGCTGAAGAATCCCATAATGATGAGGGATATCTTGAGTATCCAAACTTCACAAAGCCACAAGAATGGCGAGGAATCTCAGTTCCAGAGATTCTACTCAGCGGTAATCATGCAGAAATTGCAAAGTGGCGAAGCCAACAAGCAGAAAAACGTGCAAAAGATAATCTCTAACTCGTCAGTAACACTTTAAGCGCCTTACTGTTAGGACATGAGCGAAGAATCAGCAAAGATCCAATCACGATTAATTCGCGATCTAGAACCTGTTGTTGCTGTAGAACTCGAACGCCATTTATCAGTTCAGAAGAACTGGTACCCGCATGAATATGTCCCATGGTCTGAAGGCCGCGACTATGCAGGACCACTTAATGGTGATGCATGGGAAGCGAAAGATTCACGCCTTACTCCAGTAGCTCAAGACTCTTTGGTACTCAACCTCTTAACTGAAGATAACTTGCCCAGCTACCACACTGAAATTGCACTCTCTATGGGGCGCGATGGCGCATGGGGAAATTGGATTGAGCGATGGACCGCAGAGGAAGCTCGCCATGCAATCGTTATCCGCGATTACCTCATGGCGACTCGTGGAGTTGATCCTTACGAGTTAGAAGATTTACGTATGGCACATATGTCACTTGGGTATCAAACTCCTTACGAGAATGACATGCTTCATACAATTGCTTACGTATCTTTCCAAGAGCTAGCTACACGTATTTCACATCGAAATACAGGAAAGCTCTCTGACGACCCAATTGCAGAAGGCATGATGCAGCGCGTTGCACTTGATGAGAATCTTCATATGCTCTTTTACCGAAACACACTTGCAGCAGCTCTTGAAATGGAGCCAAATGCAGCGATGCGCGCAATTGCCGATGTTGTTACTAACTTTGATATGCCTGGTGCAAATATGCCTGGCTTTGGTCGCAAGGCGGTACAGATCGCTCTAGCTGGTATTTATGATCTTCAGCAGCACCTTGATGATGTTGTGGCACCAGTATTGCGTGCATGGAATGTCTTCGAACGTACCGATCTATCGGGCGATGGCCTCAAGGCTCGTGACGAACTTAAGGCATTTATGGATGAGACTTACAAGGCTGCTGCAATATTTAACGATAAGCGCGAAGTTCATTTCGAGCGTCAAATCGCTCGTGGTATCGCACCAATTCGCATCACCAACTGACCCTGAAATAAGATAGGCGCTATGTCGCGCACTTACCTTGTTGAGACCTACGGGTGTCAGATGAATGTGCATGACTCAGAACGAATTGCTGGTCTTCTCGATGAGGCCGGACATATTCCAGTAACTCCAGGAGAGCAAGCAGATATCGTCGTCTTCAATACTTGCGCGGTTCGAGAAAATGCAGATAACAAACTCTATGGAAATTTAAGTTTTCTCGCTCCAATCAAGAAGAAGAATCCTGCGATGCAGATTGCAGTTGGCGGATGTCTCGCCCAGAAGGATCAATCAATCATCTTGAAGAAAGCCCCTTATGTGGATGTTGTCTTTGGAACTCATAACGTAGGTTCACTGCCCGTACTACTGGAACGTGCGCGCGTAGAAGAAGAGTCTCAAATCGAAATTCTTGAAGCTCTCGAACACTTCCCATCCACACTTCCTGCTCGTAGATTCTCGGCATTTACTTCATGGGTCTCGATTTCGGTCGGTTGTAATAACACGTGCACATTCTGCATCGTTCCAACACTTCGAGGAGTTGAGAAGGATAGATCCGCAAGTGATGTGCTGACTGAGATGCGCACTTTGGTAGATCAAGGGGTTATTGAGATAACTCTTCTTGGTCAGAATGTGAATGCATACGGAGTTGAATTCGGAGATCGAGGAGCCTTTGCAAAGTTGCTTCGAGAGGCGGGAAAGATTGAGGGTCTTGAGAGAGTCCGCTTTATGTCGCCTCACCCACGAGATTTCACAGATGATGTCATCGAAGCGATGGCCGAGACTTCCAATGTGATGCCACACCTGCATATGCCACTGCAATCAGGTTCAGATGCAATCTTGCAGACTATGCGCCGCTCATACCGAACAGATAAGTATCTCGGAATCCTAAAGCGAGTCAGAGATGCAATGCCACACGCCATGATTACGACTGACATCATCGTTGGTTTCCCTGGCGAGACGGAAGAAGATTTCCAAGCAACAATGGATATTGCAACACAGGCGCGATTCGCTGCCGCCTATACATATAAATATTCGATTCGCCCCGGTACTCCAGCAGGTGCGATGGAGAACCAAGTCCCCGAAGAGATAGTCGGAGAGCGATACACCCGACTGCACGAGCACCAACAGAAAATCTCTCTATCGGTCAATCAAGAGTCCGTAGGGTCCACGCATCGAGTCATGGTCTCGGAAGTTGAAGGACGTCGCGATGAAGCACAATCACGAATGACTGGCCGCTCAGAAGATTTTAGACTCGTTCATTTTGATGCAGCAACTTCTGCTCGCCCAGGAGATTTTGTGGATGTGACGATCCAAGAAGCGTCGGCTCATTACCTGATTGGAGAAGCCACAACAGTAGTTAAGACTCGCGGGGGAGATGCTCATCAATTGCGCACCGCAGCTCCTTCAGAGAAGAGCTCTGCTACTTCATTGGGTATCCCTACGGTTCGCAGTTCATGAAGGTAGTTGTTATTTGCGGCGCAACAGCGACCGGCAAGAGCGATATTGCTATAGAAATCGCTAAGTCCATTGGGGCAGAGATCATCAATGCAGATTCTATGCAGTTGTATAAAGGGATGAATATCGGAACTGCAAAGTTATCAGTAGATGAACGAGCAGGAATCCCACATCACTTACTCGACATTTTGAGCGTTCGTGAAGACTCGACCGTTGCTTGGTATCAAGAGCTTGCAAGAAAAATGATTTCAGAGATTCATGGTCGCAATAACCATGCAGTCATTGTCGGTGGGACAGGCCTTTACATCAAAGCAATATTGGATGATCTCAATTTCCCTGATACAGATCCTGCAATTCGTGCCCGTCTTGAATCTGAAGCTCTGGAATTTGGAACAGATTCGCTCTTCGCAAGGTTACAAGTGGAAGATCCTGCAGCGGCTCTAGCGATAGACCGAGCAAATACTCGTCGAGTAATCCGAGCTCTCGAAGTCATTGAGATAACGGGCAAACCATTTACCGCCAATCTGCCCCGTGAAGATAGTTCTCGATACCCAGATGCCCTCCAATTTGGTCTCGTAATGGAGCGCGAGCATCTTCGCGAAAGAATTGATCTTCGCGTCAATCAGATGTGGGATAAAGGGTTCGTCTCTGAGGTAGATCAATTGATTGAGGATGGAATTCTTGATGGAGCCACAGCTCAACGTGCGATCGGGTATTCCTCACTTATTGCAATGCGAGCTGGCACGATGAGTGAAGCAGATGCAAAAGAAGAGACTAAGCGAGCAACGAGGCAGTATGCCCGTCGCCAAGAGACCTGGTTTTCAAGAGATGCGCGAATTACCTGGGTCGCCCCTCACCAGCCAAGGCTCGAAACTATTCTGCAGAAGATAAACTCATAGCGTTATGACCAATCAATTGACCGCCACATATGGCCACGGAACAGAGAATGACTTCGTCATCCTCTTTGATCCAGAAGATCAGATTAATATTAAGACCGACCAAGTTGCGGCAATCTGCAACCGCGCAACTGGAATCGGCGCCGATGGATTTATTCGCATCATTAAACGCGATACAAAGTGGTTTATGGATTACCGCAATGCCGATGGGAGCATCGCTGAAATGTGCGGCAATGGGATTCGAGTCATGGCACGTTACCTAGTTGCTAATGGGCATCAACCTGAAGGTATATTTGCAATAGATACGAGAGCCGGGGTGAAACATCTTCGCGTTCCCATGACTGGCGATATCTCAGTCAATATGGGGCAAGTAACCGATGAGATGGAAGAAGTTTCTGTAACTCAGAATTCGCACGACTGGGAAGGTCTCAATATCAGCGTTGGCAATCCTCATGCAGTTATCTTCGTAGATGATCTCGAGCAGGTAGGTTCTCTAGAAAACGCGCCAGCGGTACAACCGCGCTCTTCATATCCCGAAGGCGTTAACGTGGAATTTGTGCAGATCCTTCCAAATCAAGAAGCCCGTATGCGAGTACACGAACGTGGAAGTGGCGAGACTCGATCATGTGGAACAGGCACATGCGCTGTTGCACTTGCCGCAACGATTCATAGCGGAGGAAAACTTCCTTCTCGCTGGACGATCTATCCACCAGGCGGTCGCCTCATTGTTGATATTGATGGACACTCCAATGCGACTTTGATAGGCCCTGCTGAACTCATTCGCGAGGTCGAGATTGGGCAGTTCCTCAATTCATGAGTAATCCTGATGATGGATACGACAAGCTCTTTGAACATTTGCTACGAGAAAGTGCTCGTGCGGCATCTGACTTTGATTCCGATGAAGCCGACTATGCAGAAAATGATCAGCAGGAACTATCGGATAGAAATGCACTTCGCCGCGTTAAGAGTTTCTCGACCGAACTTCAAGATATTTCAGATGCTGAATATCGCCAGTTACAACTAGAGCGAGTCGTTCTTGTAGGAGTCTGGACTGAAGGTAGCGCCGAAATGGCGGAAAATTCACTAGCTGAACTTAAAGCGCTAGCTGAAACTGCTGGCTCTGAAGTATTAGAGGGGCTCATTCAAAGAAGAGATAGACCAGATCCTTCAACATATATCGGCTCTGGAAAATTGGTCGAACTGCGGCAGATTGTCGTAGCAACGGGGGCCGACACCGTTGTCTGTGATGGCGAGCTCTCTCCTTCACAATTGCGGACACTGGAGGAGAAGTTAAAGGTCAAAGTTGTTGATCGCGTCGCCTTAATTCTGGACATCTTTGCCCAACATGCAAAGAGCAAAGAAGGTAAGGCCCAAGTTGAGTTAGCTCAGATTGCATACCTTCTTCCAAGACTTCGTGGTTGGGGAGACTCCCTCTCGCGCCAAGTTGGTGGTCGAGCTGCAGGTGGTGCCGGTATTGGTGGCCGTGGACCTGGTGAAACAAAGATTGAGACAGATCGACGCAGAATTCGCGACAAGATGGCAAAGCTTCGTAAAGAGATTGCTGAGATGAAGACTTCTCGCGATACAAAACGACAAGAACGTAAGAGATTTAATATCCCATCAGTAGCAATTGCCGGATATACAAACGCTGGAAAATCATCACTCCTCAACGCCCTGACGGGAGCCGGAGTTCTCGTCGAAAATGCCCTCTTTGCAACTCTCGATCCGACGGTTCGCAAATGCGAGACTTCTGAGGGGCGTATCTACACGCTCTCGGATACCGTAGGTTTTGTTCGCCACCTTCCACACCAGCTGGTGGATGCCTTCAAATCAACGCTGGAAGAAGTATCGGGCGCAGATCTGATTGTGCATGTTGTCGACGGTTCGCATCCCGATCCATTTGAACAGATTCGCGCAGTACGGCAGGTGATTACCGAAATTGGTGGAGGCGATATTCCCGAGATTATCGCAATCAACAAAGTGGATATAGCTAGCCCTGACGTAGTTATGGAGATCCTTCGCAAAGAACCGAATAGTTATGCATTCTCGGTGCGTTCTGGATTTGGTATCGAAGGGTTGATTCTCGCAATTGAGAAATCACTTCCACATCCGAGCGTTGAAATCACTGCGGTGATTCCCTACAGCCGTGGTGATCTCGTTTCAGCAATCCACGAACGCGGTGAAATATTGAGTGAAGAGCACCTGGCAGAAGGCACATCGATTCATGCGTATGTAGATGGTGGATTGGCCCGTTCAATTCAGGATGCGACCGAAATCGACCCCTCTTAAGGGGAATAAATGCGACACGCCGGCTGTTGTATCGTCTAGAAGTAACTTTATGCGCAACTATTCGCGCATGCACGGGGCAATCGCGCCCAAGTACGAGTTTATGGAAGTGAGGTGAGATCAGTGGCAACAGATTACGACACACCCAGAAAGACCGACGAGGAGCTTCACGAGGAATCGTTAGAAGAACTCAAGGCTAAGCGAGTAGATGCGCAATCAGGACAGATTGATGTTGATGAAGCAGAAGCTGCCGAAAACCTTGAACTTCCAGGCGCAGACCTCTCAGGTGAAAAGTTAGCTGTTCGCGTAGTTCCAGTTCAGGTTGATGAGTTCTCATGTTCGAAGTGTTTTCTCATCCATCACATAACTCAGCTCGCAAAAGGCGAAGGCGCAAAAGCTATCTGCAAAGAGTGCGCTTAACTTCTTCCATTTTCTTGCAGCTAACTAACCAATATGGCGTCGGATCGCGCTGATCGTTGAGCGCGATTTTGACTCCAGTTGTTACCCAAAATTTAATCGCAAGAAATGCAGCAGGATCGGCATCACGGGTGCGAAGCAATCTCATCGCATCTCGATTGAGAATTGTCACTTCACCTAGGTATTTGGTCTCTATATGAGCACCGCCCGCAAAGAGCACTCCATCGCGCACCAGCACCTCGCCTTTTGATTTCACAGCGATAACGATCACTGCCAGGGTGAGAATAATTAGAGTGATGAGTGCGCTGAAATTGCCGAGCGCAGCCCACACAGCAACAACGAGAGATAAGAACATAAAGTAGATAAAGGCGAGAAGCCATAGTGGGGGGCGAATCACTTCTCTAAATTCCATGAGTCCTAGGCTATCTCCTTATGAATCAAGAATTATCAAGTAATCTAGGGCCATGAGTCGCGTTGCAAGCACCACTCCGCCTGAAGGCTCGATAATTCCAGAACGCCATCCGCTCTCTCCTCAAACCGGCACTCAAATTCCTTCGCACTTTGCTCACTGCTTTGGATGTGGAGAGCTACATCCAACTGGCCTTCATCTCGTAGCACACGTCGGCAATGGCGCCGATATCACTGCAGAATTCACAGTGACTGAAAATCACCAAGGGGCTCCTGGCCTTGCGCACGGTGGATTGCTCTCACTTGCCTTTGATGAAGCACTTGGAAAGTTAATGTGGTTATTGCGCGCCCCTGCCGTAACAGCTCGCCTTGAGACAGATTTCTTAAAACCTGTTCCAATCGGGACGGTTCTTCATATCACCGCTGAAATCACAGGACAGGTAAATCGAAAAGTTTATTCAGAAGCTGTCGGGCGGCTCAATGGACCAGATGGAGAGATCGCTGTGCGTGCAGCTGCGCTCTTCGTTATCGTTCCTATGAAACACTTTCTAGAGAATGCACCAGCGGATTACATGGAGAATCTTAGGAAGAATCCTCACCTTTTGACATTTGTTGACCCAGAATTCAATATCAACCCATGAGAATCAACCCATGAACAATTTCCAAGTATTGATCAAGAGACTAGATCCTGATCTACCCCTTCCACGTTATTCAAAAGGTGGCGATGCAGGTGCAGATATCGTCTCTCGTGTCGACATCACACTTGCACCAGGGGAGAGGGCTCTTGTTCCAACTGGAATCTCAATCGCTCTTCCCGACGGCTATGTAGCACTTGTCCATCCTCGTTCCGGTTTGGCGATTAAACACGGCGTCACGATGGTTAATGCGCCGGGAACTGTCGATGCTGGATTTCGCGGCGAACTACAGTGCATCATGATTAATCACGACCCACATGAGAGCGTTAGCTTTAAACGAGGTGATCGAATCGCTCAATTAGTTTTTCAAAAGGTAGAGAGAGCGGATTTTATAGAAGTAGATGAGCTTCCAGGTTCTGGTCGCGGTGCTGATGGTTTTGGTTCTACGGGGCGTTCATGACACACGATAACGATAAAGATAAAGTCCTCAGCGCCTTCGGCGGCAAGAAAGGGCTTATTGATTCAGGTGTTCCATCTATCGTTTTTCTGATCACGTTTAATATCAACAAAGATTTGCAATCTGCCCTCATCGCTGCAATTGCAATCTCTGCCCTCTTAACAATTACGCGACTCGCTATGCGAGATACGATTCAGCATGCAATAAGTGGTTTCGTAGGAATTCTTATCTGTGCTTGGTTTGCGAATCGAACTGGCAATCCTTCAGATCTCTATATTCCAAAGCTACTGACCAATCTTGGCTATGGAATGCTCTACCTCTTAGGAAACCTTGCTGGATGGCCAATTTTAGGCTTGATGCTTGGGCCAATTCTCGGCGAGAACTTATTGTGGAGAAATCATCCCGAGAGAAAACGTGCCTATATTCAAGCTGGTTGGCTCTGGGTCGCAATGTTCTTCACCAGAATTGCTGTCCAGTACCCAATTTATAAGAGTGGAAATCTCAATTTGCTTGGAACAGTTAATTTAGCGATGGGCTACCCGCTCTTTATCGCCACCGCCTATGGTTCTTGGCTCATTATTCGCCGAGTTCCGAGCATCAAAGCTTAGTTGCGAGCGATAAAGCAATCTTTAATCTGATCCTCTGCTGCGGCAGATGCAACAAAGAGGAGCTCATCTCCTGCAATAAATAGATCACTTGGCGCTGGTGCAATAACGCGACCATCGCGAACTATTGCAGCCAGAGATGCATTGTCCGGCAACGTCACTTCTTCAACGGTCTTTCCAATACAGATTGATGAATCAGGAAGAGTAATCTCAACGAGATTTGCTTGGCCTTTTCTAAATGAGAATAAGCGAACAACATCTCCGACGCTTACCGCTTCTTCAACAAGCGCGGCGATGATGCGTGGAGTAGAAACTGCAACATCAACGCCCCATGATTGATCGAAGAGCCATTCATTTTTCGGATGATTAATTCGAGCGACAACACGGGGGACACCGTATTCAGTCTTCCCCAAAAGGGATGCAACGAGATTCACTTTGTCATCGCCAGTTGCGGCAACCAAGACCTGGCATTGATTGAGCTGCGCGTTATCAAGGGATGCGATTTCACAAGCGTCCGCCATTAACCACTCAGCATCCGGAACAGAATCTATTTTGAGGGCTTTGGGATCTCTATCAATCAGAAGAACCTGATGACCATTATCAAGAAGTTCTCGTGCGATTGCACGACCAACATTTCCTGCACCAGCGATAGCAATTCTCATGGCTTATTCCCCTGGACCGCTCGTAAGTACCGTCTCGGCAATTGCCAACTTTTCATCAAGTATCGTCATATGTACAAGATCTCCATCTTGAAGAACAGTATGAGGGTCAGGAATCATCGCCTCGCCTAAACGAGTAAGGAATGCAACTCGCGATTCAGTCGCGCTCTCAAGTTCAGTGATTGGGCGACCGTACCAATCGACATGTGGATGTACTTCAAGAAGTTGCACCGTTCCTGTTGCATCACGCCATTCAGAACGAGCGCCACCTGGAGCGATGCGACGTAAAATTTGATCAGTAGCCCAGATGACGGTGGCAACGGTTGGAATTCCAAGGCGCTGGTAAATTTCTGCGCGGCCTGGATCATAAATTCTTGCAACCACATTTGTGACGCCGTAGTTTTCTCTTGCAACGCGAGCTGCCAAGATATTGGAGTTATCGCCATTACTCACAGCTGCAAATGCCTGCGCACCCTCGATGCCGGCTTCAAGGAGCGTGTCACGATCAAATCCGACGCCAACGATTGTGCGACCATTGAAGTCAGGTCCTAGGCGACGAAAAGCTTCTTTTGATTGGTCGATTATCGCAACAGAATGGCCAGCTGCTTCAAGTTCGATAGCTAATGATGAACCCACTCGACCGCAACCCATGATGACAACGTGCATGGGGCTAACTTACTACTCTCGCTTCAATTTATCTCGACTAGGCTTGCCCCATGTCATCTCCGAAGAGAGTATCCCTAGAAGTTGGTCAGAAAATTAGGGTAACTGTTGAAAAAATCGCCCACGGGGGCCATTTCATCGCACGCTATGAAGGCGCAGTTATCTTTCTACGCCATGCAATTCCAGGCGAAGACGTTGAGGCCGAAATAACAAGTGTGGGGTCAAGTTTTAATCGAGGCGATGTCATTAATGTGATTACCCCGTCAGAGGATCGCGTTACGGCGCCATGTGGGTACGCCCATCGCAGCGGATGCGGGGGCTGCGACTTTCAACATATTTCTCTTCAGAGACAGCGGTCTCTGAAGAGCGATGTTATCTCTGAGCAATTTTTACGTATTGCAAAGATGGAAATGAGAGTAGAAGTAGAGGAGATAGGCAAGCCTCTTGGATGGCGAACCCGATGTTCGGCGGTAACCACCAAGAGCGGAGCGCTTGGTTTCTATAAATCTCGTAGCCATACAGTCATTCCGGTTGATGATTGTAGAATTTTGGTACCCGAAATGAACTTCGCTGAACTCGTTCAACGAGGCGCTAAGGGTGATCAAAGAATTGAAATTTCAATTTCCAACACCGGAGAAAGAAGCATTGCAACGGCAAGTCTTCGTGAAGAAACTCCTATGCGCTTATCGGAAGGCGTCGAAGTCGCACATTACACAGTTGGTGAAAATAGCTTTGAAGTGAGCCAGAAATCATTTTGGCAGAGCCACAAGGATGCTCCTACTGTACTAACTGATGCGGTACTTGCATTCGCAAATATCAAAGCCGGAGATCATGTCTTGGATCTCTATGGGGGAGTTGGGTTGTTTACGGCCGCACTTCTTCCACTAGTTGGAGAAAGTGGCACGGTGGATCTTGTAGAGGGCAGCAAGTCGGCGACAAGTGATGCTTCTAGAAACTTCTCCAGCCACAAGAATGTAAATATTGTCACCGGAGATGTCGCAAAGGTAATTACTCGTTTTTCAAGAGCCGATGTTGTAGTTCTTGACCCCCCTCGTGAGGGAGCAGGTAAAGATGTGATTGAGAATCTGGCGAGAATAGCTCCCAGAACTATTGTTTATGTCGCGTGCGACCCCGCCGCTCTTGCACGGGATACTGCTTACCTGCGCGATGCGGGGTATGAATTAGATGCAATCCGAGCATTTGATCTCTTTCCAATGACTCACCACATCGAATGTATTGCGAAATTCATCCCAGGTAAGGTATCTTGACATCAAGATAAATTCAGCGAAGGAAGTTGATGATGAGCAAGAACTCACTTGGAACTAAGAAGAATTTAACTGTCTCCGGAAAAGATTTTGAGATCTTTGATATCTCATCTATCGATGGCGCTAAAGATCTTCCATTCTCGCTCAAGGTTCTTCTCGAGAACTTACTTCGCACTGAAGATGGTGCAAATATCACTGTCGAACATATTAAGGCGCTTGCTCAATGGGATCCATCAATTGAGCCCGATACTGAAATTCAATTTACGCCTGCACGCGTAGTTATGCAGGATTTCACTGGCGTGCCATGCATCGTCGACCTAGCCACTATGCGTGAAGCAATCGTTGACCTTGGGGGAGACCCAAGCAGGGTAAATCCACTTGCACCAGCCGAGCTAGTTATCGATCACTCAGTTATCGCGGATGTCTTCGGAACAAAAGATTCATTTGAGCAGAACACAGATATTGAATACGAACGTAACCGCGAGAGATATCGCTTCCTTCGCTGGGGACAAGGTGCCTTCGATGAATTTAAGGTTGTTCCACCTGGAACAGGCATTGTTCACCAAGTAAACATCGAATACTTAGCTCGAGTCATCATGACTCGAACCGTCAATGGCGTACTTCGCGCATATCCAGATACCGTCGTTGGAACAGATTCACACACAACAATGGTTAACGGCCTTGGTGTTCTCGGTTGGGGCGTTGGCGGAATTGAGGCAGAGGCAGCTCTTCTCGGCCAGCCAGTTTCTATGTTGATTCCTCGCGTTGTTGGCTTCAAACTCTCTGGCGAACTTCCCGTTGGAACAACAGCCACAGATATGGCACTTACCATCACCGAAATGCTTCGTAAGCATGGCGTTGTAGGGAAGTTCGTTGAATTTTATGGCCCAGGAGTTGTCTCGGTGCCGATGGCTAATCGCACAACAATTGGAAATATGTCACCTGAATATGGTTCGACATGTGCGATCTTCCCAATCGATGAAGAAACTCTGCGCTACCTACGTCTTACTGGCAGAAGTGAAGATCAGGTTGCCCTCGTTGAGCAGTATGCAAAGGCTCAAGGAATGTGGCACGACCCATCAGCGACTCCACGTTTCTCAGAACATATCGAACTCGATCTCTCGTCAGTTGTTTCTTCGATTGCTGGGCCAAAGCGACCACAAGATCGCATCTCACTTACTGATTCAAAGAGCGCATTTGAGAAAATTCTCCCAACATACTTCTCTGAGAAGACCGGTAAAGAGGCTTATCCAGTCCATGTTGGCGCTAAGGCCACAACAATTAAGAATGGCGATGTTGTAATTGCATCGATTACTTCTTGTACAAATACTTCAAATCCATCAGTAATGATTGGCGCCGCGCTTCTAGCGAAGAAGGCGGTTGAGAAAGGCCTGACCTCAAAGCCTTGGGTGAAGACAACTCTGGCCCCTGGTTCAAAGGTTGTTACCGATTACTACGATCGTGCAGACCTTACGAAATATATGGAAGCGCTTGGCTTTAACTTAGTTGGCTACGGCTGCGTTACATGTATCGGAAACTCAGGACCACTTCCTGTAGAGATTAGCAAAGCGGTAAACGAACACGATCTTGCTGTAACTGCAGTCCTTTCTGGAAATAGAAACTTCGAAGGACGTATCAGCCCAGATGTGAAGATGAATTACCTTGCTTCACCACCGCTAGTGGTCGCATATGCACTAGCGGGAAATATGGATCACGATTTCGCCAAGGATTCACTTGGAAACGATAAGGATGGAAATCCAGTACTTCTTAAAGATATCTGGCCATCTGCGCAAGAGATTCAGAGTGTTATCGACTCATCAATTTCATCAGAGATGTTTAAGAAAGATTATGCATCTGTATTTGACGGCGATCACCGATGGAAGTCACTTGATACTCCAACAGGTAAGACATTTGAATGGGATCCAAAGTCAACATATGTTCGCAAACCTCCCTACTTTGAAGGAATGCCTGCAGAGCCAAAGCCAGTTACAGATATCACTGGCGCGCGACTTCTAGCGATCCTCGGCGATTCAGTAACAACTGACCACATTTCACCTGCAGGAAATATCAAAGCTGATTCACCTGCAGGAAAGTACTTGGAAGCTAACGGCGTCGATCGCAAGGACTTTAACTCTTACGGTTCACGCCGCGGAAATCATGAAGTCATGATTCGAGGAACGTTTGCAAATATCCGCTTGAAGAACTTGCTTCTCAATGGAGTCGAAGGTGGATTTACTCGAAACTTTATGGAAGATGGGGCGCAATCAACTATCTACGATGCATCTGTTGCCTACCAAGCAGCTGGTGTTGGTTTAGTGATTCTCGCAGGTAAAGAGTATGGATCAGGATCATCTCGAGATTGGGCTGCAAAGGGAACCGCTCTTCTTGGAGTCCGCGCCGTAATCGCCGAAAGTTTCGAGAGAATTCATCGTTCTAACTTGATTGGTATGGGAGTTCTTCCATTGCAATTTATCGATGGAGATAATCCTCAGACTCTCGGCATTAAGGGCGATGAACTCTTCTCGATTACCGGCGTTACAGCCCTTAATGATGGTGGAATCCCGAAGGAGGTCACCGTCACAGCAGGGGAGAAGTCCTTCAAGACGAAGGTGCGAATTGATACTCCAGGCGAGGCGGATTATTACCGCCACGGTGGAATCATGCAGTACGTGCTGCGCCAGCTACGTGGCTAATCTAGACTGAGCAGATGCTTGAATCGATAAAGAGTCCCGAGGACCTCCGTGGGCTCTCATATGAGCAGCTCGATTTGCTCAGCGATGAGATTCGACAGTTTTTGATCACAAAAGTCTCTAAGACTGGTGGCCACCTAGGTCCTAACTTAGGCGTTGTTGAACTCACTCTTGCGATTCACAGAATATTTGATTCACCGAAGGATGTTCTCCTCTTCGATACAGGACATCAATCATATGTTCACAAGATGATTACAGGTCGCGTCGATCAATTTGATGGTCTTCGCCAACGTGGTGGGATAGCTGGCTATCCAAGTCGTCGCGAGAGCGAACATGATGTTATTGAAAACTCTCATGCATCTACAGCGCTCTCGTGGGGAGATGGAATCTCTCGGGGATTCACTTTAACTAATCAAAAAGATCGCCATGTTGTTGTAGTCGTCGGTGATGGCGCACTTACGGGCGGCATGTCTTGGGAAGCGCTTAACAATATTGCGACATCTAGCGATAGAAATCTTACGATTATCGTCAATGATAATGAGCGTTCTTATTCACCAACAATTGGTGGTCTAGCAACCTACCTTGCGACCCTTCGAGTAACTCGCGGGTATGAAAGATTCCTAGACTGGGGCAAAGAGGTCCTCTCTCACACTCCAGTTGTAGGTGCTCCAATTTATGAAACTCTGCACGGAATGAAGAAAGGCATCAAAGATATTGTCGCTCCTCAGGGCATGTTTGAAGATCTTGGCCTTAAATATGTTGGGCCGATCGATGGCCATGACATCGCTGCAATGGAACGTGCGCTAGAGCAAGCAAAAGAATTTGGAGAGCCGGTACTCGTTCATGTGATTACCGAAAAGGGTAAAGGCCACAAGCCGGCTGTTGCAGATGTTGCAGAGAAGTTCCATGCAGTAGGAATTGTTGATCCTGAAACTGGCACACCACTTTCGAAATCTTCAACGAGTTGGACCAATGTATTCTCGGATGAACTTCTTGCTCTCGGCAAAGAACGCAAAGATATAGTTGCAATTACCGCTGCGATGTTAGGGCCAACAGGCTTAGATAAGTTCCAAAAGGAATTCCCAGAGCGCACCATCGATGTCGGCATTGCAGAGCAGCATGCAGTCACAAGCGCTGCGGGGCTTGCCTTTGCTGGCCTCCATCCAGTCTTCGCGGTTTATTCATCATTTCTCAATCGCGCCTTTGATCAACTTCTACTTGATGTTTCTCTTCACAAGGCTGGCGTCACATTTGTTCTAGATCGCGCAGGAATTACTGGCGATGATGGACCTTCGCATCACGGAATCTGGGATTTAGCCATTACTGGAATGGTTCCAACGATGCGCGTAGCAGCTCCTCGCGATGCTGCTCGTCTGCGAGAGACGCTGCGTGAAGCGGTAGCGGTTAACGATGCTCCAACTGCAGTGAGATTTCCAAAGGGAGCTGTGCAAAGCGATATTCCAGCATTCGAGCGACGTGATGGGGTAGATGTTCTCTACCGTGGCGAGAGCGCTGATGTATTGCTTATCTCTATCGGATCTATGGCTGAAATTGCCGTTGAAGCTGCTTCGCAGGCCTATCGCGAAGGCGTTGGCGTTACAGTTATTGATCCTCGCTGGGTGAAGCCGCTTCCGGCATCACTTGTCACCATGTCAGACCGATACAAGAGCGTTGTTGTTCTTGAGGATGGAATCAAGCATGGTGGTATCGCGAGTGCAATCTCTGAACAATTTAGAGAGGCAGGACTCAACGTTGCCATTCATAGCATTGGTGTCCCACTTGAATTTATCGAGCACTCAAAGCGCTCTGAAATTCTTGAGGATCTAGGGATTACTGCTCAGAAGATTTCACGCGACATAGTCGAATGGAACTCTACTGTGGAAGAGATGCAATTCCCGGAGCATGAAAACGCTGACCGCAAACAGACTCGCTAATTCCTTCGCGATCTAAGAACGGCAAAATTCCACCTAAGTGCATCGGCCATCCAGCGCCCATCAACATACAGAGATCAATCTCTGCTGGAGTTGATACAACGCCTTCATCGAGCATCGTGCGAGCTTCTTCGGCAAGTGCCTTAAGGGCGCGCATACGAACTTCCTCGGCAGTCGATGGCGTTGCTCCCTTATGCACGAGTGCAAGGGCTGCCGGGTTTGCTGAAATTTTTCCATCTTCGCCCTTGATGTAGAAAGTCTTTACGCCCTCCTTAACCATCGCTTGCATAGTTGGGGAGATGCGATAGCGAGGCCCGAGGTTTGCATTAAGTGTCTCTGAAACATGCAGCGCAACGCCAGGGCCTACAAGTCCGAGAAGTTCGAATGGAGACATTGGGAAACCGATACTGCGCATTGCATTATCTGCTACCTGCGGATCTGTTCCTTCATCAACGGCATCGGTGATCTCGCCCATGAAACGGGTGAGTAGTCGGTTTACAACGAAGCCAGGAGCATCCTTACAGATGATCATCGTCTTCTTGAGTTCCTTACCGATATTGACTGCTGTTGCAGTGGTTGCATCATCTGTCTTAGATGTTCGAGCTACTTCGAGCAGCGGCATGATTGCAACAGGGTTGAAGAAATGGAAACCCACTACACGTTCCGGGTGCTCCAAACCTTCGCTCATTGCTTCGACTGAGAGTGATGAAGTATTCGTAGCAAGCACGCACTCTGGGCCGACAATCTTCTCAAGTTTCTTGAAGAGTTCTTGCTTAAGAGAAAGCTCTTCAAAGATTGCCTCGATGACGAAATCGCATCCTGCGAAGACTTGCTGATCCGAGGATCCGCTAATAAGTAGCGAGAGACGCCCAGCTGATTCTGCGCTCATACGTTTCTTCTCAACGAGCTTTGCTAATTCATTCTTTACCCATGCAACGCCCTTGTCCGCGCGCTCTTGATCAATATCTGTCATGACCACTGGGCACTTGAGGTTACGAAGAAGTAGTAACGCTAATTGGGAAGCCATGAGGCCGGCACCGACTACTCCAACGCGAGCAACCTTCCTGCCTAGGGCAGGCTTTGGTGCACCTTCAACTTTCTTACGCTTCTTCTGAATAACGTTAAATGCATAGAGTGATGCACGTAGTGGATCAGACATAGTGAGATCCGCGAGTGCAACATCCTCAGCATCAAAACCTGCTCCACGGGTATTACTCTTTGCAGCGGCGATAAGTTCAAGTGCCTTAGTAGGCGATGTGAGCTCTGCTCCACCATATTTTTTGAGTGCAGCGGCGCGACCAGCAGCAAGTGAGGGTTCCCACGCAGGATCAGATGAATAATCCTTACGTTCCACCTTTACCGAACCACTTAAGACGCCAGCTGCAAATGAAACTGATCTTTCAAGGAAGTCGGCAGGTTCATAGACTGCATCAACAACGCCTAGCGTAAGTGCATCCTTTGCCTTCATCATTGTGTTGTTATTGAGTGAATTTCCGATGATTACCTGGACGGCACGTTCTGGCCCAATGAGCTTTGGAAGAATTGTTGCCCCGCCCCATCCTGGAACAAGTCCTAGGAACACCTCTGGAAGAGCAGTGAAAGCAGTTGATGCAAGTGTGCGGTACTTGCAATGAAGCCCAATTTCTAAACCGCCACCAAGTGCTAATCCATTGATAAATGCGAATGTTGGAATTCCGATCTCATCGAAGCGTCTAAAAACATCATGACCGAGCTTTCCAATAGCAAGCGCTTGCTCGCGCTTATTAAGAAATGCTAAACCTGAGAGATCTGCGCCCGCTGCAAAGATAAATGGCTTACCAGTAACTGCGATAGCTGCAGGCTTGCGTGATACAGCATCGGTAAATGCCGCATCGATGGATGCAAGTGACTGCGGCCCAAGTGTGTTGGGACGAGTGTGATCGAGTGAGTTATCGAGAGTGATCAGTGAAAGAGTCCCTGAATGCCCAAATGGCGTTAGGTCGATATCGCGAACAAGTGCATGGGTAACGACTTCTTCAGGTGCGCCTTCAGGAAGTTGAATTGAGGTTGTCATTATTTCTTTCCTCCTGAGTTAGTTGACCCGTTGAAGTGCGGATTCTCCCAAATAACCGTGCCGCCCATTCCGAGGCCGATACACATTGTTGTAATTCCGTAGCGAACATCTTTCTTCTCTTCAAATGTGCGAGCAAGGTTGAGCATTAAACGAACACCCGATGATGCAAGGGGATGGCCCACTGCAATGGCTCCGCCATAAGGATTGACGCGAGGATCATCATCTGCAATGCCAAAGTGATCAAGGAATGCAAGAACCTGCACAGCAAATGCTTCGTTGACTTCAAATGCACCGATATCTTCGATTGAAAGACCGGCCTTTGAAAGCGCCTTAATAGTCGATGGAACAGGTCCGTAACCCATCACCTCTGGCTCAACACCAGCGAATGCAAAGGTAACCATGCGAGCTTTAACTGTGAGGCCAAGTTCATTTGCCTTCTCTTCGCTCGCGAGCAAAGCGGCAGTAGCGCCATCGTTTAATCCAGAAGAATTTCCGGCAGTGACGCGACCTGCGGGTCTAAAAGGAGTCTTTAAGCCTGCAAGACCTTCCATCGTCGTTGTAGGTCGAGGAGCTTCATCGACAGTTGCAATTGTCCAACCAAGTTCAGGGTTACGTGCCGCTGTTGGAATTAAATCTCTCTGAATCTTTCCATCGGCATAAGCCTTAGCTGTCTTCATCTGTGAGTTGAGTGCATATGTATCTGCGCGCTCTTTGGTTAATTGCGGAAAACGATCATGGAGACGCTCTGCAGTTGCACCCATTGCAAGTGCATCTTGTTCAACTAATTTCTCTGCCAAATAACGAGGGTTTGGATCCATAAGTTCGCCCATTGGGTGATTGCCCATATGTTCGACGCCACCTGCTATTGCGAAATCAATTGCTCCCATTGCAATTGCACCGGCGACTGTTGTTGTAGCAGTCAAGGCGCCCGCACACCAGCGATCGACAGAGTAGCCAGGAACTGTCTTTGGAAGTCCAGCTAAAAGAGATGCGCTTCGACCAATATTCATTCCTTGATCACCGGTCTGTGTCGCAGCGGCGATAGCAACATCATCGATGAGTTCAGGTGATAGCTGTGGGTTTCGCTCAAGAAGTCCACGCATCGCACGGACCATCAGGTCATCTGCGCGAGTGCCTGCATACATACTTCCCGCTTTGCCAAAGGGGGTGCGAACAGCATCGACTAAGACAACGGAGCGAAGGGTGTTGGACATCTGGACGCCTCTTTCAATAGTGAAGTTTCAAGGTTACTTGCCAGTAGCCCACTTTGTCATCATTGATAGTGTGATGAATTACGCAACAAAAGTGTTGCGTAATTCCCAGCTCTCGGCTAGTCTCTATCTCGTGGAGGCAGTTCGCTTCTATCAACTATTTTGAAGGAGTTTTCTTTGCGAAAGTCGTGGATTGCAGGATTGGTAGGGGCCCTGGTTGTGCTAGCGGGCGTAGTAAATTGGGCCGTAAACGACTCGAGTGAGCCTTCTAAGCAGGTCAAGGAGCTGACGATTTATTCAGGGCGCTCGGAGGAATTTATCGCTCCATTCTTCGCCCAGTGGGAGGAAGAATCTGGGATAAAGCTCAATATCCGTTATGGTGATTCTGCCGAGCTTGCAGCCCAAATTCTCGAGGAGGGCGAAAACTCACCAGCAGATATCTTCCTTTCTCAGGATGCAGGTTCGCTCGGAGCCCTGACAGTCGCTGGCCTACTTTCAGAACTTCCGGATTCTGTAGCAACCGAAATTGAGAGCCGATATATCGCAGAAGATCGCACATGGGTTGGCGTTACAGGTCGCGCTCGCGTCTTTGCATATCGCCCGGGGGCTGTGAAGACTCTTCCTACATCGGTAGCGGATCTCACCAAAGAAGAATTTAAGGGCAAGGTTGGAATTGCACCAAGCAATTCATCGTTCCAGGCATTTGTCACAGCTCTCATCAATGAGAAAGGTGCGAAGTTTGCCGAAAAATGGCTTAAGGATATGAAAGCCAATGATGCAAAAATTTACCTTAAGAATAATGAAATCGTCGAAGCCATAGATAAAGGCGAGATCGACTTAGGTCTTGTGAACCATTACTACATCTGGGAAGTAAGTCAGGCACTAGGCAGAGATATTGAAGTCAAGAACGGCTTCTTTGCCTCAGGAGATATTGGCAATCTCATTAACGTTTCCGGAGTAGGGATTCTCGACACAAGTAAGAAGGAGAGCGCTGCAATAGAACTCATCAATTTCCTTACATCAGAGCCCTCACAGATTGCATTTGTCGAAGATACACACGAGTACTCATTGATTTCAGGAATTAAATCGCCAGAGGGACTTCCTGAGTTGCAGAATATTGGAGCGCCACAGGTTGATCTGGGTGCACTAGAGAATGCTCAGAGAACTCAGGATCTTCTTACTAAGGTCGGCCTTCTATAGTGAAGAAAAAATAAGTGAGTTCGAAGATTAAGTCTGGAAGTTATGGCTTGAGGGCCCTCGTAGTGGGGGTCCTCATAGTCATTTCCCAACCACTTCTCTACTTAATTATCCGAGCGAGCGAAAAATCAGGGGAAGATACTCTTGCCTTATTGACTCGCAGTAAGACCCTGGAAGTTCTTGGAGTAACTCTCTCTCTTCTGAGCGCTGTTGTGATTATCAATGTTTTGTTGGGAACCGCTATTGCTGCAGGATTGCATTACATCAGAATCCCTTATCCTCGAATTCTCTTAGTAATTACAATTTTGCCTCTTGCGATACCGTCGTACGTATTTACATATACATGGAAAGCGTTAGTGCCTTCTCTTAACGGCATCTGGGCGGCAACTTTTATCCTTGTCTTAACAACGATGCCGTACATGATTCTTGCAGTCACGATTTCATTTCAACGCATTGATTCTGGGTTGATTGAAGTTGCCAGATCTCTGGGGCTCACTAAGCCAGCTGTCTTTATGCGCGTCATTTTGCCGCAGGTTCGTCGCAGTATCAGCGCAGGGGCTCTGCTTTCTGGCCTCTATGTCCTCAGCGATTTTGGGGCAGTCTCTCTGCTCAATGTTGAGACGCTCACGGTCTCCATTCAAAATCTCTATAAATCATCTTACGATCGCAGCGCTGCATCAATTATCGCACTTCTGCTCTTTCTCGCAGCTGCACTCTTTGTCTCGCTGGAATCAGTCCTGAAGGGGCGAGACGTTGAATCTAGGGGTGCCGAAGGTTTCCAACAGCCTATTCGTCGAGTAGCTCACTTACCTCTCTCTGCAGCTACAACTATTGTGTTAGCGGTCTATAGCACGTTGGCAGTTGTTATTCCTTTCTACGTACTTATCTCTCGATTCGCGCAGAACCCAACAGCGGTTGATTTCTCAGATTTGCTAACTGCTGCCATCTCAACTATCTCTGTTGCATCTATGGGCGCATTTATTGCATTCATTCTCTCGCTACCGCTTGCATTTCTCATTACTCAAGGAGCAAGCGTATTTACATCTATCTCTGAGAAAGTAATTCTGATTGCTCACGCCCTACCTGGAGTAGTTGTAGGGCTAGCTTTAGTCTCTTTTGGTTCGCGACTTGGGCCTCTCTATCAATCAACTCTTCTTCTCGCCTTCGCATATGCCGTCCTATTTCTTGCTAAATCAGTTGCATCGAGCTCTGTCGCCCTCGCCTTAGTTTCTCCTCAATTGAAAGAGGTTGCAGCAACTTTAGGTAAGAGTAAATCGAGAGTAACCACGGAAGTTGTCTTCCCAATCGCGTTGCCAAACTTAGCTCTTGGGGTCTTATTGGTCTTTTTAACTGCAATGAAGGAGCTTCCTGCAACTCTCATGCTTAGGCCAACTGGAATGGATACTTTGGCAACGGAAGTCTGGAGTTATGCAGCAATTAGTAGATTTAATGAGGCTGCACCGTATGCACTATTATTAGTCTTAATCGCAGCCATCCCAACTTTTATATTGACCATTCCTCGAGGTACGAAGAATGAAATTGAGACGAAGGTGAGAGATATCTAAATGACCTCGCTGAGCGTTTCGCATTTAAATGTAAATTTCGGGGATAGGGCCGTCATCACTGATCTCTCCTTCGAACTAGGTAAGGGCGAGATTGCATCTCTCTTGGGCCCATCTGGCTGCGGCAAGACCACTTTACTAAGGGCGATTGCCGGGCTTATTCAACCTACGAGTGGCACAATCAGATTTGGTTCACAACTTGTTGGTGTTTCATCTGTTGTTCTGCCTCCGCATAAGCGCGGAACGGGCTATGTCCCACAACAAGGAGCACTCTTTCCCCACCTAAGCGTTGCAAAAAATATCGCCTTTGGTTTGGATCGCACCACACACACTAAATCCGAAATCTCCGAAATTACAGCGGAGATGATTGGCCTCATTGGAATGAAAGGCTTTGAAGAGAGATTTCCATCTCAACTTTCAGGTGGCCAACAGACGCGTGTCGCCCTCGCTCGAGCGCTGGCCATTAAGCCAAAATTAGTATTGCTCGATGAGCCATTTTCTGCACTTGATGCAGTTCTCCGAGAAGAATTGCGTACAGATGTTGTAGGTCTACTCCGTGAATTAGGTTCGACTGCAATTCTCGTGACACATGACCGCGAAGAAGCGCTGGTCTCTTCGGATCGAGTTATTTTGATGCGCGACGGAAGAGTTGCTCAGAACGGGACACCTGAAGAGGTATACGAATCACCTATCTCTCCTGAAATAGCTGCGAGCACTGGGGATGTATTGATTCTCCCTGCTGAAAAATTAAGCAGTGGCGAAACGCTATATTCACTCTCACTCCAGGGTGCCGGCAAAGAGGCAGGCGATACCGGTTATGTTGTTATTCGCCCAGAGGAGATTCGAGTATCTCTCAAAGCGGGCGAAGGCATAGAGGGCTCACTTACTCATATCGACTACTACGGCCATGATGCAATGCTTACGGTAACTCTTCCAAGCTCAGGGACACCTATCAACGCCCGAGTAGCTGGTCCATCAGAATTTATTGTGGGGCAGAAGGTTTATCTTCAACATCTAGGCCCGGTGAGATACTTTTCTCGTCACTAGCTTCCGGATCGACCTCTTCAGTAAGAGCGAGCGGCTCTCTCTCCAATAGCGCAGCTTCCAAGATAGGGGCAGCGATCTCTGCCTGCCAATGGCGAGCCCCCATCGCGGTGAGCGCCTCAAGGACTGTATTTGATGGGGGAGCCCAACAGATCCTTCGTACAAGTTCAGGGCTAATGAGATTTTCCAGAGGGATAGAGAGCTCATCGGCACGCACTTGCAGGTTGAAGCGGGCATGCGAGAGCGGGGCGTACTTTTCTGGGAAGCGCTCGCGCCATATCTTGATCGGAGGCAGAGCATCGCTCTTTGATTTACTTTCAGGCCACTGATCTTCAGGCAGCGCAAGGGCTCGTGCGATAGCAGAGATCCAGAGCTCGGAATGCTCAAACCATCGCGCTCGCAATCCAATGGGGCGCAGAACCTTTTCTAGATGCTTTCGATTGAGCAGAGGCGTACTTTCTGCAGCTATTGCCAGCTCAGAGATCGCCGCATCGGTAAGCAGCCTTCCTTGTGAGATATCAAGTTCTTCAGCCAACGTATTACGTGCCTGCCACAATTCGCGAACAACAGCTAAAGGAAGACGTTTCTTGATTTTATGCATTCCCGAAGTTCGCCGCCATGGATCAACTCGTGGTTTCGCAGGAGGCGCAGTGATGATTGCTGCAAAATCCTCTTTCGCCCACTTCCACTTTCCTGCATCGACGAGTAGTTGATAGACCTTGTCTCGTAATTCAATGAGAAGTTCAACATCGAGGGCTGCATAGTTGAGCCACTCGATAGGCAGCGGTCGCTTCGACCAATCAGCTGCTGAGTGTTCTTTGGCAAGGGATACACCCATTAAGGATTCTAAAAGAGGCCCCAATCCAACGCGAGGAAGTCCGGCGATGCGTCCGCCAAGTTCTGTATCAAAGAGAATTTGTGGCTCTATACCAACTTCACGAAGACACGGAAGATCTTGAGTACTGGCGTGAAGAATCACTTCCTCATTCCTAATCAGTGAATTTAACTCTTTAAAGCATGGGTGATGTGGACCAAAGGCAATGGGATCGATGAGGTGTAATCCGCCATTAGTTCGTTTAATCTGAATCAGATATGCACGCGAACTGAATTTAAAGCCGGATGCACGTTCTGCATCAAATGCAAATGGTCCAGTACCTTTAGCTAACTGTTGCAAGGCTTCGTTAAATGCATCTTCTGTCTCAATAATTGCCGGAACGCCATCGGCTGGATGAAGTAACGGTGTTGGCGCAGGAGTCGAGATCTCTTCAGAGAGAGAATTTTCGGTGGCGTTCTTTTCAGACACGGCGACGAGCTGAACCAATAGTTGCGACACCTTCGGGAAG
>JBFYOX010000011.1:0-38158 GCA_041303615.1 Actinomycetes bacterium
CGCATCGTACAGAATTGGCGGGCAAACGCACAGTACGGCAGAATTGCAACATGAAGACTCCTCCGCTTGTCACTCCAGGTCCAGCGCTCACAGTCGATGAAGTTCGTCGATATAGCCGACATTTGATCATTCCAGATGTAGCTATGGCAGGTCAGCAGAGAATGATGAATGCAAAGGTGCTCTGTGTAGGCGCAGGTGGTCTCGGTTCACCAGCTCTGATGTATCTGGCAGCTGCTGGAATCGGAACTCTCGGAATAGTTGAGTTCGACACAGTAGATGAATCAAATTTGCAGCGCCAGATTATTCATGGCCAATCAGATATCGGTAAGAGTAAGGCGCAGAGCGCAAAAGAGAAGATTGCCGAAATCAATCCATATGTAAATGTAATTACACATGAGACTCGACTAGATAACTCCAATGTTATGGAAATCTTTGCTCAATACGACATCATCGTCGATGGCACAGATAATTTTGCAACACGTTACTTAGTTAATGATGCCTGCGTGCTCTTAATGAAGCCGTATGTATGGGGCTCCATTTATCGTTTCGATGGACAAGCAAGCGTCTTCTGGGCCGAGTACGGTCCTTGCTATCGATGCTTGTACCCAGAACCACCACCTCCCGGAATGGTTCCAAGTTGCGCAGAGGGCGGAGTCCTCGGTGTCTTATGCGCAACAATCGGATCAATTCAAACAACTGAAGCGATCAAAGTTCTCACAGGAATTGGCGAGCCACTCGTTGGTTCATTGATGGTCTATGACGCCCTCGATATGACATTTAGAAAAATCAAAGTTCGCAAAGATCCTAACTGCCCTATTTGCAGCGAAAATCCAAAGCAGACTTCGCTTCTTCCAGATTATGAAGCTTTCTGCGGGGTGCTCTCAGATGCTGCCCAAGAAGCAAGTACAGGATCAACCATTACGGTTCAAGAACTTAAGTCAAAGATTGATGCAGATGAAGATTTCTATCTCATCGATGTTCGCGAACCAAGCGAATTCGACATTGTGCGCATTCCGACATCTCATTTAATTCCGAAGCAGGGCTTTATTGATGGAAGCGTACTCGCGACGCTGCCTCAAGATAAGCCAATCATTCTTCACTGCAAGAGCGGAGTTCGCTCTGCCGAGTGTCTAGCAATCTTAAAGAGCGCAGGCTTTGCAGATGCTTCGCATGTTTCTGGTGGCGTAGTCGCTTGGGCGAAACAAATAGATACATCACTTCCGGTCTATTGATGCTTCAAAGTTATAAGGGATACCGCATGCTTCTTGTGCATGCGCATCCAGATGATGAAACCATCAACAACGGTGCCACGATGGCGATGTATGCCGCTCTTGGCGCATCGATAACCCTTATTACTTGCACGCGCGGCGAAGAAGGCGAAGTTCTGATTGAAGATCTTGCCCATCTCGCAGCCCATCGCGAAGATGCCCTCGGAGACCACCGTGTAGTTGAACTCCAGAATGCGATGAAAGCGCTGGGAGTAAGCGATCACCGCTTCTTAGGTGAGGGCGAACGAAAGTATCGCGATAGCGGGATGATGGGCACAGATGCAAATAATCGCGAAGATACTTTCTGGAAGGCAGATTTTGATGTAGCTACCGCTTCTCTGCAGAAAGTCATAGAAGAGGTTAAGCCTCACGTGATGATTACTTACGATGAGTTTGGTGGCTACGGACACCCCGATCACATCCAAGCGCACCGCATTGCAATGGCTGCCGCCAAATTATCGAATTGGGATATTCCAAAGATTTACTGGAATGTCATGCCGAAATCAGTGATTCAAGAGGGTATCGAGAAGATGAAGGCGCTCGGCTCAGATTTTATGGGAGCTGAAAGTGCTGATGATCTTCCATTTGCAAAGGATGATTCATTTGTTCACGCCCTGATTAATGGTGAGGGTTATGTCGAAAATAAGATGGAGGCAATGAGAGCCCACGGCACTCAAATTGCAGTTGATGGTCCATTCTTTGCGCTATCAAATAATTTAGGTTTACAGATTTGGGGCAATGAGTATTACACCTTAGTGAAGGGCGAGAAGGGTCCATCGAGAGATTCCCGCGACTACGAAGATGATCTCTTCTCTGGGATTTCAGCGATTTAATGAAATCTATCTACTCTCTTGTTTTAGGAGCTCTTATTGCAGTCGCTGCAACGCTCATACATCAATCGATTCCGCCACTTGGCGTATTGGTCTCGATTATGTCTACATATACAGCAATTTGGTGGGTTGGAAGAAAATTCGGAAAGAAGCGATATAAATTCTTGGCGCTCCTTGCTTGGCTCTTGGTAATTATGCGCGCCGGCACTTTTGGAACGGGGCAAGAGCTCCTAGTTCAAGGAGATAACGTTGGAAGCGCCCTCTTGCTTCTCGGATTTCTTCTTGGATTACTTGCGGCAATTAAGCGAGTGTAATTACTTCCAACTCCAGCTCTGTCCATCAGCCCCATCACTGATTTCTAAGCCAGCCGTCTCTAATTCTTTTCGTAATGAATCGCTCTCTGCCCAGTTCTTCTCGCTGCGAGCAACTTCACGACGATTGAGAAGTGCTGCAACTTCATCTGAAAGTGGTTTCTCTACCGCGACTCGATCTAGATCCAGACCAAGGACTTGATCTGCATAGAGAAATACTCCACGCTTATCTTGAGATCCGATAGTTGGGTCTTTCTCAATTGTTCGCAGTCTCTGCATCGCTCTCGGTGTATCTAAATCATTCATGAGCGCATCAGTTACCTCTGCATCAATTTTAAGTTCTGAAGAGGCGCCCCATTCATTCATCAACTTTCTCCAGCGACGCAAGGTTGTATGGGCAGCCTCTAATGAAGCCCATGAGAGATCCATTTGGGATCGATATCGATTCTCAAGTAATGCAAACCGTAAAGAGAGCGGATCTAGCTTTCGTTCTATGAGATCGCCCAGGAGTACAACATTCCCAGCGCTCTTAGACATCTTGCGGCCTTCAAAAAGTAGATGTTCGCCATGCACCCATGTCTGGACTACTTCTTTTCCAGTGAGTGAATTGGATTGCGCTCTCTCATTTTCATGATGAGGAAATCTCAGATCTATTCCACCGACGTGGATATCAACTGCTGCATCGAGAAAGTCGATTGACATCGCACTGCACTCGATATGCCAACCCGGGAAACCTGTGCCCCACGGAGAATCCCAAATCATCTGAGTGCGTCCGCCGGCTAATTTCCACAGTGCCCAGTCGGCATGGAATTTCTTTCCACCTTCATCCTTATATTCATATCGATGACCTGGCTTCAGCGCTTCCAAACGATTTCCGCTAATTGCGCCATAACTTTCAAAAGAAGTTGCATCAAAGTAGACAGAGCCGTCTGAGCCAACATATGCAGAGCCAGTCTCAATCAGCTTTGCGATAGCGCTCTGCATCGATTTCATATTTTCAGAGGCGCGCGGGTATCCATCTGCTGATCGAATATTGAGAAGAGCGAGATCTCGATGAAATCGCGATTCAAATTCTCGCGCAATGACAAATGGATCGACCTTAGTCTTCTCTGATTCAGCGAGCATCTTGTCCTCTTCAAAGTCATCTGCCATGTGTCCCACATCGGTAATGTTTTGAATAAGTTGAACTTCAATACCCTGCATTCTTAGAGCTCTAGCGATGAGATCGGAGAGAAGGAATGTCCGAAGATTTCCTACATGTGCATCGCGATACACAGTTGGCCCGCAGCAGTAAATCGAGATAAATCCATCTCGGCTCTGCACTTGCTTAACTTCACGCGTGAGGGTGTCATAGATACTCAGTTCGCCCGTTTTGCTATCTCTTCTATTGAAGACGGGGATCACACGAAAGATTGCGACATCACTTGCCTTAAATTCGATTAACTCGCCGCGTCTATTGATAAGGCTCGTCTCACTCTGTAAAACACCGACGATATCCCTGAAACCACCGTCGGTATCGTGGAGGCGAACGGTGGCTCGTTTGCCAATCGCGGCCTTGAGATCTTCGACGGTCATAACCCCAACAGTAATCGTGCAATCAACCTCTTGCAGGGTTAGAATTACCGCCTACTCGCTTCGAGCCTTCTGGAGGAATCCCGTGACCTATGTAATCGCCGAACCTTGCGTTGACGTCAAGGATAAGTCCTGTCGCGAAGAGTGCCCAGTGGATTGCATCTACGACGGCACCCGAATGCTCTATATCCAGCCTGATGAATGCGTTGATTGCGGAGCATGCGAACCTGTATGTCCAGTTGAAGCGATTTATTACGAAGACGATGTTCCCGGTCAGTGGGATAACTACAAGAAAATTAATACAGAGTTCTTTATTGAACTTGGTTCACCTGGAGGAGCATCAAAGGTCGGAGAAACAAATTCCGATCACGCAGATGTGACTGCTCTTGCGCCAAAAACTTCCTGATTTTCCATGGGATGCGCTTGCGCCGTATGCAGAGCGCGCACGCAAATTTCCACAAGGTGCAATCGATCTATCAGTTGGAACACCTGTTGATTCAACTCCTGAATTTATTCAGGATGCATTTCGTGGCGCATCCAACTCTCCAAGCTATCCAGTAACTGTCGGAACTCAAGAGCTTCAAAGTACTATCCGAAATTGGGCAGAGAAAACTCTTGGCGCAAAAGGTGACTTCGGCGTCTTGCCACTGATCGGTTCAAAAGAGTTTGTTGCGTGGCTTCCAACTTTTCTAGAAGCAGGAAAGGTTCTCTACCCAGAGATCGCATATCCAACGTATCTCGTTGGTTCTCTACTGGCTCAAGCAGAAGCCACGGAAGTAGAAATTGATGCCACAGGTTGGCCAGATGCAGATATGGCTTGGGTTAACTCCCCATCGAATCCATCTGGACGAGTTCACTCTGAATCAGAATTTCGCAGAGCTATCGATTGGTCACGTAAAACAGGCGCAGTCGTAGTCTCCGATGAATGTTATCTAGAGTTCGGAGACTCAGAGACACCAACATCAATCATGAAATTTACTGATGGAGATAACAAGAATATTTTGGCCGTGCACTCACTCTCTAAGCGATCATCTATGGCTGGCTATCGCGCCGCCTTTGTCGTGGGAGACCCACTGCTGATCGCAAAGATTCTAGAAGTCCGTAAACATGCCGGAATGATGGTCTCTCTTCCTGTTCAGAAGGCGATGATTGCTGCGCTCTCCGATTCAACCCATGTTGCAGAGCAACGTAATCGATATAACTCTCGGAGAGCCACATTGGCGCCAGCCCTTATTGGCGCCGGTTTTGAGATTCACGATTCAGCTGCGGGGCTCTATATCTGGGCTACCAGAAATGAGAGTGCATGGGATTCGGTCTCGTGGCTTGCAGACCTTGGCATCATTGCAACGCCCGGAATTTTCTACGGTGAAAAAGGCGCACAATTTATTCGTATCGCTATGACTGCAACAGATGAGCAAATTTCTGAGGCTGCCGCTCGAATCAATCAGAGTGCAGGTCGCTAGATATGGCCGTTGGTATTTTGCTTGTCGGAGGATTTGGTACTCGTCTAAAACCTCTAACTAATGAATCACCAAAGCCGATGCTTCCAGTTGCAGGTTTGCCAGTTACCGAACATCAAATTCTTGCAGCGAAGAAAGCTGGCCTTCACACAATCGTTCTAGCCACTTCATATTTAGCCGAAGTCTTTACTCCGTATTTTGGTGATGGCAGCAAGTGGGAGATAAAGATTCTCTATGCTGTTGAAAAAGAGCCGCTTGGGACCGGTGGGGCAATTCGCAATGCAGCAGAGCTACTTGGTCGCGATGAGCCAATCGTAATTTTCAATGGAGATGTATTGAGTCGCCATTCGATTGCAGATCAAATCGCCTTCCATCTTGAGAAAGGCGCAGATGCAACACTTCACCTTATCGATGTAGAAGATGCACGCGCATTTGGATGTGTTCCTACCGATGAAAATGGTCGCGTCACTGCCTTTTTAGAGAAGATGGATAACCCGGTTACAAATTCGATAAATGCCGGCTGCTATGTATTTTCTCCATCAGCGATAGATGCAATTCCTCTTGGAAAAGTTGTCAGCATCGAGCGAGAAACTTTCCCGGCGCTAGTCGCAAGTGGCGGCGCTGTTTATGGCTATAAAGAGCAGGCCTACTGGCTCGATGTAGGAAACCCAGCCGCCCTCTTCAAAGGTTCCAGAGATCTAGTAAACGGTGCATTTCTAGCCCAACCAGGTTCAACAATTGCGCCGAGCGCATCAATTACTGGGGGATCCTCGATTGGGGCTGGCTGCACTATTGAAGCTGGGGTATCGATCGATGATTGCATCATCGGGGATAACGTTCTTATTGGCGAGGGTGCACAACTCTCACAATGTTTTATTGCCCACGGAACTTCAGTGGCTGCAGAGTCGAAAAAATCACAGAAATATCTCTCTTTAAGCGGCGAATTCCCGATTTCTTTCTAGAAAACCGCTGATTTCACCCAGAAAATAGGTAAAAGTCTCTACCTTGGGGTTGACTCAAAGGGATTACACGGGTGTAATTCACTCCTAGAGCGCAGGAGATTCACAATGAATCCCGCCCCTAATGACTTGAGGAGATTTGCGAATGCCAATCCGTCCAGAAGGAAGTTCAACTGGCAAGCCATCAGCCCCCACTGCTGGACCAACTATTCAACTAGCTAGCGGAGAGAACTTTGAGCTCTCCTGGCAAGAGCGCTCATTGTGCGCCCAGACCGACCCAGAAGCATTCTTCCCTGAAAAGGGTGGCTCAACACGCGAAGCAAAGCGCGTCTGCCTCTCATGCGAAGTTCGTCAAGAATGTCTCGAATATGCACTTGCTCACGATGAGCGTTTTGGTATTTGGGGCGGACTCTCCGAGCGCGAACGTCGCCGTCTGAAGCGTCGCCCTGCGTAATCGCAGGCGATATCTGCAGTTAAGTACTTTAGGTAGGTTCTTCCTATGAGTTCGCAGCGCGTTACCGCAATTCTCGTCGTTCACGACGGAGCAACGTGGCTGCCCGAAGTCGTTGCATCAATCGCTTCGCAGAGTCGTAAAGCCGATCAGATAGTTGCAGTTGATACCGGCTCAGTTGATTCATCAGCAAAGCTACTTAAAGGTGCGCGCATTCCTGTTGCCACAATTGATCGTGAAGCAGGGTTTGGTGCAGCGATTGCACATGCAGTGGGGCAATTACCTGCGCCGATTGAAGATAGTGAAGAATGGATTTGGATTCTTCATGATGATTGCGTTTTAGATCCTCACGCTCTCCAATCGTTATTAGCTGCAACTGAAGATCGACCTAGCGTTGTAATGGCTGGACCAAAGTTGCTTGGTTGGCATGACCGCACACATTTGATTGAACAAGGAATCAGTATTGCAACTAATGGCGCTCGCTGGACCGGTCTTGAACCTGCAGAGTATGACCAGGGCCAACACGACGGAATTCATGAAGTTCTTGCAGTAAGCACAGCTGGCGCGCTGATACGTCGTAAGGTATTTGAAGAGCTCGGTGGCTTTGATCAGAATCTAGAACTCTTCAGAGATGATGTCGATTTCGGTTGGAGAGTCCGAGTAGCGGGTTACTCAGTCATCGCCGTTTCATCTGCTGTTGGTTTTCACGCACAGGCATCCAGCAATGAACGACGTAGCGTTGATGTTCAAGGCGCATTGCTCCATCGTCCGCTTCTTCTCGATCGAAGAAATGCAGCTTACGTACTCCTAGCTAACTCATCGCTATTTGCTTTGCCGTGGCTCAGTGCTCAGCTTCTCGCTGGAGCGGTTATACGAGCAATTGGCTTCCTCTTTGCAAAACTACCTGGGTACGCATCCGATGAACTTCTTGCAATTGCATCTCTGATCATCCACCCTTCAGAACTTATTGAAGCGCGCAGAGTACGCAAAGGCCACCGACTCATCTCTTCAAGAGTGGTCAAAACCTTTATTCCCTCTAGAACTGTGCAACTTAGAGCTTCAATTAACCGCGCTATTGCAAATCTGCGCACAAAAGTTCTTCCTGACACCAAGGTCGAAGATCTTCCTGCACTCAGCGATTTAGTAGTTGATGAAGATGAAGATTTATTAACGCCCAGTGCGCATACGCCTTGGAAGACAATCTTTAAACGACCAATGGTGCTTGCCGCAACAATCCTATTTACGCTTTCCCTCGCGTGGGACCGTCACAGACTCGGAGTTATTTCAGGTGGTGCCTTAGAGCAATCACCAGATAGCGTCCGAGATTTAATAAATTTTTATATAGCAAGTTGGCATGAGGTTGGAATGGGAAGCGGAGAGTCAACCCCAGCCTGGCTACTTGGGGTTGCACTGGGTTCGGTTCTCACCTTTGGCAATCCACAACTTTTTATTTCGTTACTATTTTTAATTGCACCATTTTTACTTCTTCTCTCGGCGCATCAATATCTAAAGAAATATACGGAAAACGGTTGGCTCTCAGCTGGCGCTTCACTTCTATACGCACTCTCGCCGATTTCAATTGCCGCTGTAAATTCTGGGCGACTGGGCGTATTGATTCTTTTATTCGCTCTACCTTTCTTCATTCGTCAACTGCAATATTGGGTTGAGATCGAGAAGTGGGGTTGGCGCGGGGTCTACCGACACTCGCTCTTTCTGGGATTAATTCTCATTTTCAACCCATCTGTGCTTCTCCTTCTTCTGGGTGCAACGGCGCTCTTCTCCATTGTCGATTTTCAAAAAGCTGGGAACAATTCAAAAGATCCTCTCTTTATTCAACGTTCCTATCGTCGAGCAACAATCTTCTTTATCCCCTTCCTAATTGCTGCGCCGATATCGTTTGGATTATTGCGCCACCCATCAAGGCTATTTCTCGAGATTGGCCTTACTGTTCCCGGTGGAGGACCTAACCTTGCATTTTTAGCTAACCCAGGTGGACCCGGATCTCTTCCCTGGTGGAGTATCGGCCCATTCACTGCAGTACTTTTTGTAGCCTTCTTCTCAACCACAGCGGCTCGTAAATTTGCACTTCCCGGAATCGTTTTTCTTCTTCTGGGCACTCTCGTCAGTGCATTCGTCGTTCCAGGAAATGGCTCCAGTACAGGTGTGCGAGTTTTCCCGGGAGTATTTCTTGCACTTGCAACGCTTTTCTCAATCACTTCGGGAATTGTTATGTTCGACAAAATTAAAGCGCGGCTCCAACAATCAAACCTCAACTTCCGACATATCTCAGTTGCGGCCGTTTTAGTGCTTACAGTTTTCTACAGCACCTCTGCAGCGTTCTGGCTTATTTCCGCCGGCTCAGATTCGCCACTTCGATCGACTCGAGAATCAATTCTTCCAGCATTCCTATCGGTAGAGAAAGATGTGAAAACGCTAGTCATACGTCCTTACGAAGAGAACGGACAGACTTCACTTTCATATTACATTTCCCGTGGCAGAGATGGCGCTCTCGGTGATGCAGAAGTAGCGCCCGCAAACTTAAGTGTTATATCCGCTGCAGTGGAAGGGCTAATCGATAACACCGGGGTCACATCCAGCGAAACTTTTGCTACGTACGGAATCAAATATGTATTTCTTAAGAGACCTGTAATTGATGATGTCGTTCAGACAATTGATGGTTTCGGGGGATTTGCACGCACTTCTGCTACTAAGGATGGAATTGTATGGAAGGTTATTGCTCCAACAGGTCGACTCATTTTCACAAATTACTCAGGTGAAACCTCAATCTTGGAGAGCAAGGGGATTACGGCAACAGTTCCGGAACCTGGCACCCTCACGATTACTGAGAATTTCAGCGACGGATGGGAGCTCTATCAAAATGGATTACGAAGTACGCGAATTCAGGATGAAAATGGATTGCCCACCTTTGAAATAACCGGTGCAGGCGAGATCACTGTTTTCCATGATGGAACGCTTCGACGTGCTTGGATCTCATTATTCTTTATTGTTCTCATCACTGCAGTTGTCTTGGCGCTACCAGCGGGACGTCGCAAGCGTGAGATTTCTGAAAAGGTGTTGGCATGAAGAGCGACCGAACATTCTTCTTAATCCTTGCAACTGTTGGGATATTAGCTGTGGGCAATCTGCTCAACGTAACTGTCTCTTCAAGCAGGTATAACGAGTCTTATCCATCGGTTACATGTCCGCCAAATCTTTCGGGATTAACCACCTCAATCTCACTTGCGAATTCAAAATCAGAAATTCGAAAGACAGGAACAAAATCTCTAAAGACGAGACCAGCCGGCACCAGCAGATATGCAATATCTTCTCAATCAGCAATTATTGAGAGCGGTGAAATTACTCCTGTTGTTTGGCAGACCCGAAGGGGAGTCTGGGCTGGCGCAGTAGCTTGTAGTGCCCCCGTGACATCTCAATGGTTTATTGGTGCAACGGCTGATATCACTTCTAAAGGGTCACTCAATCTCGTCAATAGTGGACTTGGAAAGGGAATTGTCACAGTAAGCGTTTTCGGCGACGATGGAGCAATAACCCCTCGCGATGTTCTTGTGAATGCCAACTCAATACTTAATCTTCCTTTAGTCTCGCTCGCCCCAGGTTCTAAAAAGATTGCAATCAATATCAAAGCAAAATCTGGTCGAATTAACGCCTTTGTAGTTGATGAGCGAGGAAGAGGGCTTCGAGCACTTGGTGGCGATTTAGTAAATCCCAGTGCCGATCCAGCGAAGATCTTGCAGATTCCTGCAATTCCTCAACAGGTAAATAGAAATGTAGCCACCCCTCACACCTTGCGACTTTTTGTGCCTGGAGCTATTGATGCACGCATCAGCGCAGAGATTCGTTCTACCGATGGAACCTTTGCGCCCCTCGGAATCAACGGCAAGGTAATTGCTCATCAAAAAGTTGTCCAGATTCCCATGGATATAAAGATGGCATCTGGAAAGTTTGCTCTCTATATCTCTTCTGATCAGCCAATTCTCGGTTCGGTCTTTACACAAACAGTCTCGCAAGGAAAGAGTGACTTCATCTGGAGTACATCTGCAGCAGAGCTGAAGCCATTTACTCTTGCTACAAATGGGCTAGCCCCAACCCTGGTATTTACAGGCAAGAAGATAAGTCTTACTTTGGAGTTAACTTCTAGCACGGGCAAAGTTCGGACTGTAGAGATTCGCGGGGAAGATATTTCAACCTTCTCTCTCTCGCCATCAATTAAATCTGTTGCATTTTCAAAGATTTCAACAGGGGTATCTGGCGCCGGCCTCATCGCTTCCAAGAGTGGCTACGGATATTTTCCCTTGACCGCTGGGAGTGTGCTGACAAAGTCATCCGTTCCTTCTTCAAATATAAGTGTGTTAAATCCCTGACTCTGAAGGTGGGCCCGATAGCCTTATCCTCATGAGTTCAATGCCACGATCAGGGCGCACATGTTCACGTGTGAGCTGTTCTGTTGTTGCGACAATGACTCTTACATATATCTATTCCGAGTCAACGGCAGTACTAGGACCTCTTGCAACATTCTCGGAACCCCACTCATACGATCTCTGCGAAAAACATTCAACACGATTGACTGTTCCAAATGGTTGGAACGTAATTCGCCAGAGCGTTGATGAGAATGATCTCGGTCCTAGTGAAGATGATCTGATGGCAATTGCCGATGCGGTTCGAGAAGTTGCGCAGAGCGCCTTAGTGAATCAAAGCCCAGCTGTCTCACCGCAATCACAATCAAGCGTAGGACGTCGCGGACACTTGCGAGCAGTCCCTTCTTAATTTCTCTTCCAGGCAGATAACTCTTTACGATAGCCATATGAGCGCATCTATCTTTAAAGCGTATGACATCCGTGGGCTAGTTGATAAAGAACTCACTCCTGACTTTGCATTCGCAACTGGCGTTGCCGTTGCAAAATTTCTTGAGATTGAACGCGAACCGGGGACTGTCGTTATCGGCGAAGATATGCGCCCATCCTCACCTGCTCTTGCTAGTGCATTCTCAGCAGGTGTGACATCGCAGGGGCTTGATGTAATTCGAATCGGATTAGCATCAACTGACATGCTCTACTTTGCTTCAGGAAAATTGAATCTTCCAGGTGCGATGTTTACCGCTAGCCACAACCCTGCTGCGTATAACGGGATTAAGTTATGCTTAAGCGGCGCGCGTCCAATTGGAAAAGAATCAGGTCTCGTCACAATCGAGAATTTTGTAACCGAAGGCACTCCAATGGCGATGCGTAATCTCGGAGTCGAGAAGAGCCAGAACCTTCTTGAAGATTATGTAGACCACCTTTTGACTCTGGTAGATGTTTCAAATATCCGCCGATTAAAGATTGTTATTGATGCTGGTAATGGAATGGGTGGTTACACCGCACCTGCTGTATTTAAGCGACTTAACGCCGAAGTAATTGAGATGTACTTTGAACTTGATGGAACATTCCCAAATCATGAAGCCAATCCAATTGATCCTGCAAATCTTGTTGATCTACAGAAAGCAGTGAAAAAATATAAAGCTGATATTGGTCTTGCTTTCGATGGGGATGCTGATCGTTGCTTCCTGGTGGATGAGAAAGGTGACTTGGTGAACCCATCGGCACTGACTGCGCTGATTGCCACACGAGAGTTGAAGAAGTATCCAGGCTCAAATGTCATTTATAACTTAATTTCTTCGCGCACAGTCAAAGAAGTTGTCGAAGAAAATGGTGGCTCAGCCGTGCGTTCAAGAGTTGGACACTCGTACATTAAGAAGCTCATGGCTGAAACAAATGCAGTTTTCGGGGGAGAACACTCTGGGCACTTCTACTTTAGAGATTTCTGGAAAGCTGATTCTGGAATGCTTGCAGCGCTTCACGCCATTGCTGCTCTAGGCGAGACAGAAACATCACTCTCAAAACTCCTCACGCCATTTAATCGTTACCACTCAAGTGGAGAAATTAACTCAACTGTCGCTAATGCAAAGGCTGCAATGGATCAAGTTGAAAAGATTTATGGGAAGAAAGAAGGCGTTGAAGTCGATCATCTTGATGGTCTTACAATCAATGGCGATACCTGGTGGTTTAACCTTCGAGCATCGAATACCGAGCCACTCCTTCGACTCAACGTTGAGGCTTCAACGGAAGCCCGTATGAAAAAGGTTCGAGATGATGTACTTAACACGATTCGAGGGGACCTCGACATCCTCGTATTAATCCCCTAACTAGTAGGCTATTCCCATAGCCGACTAGCACAGTAGAGCCCTACGCCGAAGGTCAAGCGAAAAAACAGCCGTTTTTACATTAGGGAGAGAAATTTCAATGACATCTGTAACAACAATTCCAAAGCACGATATTGCCGATGCATCACTTGCAGCTGAAGGCCGCAAGAAGATCGAATGGGCAGAGCGCAATATGCCTGTACTTGCTCAAATTCGTGAACGTTTTGAAAAGTCACAGCCATTTACTGGCGTTCGTATTGCAGCTTGCATGCACGTCACAACTGAGACTGCCAACCTTATGCGCGTCCTAAAAGCTGGTGGCGCTGAGATTGCACTATGTGCATCAAACCCACTTTCAACTCAGGATGACACTGCAGCTGCGCTAGTTCATGAATATGGAATTTCTGTATTCGCACGCAACTCAGTAGATCGCGATGGTTACTACGCACATATCAATGCAGCACTTGATATCGAACCACACCAAGTATTCGATGATGGTTGCGACCTTGTTAATACTCTTCACACAACTCGTAAAGAGCTACTTCCAAATATCGCAGGCGGGTGTGAAGAGACTACAACGGGCGTTATCCGTCTAAACCAGATGGCAAAAGATGGTGCTCTAACTTTCCCAATGATCGCTGTCAATGACACTGATACAAAGCACATGTTCGATAACCGCTACGGAACAGGACAATCAACTCTTGATGCAGTATTCCGTGCAACAAACTTCTTGCTTGCAGGAAGAATCGTTGTCGTTGCCGGCTTCGGTTACTGCGGCAAAGGTGTTGCAGAGCGCGCTAAGGGTATGGGCGCAGATGTAGTTGTCACAGAGATCGACCCAACTAAGGCGCTTGATGCGATGATGCAGGGCTTCCGCGTTATGCCTATGATTGAAGCGGCAAAAGTCGGCGACGTATTTATTACTGTTACAGGAAACCGCGATGTACTACGTGATGAGCACTTCTCAGTGATGAAGGATGGAGCGATCATGGCTAACTCAGGTCACTTCGACATTGAAATCGATGTTGCATGGCTTGAGCAGAACTCAACAAAGAAGAATTCAAAGATGCGCCACCAGACCGATGAATATGTCATGAAGGATGGTCGTCGTTTACTCCTCCTCGCAGAGGGACGTCTTGTAAACCTTGGCGCAGCCGAAGGTCACCCAGCATCAGTAATGGATATGTCATTCTCTGATCAGGCGCTTACAGCTGAATACCTTGTTAAGGAAGCAAAGAATCTGCCAGCAGGCGTTCACGAAGTACCTACCTATATCGATAAGGAAGTTGCTTCGCTGAAGCTGATCTCAATGGGCGGTCGTATCGATGTGCTTACACCTGCACAAGATATGTACCTCAACTCATGGGAGCACGGTTCTTAAAGAACCGCTAATCATTCATGACACTCATCATGGTCGTCGATGACGATCAAGACCTTGCAGAAATGCTCGGAATTGTTCTCACGAGCTCCGGCTTTGATGTAGATCTTGTAAGTCGAGGAGATGAGGCGCTGGAGGTATTTAGAAATAATCCTCCAGACCTCGTCTTACTCGATGTCATGCTCCCAGGAATAGATGGAATTGAAGTTTGCCGACTGATTCGAAAAGAGTCGATGGTCCCAATAGTCATGTTGAGCGCCAAAGGGGAGACACAAGATATTGTGCGCGGCCTTGAAGCGGGTGCAGATGATTACATGCAGAAGCCCTTCCGCGATAAGGCAGAGCTAGTAGCGCGTATTCGAACTCGTCTTCGCAGAACTCACTCAGATGTAACTGGGCTACTTACAATCGGTGATCTGACAATTGATGTCACGGCACATGAAGTGCGCAGAGGCACGACCACAATTCAACTTACACGTCTCGAATTTGATCTCCTAGTAGCGCTTGCAAAAGACCCAGGTCGCGTTTTCTCGCGCGATGCTCTTCTCAGTGAAGTCTGGGGTTATCGCCAAACCACTGATACTCGCTTGGTAAATGTGCATGTTCAGAGACTACGTTCAAAGATTGAACACGATGCAGAACATCCTGAGATAGTAATGACAGTTCGCGGAGTCGGCTATAAGGCGGGCGGTACTGCCTAATATGAGAGGCATACGTTACGCGCTTCAACATTCACTTGCTACAAAAGTTATTCTTTCTACAGTCTTGCTCTCACTGGGAGTTGTCTGGCTCACCGGTTCAGCCCTTTATTCTCGTTTAGCGGATGGAATTCGCGCCACGAGCCTCAACTCATCTCTCGCTGAATCTAGATACACATTCTTTAATGCTGAGTATCAGATGCTTGCTTCCGAGGGAATGTCTATAGCCGAGCGGAAGCGAGTCCTTGCTGAGTTTGTCGTCAATACATCTACTCAAGGTATCAATGAGGAACGTCGAGAAGTAATCTTCGTAAAGAATCCAAAGAGCAAGCAATCGTTGAATTCCTATGAGATGTCCTCAAATATTATTGATAATAAATCCATTCCTGCAAGCCTGAGGGAGAAGGTTCAAGAGAGTTCAAAGATCGAGTACGGATACGCCCTTGCTCGCTATAACAATGGCGCCACTGTTGATTCGCTATTTGTAGGACAGAAGATAAGGATCCCAACAGGCGGAAAATACGAGATGTATATCGTCTTCTCGCTTAAGAGTCAGACAGCCACAATGGATCTCATTATCAATTCCCTACTTCTCACCGGTGTTGCACTTCTGCTCTTAATCGCACTCATTACGTGGCTAGTGGTGCGACAAGTTGTACGTCCTGTGCGAGAAGCAGCACGTGTTGCAACAAAATTTACCCAAGGGGATTACAGCCAGCGCATGAAGGTGGAATCTGTTGATGAGATGGCCTCACTTGCTAACTCATACAATGAAATGGCTCAATCAATTGAGCAACAAATTACTCGCTTGGAACATTTATCTCGCGTGCAGCAACGTTTTGTATCGGATGTTACTCATGAGCTTCGCACGCCATTAACAACTCTGCGTATGGCATCAGAAGTAATTCACAATCAGAGAGAATCATTTGACCCTCTTGTAGCGAGAAGTTCTGAATTACTCATGGCTCAGCTTGATCGATTTGAACATCTTCTTGAAGATTTGCTTGAGGTGAGCAGATTTGACGCAGAAGTGGCAGTTCTTGAACCCGTAGATTTTGACATCATCACACTAATCAAAAGATGCGCGAAAGACTTTGATTTAGCGAGCGACTTCTCTTCGCCTGAAATCCAGGTTGAGTCCGAGGGAGATGTAGTAAATATTAAAGCCGATATTCGACGTGTTGAACGAATAATGCGCAATCTTCTTTCAAATGCCCTCGACCACTCTGAAGGAAAGCCAGTTGTAGTGACAGTTGTGGCAACAGAGTCTGAAGTTGGAATCGGTGTTCGTGATCACGGCACGGGGCTGGATGAGTCTGCACTCATTCGAGTCTTTGATCGTTTCTGGAGAGCAGATCCTTCAAGAGCCAGAGTCCGCGGCGGCACCGGACTCGGTCTATCCATCGCCCTTGAAGATGCGCGACTTCATAATGGAGAACTCGACGCATGGGGACGCCCGGGCCTTGGTGCCCATTTTGTATTGACGCTTCCAATCAAGGCCGGAGATTCAATTAATGGTCGACCAATTAGAGTCACTCCAAAAGATTTCCACCAGTAAAAATCTCACGATAACTAACTTTAGTCAGGGAGAGCATCATCTCCCTATGAAATCTATCGAATCACTTCGCGAGCTAATCTTTCCTTTACGGTGTTTGGGATGCCAAAGTTTGGGTATCGAGATTTGTTCTCAATGCAGAAAGTTTTGGCATCCAAGAATTATCACGACATGGTCAAGTACGGTGGAGCCATTTCCAATTTTTTCATCCATTCCTTATTCGCCAATAGCAGGAAAGGTTTTACTTGCGGCTAAAGAGAACAATCTGGAGTTAGCTGACAATTTGATTGGCAAAGCTCTGCTGCATTCACTTCGGGGTGCCCGATCTAAGCTCACAATTGATTTTCTCGTTCCGATTCCATCAAGAAAGAGCGTTGCCCGTAAACGCGGAAGGCAATTTATTTCAGAGCTTTCGAGAAGTGTTGGAGTGATTGAGAATTACCCGACTTTCGAAATCCTTACTCATAAACGGAAGGTGAAAGATCAATCACTCCTTGATGCAAAAGAGAGGGCCGTTAATTTAGAAGGGGCTTTGAGTTGCTTGAGATTTCTAGGGGGAAGAGCGGTATTGATAGACGACCTGGTCACAACAGGGGCAACTCTCCGAGAAGCAGCCCGCGCCCTGCGTGAGAAGGGGGTAGTGGTCTCGGCGGCTGTAACTGCCTGCGTGGCGGAGCCTCTACGATAAGGGGGCTCGAAAGGGCTCTCGAATAAATTGGCTATTGGAAGGTAGAGATATGGCTTCAATTATCGACCGCATCATGCGAGCCGGCGAAGGAAAGATTCTTCGCGACTTGAGCAAGATCGTCGACAAGGTCAACGCTTTTGAACCTTCCGTCACTTCCTTAACTGACGACCAACTTCGAGCGAAGACAGATGCGTTTAAAGTTCGCCTTACCAAGGGTGAAACTTTGGATGATCTACTGCCAGAAGCTTTTGCCGTAGTACGCGAAGCAGCTAAACGAACTCTTGGTCAGCGACATTACGATGTTCAAATCATGGGTGGCGCAGCACTACACCGTGGAAATATTGCAGAAATGCGAACCGGTGAAGGTAAGACGCTTGTCGCAACTCTGCCTTCATATCTCAATGCGCTTGCCGGTCGTGGCGTACATGTTGTGACAGTTAACGATTACCTAGCAGAACGCGATAGCGAATGGATGGGACGCATTCATCGCTTCCTTGGCCTATCCGTGGGTGTAATCCTTAACAGCATGACTCCTACGGAGCGTCGTGCCGCCTATATGTCTGATATTACTTACGGAACAAATAATGAATTTGGCTTTGATTACCTTCGTGACAATATGGCGTGGTCTATCGAAGACTGTGTTCAGCGAGATCACTTCTTCGCTGTTGTCGACGAAGTTGACTCAATTCTTATCGATGAAGCTCGAACCCCTCTTATTATTAGTGGTCCTGCAGACAAGGCAACTAAGTGGTATGTAGAGTTTGCAAATATCGCCACCAAATTGCAGCGCGCTGTTCACTATGAAGTGGATGAGAAGAAGAAAACTATTGGAATCCTTGAAGAAGGCGTTACAAAGGTAGAAGAACTTCTAGGAATCGAAAACCTCTACGAAGCTGCCAACACAATGCTTATCGGTTACCTCAATAACTCCGTTAGGGCTAAGGAGCTCTTTAAGCGCGATAAAGATTATGTGGTTATGAATGGCGAACTATTAATTGTCGATGAACACACAGGACGCATGCTGGCAGGACGACGCTACAGCGAAGGCCTCCACCAGGCTCTTGAAGCAAAAGAGCGCATTGATATTAAAGACGAGAACCAGACCCTGGCAACAATCACATTGCAGAACTACTTCCGTCTCTACGAAACTATTTCGGGTATGACAGGTACCGCTATGACTGAAGCATCTGAATTCCATCAGATCTATAAGCTCGGCGTTGTTCCTATTCCTACAAATCGCACTATGCAGAGAATCGATCAACCAGATCTTGTCTACAAGTCAGAGGCTGGAAAGTTTGCTGCCGTCACTCGTGACATCACAGAGCGCCACAGAAAAGGTCAGCCTGTTTTGGTGGGAACTGTCAGTGTTGAAAAATCTGAAGAACTCTCCGCTTTCCTTAAGAAAGCCGGAGTCCCGCACGAAGTCCTTAACGCTAAGCATCACGAACGTGAAGCTGCAATCGTCGCACGGGCAGGCATTAAAGGTGCCGTAACAGTTGCCACAAATATGGCTGGTCGTGGAACCGACATCATGCTTGGTGGAAACCCAGAATTTATGGCCGACTTTGAGCTTCAGAAAAAAGGAATATCTCCAGTAGATAATCCAGTCGAATATGAAAGCGCTTGGCCTGCGGAGATTGCGAAGCAGAAGGCTTCGATTGCAAAGGAACACGAAGAAGTTGTCGCACTCGGCGGTCTTTATGTACTTGGTACAGAACGCCATGAATCTCGCCGTATTGATAATCAGTTACGTGGACGTTCAGGACGTCAAGGCGATCCAGGTGAATCACGGTTCTATCTTTCACTTCAAGATGATTTGATGAGACGTTTTAACTCAGGAATTGTGGAGCGCGTACTTGCAGCAGCAGGACTTCCTGAAGATGAACCAATCGAATCTAAGATGGTTTCAAATGCAATTCGTTCAGCACAGACACAGGTCGAAGCACAGAATTTCGAGATTAGAAAGAATGTCTTGAAGTATGACGATGTAATGAATCGTCAGCGCGAAGTAATCTATGCAGAGCGCCGCCTGGTTCTTGAAGGTGAAGATATCGGCACTCAAGTAGGCGACTTCATGAACGAGACAATTTCGGCATACGTTCGCTCAGCAACTGCAGAAGGCTATGCAGAAGATTGGGATCTCAGCCAACTCTGGACTGCTATCAAATCGATTTATCCAATCTCATTTACACCTGAAGATCTCATCGCGGAGTTTGGTTCTATCTCTGCACTAGATGCCGATATTTTAGAGATTCGCCTCTTAGAAGATGCAGAGAATGCATATAAGAAGCGTGAGGAAGAGCTAGGTGCAGAGGTATTGCGAGAGTTGGAAAGAAAAGTTCTTCTATCAGTTCTCGATCGTAAGTGGCGTGAGCATTTATACGAAATGGATTACCTCCAAGAGGGAATCGGATTACGTGCAATGGCTCAGCGAGATCCACTAGTTGAATATCAGCGTGAAGGTTACGAACTATTTTCGGCGATGATGGATGCAATAAAGGAAGAGCTCGCTAGCTTGGTCTTTAATGTGGAAGTCACCGTTGGCGGAGATGGATCTCAGGTAACTGCTCGAGGAGTGGAAGAGAAGCCGACACAGAAAGCACCGCTGAGATATAGCGCTGCAGATGAGAATGGCGTCGTTACGTCAGGTGATGTTTCGAGAAATAGCCCGTGCCCATGTGGTTCAGGTAAGAAATTTAAACGCTGTCACGGCGCTGCCTAGTTTCTAAGCTCAATTCTCTAAATTAATTTTAGAGCTGTACAGAGCCATCTTCCGTCGACTCCTTCAAAGCGAATCACGACAGCGCGTAGACGATTACCAAATCTCACGGTGACTGTGCTTTCACAAATACCATCTAATGGTTCTGAGTGATGAATATTTCTTATTCTTCCCATTTCTTTCTGACTGCCTGTATAACGCAGAAGTTCCATATAGATAACGCGATGACATGATCGAATGAGTTGTGCTGGTTGGCGGCGTCCTGCCCAAATCTCTACAACACTTACAATGAACTTCATCGTCCATGCATGAAGGTCTGGCAACTCTGATGCAGACGTTGGAATAGGCATTTCATCAGCCTCTAGATCTTCACCGAAGGTGGAGGGCACTAGGTATAGCTTCGCCTTCTGCGGCTGGAAGAAGTGTTTGGGTGGAGCAAAGATGTCTAGAACGGGATGGCTCCACAAAGCTGGATCCTCTGTACTTGAGATTAATTGAAGATGAGCCTTCTCCCGCACGGACATGATTTGATGTGTTTCAGTTGTCATGGGCAGATACTGCAATTGTCAGAATCTCTTGCAATCATCCTTTTGGATGAATCTCACTCATCCCTTTGAATCATTGTTCATAACTTCTGATAATTGATCAATTGTCTCTCTTACCATCCCGCCATGTCGCCAAAGAAGCAGTACAGCCCACGCTTTATTACCTCAATCGTGTTGTTCTCCGCAGCTCTGATTGCATCATTTCTAATGTCATTTGTTGCAAACCAGAAGGAGTCTTACTGGGTAGCTACACATCCCATTTCAAGCGGAAGTGAAATTAAATCTTCTGACGTTCGCATTATCGATATTGTTTTAGGGGAAGCTGGCGGCAGGTATATCGGATCAGAAAATAGCCCAGTCGGCTCAATCTCTCGAAGGTCTATCTCCGCAGGGGAACTCCTTCTTGGAAGCGCCTTTTCACAACCAGGAGCAGCAGAGATGAGCCAGGAGATTTCAGTCAGCCTCCGTTCAGTAGATATTCCAATCCAAGTTTCTTCCGGTTCTTCGGTCAACATTTATCAATTACACGATGCAAAGAATGGAGAACCAGCGTACGAGCCTTATCTCGTCCTTGACAATGTTTTTGTCGCATCCTTAGATCGAAAAGGCTCAAATTTCGGAGGCGAAGTTGCGTTGACAATCTCATCAAGCAATCGAGATATTGAGCGCTTATTAACAGCATCAACAAGCGGGCGTTTAGTTGCTGTTCATTCACATGGTTGATTCACAGTTACGTGCAGTTACGGCGATTCACGGGGCAGAATTTGAAAGTTTTGTTGCAAGCACTCTTTATGGACAAGGATGGAGCGTGTTACATCGAGCGCTAGATTGGAATTCAGTTATTGAGTTTCTTGAGGCATGTGGCAGTCTTCCAGAAGTCCTTCTATGTTCAACTGATTTACGAGGTATAGATAAAGAGAAATTGAATGACCTCGCAACTCAGGGTGTACGTATTTTTCTCTTTCGCAACACTGAAGGTTTCGCAGATGAATTTCCTTCATCTATACCCCAACCAGGCTCCGCTCTTGAATTAATTGGATTGGTACGAGGTTCAATAAGATCACCTTTGGTACGCGATTCGGTAGTCGAGTCACGAAGATTGCGGGCGAAGGTGGTCGGTATAGCATCGGCACATAGCTCCGCTGGCTGCACGACTCTGGCGATTAACTTGGCATCGGAAATATCTATATCGGGGTCAAGAACTCTCCTAATTGACGCCCATGCGGGTTCACCATCAATCGCCATTCTGCTTGGCGAACAAGGATTACACACCGCTAGGGGATTTCAGCAGTTAGCGGCAGGTTTCTGGGCGATAGAGGTAACGCAAGAAAAACTCTCAGAATCTCTGACCTTGCTCGACAACGCTCTCTATGAATTTGATTTCATCATCATTGATTTGGGTGCAATCTATGAATTAGCTCAAGTTCTCAGCGGGAGACGTTGGAGTGGCGAGGTCATGGTTTGGACAGCATCGCATGCAGATGAGCTCTGGGTATTGAGTAAATCTGATCCAACTGGAATACATCGACTTAAGAAATTAGTTCAAGATCTCAATCGCAACTCCATGAAACCGTCGATTACCTTCATCCAGTCTTTTACAAAATCTGCTAGAAGAGCCACATCTGGCGATGAAGCATTTCTCAGCACTGTGAAAGTACTTAAACCAAAAGCTCTCTTACGCTACCCGCTCGATTCTCGTGCGGCTGCTGCAGCTCAGAATTCCCAAGAGACGCTATTTCAGTCAAACGAGAAGAGTTTCCTGCGTAAGAGCATCCAAGGTTTATCGGGGGAGATTGGTAGGTAACTTCTTATAGGCTACTCACATGCGCGCTTATGCCGGAGTCACTGCCCTCGAGGTGAAGGATTTTATTGAATCTGGAGTCCTCGATGTTTCGGATCTCTATGCAGCGACCGGTGTCTTTATTGCACATAATGGCGATCTCGATGAAGAAGAGGTTGAGTACACGCTCTCACTTGTTGCAGCAGAAGACGCCTTAGATCTCATTGATGAAAGTTCTGGGGCAGCATGTGTTTTAGCCTTTGAAATTCCAGATTCCAATATCGAATCCATGCATGAAATGTCAGTCACCCTTCGTGCACCACTAAAGTGGGAAGAAGTCCAATGTGCCTTCTTGGTCTCTGACGATGGTGAAGATTTGACTTGGTTTGCCACGCAAGAGATTGCAAATAACCTGCAAGATTGGTTGGCGTAGCTCTCCATGATGGTGGCAATTGAAGATTTCATCCGTGGCAGAAGCCCGCTTGGTGATGAACAGATTCACCGTCTACGAGAGCTAGTCGCAGATTGGCAGCTTCTATCCGACCTCTCATTCGCTGATTTAATTTTATGGGTCCCACTACGTAAAGATTTTAAGAGTTGGCCAACTGGGTATGTTGCAATTGCACATATACGACCAACAACGGCAGCAACTCTCTTTCCACTTGATGTGATTGGTGATGAAATCACTTACGGTTCGCGGCCAAATATCGATCAGGCCCTTTCAACCGCTGAGATTGTCCGTGACACTGAACCTGAGCGACTTGGCGAGCATATGGTTAAGGAAGAGACCATCCCAGTTCTCGTTGACGGTCATGTAATCGCCGTAATTTCGCGTCACCGCAACTCAGAATTAATGCGCCAACCCAGCCGCCTCGAATTAAATTACAGAGAAATTGCACATAACTTGTATCGAATGGTCTCCGAAGGAAATTTCCCATTTCCAAATGCAGGAACGCTCTTTGATCCAGCACCTCGCGTAGGAGATGGACTGATTCGTTTGGATGTAAATGGAGTTGTCTCGTATGCAAGCCCAAATGCCCGTTCAGCATTTAGCAGACTTGGATGGATTGGTGAGGTTGAAGGACATAACCTCGGCGAAGTAGCTCAATCTCTAGCGCGCCAGAGCGCCGATGCTCAAGAAGAGAGTATTTCCGGAGGATTAACAGGTAAATCTCTGAAGAGAGTTGAAATTGAGAATCAAGGCGGAACAATCTCATTCACAGTTCTTCCTTTACTCAAGGCGGAGGATCGAATCGGAGCAATTGTTTTACTTAACAATGTAACCGAACTACGTAGACGTGAGCGAGAACTTGTTACCAAAGACATGACTATTCGAGAGATTCACCACCGCGTGAAGAATAATCTGCAGACTGTCTCTGCTTTACTCAGGTTGCAAGCACGGAGAATCGATGACCCTGGTGCGTCTGCCGCCCTCAATGAAGCAGTTCGCAGAATTGCCTCGATTGCACTTGTTCATGAGACCCTCTCGAATAGCCCGGATGCATCTGTAGATTTTGATCAAGTCCTCGATAGCTTGGTCTCTCATGCGCTAGAGCTCAGTCCGCGAATGAGTGAGCTGAAAATTAATCGAACTGGAAGGCTTGGGGCGCTCGAGCCTCGTATCGCTACTCCACTCGCACTCGTCGTAACCGAGTTAATCCATAATGCCCTCGAGCATGGGCTTGCAGAAACAGGTTCTTCATTGAGCATCGATGTTGAGGTAAATAGTTCCGATCTTCTTGTCACAATCTCTGATGATGGCGTGGGATTGCCTCAAGGTTTTGATATCGCAACTTCTCCCAACCTTGGACTTCAGATTGTAAGAACTCTTACAGAGAATGAGTTACAAGGTAATTTGAAATTAATCTCGGAGAATAGCCAGACGAGAGCGATGTTGAAATTTCCGTCCGCTAGATAGCGACTTTTTACTTAAGACTGTGAGTTGTCCATCAAGCGCGCACGATTACGTGCAGCGCGGCGCTTAAGAGCGCGACGCTCATCTTCAGATAGACCGCCCCACACGCCAGCATCTTGACCTGATTCAAGAGCCCATGCAAGGCATGGCTCCTTCACGATGCAGCGGTTACAGACCTTCTTGGCCTCTTCAATCTGAGAGATTGCAGGACCGGTGTTGCCAACAGGGAAGAAGAGCTCTGGATCTTCTTCACGACATGCAGATTGATGTCTCCAGTCCATGACTCACCCTCCAATTCTCATTACACATTTGTGCGCGACATGCGCGCGAGAGAGTAATTCTCCCTGTTCACGAATAGATAAACAAGAAGATAGGAGAAGAGATTTCAGATATGAGGGTGATTTATATCCCTATTAGATGAAAATATATGTGCCCCCGACAGGAATCGAACCTGTGCACCTGCCTCCGGAGGGCAGTGCTCTATCCCCTGAGCTACGGGGGCGCAGGTACAAGGGTAGGTTATATGACTATGAGTACTTCAGAGATCGCATATTTTGCAACAGGTTGTTTTTGGGGAGCCGAACGTCGCTTCTGGAATTTGCCCGGAGTCATTTCAACAAGCGTCGGATATATGGGCGGGGCTCGACCAAATCCAACTTATGAACAGGTATGCACCGGAGTAACAGGCCATGCTGAAATGGTTGAAGTTACCTTCGATCCAGCACAAATTACTTTTAGGCGTTTACTCGAAGAATTCTGGGTAATGCATGATCCAACATCGCTCAATCGTCAAGGTGGCGATATCGGCACGCAATATAGAAGTGCCATATTTACAACGTCAGAATCGCAGAAACTTCAGGCAGGGATCACCCGAGATGTCTACCAGGCTGCTTTAACACGGGCAGGCATTTCTGAAATTGTCACAGAAATCAAAAGCGCGGAGGGAGTCCCATATTTCTTGGCTGAGGAATATCACCAGCGATACTTGGAGAAGAATCCCAATGGCTATGACTGTCACTCAAGCACTGGTGTTCAATTTCCCGCCCTTGCATAGCGGTAGTAATTAACCGAGCGCTCGCCAGCAGTACCAGGCAACAACGCTTCGATAAGGCGCAAACTTGGAACCTTTCTTTTCAAGTTCCGCAGGGGTTATTTCATCCTTGAGTGAGTAGATCTTCTCCCAGCCGCGACGTACACCTAGATCACCGGTCGGCCATACATCTAAACGTCCAAGTTGAAACATCATAAACATATCTACAGTCCAAGGGCCGATTCCCCAAAGGCTCGTTAATTGGTCGAAAACTAATTGGTCATCTTCAATTTCATGTAACTTATTTACTTTGATCTTCTTAGTTAACGCAGCATCGGCTAGACCTTGAATCGTTTTGAACTTCGCCCCCGATACTCCAGCCAGACGCATATCGGATTCGCTTACCCCTGCAATTCTTGAAGGAGTAACTTTTCCTCCCGCGAGGCTTTTGACTCGAAGAAAAATTGTCTCAGCAGCTTTTACTGCAAGCTGTTGAGAAATGACAGATTCGACCAATGCTTCAAAGTGGCTTATTGGCTTGGGATTTCGGCCAATGGTACATAAGGGCTGGCTCTCAATTATCTTCGCCAATTTCTTATCTCTAGCGGAAACCTCTGCCGTTATCTTCTTCATCGCAGCGGATGAAATGAGTTCGGCCATAGATAAAGAGTATTCAGAGTGAGATACTTTCGTCCATGAATGGCGGAGACTCCTTAGAGGTGGAGGCACATAGGCTCGAGGAGCTAAGAACTCATCGCAGCGAGAAGTGGCGATCTTTTCCTGAAGATGTCCTTCCTCTGCCAGTTGCTGAGATGGATTTTCCCGTTGCTCAACCAATTCTCAACACCTTACGTACGATGATTGATAAATCTGACCTTGGCTATCTAGGACCAATTCCAGAGATGGGCAGAGCATTTTCAGGTTTTGCAACCAAGAGGTGGGGATGGACTCCAGATCCCAATCAAGTTCGAATTGCCGCCGATGTTGGCGTTGGAGTTGTCGAGGTATTACGAGTCATCACTAAGCCCGGCGATAAAATTCTGATTAATTCTCCGGTTTACCCTAATTTCTGGACTTGGATTAATGAAACACATTTAGTAGAAGTTGATGTTCCGTTTATTCATAATGATTCAGAGGTTGATGGAAGTTTTTGGAGCTTAGATTGGGATGGGATTGAAAAGGCTTATGCCTCAGGGTTAAAAGCGCATCTGATCAGCAATCCGCATAATCCTCTAGGCAGAATGTATTCACGCGAAGAGCTTTCACGTTTTGCAGATCTCGCTAAAAAGCACGGCGTGGTAATTCTCAGTGACGAGATTCATGCGCCACTTACCTTCGCAGAGAGCACTTTCGTTCCATTCTTAACCATCTCTGAGCCAGCTCGTGAAGTCGGGATCACAATCACTGCGGCAAGTAAAGGTTGGAATATCGCAGGCTTAAAGTGCGCGATTATCCTTACCCAAAATGAAGCGATGCACGAAAGATTAAATGCAATCGCGCCGGCAACTCATTACCGCGCTTCATTGCTCGGTGCCTTTGCAACCGTCACGGCCTTCGAGGAAGGAGAGCCTTGGCTCAATGCTCTGATGGAGAAGATGGAGATCAATCGCCATCTCGTGGGGGAATTAATCGAGAAGTACACACCAATGGTGGGTTATCACTTGCCACGTTGTTCTTATCTTGCATGGCTTGATCTAAGCGCTTTTGATTTAGGGGAAGACCCTGCCCTGGCATTAGTCGAGCGCGCAAAGGTTGCATTTGTCCCTGGCGTTCGCTTCGGAAAGCAATCAAGCCAATTCGTGCGCCTGAATTTTGCAACTAGTCCAGAGATTTTAGAGGAAGCATTTACGCGACTTTCGCCAGTTCTTCGCTAAAGGATTACTCTTTACTCATGTCAGAAGATCGCCTACATCCCGAGACCCTCGCAATTGCTTCAGGACGTCCTGCGCAAGATCCAGGTGCTGGGCTGAACTCTTCTATCTCTCTCAATTCAACTTTTAATGCAGGCGGACCAATAAATTATGGGCGCACAGGAAATGAAACATGGCAGCAGTTAGAAGCCGCGATTAGCGCCCTTGAAGAAGCTCAATCAACACTTGTCTTCTCATCTGGCATGGCAGCAATTGCTGCAGTCTTTTCAATACTTCCACATGGTGCGCCAGTTGTTGCATCCCACGAGGGATATAGCGGAACTATGGCGCTATTAAAGAAGTACAACCAAGAAGGCCGCCTTGAAGTTCGATTTGTAGATATCACCGATACCAAAGATGTTCTGGAGAAGTTACAGGGGGCAGCATTCCTCTGGGTTGAATCTCCAACAAATCCAGGGCTCGGGGTTGCAGATGTCGCTGTAATCATTGGCGAGGCAAAGAAAAGAAATATTGGTGTTGGTTTCGATAATACCTTTGCTACCCCCATGAATCAGAAGCCGCTCACATTCGGCGCAGATATCGTGATGCACTCAGTAACAAAATATTTGGCAGGTCACAGCGATGTAATTCTTGGATCTCTCTCGGTAAAGGATCCCGCTCTCAACTCTCGACTTCATGAAGCTCGCACTTCGCTAGGTTCAATTGCTGGTCCTTTTGAAGTCTGGCTAGCCCTCAGAGGGGTTCGTACATTCCCACTGCGCTTTGCTCGCGCCCAAGAAAGCGCTGCAATTCTTGCTAAGAAACTGATAGAACATCGTGCAGTAAACAATGTTCGCTATCCAGGTTTCGGGGCAATCATCTCTTTTGAAGCTAAAGGTGATGCAAAGCGAGCGGAATTGATTTGTGACTCAGCATCTCTAATTGCAAATGCGACAAGCCTCGGTGGGGTAGAAACCACATGGGAACGCCGCCGCCGCTGGGAACTTGAAAGCCATAGCGTTCCAGAGAACCTCATCCGCCTCTCGGTTGGTTGCGAGCACGTGGATGATCTCTGGCGAGATATCGACACTGCACTCAATCGCTAATAAATAAGGCGCTTTCTTCTAAATTGGAGTATTTTTCTCCTTATGAAAGCTATTCGTAGATTAATTGCAGCGATCACCGTTGCCCTCTTAGCTTTCCGCGCAATTGGTTCATTTCTCTCCTGGGTAGAAAAGCAAGACGATAACGAGACTGATGCCTGGGTTGACGAAGAAGAACTCGAAGAAGCGTAAGTGAGTTCAGATACATACATTGCAGGTAGCTGCAATATTGGAAAAGGCGAGATCCGCCGCCGTCAGCTAGTCGCGGTTATTGGCCTAGTTCTTTCAGTATTTACTCTGGTCGGATTCATTACAGCTGGAACCGATCCATCACTTCGACTCGGAATTTTTATTCCTCTCTCTGTGGCATCTATTGGTTGGGTCCAATCACGGAAAAAGTTCTGTCTCGCATATGGATTTATGGGCACATTCAACTTCGGAAAGTTAGGCCAGCTCTCACGGGTAAGTGATAAGGCGTCTCTTGCTGCCGATCGCAAAACAGCGCTTTCTATTTTGGCACAGTCACTATCGCTCGCGGCAACTCTTACACTTCTTATTTACTTACTTCCACTTCAGTAATCGGAAGTTAGCGACGGTTCTTATCGTTGCTGTTTCTTATGTTCTGGGGGCCCTTTTGCATCTTCGCTGGTTCGATTGGTGCTATCGGTGGTTCACCTAGCGCTTCGATCGCATTTTCACGCGCGATAATGGCTGCTGTGATCTGGGATTTCAAAAATGCATTTACTGATGATTTCTCGTCAGGCTTAAGCGCAGATTGCATCGCAATCTTGGAATCAAGACGCGCTTTCTTAACTGCAGCATTGAACACCTGATTTATATTTCGAATCTTTTGGTTTCGCTCACGTACTGCTGCTTTATATATATCGCGATCTAATTTAAATTGCTCCATTTGAGTTATGGGCGCTGGAGTTGGAGTTACATCTGCGATAGCCGGGGACGAAAGTGCTGAAAGCAGGATCACGGCACCGCTGAGCTTCGCGACCTTAGACTGCTTCATGGCTCAATACTAATTCGCCCTAGGTGTGAATACTCTGTGAAAGTTCTCGTGGTTCTGTGTGCCAAGCCTTCGATTGGTAGCAATTCACCCACTCACGTGGGAAGGTTTGCCCATGAGTCAGCTCATAATGATTATCGATGATGAGGCGGGAGTCCGAGAACTTCTTGGGGATGCCCTGAAGTTGGCAGGATTCGAGACCATCACCGCCGCTGATGCGATGATTGCGCAGACTCTTCTACGCACTACAAAACCAGATTTGCTCATCGTCGATATCAACATGCCCCTGATGGATGGTTTTGAATTTATCGAGCGCATCCGCGGAAATGGCGATAACACTCCTGCCTTAATGTTGAGCGCTCGTGGCGATCGAGCAGATGTAACTCGCGGCCTTACTTTGGGTGCAGATGATTACGTCACAAAGCCCTTTGGGTTAGAAGAGTTAGTCCTTCGCATAAAGGCAATTTTGCGAAGATCACAAGCTAGCGCCACCGTTGATATCGTGCTGACTAATGGACCGATCGCGCTAGATGCTCAGAATCATTCTGTTACTTTCAACGAGGAAAAAGTTGACTTATCACCAACAGAATTTCGACTCCTACAGGTACTTCTCGAGAGCAATGGAAGAGTTCTCAGCAAGGCACATCTTCTTGATGAGGTATGGGGAATTACCTTTGAATCTGAGAGCACGGTTGTCGATACCTATATCTCTTACCTCAGAAAGAAGCTCCATCGTGATGGCTTTGAAGGAATTCGCACCGTCAGAGGAGTCGGCTTTCAGCTGCAAGCGGAGAAGAAGTGAACTCCTCAAACTCATCTCGGACAAGTTTCTTTACGATTCTACTTATTTCGATACTCACCCTAGGAATCGGTGGATACTCCGCAATTCACACAAAGAGCGCCGAGACATCAGAGGTAAATGCATCTCTAAATTTCGTTGCTCAAGCTGCAGTCGATAACCCAAAACAATCTGTAGGTGCAGCTCTCTTCGCTATTGAGCAATTGACACTCAACATAACTCTGACCTTGCTAACGAGACAAGGACAAGAGACTTTGATTAACGAGTCCTCTCTTCAGTATTTGGGTGCACCGGAATTTGAGAAAGTTCGAGAAGCGACAATCCGCCCTGTAAGTGTTGGTGGTCCATCTCCATTTCAACTTCGAGCCGTACCGATTTCTGGCGGGGATTTCATATTAATTGCTCGGTCAACATCGGTGATTGATGAACACTTTAAATCGAATATTCGCTCTCTTGCAGCTTTTACTCTCATTGTCGACTCGCTTGCAGGGTTGCTGCTCTTTTTCTACTTTAGACGAGTCAATCTTCGCAATGATGTTGCGTCCCTTTCTCGGATGCAAGAATTCCTCGGAGACGCATCACACGAGTTAAGGACTCCTTTAACTGTAGTAAAAGGTTATGTTGAGATGCTTAGCAAGAATCAGCTCGCATCGGAAGATGATCAGAGGCGCGCCTTTTCGAGAGTTGGCTCGGAAATTACAAGAATGGAGAATCTCATTCAGGATCTACTTCTCCTGGCGGAATTGGGAGAAAGTGGCTCGCGAGATATTGAAAAGATTGATATTGGTGAAATCCTAAAATCTCACGGCACCGATTTTAAAGTTCTCAATCCAGAGCGAGAGGTAAATTTAGAGATTGAGAATGATATCTATGTCTTTGCTTCTAGAGACTATCTCGCAAGATTTATACAGAATGCCCTCACAAACATCATGCGCCATACTGCCAACACTGATGCCGTCCAGATTTCCTGTAAGAAGTCAGGCAAAGTTGCAAAGTTAATTATCGGAGATGCAGGAACTGGACTTCCAGAGAGCGCCTATCAAGAGAATATTCGCTCCCTTGCACGTTTTGATAAGTCTCGTTCACGGGAAAACGGCGGATCAGGCCTTGGCATGAGCATTATGTCTGCCGTCATCTCAAAACTGCATGGCAACTTCGCACTGAGAAAGAGTGATCTAGGCGGACTCGAGATCGCAGTCGACCTACCTATAGCGAAAGAGTAAACTTTCTCCGTGAGCGAGAATAATTTGGAGCAGATTTTTCAGGAGCTCACAGATACCTTCTCTAAGAGTGCGGAATTGGTTCGAGTTGTCCTATCGGGGCGCCGCAGGAATATGCAGACTGCACATGAGCGAATTGATATGCGTCCGGTTCTGATTAAAGAAGAGATTCAAATTCAAATCACGCACAGTGATGGCAGACAAATGACAACAAAGAATTACAAGGCCCAAGATGCTCCATTCGCCGAACTCATACGTTCAGGCTATGCAAATGTTCTTCTTGAGACAACGTCAAAATCGATTAATCTGCGTATTACAAAGAAGGGCGAGCCACTCGTGCATCGCGATGAGGTCGCGAAAGTGCAGGAGTTGAGCCACGATCGCAGTAAATCTCGATTGCTCCATTCATCAGACCCATTCCTCATTGCAGTTGGTATCTCCGATTCACAGGGCAATATCAAGCCATCTAAGAGTGATAAGTACAAGCAAGTAGAAGAATTCTTGCGCTTGTTGATGCCAACACTGATGGCGTCAATTAGCGCCGGACATATTGAGGCTCCAACCGATAGCTCACCGCTCACCATTGTTGATCTTGGCTGTGGCCATGCGTACTTAACATTTGCAGCTCATCAGTACCTTCGAGAGCAGGGAATTCCGGTGAAAGTAATCGGGATAGATATTAGAAGCCAAGCGCGCGACAGAAATAATCAGATTGCTAAGGATTTAGGTATTTCATCGTCGATTGAATTCCGAGCAGAGGAAATAAGTGAGACGTCTCTCAAGAGCGCAGATATAGCAATCGCACTTCATGCTTGCGATACTGCTACTGATGATGCGATAGCTTGGGCAATCAATAACGGTGCAAAGCTTGCACTCCTTGCTCCATGTTGTCACCACGATATTCAGGCGCAGATGAATGAAATACCTGAGCCTTGGTCGCTCGTAACTCGAAATGGAATTATGAAAGAGCGCATGGGAGACCTCCTCACCGATGCAATTCGTATGCAGATTATGAAGTTACAGGGCTATCGAGTTGAAGCAATTGAATTCATCGGGGGAGAGCACACCCCACGTAACCTCATGATTCGAGCAGTAAAGACGGGTTCGATTCCAGAAGCGGCCGAGCTTGCTAAATATGAGGAGATGCTCGCGCTTTGGAAAGTAAAACCCGCTCTGGCAACTCTTATCAACCGTTAGACTTCACGCCATGTCAAAGGTTCTCGCATCTCTTCCTGTCGGTGAAAAAGTTGGTATTGCATTCTCCGGGGGGCTAGATACTTCTGTTGCCGTTGCTTGGATGCGCTCTAAAGGGGCAGTTCCTTGCACTTATACGGCAGATCTTGGTCAGTATGACGAGCCAGATATTGACTCAGTACCAAGCCGTGCAAAAGAGTATGGCGCAGAGATTTCACGTCTCGTTGATTGCAAGACTCCACTCGTTGAAGAGGGTCTCGCAGCAATTGCATGTGGCGCCTTCCATATTCGCGGTGGTGGCAAGCAATACTTCAATACAACTCCATTAGGCCGCGCAGTTACCGGAACGCTCTTAGTTCGCGCAATGCTCCACGATAAAGTTGAGATCTGGGGCGATGGATCGACATATAAAGGAAATGACATTGAACGTTTCTATCGTTACGGATTGCTTGCCAATCCGAATCTAAGAATTTACAAGCCTTGGCTCGATGCTGATTTCGTACGTGAACTTGGCGGGCGTAAAGAGATGTCTGAATGGCTTGTCGCAAATAAGCTTCCATATCGCGATAGCGTGGAGAAGGCTTACTCGACCGATGCAAATATTCTTGGCGCTACACACGAAGCGAAAGATCTAGAGAATCTTGATGCATCCATCGAAATTGTCACGCCAATAATGGGCGTTAAATTCTGGGATCCAAACGTTTCGATTCAATCCGAAGATGTAAAGATTCAATATGTACAAGGTCGCCCTGTAGCAATTAACGGTAAAGAGTTCTCTAGTGTCGTTGAGTTAATGAATGAGGCGAATAAGATCGGCGGCCGCCATGGATTAGGAATGGCAGATCAGATCGAGAATAGAATTATCGAAGCAAAATCTCGTGGAATTTATGAAGCACCGGGAATGGCTCTTCTTTTTATTGCATACGAGCGCTTACTCTCTGCAATTCACAATGAAGACACGATTGCGAACTATCACGCAGAGGGTCGCAGATTAGGACGCCTACTTTATGAAGGACGTTGGCTAGACCCGCAGAGCCTCATGCTTCGTGAATCTCTTACTCGCTGGGTTGCATCTGCAATCACAGGCGAAGTAACTCTACGTTTACGTCGTGGTGATGATTACTCGGTGATCAATACAACTGGCCCGGGACTTAGCTATCACCCAGATAAGTTATCTATGGAGCGAACAGAAGATGCTGCCTTTGGACCAACAGACCGCATTGGTCAGCTAACAATGCGCAACCTTGATATTGCAGATACTCGTCAAAAACTTGAGATGTACCGAGATCAAGGCCAACTAGGCGGCGGCGATTTCAACCTCATTAAAGAGTTAGAGAACTAGTTCCATGTTTTCTCTTCTGAGAAAGCAGAAAATTCTCTTGGTGGGGCTCGCCTTCACCGCTCTCTCATTTACCCACATCCCTGTGGCAATCTTTCCTCACATCTTTGATAAGAACATTGCACCGCAATTTGTGGTTCTGACGCTTCTTGCCGGGATTTATGGAATTTATATCGTGATTCATGGAGAAAAATTTCGAGTCCATCGCCTTGTTCGATGGAGTTTGTACGCGCTCGTGGCAGTTGTTCTCATCTCTGCACTCTTAAGTGGAAATATTGTCACCTCACTGACTGGAGATACTGGACGTTATGCAGGTGCGATTACTCTCTTTAGCTTGGTAATCGTGGCAATATTTCACTCACAATTTACATTTGCTCAGCTAAGAAAGTTAGTAACCATCTACGTCTCCACGTCAGGAGCGATGGCGATTGTCGGAGTTCTTCAGCATTTTCAAGTAATTGAATTGCCAGGAGATCAAGGTGTTGTGGGCACTCTAGGAAATCTTGATTTCTATGCCGCCTATATAGGTATCTCAATGCCGCTCTATCTATTTCTTGCAATCGGATCGTCACTTAGGGTTCGACTTGTCTTACTTGCCAGCGTTCTCTTTTCGTTCTACTCACTGATTCTTGCGACGCCGCTACAAGCATTTGTTGATATTGCAATCACCTTATTTGGTGCTTTGATCTATCTTCTGCGCAAGCGAATTCCGCGCTTTGATTGGTCTCTCAACGTTCGAACTTTTCTAGGAACATTTGCAGTTGTCATCTGGGCTGAAGTTATCTTCTTAACTCCATTTATCGGTAGTTGGATTCCGGTTCTTGGGAATGATGTGCAAGTAAAGATCCGCTCAAATTTCTGGCTTGCAGGAATGAACGGATTTTTCTCGCAGCCATTCTTTGGCCTCGGCCCTGATCAATATGGTAATTACTACGAAAAATTTAGAACCCTTGAAGATGCCAGAACCTACGAGAAGATTCTGAGCAATGATGCACATTCTTCTTCAGTACAAACCCTAGCTACTCTGGGAATTTTCGGAACAATTGCAATCCTTTTTTTGGTCGCTCTCTTTATTCGTGCGCTTTTGATTACTTTTGATCGAAACCCCGAGAAGAGAAGTTGGATATTCGCACTCGGTCTTCTCTTATCGGTATTTTTGACCAACTCATTTATCAGCCCAATCACTCCACCAACAAAGTACTTAATGTGGGCGATTGGAGGATGGGTTGTAGGCCAGGTTTATCGAAATACCGAACTTCGCAATTTCTCAATTCGCCCAATTGTGGCGCTCTTAAGTGGTGCAGCACTATTTGTTGGTGCGAATGTCGCTGTCTCGCAAGTGAAGTACTCGCAAGCATTTGAAAAGTACGCACAAGATCAGAACGCCAAAGTGGATTACACCTTTAGCCCATTTATTCCATGCTTCATGTATCTCGAAGCTGAGTTCCAAATGGTCAAAAGCCAGGGAATCGATGCGGTCTATAAGTTGGCTTCAGATCAAGTGGGAGCCAATCCTCGCTGTGTCAGCGCTCGAATTCTCTTGGCGCAGATATATGAGGGTCGAGGAGATATCGCTAACCTCAAAGAGCAGATCTATCAGCTCGTTGAAATCGCTCCAACTCGGACAGAGATTATTCGCATGGGCATGAGCTATGCCAATAAGAATTCGGATACTTATCTATTGGGCATTCTCGAGAAGCAAATGAGAGCACTTGGGCTCATTTATGTACCCGGAACCGAAGGTTAAGTACTACCCAACTTTGGGTATATTAGGCACATGTCATTCGACGAATTTATCTACAGATTGAAGTCTCGCTTTGCGAGCTACTTCAACTCTGAGAATAAATTTATCCGACTTGCTTCGCGTCTGGCATCCCTTGCAATCTTTGCAGCCGTTATTTCAACAATTGCTCCGACGATTGCAGACGAACTCTCATCCTCTTCAGATATTGTAGAAACTTCCCAACCGGCGCCAGCGATTGAGCCAACTGAGGCTGCACCGTCAGAATCCCCAGCGCCTAGTGAGACACCGACTCAAGAACCTGAAGCGCAGATTGATCGTCCAGAGATTGCAAACTCTTCACCATCGGCCCTAGCTGAGCCAAGTGATTCTGCGACTGTCACGGAAGTTGTTGCGCAACCGCTAGAGAACCAACCAAGATACACGTTACGTATTCCACAATCTGTTGCTGTAGATCCTCGTGCTAAGTCTTACTACCTCGCGCATATTTACGCGAGCGCTGATTCAGCGCCATACACACTTGCATGTATCTCTGGTGCTGGACTCTCATTTGATATTCGCAGCAAGCTCACCGCTCAGAATTCCGATGAAGGCAAAGACCTTATCTCTGGAGATCAATCAGGGTTTCTACTGATCTCAGGAAGTACTGCCCGCGTCGTAAACCTCATAAATTCGCAGGCCGGCCTCATGATTTCGAGCACAGCCGGCAGCCTGCCCAATAAAGTCGCCACGATGCGCTTTATTGCACTAACCGCCCCTTCTATCGACCCAACCTTCTGTTCGGCAGCCAGGTCCAGCGCAAATACCGCTATTCGCCCCCTAGGACTTGAGCAGTCCACTATTAAGGGGGGAGGCCGCCTGAAATAAGGCGCGGCCTTTGCTCCCCATGGAATTTCAGTCTAGGATTCCGCGAAGGCATTCACCCCGAGGCATCGCCTCTCACGCTTAGATAGGAGCTCGCAGTGACACTTCATTCGCCGTTGAGCGGACCTGTCAATTCGGGCTTTGGCGGTGGCAAGAAATATAAGTCGAAGATTCTTGCTGGCGTAACCGTCGCTGCAGTTGTTCCATTCTTATTATCAACATTTGCTGCAAGCGTAACTGTCGGTAATGGCGCACTTGAATTTGGTCAAGGCTCACAGCAAGCAATCGCGTGCGACTCAAAGATTTACATCGCAATGGGCGAAGAATGGAAAGGTGCACCAGCTGAGAACGATCCATCTGCTGGTTACTTCCGAGTACGAGCTGTAACAGTCTCTAACCTTGATCTCCAATCGTGCGCGGGAAAGAAGTTACGCGTTCGTTTAATCGATGGAAATTCGCAGGAAATCGGAATTGGACCAGCGCCTGAAGCAAAGGTTATGCAGATTTCACTTCCCAACCCAACTCCGCAGCAGAACATTAGTGATTCAACTGCGCTCTTACTTTCATACCTAACAGGAACAGGTACACCAATTTCAGGTGCGCTCGCATCAACGGTAGCTGTGTCAGTCTCCGGTACATCTGTCTATGACGGCAGCACGCTTTCGCCAGTCAATGCAGATGTCACATTCTTTATCGATCCAACTGCTTCGATCGTCAATATCGATGGTCAGAGCGTCTTCCGTACAACGGTTGAAACAATCGATAACCCAAGCGCGCAAGCAGCTCCGGCTGTTTCGCCAACACCTACCGCATCACCGTCGGCATCACCGTCGGCATCACCGACGCCATAAAAGAATTGCCTTCACTTCGAAAGAGATGAAGGTTTTACCCAAGCTTCGAGTCTACGGCGAAGTAAAGGTGTAGTACTAATCGTGGAACAACGTTAATTAAAGGGGTAAATAGGAATGGAAATCCTAAAATTTGATAACGCGGCAACTCCGCGTCGTAAGAAGAACAACAACCTAAAGTCGCTTGCTGGGCTTGCATCAGTTGCAGCTATCGCTGTTCTTGGTTCAACTCTCGCTGCGAATATCTCACTTGGTTCAGCATCAGGTATTGAGTTTGGTCAGGGTGTCCAGGTGACATCAGCATGCGATGCTGATGGAATCACCGTTACACCTACAACACGCTTCATCAACGCTGCAGGCGCGGGAACCTTCTACTTAAGCACAATTGCGCTTACAAACATTGACTTAACTGATGACACAAAGTGCGTCGGTAAAGTCTTCACGCTCAATGCGTACAATGATGCCGAAGCAACTCCCCTTCAGCTGGCTACAAGCTCAGGTGGGTCAACACCAATTTCTTCTGCAACCTTCGCTAACTCAACAGGCAGCACATTTGTTGGTACCTCTGGTATCTCAGTAGCCGGTTCAGGCAATGGTGGAGGTACAGGAGCGGTAACGCTCGGCTTCGGAACTCCATCATCGACATCAGGTGCGGTCTACAAGATCACACTCCAGAGCTCTGGCTCATAATCAAGAGATAACGCCTATACCCAATTAACGATTGTGTAAAACACGTATAGAAGCCCCTCATTTCGAGCAGGCTTCTATACGTGTTTATGCACATCGTGAGAAAGATATAGAAAACCAACAATGAACCTTCTGAAACG
>JBFYOX010000012.1:0-37174 GCA_041303615.1 Actinomycetes bacterium
GAATAATCTTCCGTGATTGAATCTCGCGCACTGCAGTATTTGTGCGGACGATGACTCCGAGTTTCTTAAGATCTGATTCTGCGCGGGTAGACAATTTGTCCGCGAACATCGGCAGGATACGTGGGCCGGCTTCAATGAGATAGATATCGATATGGTCTGCAGCTTTCGCCAAATCATTCTTAAGTGGTCCGCGCTTTAGCTCTGCAAGAGCGCCGGCCATTTCAACACCTGTGGGGCCGCCACCAACGACTGCAATAGAAAGTCTGGTCTCATCATCAAATCGAGCTAGGTCTTCAAAGCGGCGCATAACTTCTGCGCGAATTGTGATCGCCTCGTTAACGTTCTTCATTCCTAAGCCATGTTCAATAACACCAGGAACTCCGAAATCTGCTGTTGCAGAACCTAGAGCAACAATTAAGTGATCGAATTCAAGAGTTTCAGATGAATCAAGTTTTACAGATTTGTTCTTGTGATCTACCGAGATTGGTGAACCCATACGGAACTTCACGCCGGTGTCGCGAAGTGCGCCGCGCACTGGGTGAACTACGTGATCGGCTGCAAGGCCAGCAGTTGATACCTGATAGAGAAGCGGTAGGAAGGTTTGAAAGTTGTGGCGGTCGACGACAGTGACATCGGCCTTACCGGCGAGGGCCTTTGCAGCGCCTAGTCCGCCAAAGCCTGCGCCAAGAATTACAACTTTGGCCAGCTTTGTGCTTTTTTGAGTAGAAGTCGCCATCTCCTAAGTCTAGGCTCACATACATGAATCTGCAGAATCCGGATCGTCTTTATCTCGTCACTGGTGCATCTGGTTATGTCGGTGGTCGCCTCGTTCAGGTATTACTTGAAGATAAGAAGCGTGTGCGCGTACTTGTACGTGATGCAAAGAAGATTCAAGGCCACGAATGGAGTTCTCAGGTAGAAATCTGCGAAGGCAATGCAAGTAATGTGCAGGATCTAGAACGCGCACTTGCTGGAGTTCATACAGCTTATTACCTACTGCACTCGATCAATGTTGCGACTGATTTTGAAGATGTTGAAGCGAAGATGGCTCATGATTTTGCAGCAGTCTCTGAAAAAGTTGGCGTTAAGCAGATTGTTTATTTAGGTGGAATTGCTAACGATGAAAACCGCAGCCGCCACCTACTTTCGCGCATGAATACAGGTATTGAATTAGCCTCGACATCAGTACCCGTTCTTGAGCTTCGCGCAGGAATCATCATTGGTTCAGGCTCTGCATCCTTTGAGATGTTGCGCCATTTAACCCACCGTCTGCCAATCATGACCACGCCGAAGTGGGTTTCAAATCGCACCCAACCAATCGCAATTCGCGATGTTCTGTACTACTTACGTAACGTTGCAAATCTTAAGGAACCTCAGAACCGTGTATGCGATATCGGGGGACCGGAGGTAATGTCGTACTCAGAGATGATGCAGAAATTTGCACATATCTCGGGGTTGCCAAAGCGCATCATCATTCAGGTTCCAGTACTTACTCCAAAACTTTCAAGTCTATGGATTGGTTTTGTTACACCGGTTCCAACATCACTTGCACGCCCATTGGTTGAATCTCTCATCAGTGAAGTTGTAGCTGATCCGCGTAAGAGCATTAGCGATTTAATTCCTGCACCTGCTGAAGGCTTGCTCACAGTTTCACAAGCGATTCATCTTGCACTTACCCGTACAGCAGAGAACTCAGTTTCGACGCGATGGTCTGATGCTGCATTTCCAACAGCGCCTTGGCAGAAAGCACAGAGCGATCCTGATTGGGCCGGCGAACTCACACTCAAAGATCACCGCGAAATTACAACCGATGTTCCGCTGAAATATATTTGGGAACAGATTGAAGGCATCGGTGGAAGTCGCGGCTGGTTTGGTTCTGGTTGGTTATGGTTCTTACGCGGCTTACTTGATCGGATGGTTGGTGGAGTTGGTCTTCGTCGTGGACGTCGCGACCCAAATCACTTACGAATCGGTGACAGTTTAGATTTCTGGCGCGTTGAAGGTTTGGTTCCGCAACAACATTTGCGACTCTATGCCGAAATGATCCTGCCCGGAAAAGCGTGGCTGGAATTTCATCTCGAAGTGAAAGATGGAAAGACGGTACTTACCCAAGATGCCCTCTTTGAACCCCGTGGATTAGGTGGCCAGATTTATTGGTATGTGGTTTCACCATTCCACTTCTTTATCTTTCCTACGATGGGCCGCAATATTGTTAAAGCTGCTCGAAAAGCTTCACTCGCTTAAATCCCACACTTCTTCATAACTCTCACATAAGATTTGCGATATGTCTGCGTTAGAAAATCCTGAGACAGTCGGTTCAACTTTGACTGACCTCGAAACACGCATCCTCGACTTCGAACGTAATTGGTGGCGCTTTGCTGGCGCTAAAGAGACTGCAATTAAAGAGCTCTTCGACCTCACAGCTCCTCGTTACTACCAACTTCTCAACGACCTCATCGATCGCGAGGATGCTCTCGAGGCCTCACCGATGCTCGTAAAGCGCCTTCGCCGCCTGCGTGAAGCCCGCATGCAAGCCCGTACAGCCCGCTAAGCCCCTCAAGCCCTGGCCAATCCACCCTCTCGTTTTGCGAGCGGGAATAAGACCGTCTAGATTTGGCGTTAGCACTCAAGGGTCGAGAGTGATAATTCTTCGATCGGCCCACAGGTAATCGACAACTAGGAGCTAACAACTATGGCAAAGCAAATTGCCTTTAATGAAGAAGCCCGCCGCGGATTAGAGCGCGGAATGAACGTACTCGCTGATGCAGTCAAGGTAACCCTTGGACCTCGCGGACGTAACGTCGTACTCGAAAAGAAGTGGGGCGCGCCAACAATCACCAACGACGGCGTCTCAATCGCTAAGGAAATTGAACTTGATGATCCATGGGAAAAGATTGGCGCAGAGCTAGTTAAGGAAGTTGCTAAGAAGACAGATGATGTCGCAGGCGATGGAACAACTACAGCGACTGTTCTTGCACAGGCACTTGTTCGCGAAGGTCTTCGCAACGTTGCAGCGGGATCAAACCCAATGGCGCTTAAGCGCGGAATTGAAAAGGCTGTTACAGCAATCGTTACAGAGCTCGGATCAATGGCGAAGAACGTTGAGACAAAAGAGCAGATCGCAGCAACTGCATCGATTTCAGCAGCTGATGCAACTATCGGCGAGATGATCGCAGAGGCGATGGATAAGGTCGGTAAGGAAGGCGTTATCACCGTTGAAGAGTCAAATACATTCGGTCTCGAACTCGAGCTCACTGAAGGTATGCGCTTTGATAAGGGTTACGTCTCACCATACTTCGTAACAGATACAGATCGCATGGAAGCAGTTCTTGAAGATGCTTACGTATTGATCGTTAACTCAAAGATTTCAAATATCAAGGATCTCGTTCCTGTACTTGAGAAGGTAATGCAATCAGGTAAGCCTCTTGCAATTATCGCTGAAGATATCGAGGGAGAAGCACTTGCAACTCTCGTCGTAAATAAGATCAAGGGAACATTCCGATCAGCTGCAGTTAAGGCGCCAGGTTTCGGAGATCGTCGCAAGGCGATGCTTCAGGACATTGCAATCCTTACAGGTGCAACTGTTATCTCTGAAGAAGTTGGCCTCAAGCTCGAAACAGCTGGCCTAGAACTTCTTGGTCGCGCTCGCAAGGTTGTTATCTCTAAGGAAGAGACAACAATCGTTGAAGGTGGCGGAGACGACGCACAGATCAAGGGACGCGTTGCACAGATTCGTTCAGAGATCGAGAAGTCAGATTCTGATTACGATAAAGAGAAGCTCCAGGAACGTCTTGCAAAGCTTGCTGGTGGCGTTGCCGTCATCAAGGCAGGAGCTGCAACAGAAGTTGAACTTAAAGAGCGTAAGCACCGCATCGAAGATGCAGTTCGTAACGCAAAGGCTGCAGTAGAAGAAGGAATCGTCGCCGGTGGTGGCGTTGCACTTCTCCAGGCAGCAACCGCAGCATTTAAGAAGCTCAAGCTTGAAGGCGATGAAGCAACTGGTGCAAAGATTGTAGAAGTTTCAATCGAAGCTCCACTAAAGCAGATCGCAATCAATGCTGGTCTTGAAGGCGGAGTCGTTGTCGAGAAGGTTCGTAACCTCGATGCAGGCTTCGGTCTTAACGCAGCATCAGGAGAATATGTAGATATGATCAAAGCTGGAATTATCGATCCAGCAAAGGTCACACGTTCTGCACTTCAGAATGCAGCATCAATTGCAGCGCTCTTTATTACAACAGAGGCTGTTATTACAGATAAGCCAGAGCCTAAGGGTGCAAACCCAATGCCACAGGGTGGCGGAGATATGGATTTCTAATTCGTTAAAAATCCTCGCGTAAATAGTTACGAAGGCCCTCGAGATTAACGTCTCGGGGGCCTTCTGCTTTACGATTAGCGCATGAAGACTTTCGACGCAGAATCCGTTGCACGCGATGCCGCACTGGCAGATGCAGAATTTGCAACACAGGTCGGCGACTTTGTCTCTGTTGAATATGATGATGAAAATCGCGTAGCAACATATTTATTTGCAGCCGATATCGCTGGATACCGCGGATGGCGTTGGTGCATAACAGTTGCAAAGGTTGATGAAGATGCAACTCCAACTGTCTGCGATGTTGTTATCTTGCCTGGCCCTGATTCACTTCTTGCACCAGATCACATTCCATATATGGATCGCATCTTGCCTGAAGACATCACCCCTGGCGTAATCGTTCCAAGCGTTCTTGAAGATACTCGCCTTGTACCTGGTGTTCATGCACTTGTGCAGGATGAAGATCTTGATGCAACGGAAACTTTTGATTTAGGTTTGATGCGTCCTCGTGTTCTTTCAATCGAGGGTCGCGATCAAGCAAGTAAGCGTTGGTACCTCGGTGATCGCGGTCCAAATACACCGCTTGCACAAGGTGCACCAAAGCCATGTGCATCATGTGGATTCTTTATTCCTATTGCAGGTTCCCTTCGCTCTGCATTCGGCGTCTGCGCAAATGCGATTGCACCTGATGATGCACGCGTGGTTTCAGTCGACCACGGCTGCGGCGCCCACAGCGAAGCGACTTTGTAAGCGCCTTCAGGCGTAAAAACTGGGTCGCAAGGCCACCTCTTTCTACGATAAATTAGCCCCCTGTCCGAATCCCCCCGGCTCGCATCACTAAACGAGTACCGTAAATTTAAGGAGTAAGTGCAATGCCTACAGGAAAAGTTAAATGGTTTTCCCTTGAAAAAGGTTTTGGCTTCATTGCATCTGATGAAGGCGAAGATGTCTATCTCGCTTCATCTGCGCTCCCTGAAGGTGTCGCAACAGTAAAGCCAGGAACAAAGCTCGAGTTCAGCGTGATTGATTCACGTAAGGGACCACAGGCGATGTCAGTGCACATTGTTGATGCACCTGTTTCACTCGCTGAAAATTCACGAGTTAACAATGATGATCTCGCTGCGATGATCGAAGACACAATCAAGATTCTTGATCGCGTTGGAAATGGTCTCCGTCAGGGACGTCATCCATCGGGTGCTGAAGCAGAGCGCCTTGGTCGCGTTCTTCGCGGTATCGCTTCTCAGCTAGAGGCCTAACCTCTAGCTTTTAAATTCCGCTTCGTCGGCTTCGGCGAATTGAATATCGAATACCAGTAACCCCAAGGGCTGCGCCAACTACGCATACCCAAATAATCTTTGCCTCTGCGCCCATTGCAAGGGCAACAACGCCTGCGGCCATCCATGCAATCGTTCCGACTGTAACCAAGATGACGACGTTCTTAATATTACTTGCCATGGAATAAGCCTAGCCGTTCTTTTAAATAATTAGTCGAGAAGGATGAGAAGAATTAGGCCGATTAAGGTCAGTGCTGTAATTAACCTACGGCTCTTAAAGTTCATTATCTTCCAAAATCTTATGCGGAACATGTGAAGGTGCAATCTTCACCGCAAGGTAAGAGAGTGCGATAAATACTGGAACCATCAGATAGGCGCGAGAAATTCCAAAAGAGTCGCCCAAAATTCCGAGCAAGAATGGTGAACCCGCAATCGCAGTTCCTGCAGCTAGAGAAATCTTGCCGATCGCTAAATCTGGACGGTTATCGCTAAATCCAATTCCGCGTAGTGCGCCCAGTGCGAATTGGTTGGACATGCCAAGGCCCGCAATAAGGATTCCTAAGAAGCTGAGCTGTAAATTATGTGAGAACCATAAAACCGCAAAACCTACTCCTTGAAGCAGAATAAAAATCTTGAGCTGCTGATCAAGTTCCAAACTCATTAATATCCGTCCGCCATACCAGCGACCGAGAGCCATGCCAGTACCTAACGCTGCAACAGCAATAGTTGAGATAGCAGGAGTTGCCCCGGTGCGATCAATGACAAGAGCCGCAGCCCAGAATGAGATCGCAAATTCGCTAGCAAGCATGCAGAAGAATCCGAACCAAGAGATCCAGTATTCGCGAGAAAGTTTTCCAGTTTGTGGACCACCCTCATCTGGAACATGTACTTCTTGCTCTTTCTCACGACGAGTGAGATAAAGCCAAGCTGCAAGAGGAAGTGCAATCAACATTCCAAATCGCCAGTAGTCGCGGTAATTATTGGCAATCGTTCCAACGATTAATGTTCCGGCTACATAACCGCACGAAGCAATCGCATTTGCTTGTGTAAGCGCCATAGGCGCCATCTCGTGGTAGTGACCATTTATCGCAGTAAGTGCGTTATTGATTGTTATGGAAACCCCAATGCCCGCTACTAGCGCTGCAGGAATCGAGAAGTAGAAGGTAGGTGAAGCGACAATTGCAGCCAACCCAATAGAGAAGATCGCAATGCCAATCCATGTTGAATTTGATCGACCGAAACGATGAGCTAATCGAGAGTTGAATGACCCAGCAAGAATCGATGCAATACCAAGTGCAGTGCCGTGAAGGCCAGCCACAGTCAGCGATGTTCCCTGGTCATCGCGTAACAAAGGTTGCGAAGGGCCGAAACTTCCGAGGAAGATATTGACGCAGACAGTTTGTAGTGCGACCGTCCAAAAGTAACGGTCGCGCTTTATCTTATGAGTCACTCTTAGAGCTGTGAGACAACAAAGTCGATCGATGCTGTTAACGCATCAATATCGGCTGGGTCGACTGCAGGGAACATTCCGATACGAAGTTGGTTCTTACCAAGCTTGCGATATGGCTCTGTATCTACAATTCCATTTGCGCGAAGTGCAGATGAAACCTTCGTTGCATCGATTGCATCATCAAAGTTAATCGTTCCAATAACTTTTGAACGCTGTGCAGGATCAGTAACAAATGGAGTTGTGTAACTTGTCTTCTCAGCCCATGCATATAGTCGTGATGCTGAATCAGCGCTGCGACCAGTAGAGAACTTCAATCCGCCATTGGCATTCATCCACTTAATTTGCTCGTCAAGCAAGATAAGTGTTGCAAGCGCTGGAGTGTTATATGTCTGATCAAGGCGTGAATTTTCAATCGCTGTCATGAGATCGAAGAACGCAGGAATCCAGCGTCCGCTAGCTTTGATCTTCTCTGCGCGCTCGATTGCCGCAGGGCTCATCAGCGCTAGCCAGAGTCCGCCATCGGATGCGAAAGATTTCTGTGGAGCGAAGTAGTAGGTATCAAACTCTTTTGCATCAACTTCAAGTCCGCCAGCAGCTGATGTCGCATCAACGAGAACGAGTGCACCATCTGTACCTGCAGGGCGCTTAATTGGCATTGCAACGCCTGTAGAAGTTTCATTATGTGTCAGCGCGTAAACATCGACACCTGCTTCAGCAGATGCTGTTGGGTGTGTTCCTGGCTCAGATTTAATAATTGTTGGTTCACCAAGGAATGGAGCTTCCTTTGATGCAGCTGCAAACTTTGATGAGAATTCACCGAAAACTAAGTGCTGTGAACGCTCTTGGATAAGACCAAATGTTGCTATATCCCAGAACGCAGTTGATCCACCGTTGCCAAGTACAACTTCATAACCTTCAGGCAATGAGAAGAGTGAAGATAAACCTTCGCGAACGCTCTTTACAACGTTCTTAACTGGCTTCTGTCGGTGAGATGTTCCGAGAATGTACTCGCTACCTGGCGCAGTAAGTGCTGCAAGTGATTCATGGCGAATCTTTGAAGGTCCAGCTCCAAAACGTCCATCACGTGGCTTGATGTTCTCAGGGATAATAATTTCTGCGCTCATGTGCCAAGACTAAGGGTAGTAGCGCCCAAGCTCCCAATTAGAAGTTGTGTTAGCCCGCTCATAGCGCAGGCGATCGTGTAGTCGCGAGTAACGCCCCTGCCAGAATTCAATACTGATTGGGGTAACGCGATATCCGCCCCAATGTGGTGGGCATGGAACCGTTGTGCCTTCAGGCCACTTCTCTGATGCTCCCTGATATCTCTGCTCTAACTCTTCGCGTGATGCAAGCGGTGCCGATTGTGCAGATGCCCATGCACCAATCTGTGAACCCCATGGACGAGTTGCAAAATACTCTTCAGATTCGTTGCGTTCAATCTTTTCTGCAAAGCCGACGATAGAAACTTGTCGCTCCATTGCATACCAAGGAAAGAGGAGAGTGACTTGAGTATTTAAATCGATTGCTTGCCCTTTGCGAGATGAATAATTTGTAAAGAATGTAAATCCACCTTGCGAAACATCTTTCAGCAGAACAGTTCTAGTTGTCAGAGCATCTGCGCCTCGTGCATCGCTGCCAAGAGTTGTTAGGACCATCGCATTTGCTTCGACGATAAAGTTATTGCTTGCGGCCTCACTGAGCCATAGGTGGAAAGCTTCAAAGGGATCGGCGGGCAGCGACTCGAGGCCTACCTCGCCATAGGACCTTCGCATTGCACGAATGGCATCCCGCTCCATTTTGCTCATAGGTGTATCGAACCTCACTTTGCCCATGAGTGCATCCTCTGACCCTGCGGTGGTCAGCACCCCCGTTCTAGGTGCAGAATTGCCCCAACAATCACGAAGGAGCCAGACGTGTCAGATGATTTCAAGCCAGGTCTTGAAGGCGTAATTGCATTCGAATCAGAGATTGCAGAGCCAGATAAAGAAGGTAGCGCGCTTCGTTACCGCGGTGTTGATATTGAAGATCTCGTAGGTCGCGTCTCATTTGGAAATGTATGGGGACTCCTCGTTGATGATGAATTTAATCCAGGACTTCCAAATGCAGAGCCATTCCCACTTCCTGTTCACTCAGGAGATGTGCGTGTAGATATTCAATCTGCAATTGCGATGCTTGCACCTGCCTGGGGCTTTAAGCCACTTCTCGATATTTCAGATGAAGAAGCGCGTAGCAACCTTGCTCGTACATCTGTCATGGTCCTTTCTTATCTTGCACAGGCTGCTCGCGGAATCGTTGCAGCGCCAGTTCCAGAGGCAGAAATTGATAAGGCGCACACAGTCGTAGAGCGCATGATGATTCGTTGGCGCGGAGAACCAGATCCAGCACACGTTCGCGCAATCGATGCGTACTTTGTTTCTGCCGCAGAGCACGGAATGAATGCATCAACATTTACAAGCCGCGTTATTGCATCAACTGGTGCAGATGTTTGCGCTGCACTCTCAGGTGCAATCGGTGCGATGTCAGGTCCACTTCACGGTGGAGCTCCATCACGTGTATTGCACATGATCGAAGAAGTTGAGAAGACAGGTAATGCAGAGGCCTATGTAAAGGGACTCCTTGATCGTAAGGAACGTCTTATGGGATTCGGTCACCGCGTCTATCGCGCAGAAGATCCACGCGCTCGCACACTTCGCCGCACTGCAAAGGAACTTAACGCTCCACGTTATGCAGTTGCTGAAGCGCTTGAAAAGGCTGCACTTAAGGAACTTCGCGAACGTCAACCAGATCGCGTACTCGAGACGAACGTTGAATTTTGGGCAGCAATCATTCTTGATTTCGCAGAAGTACCAGCGCCACTCTTTACTTCGATGTTTACAGCAGCTCGCACAGCGGGCTGGTCTGCACACATCCTTGAGCAGAAGCGCACTGGTCGCTTGATTCGTCCATCAGCTCGCTACGTCGGAAAGGCTTCACGTAAGCCTGAAGATGTAAAGGGCTGGGATGCAACTGTCGAACAACTTCACAAGTAGTTCATAAGCACTGATGAGCCTCGTACGAAACATCATCTGGTTTCGTCGTGACTTACGAATTGGCGATCACCCTGCACTCTTAGAGGCGATCAAGGGCAGCGACGAAATTGTTCCGCTCTTTATCCTGGATAAGAAGCAGATTGATGAGGCTGGAGCAAAGTTACTTGCTTACATGGGTCAATCTCTTCGCGCTCTCGACGAATCAATAGGAAATAAACTTCACATTATTGAAGGCGATCAAGTTGAAGTTCTAAAAGATCTGATTGCTCGTTACAACATCAAGGAAGTTCATATCTCTGATGAATATGAGCGTTATGGCGCAGCACGTGATGCACGTGTCGAAGCAGCTGGAATTCCTCTTGTTCGTACTGGAAGTCCATATGCAGTAAAACCTGGGCGTGTAGTAAAACCAAGCGATGAAACTCCGTATCGCGTCTACACACCTTTCTATCGTGCATGGCGAACACATGGCTATCGCGCACCAGTTGCGGCGCCAAAGGAAATCAAAGCCCCGACTCCACCTGCCGAATATCGAAATTTTCCGGATTTTTCATTCCCAGATGGAGTTCACATTATTGAAGCAGGCGAAGCAGCTGCACTGCGAAGATTTAAGGAGTTCAAAAAGAAGGGCCTCGATAGCTACGACGAGAATCGAAATTTCGCGAGTATCGATGGCACTTCCAAGATGAGTACATATTTGAAGTTCGGCGAGATCCATCCGCGCACGCTTCTTGACGGGCTAGATGAGACAAAAGCGCAGGATACCTTCCGCAAAGAGATTGCTTGGCGTGAGTTCTATGCAGATGTTCTCTTTAATAATCCGGATACAGATACTGAGTACTACGCGGCAAAATTTAAAGAGATGCGTTATGACAAGCCGGGTAAACAATTCCAGGCATGGTGCGAAGGAAAGACTGGTTATCCATTTGTTGACGCCGCGATGCGCCAACTACTTATCGAGGGCTGGATGCATAACCGCACCCGCATGGTTGTCGCATCATTCTTGGTGAAAGATCTTCACCTTGAGTGGCAGCATGGCGAGCGTTTCTTTGCAGAGCACCTGGTTGATTACGACGTTGCGTCAAATGCTCACGGTTGGCAATGGACGGCAGGCACCGGCACCGATGCTTCTCCTTACTACAGAGTCTTTAATCCCATCGAACAAGGTCGTCGCTTTGATGAGAACGGTGATTACATTCGAAAGTATGTACCAGAGCTTGCACACCTCAGCGCTGCAGAGATTCATGAACCGTGGCTATTTCTTGATGGGCATTCTCATGGATACCCAGAGCGTATTGTTGATCACGCGGTAGAGAGAATTGAATCGTTGGAACGATTGAAGGAAATTAAGGCTGATAAACCTGAGAAGCCTGCATAACCCCAGCACTACTTCTTTTCGCTTCGTACATCGCAGCATCGGCGCGCTCTAATAAGTTAGATGTTCCGTCATTGTGTGCATGCCCAATGCTGACACCTATCGTGATTGTGTGGCCGCGAATTACAAAGGGATATGAGAGCGTAGCTTGTAGCGCATATGCTGCTTCTAAAGTCGCTTCGTAACTTCCATTTACGAGAACTCCAAATTCATCCCCTCCGAGTCTGGCAAGAACCGCCCCGGTTGGTAGCGACCTGCTAAAGCGCTGAGAAACTTGCTGCAGTATTTGATCTCCAAATTCATGGCCGTATTGATCATTGACTGGTTTGAAGTTATCTAGATCGAGAAGAAGTAAGGCGCCTTCAGTCTTTGAATACATCGCCAGTTCTGCAACTAAACGTCTGCGATTTGGAAGACCCGTCAATTCATCTGTACGAGCAAGGACTTTCTCTTCGCCTAGGTTTCGTGCCTGTCTGATTACAATCGTCATCCGTATAAATGCGAGAAATAAGGTTGTGATTGTTGGAATCAATATGTAAATCGAGAAGAGTCCAGGACGTAGCGCGCTCAGTGCAAGAAGGGTTGGACTGATAAAGATAGAGAGAGCAATGAAAACAGGATGAATTGTTATATCAATTTCGCTTGCACTTTGTGAGTTCCAGAATGCTGCTGCAATCAGGGTGATTCCCAGTAGCCATCCATCATCGGTTACTTCTCCAAATACATATCGATTATTGACTGTAAGCCAGAGGAAAAATAAATCAGTTGCGGTAAATGCAATGATTCCAAGGAATAAAAGCACTGCACGTAGATGAAGTCGGTGTGTAACAAGGGCTATCGCTGCAAATGTCAGCAGCAAGAGATCAGAGACAGGAAAGAGCAATGCAAAGAACTGGTCGCGTGTATCAACAAATGAATCGGGAAATACTTTCGACAGGAAGAGCGCTGTGGCAATTGCCGAGATACCAAGTGCAAAAATAATCGAATCCAGTAGCTCGATTGGATTAAGTCTGCGCCCACGGGAGAGTGTTCTGGGAATAGCAATCATCAGAAGGGGGTAGAAGAGGACATAACTCAATTGTGCGATTAATCGAGAGCTATCAGGTAGCGAGTTGAAATCCCCATAACTGTTGATGAGTGAACCGACTCCCCAAAATCCGATTGCGAGAGCGCTCGTTGCAATTGCGATTGGGTCGTTGCTCAGAGGTGCCTGTGTTATCGAAGCAATTGCTGCAACCCAAATGAGGTTATAGAGGATGAGGTCTACGAAGATTGAGTTTTCATCAGTTACAACTTTGAGGAGAATATGTAGGGCTAAGAGCGAAACTGGCAGCCATCGGTTGACGCGGTACATCTCGAAATTAAACAAGTAAGGCTTCCCCTGTTAAATAGGGGAAGCCTTACTTTAAATACAGTCCGGTGGGCTAGAAGTTTTAGCGGCCCTTCTTACAAAGGATCTGAGCAAAGTTCTTTGCCTCAGAGATATTCTCCTTAATTACCTCTGGCGCACTTGCGATCAGATCGCGTCGCTCTTCAAGGTCTGCTACCTGTGTCGTTAGCTTTGTCTTTGATGAGCTCAAAGTTAGAACAGCATTTGCAAGCTTTGTGACTGCAGCTGTGAGCGCTGTCTTATTTGCTGTCGATGTCGTCGAATTCATCTCTGCTCGAGATTTAGTTAATTGCGCTTGCGCGTTCTCGAGGGCAGTTGTAATTGTTGCAAGAGTTGCAGCAGCCTTCTGGTACTGAGCCTCAAGTACTTCGAGTTGTTCTACTGCATTTGTACTTGTTGAACGCGCCTTTAGAGCAGTGTTGTACTGCTTGATTGCTGAGAGACATTCCTTAGAGAGCCATGTGAGCTTTGAGTTCTTCACCAATGTGTTCTTCGCGCACTGGTACTTGTAGCCGTTGACAGTTGTGGTTGCACCTAGTTTGGAGCAAGCGACACCGTTGCTGATCTTTGCAGCAGCTGCAGGTGCAATACCTAATCCACCTGAAATAAGTGCTGTAGAAAGTACAGCGATTGCGAGTTTGCGAACCATGGTTGACCTCCGTTGAATATTTGCCAATGATATCTACGCATCTTCACTTTTACGCATAAACCAGCCTGATTGAGCATGGAAAATCGTGTGAATTTTTGGTGGATAAAGTCGGTGTATGATTAACCCATCGACGCACCCGCATCGATGTACTTCCCCCCAAAGTGCGCCAAGTGGCCACTTACTTGCGAGTCTTATCAAGACCCTGATGGCCCGGTTCAATACTGTGAACTAACTGGCCGATCTAACCGAGACGCGCTTGTCGTCTCGATTGGTGTCTATTTTCATGTCTCTACAAACACGTACTGCCGCGCCCGGAAAAGCTCGTCGCGCCGCAAAAGGAAAGCCCCGCCACACAACAGCTCAGAAGGCAGCGCGTAAAGCAGTTGTCTCAAAGCCTGCTGCTCGCGGAACTGCAAAGCGCAGCGAATCAGCGAAGGCTGCAGCTACTGCAAAGCCTTCTACAAGAACCACTTCAACAAGTAAGTCAGCGCCATCTACAAAACGTTATTCAGATCGCGAAACAGTAACGAAGAAGGAAGTTCGTTTAGCTGATCGCTCAAAGCTTCGTGCGCAACGTTTCCAGGAACGCACCGCGTCAAAGTCAAAGCACATTGAGGGTGCTCCTAAGGGAAATCCAAAGCAGAGCCGCGAAGAGCGCACCTTTGAAAAGCCTAAGAAGGCTTTCAAGCCAGTAACATCGAGAACCGCTAAGCCAGTATCACGTGCTGCGAAGTTCGTTGAAGATCGTGCAGAGCGCGCATCACGTCCATTCCGCCCAGATCGTCCGGAGCGTCCGGTTCCCAATCAAAAGAGAGACTTTAGCGATACACGTCCAACAAATCGTCGCGAAGCTGCCAAGGCAAAGATTGCGCGTAGCGAAGATGGTCGTCCAAACTTTATTCCGCAGAAGCGCGAAAAATTTAATCCAAGCGCGCCACGAGGAGCAGCGCCTCGTAAAGCAGCTGCTCGAAGTGCAGCTCCATCTCGTGATTCTGAAACTTCACAACGCCCAGCACGCGATCGCCGTAACGATTCACCTGCATATGCTCGTGATGATCGTCGCGCATCAAAGACTCATTCAAATGCAGCAACAGATTTTGGTGCAGATGACAATTACATTTCGGTAAATCTTGCAGATGCAAACCTTGTTGAAGCAACGCCACTTACTGAAGTAACAACAACTTTCCGCGATCTTGGAATTGCACCAGCGCTTGCAAATGCGCTCAATGCACAGGGAATCACACATCCATTCCCAATCCAGATTGCAACACTTCCAGATGCACTTGCAGGCCATGACATCTTGGGCCGCGGACAGACTGGTTCAGGAAAGACTCTCGCATTTAGCCTTGCACTCCTTACAAATATCTCAAACAAGGTTGCACGCCCACACAAGCCACTGGCTTTGATTTTGACTCCTACTCGCGAACTTGCGCAGCAGATCGACGAAGTTCTTCGTCCACTTGCACGCGCAGTTGGTCACGAGTCAGTAGTTATCGCAGGTGGAATGCCTTATGCAAAGCAGATCACTGCTATGCGTAAAGCAACTGCAATCTTGGTCGCGACCCCTGGTCGTCTTATCGATCTTCTAAATAAGAATGAAGTTCAGCTAGATCAACTTCAGATCACTGTTCTCGATGAAGCAGATCAGATGGCAGATATGGGATTCCTTCCTGTAGTTAAGGAGATTCTTGATCAGGCACATCTCGATGGTCAGCGTCTTCTCTTCTCAGCAACGCTCGATCGCGGAGTAGATTCATTGGTTCGTCAGTACTTGAAGAACCCAAAGACTCACTCACTTCAGAATGACCGTGCATCAGTTTCAACTATGGAACACCATGTTCTGCAGATGCACCCTGGCGATAAAGATGACATTACTTCTCAGATTGCAGCTCGTAACGGAAAGACAATTCTCTTCGTTAAGACTCAACGCGGAGCAGATCGACTAGCTGACAAGCTTGCTAATGCCGGTGTTCCCGTCGGTGCACTACACGGTGGAAAGTCGCAGGCCGTTCGCACTCGCACACTTGCACTCTTTAAGGAGCAAGAGAATTCAGCTCTCGTTGCAACTGATGTTGCAGCACGTGGAATCCACGTTGATGGAATCTCACTTGTTGTGCACGTTGATCTTCCACAAGATCATAAGGATTACTTGCACCGTTCAGGTCGTACAGCTCGCGCTGGCGAATCAGGAACTGTTGTTACCTTGTCTTCTTCAAAGAATTCACGTGCAGTATCAGGACTTCTTTCACGCGCAGGTGTGACACCGAAGTTCCATGATGTTCGTCCGTTGGATGAGAAGCTCATGGTGATCACAGGTGCGCAAGAGCCTTCAGGTATTCCATATGTTCCACCAGTTATTGAACGTAAGAGTTCAGGTGGCGGATCGCGCTCTGGCGGCGGAAATCGTCGCGGTGGTAGCAGTGGTGGTTACCGTGGTGGCAATAGCCGCCGTGGCCGCTAATTAACTAGATTTAGTTAGCGCTGCTTCTTACGTACATTCATTCCTATTTGGCGTACAAACTTTCTTGGAACAGTTGAAATAACTGCAACGAGAAGTTTGTATTGCCATCCAGGAATGCTTACTGGCTTATTGGCCACAGCATCGACCCACGATTGCTCAACTAATTTATCTGCATTAAGCCACATAAATCCTGGCAACCCCTTCATCTTCATGCGACCACGTTGATGAAATTCTGTTCGAGTAAAGCCAGGGCAGAGCGCAGAAACCTTAACTCCGCTGCCTGCTAGTTCTGTATTGAGTGATTCAGAGAGCACAGTCAGATAAGACTTTGAAGCGCTATAAGTTCCGCCAGCGATGAAACTTGCAACGGATGAGACATTGATGATGGCGCCCGAGTTTCGCTTCTTCATTCCCGGAATTGCTGTGTGCATCAATCGCATTGGCGTGCGCACCAGAACATCGAACATCTGCTGTTCGGCATCTAACTCACTTGCGCTAAATGCCTTATTGATTCCAAAACCTGCATTATTAATAAGTACATCAATTTCGTATGTCTTGATGTAATCCTCGACTGCTGCACATCCTTCATTTGTTGAGAGATCTGCAGGAAGTACAAATGTCTGCACCCCATACTTTTCACGAAGACCCGCTGCGCGCTCATGAAGACGAGCTTCATCGCGCGCAACGAGTACGACGTTATAACTCTTAGACGCTAGTAACCGAGTAAAACTTTCACCGATTCCAACAGTTGCACCTGTTACTAGCGCCCATTGAGCCATTTAAGCCACGATTCCTTCTGAGTTTAATTGAGCATCTTCTTCGCGGATATGCCATGAAGATCCGTACTCCTTAATTAAATCAAGGAAAGGTTGTGCAGGGAACCATTCTGGACCAGAGATTCCCTCAGGTTTCCAAGTGCCATTCGCAATGAGTTCCATCGCGATCATTGGGTTAATTGCGGTCTGCCATACGACTGCTTGGTTACCGTAATTCTCCATTGACCACTTGTTATCTACAACGTTGTAGATATAAACAGCCTTTGGTTTCCCTGATTTATCAAGACCTTTAACGAGCGTTCCCGCACAAGTCTTTCCATGCATCAGATCACCGATTGTCGCTGGATCCGGCAAGATAGAAGCAAGTAAGTCACGTGGAGAAATCTCAACGTTTCCAACCTTTACCTTCTCTTTCTTATCCATTCCAAGTGTGTGAATCGTCTTTAAGGTTTCAATAAATTGCGCGCCAAGTCCATATTTAAATCGGACTTCCTTCGCCTTTACCTTCTGCGGAATCAGAACAACTTCTTCATGCTCAACGTTGACGCACTCAACTGGCCCGATACCTTCAGGGAAATCAAAAGTTTCAAGTTCGCTAAATGGCTCAGTTGTGTACCAGCCACGACCTTCTTCGAAGATTAATGGGGGATTGAGACACTCTTCAATTGTTGTCCAAATTGAAAACGATGGAGCAAAGTCATAACCATCAACAGTTAGGTTAGATCCATCCATCACAGCTAAGTAATCGATACGAGAGAAGAGTTCATCCTGCGCATATCGAGCAAAGACATCGCTCATGCCAGGTTCAATTCCCATACCAACAACTGCATAGATACCTGCATCATTCCAATTCTTTTGACGAGCAAATTGCTCATCGCCTAACTTCACTCCAGGTTTATTCATTGGATCTTCTGGGTGTGGCTTTGAAAGACTCATTGCCATATCCATGTAATTAACTTTCTCTTCTTCACATGCCAAGAAGATAGGCATTACAAAACGCGGATCTACCGCGTTCACGACAATATCGGGAGCTGCTTTACGAATGAGAGCGCGAATATCGTTCACATCAGAGGCATCCACCTCCTCCGCAGAGAATCGTGGGTCATTTACCTTTGTTACGGCGTCTTGGGCGCGTGACAGACTGCGATCTGCAATGACCATCGAAGTAATAAATGGTCTACGTGATGCGATATTTGCGATTGCACTGCCAACTCCGCCTGCGCCGATAACGAGCGCTTTCATGGGTGGCCTCTCATATTTGTTCTAACGCACTTCCTGTAAGTGTGTTTAGGGAAGGTTAGTCCTACCGATAACCTTTGCCAAGTATCCCCCGTTAGTGAGGATGCCCACGTCCCCGTAGCTCAGTGGATAGAGCAACCGCCTCCTAAGCGGTAGGTCGCAGGTTCAACTCCCGCCGGGGACACAACGATTTCTACATCGGTCTACATTTTCTTGAGTAATTGCCCATATTAAAAACAATCTGCGGGCAATGAAGAACCACGGCAGAAAATAACTCTCAGCCGTGGTTCCTGACACACATTAATATTTAGAGATTTTTACTTTTCGCCGTCATGCTTGTGAGCTGCTTCGTGAACTTTATCTACAGCTTCGACAACCTTTTCTTTGGCGCCTTCTACGACAGATTCGGCAGCTGCTTTAACTTCATCTTTTGCCTTATCGAGATGGCCTTCAACGTGATCTGGTGTATGTGTCATGGTCTTCCTTAGGAAAACTCGCGATCGCCCTTCAATGAGCTATCTGCTCGAACGCCTCGAGTAATCTATTTTCACAATAGCACTACTTTGAGAGAGAGCTTTAAGAGAAAACGACTGTGCGCTGACCGACGATAAAGATGCGGTCTTCAGCAAATAACTTCACTGCGCGAGCAAGAACTCGGCGCTCAATATCGCGACCACGAGCAATCATCTCCTCAGGAGTCGAAGCATGTGTCACGTGTGCAACATCTTGTTCAATGATTGGTCCTTCATCAAGGTCTGCAGTGACGAAGTGTGCTGTTGCTCCGATGATCTTAACGCCGCGATCGTGAGCTTGGTGATAAGGCTTTGCGCCTTTAAATCCTGGCAAGAATGAGTGGTGGATGTTGATGATTTTTCCAGGCATCGCAGCGCAGAATTCTGAAGAGAGAATCTGCATGTAGCGAGCAAGAACTACAAAATCAATCTTGAGCTCGGCAATCTTCTCGAGCATGACTTTCTCTTGTTCTGCTTTATTTGCAGAAGTTATAGGGGTATATAGGAATGGAATTCCATGTGACTCAACGAGCGATTTCAATTCCTCGCGATTTGAGATAACAAGCGGAATTTCTATAGGCAGCTCACCAAGTTCCAGCAAGTACATCAGGTCGCGCAAGCAGTGGCTCTCTTTAGTTACGAGCACTAGAGCACGAGGCTTTTGGTCAGTTGGACGAATATGAAGTGACGGCGAGAACTTTCCGAGACCATCATTCAAACTCTTCTGAGCTGCATCTAAACCCTGTGAAGTCTCAAAGCGGGTACGCATCACAAATGTATTCGTTGCGTGATCTGTGAATTGCTGGTTCTCGATGATATTTCCACCGCAGGCCAAGACTGATGTCGTCATTGCATGGACGATGCCAGGCTGATCAGCACATTGCAGGGAAGCGATGAGATCCATTGTCAAAGAGTAAAGGTAACTAGTGGGTAATGGTAAATCGCTGCATCCACTTTGGTGCCCACCAGTTACGTTCTCCGAAGAGGCGCATCAGAGCAGGGACCAGAAGTGCACGCACGATTGTTGCATCGAGGATTACCGCGAGTGCAACACCGAAGCCCATCGATTTAATCGATGTAACTCCACTCGTTATAAAGGCTGCGAATACCACTGCAAGCAGTACCGCTGCAGCGGTGATAATTCGTGCTGATCGTTGAAGTCCGGTAGCGACCGCTTCAACATTTGATTTACCAGCGATATGTTCTTCGCGGATTCGTGAGAGCAAGAAGAGTTCGTAGTCCATAGATAAACCAAAGACGACAACCGCAATCAAGATAACAATCGATGTATCGAGAGTTCCAGTTAGCGTGAAATCACCGACGAGCCATTGAAGATTTCCATCAATGAATACCCATGTAAGAACACCCATAGTTGCAGCAAGTGAAAGTACATTGAGCAGGACAGCCTTGATTGGCAAGATGATTGATCCCGTAAAGATAAAGATGAGAATTAGAACGCTGATTGCAATCCAACCCAGAGCCCATGGCAGCGTTGATGAGATTCCATCTTGCGAATCTGTGTAATCGGCTGCAACTCCACCAATCAGAGTTCCGCTAGGTGCTTTGATATCCCGAATGTCATGAATCAACTTCTGGGCCTCTGGAGTTCGTGGCAACATCGATTGATAAGCAATAACTCTGACATCCTCACCGATTACTTGTGCTGGAAGAACGCTGATGACTCCTGGAACCTGAGCAACCTCTTGTGAGTATGCAGCGATCTGATCAAGCTTTGAACTTCCGTTAAAGGTAATGATTTCAATAGGTGTGCCGGTCTGACCAGGGAAACGTTCTGCTTGAAGTGCTGTTGCAATTGCCGCAGGATTTGATGCAGGCAACATACGAGAATCACCTTGTGCAAATTTAATATTTTGAACAGGGGCTGCAAGAATTCCCAGAATAATGAGAGAAAGGATTACAACTGCAGTTGGTCGCTTCATAACAAAGCGCGCAGTATCTGCCCAACGTCCTTCTTCCTTAGGAGTAATTGCAGATTTACGAATCACACCCTTATCAATTCGATGTCCCATCAAGGCAAGGATTGGTGGCAAGCCGATGATTGCACCCACAACAGCAAGGGCTACAACAGATACACCTGCATATCCAAAAGATTTGAGGAACGGAAGCGGGAAGAATGTAAGTGAAACCATTGTGACAAGGACTGTTAAACCTGAGTAGAAGACGGTCTTTCCTGCCGTTGCCATCGTTGTTACAACGGCATCTTCAACCTTCTTGCCATGATGAATTTCCTCGCGGAAACGATTGACCATTAATAAGGCGTAATCGATACCGAGGCCAAGGCCCATGCCTGTAGTTAGGTTAAGTGCATAAACGCTGACATCGGTAAAGAGGGAAATTAGGTAGAGAATAAAGAAGGCGCCGAGAATTGCGGCAACTCCGACGATGAGCGGCATCGCTGAAGCAGCGAGAGCACCGAAGACAAAAGCGAGAAGAATGAAGGTCAGAGGAATTGAAATCGCCTCTGAAATCTTCAGATCCTTTGAAATCTTCTCTGTGATTGCATTTCCAACAACGCCGACTCCACCTGCATAGAGCGTTAAGCCGTCAATTTCCCCGTCATACTTTTTCTGAAAGATTGCACCGAGCTCTTGGCTCTTTGGTGAGAAAGCCTCGCCTTTTCCGTAGACCAGAACATATGCAGCTTTTCCGTCGCTTGATTTGAGAGTTGCATCGCCTCCTGCGCTCCAGAATGAGAGCGTCTTGGTTACACCTTCTTCTTGCGCCATCTTCTTCTCAAGCGCTAGACCTTTCTGAGTTACAACAGGGTCAGATACATCAGTAGTTCCCGCATCGATGACAACGACTACAGAAGGATCTTCAACTTTAAGATCATCGCGTAAGTACTCATAAACTTTATAAGAGTCGCTATTTGGGTTTGAATATCCACCGGAATCAAGTCGAGTGAAGATAAGCGAGCCGACTGCGCCCGCAACAAGGATTCCAATAATGAAGAGCGCAACTGCGCTCTTGCTGCGACGAACTAATAAGTGACCTAGGCGCTCAAACATAGGCATAAGTATGTAGGATTAGATTCTTGACTTCTATTTCGAATTGGATGTAGCTACGCATGAGCGATGTGTTTCCGGCAACAACCGATGATGAACGCGATCCACGTGAAGATGAAAGAGCCGATGCGCAGCGAGAAGCAGAGATTAAAGGGGATAAGCCCCCGCATCACGGATAAGAATTACTCTGAAGCAGGTTTAGCTGCTGAATCTGTCTTATAGAAACCGGATCCCTTAAATACAATACCCACAGTCGAATAAACCTTACGGACCTCGCCCTTGCATTGCGGGCACTCGGTCAGTGGTTCCTCAGAGAAACTCTGGAAGGCCTCAAAGGCATGGTCGCAGGCGTTGCATAGGTATTGGTATGTAGGCAATGAAGTGTGACCTTTCTCAAGAGCGGTATCTATGCCTAAGTCTAAAGAAGTGAGACGATAGGAGCGAATCCACAGGGTTTATAGGCGTAAGGGAGATGGAAGTTATGAAGAGAATTATGGGAGTTGCACTAGTTGCGGGATTGTTGTTCACTCCGCAAGCACTTTTCGCCAACACTCTCGTCTCTACTACTCCTGTTGCAGGTGCTGCGCTACAGAGCGCACCGAGCGCCGTGACTGTAACAACTGAATTTCCACTTTTAGATGTCGGCAATGAGATTACCGTGACTGATCCAGGGGGTGTGCGAGTTGATGATGGCGCACTGACTATCGATTTCGATAGCGCGGTCATTGGGCTTAAGCCACTGGTGAAGAGTGGAATCTATACCGTTAACTATTCACTTCTTGCGGAGAACGACGTACCGCTCATCGGTAAATTTACATTTAACTTTATTGAACCTTCAGTAATTACACCCGTAGCACCTGAACCTGATCCAGTTAAGACGCCAACACCCTCCGGCAATAATGCAGGCACAACAATTTTTGTCTTAGGACTTTTACTGGCTGCAATCATTGTTACCTTGGCGCTCGCGAAATATGCAAGAAAGATTTATAACGAACGATGAACTTACTGTCAGATAATCTGACTGCAACAAATTCAATCATTAGTGGACTGACCACTATCAATAAATCTCTCCTAATCGCATCGGCCTTTGCACTTGTTGGCATCTTGCTCGCATATGGGTTTCTTCTACTAGAGCGCGAAGGAGTTTTGCAAGAACCAGCGGAGCGCTTAAGGAAATATGGAGTTTTCGCTTCCGCTGCTTGGGCAATGACTAGCTTCTTTCATATTGTTTTAACGCTTGCAAATATTCTTGGCAGCTCAATAGGTTCCGCCTTAGAGACAACAACCTTTCGATCCTTCATTCTCCAAGTTGATCTTGGAAAATTTCTCTTTGCACAGTTTGTAGTTGCATCCTTCCTTCTCTTTGCCATTCGATTCATCCGCACAGCACTTCAATCCATTGTCTTCTTAGCTCTTACTCTCTTTGGGCTTGCACTACCCGTCTTTCAGAGTCACTCAGCATCATCAGGTTCGCATGCGCTGGCAATCGGATCACTAGTAGTTCACGTCGTTGCACTTGCGCTGTGGGTCGGCGGAGTACTAGCAATTGCTCTGCTCTCAGATATGGATCGCGCTGTGGCGTTGCCTCGCTTTAGCATCCTGGCACTCTGGGCAGCCATCGCCGTAGTTATCAGTGGAATAGCCAATGCTTGGGCACGTTTAGATTTTTCAGATGCATGGGCAACTTCGTATGCACGCATCATTATTGCGAAAGCAATCCTGACTCTCGTTCTTATTTTTATCGGTTTTAAACATCGACGTGAATTGGCTAAGAGCGAGAAGACAGGCTGGCAATTCTTGCGCAAGTTAATTTTGGTTGAAGCAGCGGTCATGACAGTGATTCTGATTCTTGGAAGTTGGCTATCGAATACACAGCCACCAGTAAGTGAAAATATTTCCACAAGCCCTGCAATATCGATTGTTGGTTTTGAAGCTCCAGATGCTCCAACATTTATGCGCATTCTTACTATTTATGATCCTGATGCGCTGATGATTGCAATTCTCGTCACTTTGGTTGCGCTCTATATAAAGGGAGTAGCAATTCTGAAGAAACGTGGCGATTCCTGGCCAATCGGCAGAACAATCGCATTCGCATTGGGAATTGCAGCAATTGATTTGGCAACAAGTGGTGGGCTTGGTGTCTACGCGCTCTTCTCATTCGAATATCACATGATTGCCCATATGGTTTTAGGAATGCTTGCCCCAATCGGTCTTGTACTAGGAGCACCAATCACATTGGCTCTTCGCACTCTGCCACAAGGCAGAACGCCAGATGAGACCGGTGTTCGCGGATCACTGCTTGCCGCTTTGCACTCAAGGTATTCAGGAGTAATTACAAATCCTGTTGTTGCACTTGCGTTATTTGATGGTTCACTCTTCGTTCTATATTTCACGGATCTCTTCGGCAATCTCATGCAGAACCATGTCGGACATCTCTTTATGAATGTTCACTTCTTACTCACGGGCTTTCTCTTCTTCCATGTAATTATTGGAATTGATCCAAACCCAAGACGTATTCCGCATCTTGTACGAATCGTGATGCTATTTGCGGCTATGAGCATCCATGCCTTCTTTGCAATCTCTCTTCTTGCAACGAGAACTCTTATCGATGGTGGCTATTACGCATCTCTTCAAACACCATGGGTTTCAGACCTTCTGGCAGATCAACATGCAGCAGGCTCTGTCGCCTGGGCGATGGGTGAAATCCCAATCATCTTTGCCCTCACCGCAACATTTATTCAATGGATGCGTGATGATTCTCGAGAAGCTAAGCGCATCGATCGCAATGAGGCTCGCATGGCCGCCATGGGCGAACCAGATGATTTAGCCCAATACAATAATTATCTAAGTCAATTGCAACGTCGCGATGAGAAAGCAGGAGAGAAGTGAGCCTCGAAAATATCTTTACTCTTCCATCAGAGTACAACGAACTTCGCGAGAGCTTGCGATCACTCTCTGAGAATGAAATTGCGCCACATGCCCATGCAGTTGATGAAGATCATCGCTACCCACGCGAAGCACACGATGCTCTTGTGAAGTCAGGGCTTTTTGCAGCGCACGTTCCAACTGAGTTTGGTGGCGATGGCGCCGATGCTCTTGCTACATGCATCATTATTGAAGAAGTTGCCCGAGTCTGCGGATCAGCATCTCTTATTCCTGCAGTGAACAAATTGGGATCACTTCCACTCATACTTGGTGGCAATAAAGAGCAGAAAGAGCGCTGGCTTAAGCCTCTTGCACAAGGAAAAGGTTTCTCTTACTGCCTCTCTGAATCTGAAGCAGGTTCTGATGCATCTGCACTGAAGACAAAGGCAGAGCGCAAAGGTGACGGTTGGGTAATCAATGGAAGTAAGAAGTGGATCTCGAACGCTGGTGAATCTGAGTTTTATACAGTTATTGCGCAGACAGATCCATCTCTCGGCTCAAAAGGAATTACTGCATTCGTTCTAGAAAAATCTGATTCAGGTATCTCATTTGGTGCACCAGAGAAGAAGATGGGTTTCCGCGGATCGCCAACACGTGAAGTTTATTTCGACAATGTAGAGATTTCAGATGATCGTCGCATTAGCGAAGTCGGAAAAGGTTTTGCACTCGCGATGGATACTCTCGATCACACTCGCATCACTATCGCAGCACAAGCTCTGGGCCTAGCACAGGGTGCCTTCGATGTTGCGAAGAAGTATTCACATGAACGTAAGCAGTTTGGTAAAGAGATCTTTGACTTCCAGGGCGTTCAATTTATGTTGGCAGATATGGCGATTGCCATTGAAGCAGCTCGACAACTTACCTACGCTGCTGCGGCAAAGAGCGAGCGTGGCGATAAAGATCTGCGCTTCTTCTCGGCTGCAAGTAAGACTTACGCAACTGATGTTGCAATGCAGGTAACTACAGATGCCGTTCAAATTCTGGGTGGTTACGGTTACGTTTCAGATTACCCTGTTGAGCGAATGATGCGAGATGCAAAGTTAACTCAGATATACGAAGGCACCAATCAGATTCAGCGCATTGTTATTGCGCGCAATCTTCCATAGAAGCTATTAGCTATCTCTTAAATCTAAGAATCAAATCTGGGGTTGCAGCTGCATTAAGAGGAATATCCCATTCTTCTCTCGGCAACTCTTCACTTGAGATCTCGTCGGCATGAATCAAGCCAATACTCCAGGCCTGTAATTGCGGAAGTGCGCGGTCATAATATCCACCGCCTTGGCCAAGCCGATAACCGCTGCGATCGATACGGAGAGCAGGAACAACAATGAGATCGATAGATTTTAGATTTTCAAATATATCTCCCACAGGCTCACTCATTTTCTTGTGAGATTTCAGTGAATTCTCGTTGCCATCCCATTGAACCCAATCAATCTCTGATCCATTTATTCGAGGTAGCAGAAGTGTCTTGCCGGAATTAATGATCGCAAGGTTGAGCTCAGCAGTCTTTGGTTCGTCATCGTAAGAGTAGTAACTTGCAATGACCTGTGCGCGGGAGAATTCTTCAGATGTAGCGAGATATTCGAATGAGTGGTCCAGATAACGGTCTTTGCGTTCGCGGCGATAGCGAGTGCGCAATGCAACTTTTTCGTCAGCGATACCCATGTAAATCCCCTAGAAGTTAGAGCAGTACAAGTAAGGTTAGCGATTATGTCAGAACATGCGCGGGTAGATGAAGTACTTACTTCTCTCTTAGAACTCTGCAGCCCTCTCGAACCATTTGATATGCCGCTCTTAGATGCACACGATGCAACGCTGGCAGAGGATATCCATGCAGGTGAGCGTCTTGTGATGAAAGCAGGAAGCCGAATTCGTTCGACACAGATTGGCCTCGCTGCATCAATTGGTCTAGACCATCTTCCAACTCGACCTCATCCACGCGTTGTTGTGATCTCAGCTGGCCCTGATCTTGTTGAGCCAGGTATGCCGCTTAAAAATAATGAAGAGTACGAAACTAATTCTTGGCTACTGACAACCGCAGTTCGCGAAGTCGGAGCAGTGGCATATCGCGTTCACTCAATTCCAGATGATGAGAGCGCTCTTCAAAGTGTTATTGAAGATCAACTCGTGCGTGCCGATTTAATAATCATCAGCGGTGAACGCCACGATGACTCCTTTGATCTAATTACCCGCACATTGCAGAAGATCGGCGAAATCAAAACTGTAGAGCTCTCCATCGAGTCAAGCGGACGACATAATTTCGGAACTATTGGTCCAGATAAGACTCCAGTCGTCACCCTGCCCGGAGATCCAATCGCTGCCTACATCTCCTTTGAACTCCTTGTGCGCCCGATGATTCGTACGATGCTAGGAACAGCAAATATTCATCGCCCATCACTCAAAGCTAAACTTGAGAAAGCGATTTCATCTACCGGTGGAGTTCGATCTTATGTACGTGCAATCTTGAGTGAAGACGGTAAATCTGTCACTCCACTTAGTTCTCAAGATGAGCAGGCCACACTGTCTGATGCAAATTCATTTATTGCAGTGGGCGAGAGCGAAACTGAACTCGCTGCCGGGGATCTTGTCACTGTTGTGGTGCTAGAGCGCCGATACCTATAAGGCTTGGTAAATGCCCACAATTAAACTAAAGGGCGAACAAATCGTTCTGCAACCAATGCGCTATCGCGATCGCGCTCAGTGGAACCACGTTCGGAATGAAAATAGAGATTGGCTTACTCCCTGGGAAGCGACCCTGCCAAAGATTCCCGGCGAAAGCCCTGCATATCTGAAACCTCATTCACGCCCTTCTTTCTATGAAATGGTGCGCGCTCATAGAGCTGAAGCCATAGCTGGGCGTTCGTATTCATTTCTCATTTGGCATGGAAAGAATCTCGTCGGCCAGATAACAATGGGCGGAGTCATGTACGGCGCATTGCGCGGGGCCCATATCGGATACTGGATTGATAAGAACTTCGCCAACCGTGGAATGACAACCGAAGCCGTAAATCTCCTCACCGAATTTGGCTTTGATCAATTGGGGCTTCATCGCATTGAAATCAATATCCGCCCTGAAAATGAAGCATCCTGCAGGGTTGCAGAGAAGGCGGGATACGAGTTCGAAGGTTATCGAAAAGCATATTTACATATAGATGGGGCTTGGCGAGACCACAAATGCTTTGTAAGAAATAACGAATTAATTCATTAAACCCCCCTCGAAATCCACAAGTAAATTGGGGCTCCCAACTAACCTTTACCCATCATGGCTTCAGGAATTATCTATCTAGCGATCATTGGCATGTGGGTTGCCTATTTTCTGCCTCGCTGGTTACATAATAAAAATGAATTCTCTGGAAAAAGCGTAGAACGTTACAAGAGCGCACTCCGAGTTGTCGCAAACAGTACGCCTGGTGCAACTCCCGGAACCGGAGTCATTTACACAGATGTCGATCGTGCGGGAAGAGTCGCTCAACAACTTCTTCGCCGCCGAATTATTTTTTCAATAATTTTTACAACACTTACTCTGACGACAATAGGTGCAATTATGCAAACATTTGCTTACGTAGCTATCTTGATTCCGGTTACAGCGCTTCTGATCTACATCGCCCATGTGCGTAGGCAAACTAATAGCGAGCGAATCCAACGTCGACGCGTTGATCAATTACATCGCACAACAGATGGTGTCTCACATACAAATCTCTCTGAAATCTTGCAGCATCGCCATAATGAAGTTCGCACTTCACAAGAGCACTGGGTTCCTTTCTCAGAGCGCGAACTCACCGGCGTCACTCTCTTGCCTAAGGGAACAGCGCAATCACGTTCTGAGTGGCAACCAAATGAAATTCCAGTTCCAACATATGTGAATGCTCCAAAGGCTGTTCCATCGAAGCGAGTTTTGGATCTCACAGAGCCTGGAAAGTGGACAGAGGAGCAAGCCCGTCTAGAACGTGAAGCACTTGCCGCCGCTGCACCATCACGCGATGAGATTTTTGATCAACAGCTTGCCGATGAAGCAGTTCAGCGTTTACGCGATATTCGCGCAGCAAATCAGTAATTTAATTCGCTAGCTATATCTAAATCCAGCTGGGAAACCACATCCTGCTTCGCCATGCCTCGTAGGTAATTACATCACCTAAGTAAATGGGTAAGAAATAAACAAAATTCAGGAATATGAGAATAAAGAGAGCTGCAACGATGATTTCACCGCTCCTCTCAAATCGTAAGAGAATTGCACGTGCTGCATAAACAAGAGCCAATATTAAGAACGGTTGAAAAACGATTGCATAGAAAGTAAATACCGTCCTATTTTGAAAGAAGAACCACGGTAGATAGCCGGCAGAAATACCAGCGATGATGATCGTAGTTGCAGGATCGAATTGTCTTGTAACCAATGAACGAATCCACATTCCAATTACTAGTGCCAGCGCTCCTATCGCCAACCACCAAAGCAGAGGTGTGCCGAGAGCAATGATTTCCTGAGAGCACGAGTTGCTTCCACATCCACTTGGAGATTGGTAGTAAAACGAGGTTGGTCGCCCCATAAATAACCAACTCCAAGGATTGGCTTCATAAGTGTGTTTCTCTGTTAAACCTGTATGGAATCCAAGAATTTGTTTGTGATAGAAGATAAAAGATGTCAGTGGATTGGTTGAGTAATCGCGACCCCAACCCCTGTCACTCAGGAACCATCCCGACCAAGAAGCGAGATAGACCGTGACCGGCAGTAGCCCAAATTGTGTCAACCTTTCAAATGTTGGGCGGAACAACTCTCTTCCAGTGTGATGCGAAAATGCTCTGTACAAAGCGATCAATCCAAAGATTGCTATGAAGTAGAGCGCGCTCCACTTTGTTGAAAGCGCGAGGCCAAGAATGAATCCTGTTGCCCAATAATTTCTTCGAATAAAGAAGTATGTTGCAAGCAAGATAAAGAAGGTTAAGAAGTTATCGAGCAGAGCAGTGCGTGAATGAACAAGCCCTAGGCCATCGAGTGCAGCTAATGCGCTAGCAAGTGCAGCCAGGAGAGGGTTTCTAAAGAGCCTCTGTGCAATGAGTCCAATCAATAGGATCATCAGCGAACCAACGAGAGCTGTGGTTATTCGCCACCCAGTTGGATTGTCACCGAACAACTTTATGCCGAGTGCAATCATCCATTTCCCGAGAGGTGGATGGACAATAAATTCTGGCTTTGTTCCTGACACTTCTACTCCATATGCCAGAAGATCTCGAGCGCCGTCGACGTAGTAGAGCTCGTCAAAGATAAAACTCTTAATTGAGCCGAGATTTGTTACACGTAAAGCGAATGAGACAAGCGCGATGGCGATTGGAGCGATCACAGCTGTCATGTGTAAAGAATATGGGAGTATTCGCATATGGCACTAGTTCTTGCAGCGACTCCTCTCGGGAATCCACTCGATGCAAGCGCGCGCCTCAAGAACGCAATCGAGTCAGCCGAGATCATCGCAGCAGAAGATTCACGTAGATTTCATCGCCTTGCCTCAGATTTAGGTGTCACCTTTACAGCTCGCATCATCTCTTTCTTTGAGGGAAATGAAACCGATAGAACTCAAGAGATATTGACCTTGCTTCGAAGTGGAAAAGAAGTTTTGGTTGTTACCGATGCAGGAATGCCAACGATTAGCGATCCGGGATTCCGTCTTATGCGCGATGCGATTGCAGAGAAAATTCCGACAGTTGTAATTCCTGGACCAAGCGCGCCAACGATGGCGATTGCCTTATCTGGCTTACCAACTGACCGATTTACATTTGAAGGTTTTGCACCACGCGCCCAAGGTGCCCGAAGAGCTTTCTACGAAAAACTCCGTTTTGAAGAGCGCACCATGGTGATCTTTGAAGCGCCTCATCGTTTACTCGAATCGCTCGAGGATGCTTCAACAATTCTGGGCCAGGATCGCGCTGGCGCAATCTGCCGTGAAATGACAAAGACTTATGAAGAGACGATTCGTGGTTCGCTTGCCGAGTTAATTGCATGGGCATCAAATCGCGAAATTCTCGGAGAGATCACTCTGGTATTTGCAGGGGTTGAAGTTGGTTCTGAGAACAAAACGGCAGAAGATGCTGTGGCTCGAGTCCGAGAATATGAAGCAGCGGGAATGGATCGCAAAGGGGCTATTGCTACCGTGGCCGAAGAATTCGGGATTCCAAAGAAGATCGTTTATGCAGCCGTAGTCGATGCGAATAAGATGAGCAGATGAAGTCTTTCTACCTCACAACGCCTATCTACTATGTAAATGATGCGCCCCATATTGGCCATGCATATACAACAGTCGCTGGCGATGTGCTCACTCGTTGGCATCGCCAACGCGGAGAATCTGTCTGGTTCTTAACTGGTACAGATGAACATGGCCAGAAAGTTATGCGCACGGCGGAGCAGAATAATGTTGCACCACAAGCATGGGTCGATAAATTGGTTGCAGAGGCATGGAAGCCAAATTGGACCGCACTCAATATTGCCAATGATGATTTCATCCGAACAACAGAACCACGCCACACAGAGCGCGTGCAGAAGTTTCTTCAATCTCTCAAAGATTCAGGCCATATCTATGCTGGTAAATATGAAGGTCCATATTGCGTTGGCTGTGAAGAATTTAAGTTGCCTGGTGATCTCATCGATGCAGATGGCGAGAAGCTCTGCCCGATTCACAGTAAGCCAGTCGAATTAGTTAACGAGAATAATTGGTTCTTCAAGCTCTCTGAATTCGCACAACCACTCCTTGATCACTATAAGAAGAATCCCGAAGCGTGTCAGCCGGAATCAGCTCGTAATGAAGTCATCTCATTCCTTGAAGGTGGCGTTTCGGATCTCTCAATCTCTCGATCAACATTTGACTGGGGAATTCCAGTTCCGTGGGATACCGATCAGGTTGTTTATGTCTGGTTTGATGCGCTTTTAAATTATGCAACCGCTGTTGGACTTACAGATGCACCAGATTCAGAGGGCGGCAAGAAGTTTGCTGCAACATGGCCTGCAGATGTTCACCTCGTCGGAAAAGATATTTTGCGATTCCATGCAGTTATTTGGCCAGCGATGTTGATGGCAGCAGGCATAGATATCCCTAAGAAGGTATTTGCACATGGCTGGCTATTGGTTGGCGGCGAGAAGATGAGTAAGTCGAAGCTAACCGGTATCGCGCCATCTGATATCACTGATCACTTTGGCGTAGATGCATTCCGCTATTACTTCCTGCGCGCAATTCCATTTGGTAGCGATGGATCTTTCTCTTGGGAAGATATGAGCGCACGTTATACATCAGAGCTTGCAAATGACTTTGGAAATCTTGCATCCCGTCTTGCTGCAATGATTGAGAAGTATTGCGGTGGCAAAGTTCCTGCAGTTGCCAAGGACGAAGGACTAGCAGAAGCGTTGAAATCAACTGTTGAGAAAGCTGATGCTGCAATGGTTGCACTTGATTTCCAAGGCGGCATCAATGCAGTCATGGATTACTGCAAGAAGGTCAATGGATTTGTCACCGAGAAGGAACCTTGGATCCTGGCAAAAGATCCTGCTAACCAAGCCACTCTTGAAGCAGTCCTCTACAACACTGCAGAATCACTCCGCGCATTGGCGGTATTGCTTCACCCAGTTATGCCTGCAACAACTGAGATTCTCTGGGAATCACTTGGCGCCAATGCAGCACTCGGAGCAATTGGATCTCAAGAAATTTCAAAAGTTTCTCAGTGGGGCCAACTTCCAGAAGGCGCAACTGTCACAAAGACTCCAGTGCTATTCCCTCGGTTAGAAGTTAAAGAGTAATTTTCTATGGCAGATCGCCACAATCGCGATATTGAATGCGAGCTAGCTCCACTACCTGAACCACTTCCGGTTCCGACAGTTGATGCACATGCCCATATTGAGATTGTTACCAATGAAGCCCCAGACTCAGATGCGGTACGAAAAGTCCTCGATGATGCAAAGTCAGTCAATGTCGATCGCATAGTCCAGGTTGGATATTCAGCAGAACAATCTCAGTGGTGTGTAGATCTTGCCAATGCTTATCCGGGTCGCGTACTTGCTGCTGTCGCACTACATCCGAATGAAGCACCTATCGTCGAAGATTTAGAAGCCGATTGGGCGATCATCGAGAAACTAGCGCAAGATCCTCGCGTACGTGCCATCGGTGAAACAGGGTTGGATTACTTCCGTACACCGCCTGAACTTCAGAAACGCCAACAAGAATCTTTTAAGTGGCATATCGATCTCGCAAAGCGAACAAATAAGGCTTTGGTGATTCATGATCGCGATTCACATGATGATGTTCTTTCGGTACTGCTTGAAGTTGGGGCTCCCGAGAAGACCGTCTTCCATTGTTTCTCAGGCGATGTAGAGATGGCGAAGAAATGTATTGATCGCGGTTACATCTTGTCTTTCGCAGGAACTCTTACCTTTAAGAATGCGCCTGCTTTGCGTGATGCGGTAAAGCTTGTTCCTCATGATCAGCTTCTCGTCGAGACAGATTCACCATTCTTGGCACCAACTCCACACCGAGGTGCCTTAAATACACCAGCCCAGATTGCAAATATCGTGCGTGCAATGGCGACAGAGCGAGATGAAGATGTTGCAGAACTTGCGACTGCTCTCTCAAAGAACGCCGAACGAATCTTCGGATCATTCGCATGAGTTTGCTAGGAGCAGCAGAGATTCGAGAACTCGCCGCCACACTCGATTTAAAACCATCGAAATCGCTAGGTCAGAACTTTGTTCATGACGGCAATGTTTGCAAGAAGATTGTTCGTATTGCAGGACTTACACCGACAGATATCGCCCTTGAAATCGGACCAGGGTTGGGCTCACTAACTCTGGCGATGCTGGAAGAGGCGCAATCAGTAGTAGCGGTAGAAATTGATAATCGTCTTGCAACACAGCTACCCATTACAGCTAGCAAGCATTCAGATCGCGCCGAGAAATTAACTGTCATCAATCAAGATGCACTGACTCTAAAGTCACTTCCGGTAGATCCAACTGTTCTTATTGCAAATTTGCCTTACAACGTCTCAGTGCCCGTCTTCCTGCATCTCCTTGAAATTCTTCCATCACTTCGTAGCGGAGTTGTTATGGTGCAGGCAGAAGTCGCAGATCGTTTGGCCGCGAAACCAAATTCAAAAGAGTATGGAATACCTAGCGTCAAAGCAGCATGGTGGGCTGATGTCACAAGTGCTGGCTCGGTATCGCGTTCAATTTTCTGGCCACAACCTAATGTTGATTCAAAGTTGGTTGGTTTTGTTCGCCGAGCAACTCCTGGAGATGAAGAGTTACGCAAAAAGGTATTTGCGATTATCGATTTAGCATTTGCTCAACGCCGAAAGATGCTTCGCTCCGCACTTTCCTCTATGTATGGCGGGTCAGCTGCAGCGGAAGCAGTTCTGCAATCTGCTGGCATCGATCCAACGCTGCGCGGTGAAGCCCTCGATATTCACAGCTTCTGCGCGATTGCTAAACAAGGGTAGAGTTTTCAGGTGGCTAAGAATTCTGTAACGGTACGCGTACCTGCAAAGGTAAACCTTCAGTTATCTGTTGGTCCTCGCGAAGCAGATGGCTACCACAATCTTGTCTCCGTCTTTCAGGCTATTTCTATATTTGATGATGTGACAGTTACAAAAACAAAGCCTGGCGATGGAATTACGATATCGGTCACAGGAGAGCAAGTTCATGGCGTTCCTGAAGATCAGACCAACCTTGCAGCGAAAGCAGCAAAGTTAGTTGGCGCTAAGTTTGATTTTGAAGTCGATGTTCATATCGAAGTAAAGAAATCGATTCCTGTTGCAGGTGGCATGGCCGGTGGAAGCGCCGATGCAGCTGCAACTTTGGTAGCGATGGATGCTCTCTTTGAATTACAGATGTCGCGCGATGAGTTACATTTATTGGGATCAGAACTTGGTAGCGATGTTCCATTTATGATCTCTGGCGGCACAGCAATCGGACAAGGCCATGGTGATCAACTTACTGCAGCGCTATCTCGCGGTACATATCACTGGGTATTGGCCTTATCGAGCGTAGGTTTATCTACACCCGCTGTCTATACCGAATGCGATCGCATGCGCGCAGAGTTACAGATAGCAGCTCCTGTTGTCTCAGATTCGCTGATGCAATCACTCCTTGCAGCCGATGCAGAAGCTGTCGGCAGAGCCCTTGTAAATGATTTACAGAGCGCGGCTTGTTCGCTTCGCCCTGCTCTAAGTCTTGTCCTTGAAGTTGGCCGTGATTACGGCGCACTGGGTGCAATCGTCTCTGGATCAGGACCAACAGTTGCATTCCTTGTCGCTGATGAAGATGCAGGTCTAGACCTTGCAGTTGCGCTGACCGCTAGCGGAGTTGTGGGAAGTGTTGCGCGAGCACATGGTCCTGTGCACGGCGCAAAAATAATTTAACTTTCGGCAGAATCAAACTCTGTAACGAGCGTACTCAAGAGCGCAGCAAGTTGATCGCGATCTTTACCTGACAAATCTTTCAAGAGTTCACGTTCATTTTCAAGAAGATCTTCCATCGCAGCATCGACTGCGCGAATTCCGGATTTTGTAAGAGTAACAAGCGAGCCGCGTCCATCGTTGGGATCTGGCTCGCGTGTAATGAGTTCAAGTTCTTCCAAGCGATCAAGACGATTTGTAATCGTGCCGCTTGTCACCATCGTCTCTTGCATAAGCACACCAGGTGAGAGTTGATATGGCGCACCTGCGCGACGAAGCGCTGCTAAAACATCGAAGCCCCAATTTTCTAGATCTCCGAAGGCATCACGTCGGGCGATATCGAGATGGCGGGCAATTCTGGTGATGCGGCTAAGGACCGAGAGGGGAGAGAGGTCTAAATCTGGCCGTTCGCGCTTCCATGCGGCAACGAGACGGTCGACTTCATCCCGCTCGTGCTGTGAAGAATGTGCATCCATAAGAAGTGAGTTTAGTGGTCGCGAGCACTACCGAATATAAGGGAGAATATAGGTTCCGCCATTGTGTAGTGGCTAGCACATGGGCCTTTGAAGCCCAGGGTCCAGGATCGATACCTGGTGGCGGAGCAATTGCTCCGCAGTAGTAAAGGGCGGAGCCACCGTTACACTTCATACATGAGCCTTGAAACCGTAGTGATTCTCGCTGCGGGCGAAGGTACGCGTATGAAATCTTCTACACCGAAGGTTCTCCACTCCATTGCAGGTCGCACACTTGTGGGCCATGTTCTTAGCGCTGTCGATGCACTGGCGGCTAAGCAGATACGTGTTGTTGTTGGCGCAGGTCGCGCAGAAGTTGAAGCGCACCTTGCCGAGATTGCTCCGCACGCAGTTACCGTCTTTCAGGAGAAGCGCGGTGGCACAGGACATGCAACTCAATTAGCCCTCGAAGGACTTAAGGCCACCGGAACTATTTTGATTCTTGCAGGCGATACACCAATGCTGACATCAGATTCTCTATCGCAACTACTTGAGGCTCATCATGCTGGTGGATTTACCGCATCTGTCTTAACGGCAGAACATCCCGATCCAACGGGATACGGTCGCATTATTCGCGGAGATGACCAATCCCTTGTTCGCATTGTTGAAGAACGCGATGCGGACGATCTGCAGCGCGAAATCATCGAAGTTAACTCAGGTGTTTATGCATTTGATGCAGCAAAGCTAACGGCTGCAATCGGAAAGTTAAAGGCAGATAATTCACAGGGCGAGCTCTACCTCACCGATGTTATTGAAATCCTTCGCAACGAGGGTGGCACTATTGCCCCAGTTCTTATTGAAGATTTTATTGAAATCCTCGGAGTCAACGATCGCGTTCAGCTTGCAGAATCTGCAGCCCTTTTACGTGATCGCATCAATGAAGATCTAATGCGAGACGGTGTGACAATTGTTGATCCGCTCAGTACTTGGGTTGATGCAACTGCAACTATTGAATCAGATGTCATTTTGATGCCAGGCACAGCAATTACCGGAAAAACAACTGTTGCAAGCGGCGCAGTTATAGGTCCTCGTACAACTCTTCACGATTGCGTAGTTGAACGGGGTGCACGCGTTCTTGAATCGCAGTGCACTGATTCCATTATTGGCGAATCCGTCAACGTTGGTCCCTATTCATTCTTGCGGCCTGGCACAAAACTTCTTAAGGGTTCTAAAGCTGGCGCATTTGTCGAGATGAAGAATTCGACCTTAGGAGAGGGTTCAAAGGTTCCTCATCTTTCCTATGTTGGAGATGCAGTAATCGGCGAGGGCAGCAATATTGGTGCCGCAACTATCTTTGTTAATTACGATGGCGTTGAGAAGCATTACACCGTAGTGGGCGACCACGTTCGAATCGGAAGCGACTCAATGTTGGTAGCTCCAGTAACCATTGGTGACGGCGCCTATACCGCGGCCGGTTCTGTTATTACTGAAGATGTTCCTGCCGGCGCGATGGGTGTTGGCAGAGCAAAGCAGAGAAATGTAATAGGTTGGGTTCTGCGTAAGCGCCCCGGTACTAAATCTGCTGAGGCGGCTTCGCGCCACAGCAGTGACGAGCAGAAGGGCTAACTTCCTTGAGCGAAATCCGTTTATCCTCAGAGAAAAAACTTCGTCTTTTTTCAGGCCGCGGATTTCCAGAGTTATCAGAGCAGGTTGCCACCGAACTAGGTATTCCACTTACCCCAACATCTGCTTATGACTTTGCTAATGGTGAAATTTTTGTACGCTTTGAAGAATCAGTTCGCGGTTGCGATGCTTTTGTAATTCAATCGCACTCAGCGCCAATTAATAAGCAGATCATGGAACAACTCATCATGATCGATGCACTTAA
>JBFYOX010000013.1:0-36868 GCA_041303615.1 Actinomycetes bacterium
CATTTGATATCGCAGGAGTACGAATTGGAAGCCCAGTAGCCCGTCCAACGAAACTCATATGTATCGGCCTCAACTATGCAAAGCATGCAGCTGAATCAGGTATGACTCCGCCACCAGAGCCAGTCGTATTTATGAAGGCTCCAGATTGCCTCGTTGGACCTAATGATGAGATTGCTATTCCGCCTAATTCAACTGCAACAGATTATGAGGTAGAACTTGCAATCGTTATCGGAAAGCGTGCTCTCTATCTAAAGTCTGAAGCTGAAGCTCGCGATTACATCCTTGGATATTCAATGAGCCAGGATGTCTCTGAGCGCCATTGGCAGATTGAACGCGCCGGACAGTGGGTTAAGGGCAAGTCTTTCCCAACATTTAATCCCATGGGTCCACAGATTGTTACGAGCGATGAATTTTCACCAGATGATGTTCGCGTTTATTGCACCGTCGATGGTGAGAAGCGCCAAGATTCACGCACAAGTGATCTCATTTTCGGTATCAGCCATATCGTTTGGTATGTCAGCCAGTTTATGGAGCTTATGCCTGGAGATGTAATTAATACAGGAACACCTGAAGGCGTTGGAATGGGCTTTAAGCCAACTAAATACCTGAAGGCGGGACAAGTTGTTGTTACCGGTATTGAGGGTATTGGTGAGATGACCTCACGAACAATTTAAATCTTTAGATTTAAAGAGCCAGAGGCTTTTAGATTTAAAGAGTTAGAGGGCGAATTAAACCTTCGCGCTCCATCTCGCTCCAGAGTTCATCCGGAAGTTGCGCATCAAAGGATGCAATATTGGCGGCAAGTTCTGCTTGAGAGCCTGGACCGATTAACACTGATGCAACTGCTGGATGGCGCAATGGGAATTGCAGAGCAGCTTGCGGAAGTGTGACGTCAAATTTCTCAAGGAACTTTGCGATGGCACGAGCTCTATCAAGAATCTCTTGCGGTGCTAATTCATAATCGTATAAGGCGCCTTGAACAGGGTTAGCTAGTACTCCTGAGTTATAAACACCGGCTGCAATAATTGAGACTTTCTTTGAAAGCGCCAATGGGTAGAGCTCATCTTGTGCGCTCTGATCAAGCAAGGTAAATCTTCCTGCAATCAGCGCGATATTGAGATCAGTTTCTTTCATAATGGTAATCGATGGAGGACACCAATTCATGCCTATACCTATTGCCTTAACTAGGCCTTCTTCGCGCATTTTATGAAGTTCGGGGTAGACGACATCGATTGCATCGCGAATCCATTCGTCAGCATCATGAATATATGCAATTTCAATATTCTCTCTACCAAGACGCTCGAGGCTCTCTTCAAGGGACCTGCGGATACCGCTAGGGGAGTGATCAAAGTAAATTTCAATATTGGGATCTGCATCCGGCCATTTATCTAGCTCTGAATTTTTTCCAGGGCGCAACAATCTACCCACCTTGGTTGAGATTGTTGGCGCTGGTGTAAATCCTTTGGTGCCCCGAGCTACGCGCTTCTCGGCTACGCCATATCCATAGAGGGGTGCGGTATCGATATAACTAATACCGGCAGAGAGGGCTTGATGAAGAATTTCATCGCTCTCGCTTACTGGAACGCTCCTAAAGAGACCGCTCAGAGGTGCTGTTCCTAAGCCCAAACGAGAAACTTTTACATCGGTTCCGTGTATGGAACGCAGTTCTTGATGTCGCATGATTTATACCTTAACTGAAACTGGGGTAAATGTCTTGCGCTCAATGGAGTTTGCGATAAGTGCTCTTCCTTCTTCAAGTGATGCAATCATTCCGGCGCTCATCATCTGAATAATGAGATTTCCCATCACGGTCGCCTCTACAGGTCCTGCAATTACGGGAATACCAGTCTCGTCGGCGGTGAGTTGGTTGAGAAGGGCGTTAGATGAGCCACCACCGACAATATTAATCTCGCGCACGGTGCGTCCAGATGCCTGGATAAGTTCTGCAAGAGATTTCGCATATGCAACGGCGAGACTATCGAAGATGCATCGCGCAAACTCGGCAGGGGTCGTAGGAACGTCCTGGTTTGTCTCAGCGCAGTATTGAGCAATCCGCTCTGGCATAGCGCCAGGTTTAGCAAAGCGTGGATCATTGGTATCAATGATTTGTTTACGAGGCAAGGCAGCGGCATCGCGAGCAAGCTCTGCAGGCGTTGTTGTGATCCCTTGCTCCTTCCAATACCTCACTGACTCTTCTAGGAGCCACATTCCTGAAACATTCTTAATAAAACGGATTCGATCTGCAACGCCTGCTTCATTTGTAATATTAAATGTGCGAGCAGTCTCATTGGTTACGGGGGAGTCGAGCTCCAGCCCGACCAGCGACCATGTACCACTCGAGATATATGCACTATCACGAGTTGGCGCGAGTGGAACTCCAGCAACAGCTGAAGCTGTGTCATGAGAACCGACCGCAACTACTTTTATGCCATCGAGCGCGCCTTGCCCATTGATAGTTCCAACTATGTAGCCCGGCTTGTGCAGGGTAGGGAAGATTGATTTTGGAAGTTCAAGTTTCTCAATGAGCTCCCAATCCCAATCACCTATGTGTGCATTGAAGAGCTGCGTAGTGGATGCGTTGGTGATGTCATTGCTCTGAACACCACAGAGTACAAAATTGAGAAGATCAGGAAGCATTAAGAAGGTCGATGCAGATCTGAGCGCAGGAGTATCTCTTGCTGCATAGAGCTGATAGGCGGTGTTAAAGAAGATGAATTGAGTTCCGGTGCGACTGTAGATGTATTCAGCGCCGATACTTTCTGCGATCGATTGCATTAAGCCATCAGTACGACCATCTCGGTAACAGTATGGATCTTCAATGAGCTCGCCCTGGCTATCGATGAGGCCGTAATCAACTGCCCAGGTATCGATTCCAATCGAGACAATCTCACCGAGTTCTTGAGCCTTAAGAAGACCTCTCTTTACCTCTTCAACGATCTTGGGCCAATTCCAGCGCAGACCAAGATCTAGATTCTCATTCACATCGACCTTGAAGCGATGGACTTCCTTGATTTCAAGCGAACCCAAATTATTGGAGTCTTGGTTAAGGGAGCCCACCGCAACACGACCACTTGATGCGCCAAGATCTATAGCTGCGAAGAGTTTCATATCTGTGATCTCTATGGGGCTTATCGCAAGAAAGCTGCTGATACTCCACCATCGACTGGGATATGAAGCCCTGTCGTAAGACCAAGTTCTCCGCCAAGTAGAACGAATACTGCGGCTGCAATATGTTCAGGCAAGACTTCCTTCTTGAGAATTGTGCGCTTGGCGTAGAACTCACCGAGTTTAGACTCTTCGACTCCATAGACAGCTGCGCGATTTGCACCCCAACCAGATGAGAAGATTCCCGAGCCCTTTACGACTCCATCTGGATTGATTCCATTAACACGGATACCGAATTCACCAAGTTCGGCTGCAAGTAAACGCACCTGGTGCGCTTGATCTGCCTTGGTGGATCCGTATCCAATGTTATTGGGCCCTGCGAAGATGGAGTTCTTTGAAGAGATATAGACAATATCTCCGCCCATCTTCTGTGCAATCATCGCCTTTGTTGCTTCTCGCGAAACTAAGAAAGATCCACGAGCCATGATGTCATGCTGTAGATCCCAATCATTTACTGTTGTCTCAACGAGTGACTTACTAATTGAGATACCAGCATTGTTGACAACGATATCAACTCCACCAAATGCAAGGCTTGAAGCAGCAATTGCATCAGCAATAGCTTCCTCGCTTGTGACGTCCATGGAGATTCCAACTGCTTTATCTGAATTCCCGATCTCTGCAGCAACCTTCACTGCCCCTTCGAGGTCACGATCTGCAACCACGACACATGCACCTTCACTAGCGAGGCGTAGAGCTGTTGCCTTGCCAAGGCCAGATGCTGCACCTGTAACAAGTGCGATACGACCAGCAAGTGGTTTTGGCTTAGGAGCGCGCTTGAGCTTGGCTTCTTCAAGATCCCAGTACTCAATGCGGAATTTCTCTGATTCAGCGATTGGCGCATAGGTAGAGATTGCTTGAGCACCACGCATCACGTTGATTGCATTGATATAGAACTCGCTCGCAACTCGTGCTGTCTGCTTATCTTTACCGTATGAGAACATTCCGATTCCTGGAACCAAGATGATTGCAGGGTCTGCCCCCCGCATCGCCGGAGAGTCCTTTGATGCATGACGTGCGTAATACCCTGCATAAACTTCACGATACTTCTCGTGTAGCTCTGTAACTCGTGCGAGTACCTCTTCAAACGGAGCATCCGGTGCTGTATCTAGAACCATGGGTGAGATTTTGGTGCGCAAGAAGTGATCTGGGCATGATGTTCCCAAAGCAGCGAGCTTAAAGAGATCGGCACTTTCGGTGAAGTCGAGAACTACATCTGCATCGGTGAAATGTCCGACCATTCGAACGTCTTGTGATGCAACTCCACGAAGATGTGGAGCAAGTTCAGCAGCACGTGCCTTACGAGCAGCAGGATCTAGGGGCTTGTACTTTGCAACCTTTGGACCAAATGGATCCTTCTTGCCCTTCGCCTTAATAAACTCTTCAGCTTTGGTGATTGTTTCAACAGAGCGAGCTTCGCACTCCTTGCTTGTTGTAGCCCATGTTGTCAATCCGTGGCCACCGAGGATGCAACCCTTCGCCTTTGGATTCTCTGCAGCAATCTTCGCCATATCGAGTCCGAGTTGGAAACCGGGACGGCGCCACTCAACCCAGAGAATCTCATCTCCGAAGCACTCGCGAGTGAGGTTCTCCCCATCGACAGATGTCGCAAGGGCAATGATGGAATCTGGATGAAGGTGATCAACATGATCGTATTCAACTAACCCATGCATCGTTGTATCGATACTTGGAGCAGCACCTGATGTCCCAAATTTGCAGTAATCAAAAAGTGCGACCATCTCATCTTCAAATTCAACACCACGATAAACATTCTTCAAATCTTTAAACTTATCGAGTTCAAGAGCAGCAAGTCCTGATTCAGTCATTGTTCCTAAATCTCCGCCAGAGCCCTTAACCCAGAGAACTGTGGTTTCGTGGCCTGTTGCAGGATTTGGAACTGAGCCCTTTGCAGATGTATTTCCACCTGCATAGTTGGTAAATCGTGGTTCTGAACCCAATCTATTGCTGCGCTCTAATAGTTCCCGGACAGGTGTTGGGGCGACTTTAGGTGTCGTCATTACGCTCCCCATCCAGCTTGTGCACCACCAACGCGGTCAGCGGCTATTTTTTCTGCATATCCACTGGCTGCATATGCGCTCTTTGGATCTGCAGATGCACCCATCTCAACGCGTAGTTCTTCCAGCATTGGGCGAACATCTGTGTTGTATGCGTGCATCAAGATGTCATTTCCACCCAAGATATCGCCAGCAAGTTGAGCCTTCTTAAGAGCGGCTGCATCAACCAAGAGCGCCTTTGCAACTGCCTCTTGGACATTTGTTATTGAGCGAATCTGTGCAGGGATTTTATCTTCGATGTTGTGGCATTGATCAAGAACATATGAGACAGGAGTTCCAACATCGAAACCACCATTCTGATTAACCTCGTGCATGATCCGGAACAATTGGAATGGATCTGCAGCACCAACGATGAGATCGTCATCAGCATAGAATCGTGAGTTGAAGTCGAATGCACCAAGACGCTTCTTGCGGAGCAAGAATGCGACGATATATTCAATATTTGTTCCCGGCGCATGGTGGCCAGTGTCTACGCAAACTGATGCCTTCTCACCGAGTTCTAGACAGTGCACATATGAAGTGCCCCAATCTGGGACATCTGTTGAGTAGAAGGCAGGCTCGAAGAACTTATATTCCAGGAGCATGCGTTGATCTGGCCCAAGGCGGTCATAGCACTTACGAAGTGACTCAGCTAAGCGATCTTGGCGGGCTGCGAGGTTATCTTGGCCAGGATAGTTAGTACCGTCTGCAAACCAGAGCTTTATATCTTTGACACCTGTCTGATCCATGATGTCGATGCACTCGTAGAGGTGATCAACTGCTTTCTGGCGAATCTTGGCATCAGGGTGACAGACAGAACCTAACTTGTAATCGTCATCTTGGAATGTATTTGAGTTAATTGTTCCAAGGCGCACACCTTGTTCTTGTGCGTAATCTGCAAGGTGCTTGTAATCATCGACCTTATCCCAAGGAATATGCATTGCAACTGATGGCGCAGCGCCGGTGTACTTATGCACTTGAGCTGCATCAGCCAGCTTCTCATAAGGATCACGTGGAACACCTGCCTGAGCAAATACTTTAAAGCGCGTTCCTGAATTTCCGTAAGCCCATGATGGGGTTTCAATCCAGAAGCGCTTAAGAACTTCTTTTGCCTCATTTGGTGTTGCCATTGTCGTGCTCCTGTCTATTTTGGGTCTTTATAGATGTTGGGTTTAAAAATTAATCTAGGTGGAAAACTTCTTCGAGAAGCAAGAAACCTTCATCAGGATTCTTGCCATCGAGTGCTACAAAAAATGGTGCCATATCTGCCTGCCAGCGTGCATTGACTTCACGTGTAGCCATACCAGCTTTCGCTGCATCTAAATCCGGAGTCTCCAGGTAACCAAAGAGAGTGCCATCGGCGCGATCAAGGAAGATTGAGTAATTGGTCCAACCTGTCTCGCGCAACGCTTGCAACATATCTGGCCAGACCTCGGCATGACGGCGCTTATATTCATCGGCCATCTCGGGGCGAATCTGAAGTTTAAATCCGACTCTCTGCATAGTTAAATCCTAGCTTTCATAAATGAGAGAGCGGTACTGGCGAGATCATCTGAATCACTCCAGAGATTTCTCCAGACGCATAAAGCATTTGAAAGAGCCGGGTCTACAACTGCAGATGAGAAGGATTCGAAGGTAATTGGCCCCTGGTAATTAATTTTCTTCAGGGCTGCAAAGAATGTATCGAAATCTACATTTCCAGACCCTAGGTAACCGCGATGGCTCTCGCCAATATGAACAAAGCCCAACTTATCTCCGGCAGCGATGACTGACTTTTCCATGCCATCTTCTTCAATATTCATATGGTAGGTATCGAGGTGGATAAAGGTATTGGGACGGTTGACCTCATCGAGAAAGGCGAGGCCTTCGATGCTGGTATTCATAATATTTGTCTCGTATCGGTTTACGACCTCAAAATTTACATTGATGCCCTTATCGGCTGCGTAATCCGAGAGGCGTTGCATTGCAGAAACTGAATTGGTGCGGTTCTCACGCGATGCTGGCCCTGGGTACTTGCCTAGCGAGCAGTAGAGAACGCCGCAGAGTTCAGTGCCACCGAGGCCATGAAGAACATCTGTCGCTTTGCGAAGAAGTTCGTCGCCCTTAGCAATAATCGACGCATCGGTACTTGTGACATCCGTTGTTGGAGAAAGCCCGAGCGATGCATGAGCACGGACTCCGTATTCAGCGAGAAGATCGCGGGTCATTGCGATGTCAACCTTCCAAGGATCAAGAAGTGCAATCTCTACATAGTCATAGCCAGAGCGTGCAGCACCGCTGATAGCTGCACGTGCGCCCTCTGCAGACCAGTCGCCAGCCCAAACAAGTGCGTGGCCACCAAATTCAAGTCGCTTTGCTACTGACATTCAAATTCTCTTCTCGATAGTGAATCTCGATATCTATTTTTACTAATTAAACTGTTCAAAACGCCTTTAAAGAGATTCAGGCAGTTCCCCGAAGGGAACTGCCTGAATCCGTAGGTTTAAACCCTAACTAGTTATTAACTAATTAGAAGTTGAACTGATCTACGTTTGACTTTGTAAAGACAGTAGCTGGTCCAAGGATGATTTCGTTTCCTACTGCACCCTTTGTGACTGTACGTGTCTTAAGGCCCTTATCGCCCTTAGCAGACTTGACCTTAGCTCCGACCTTTACTGATGCATTCTTGTTGATAATCGAGTTAGCAACCTGAGCAGCAACGTATCCGAAGTTCTCAACATCCCATAGAGATGCCTGAGCGTTTGATCCGTCCTTGATGTATGTCTTCATGTCGTTTGGAAGACCAAGACCTGTTACGAAGACCTTACCCTTTGAAGCTGATCCGCTTACGTACTTAGCAGCCGCAACAATTCCAACAGATGTTGGTGCAACGATCACCTTAACGTTTGGATACTTCTGGATAAGACCCTGTGTCTCAGTTGTTGACTCTTCTGGCTTATCTAGACCGTAAGCAGTTGCGACAACCTTAAGACTTGAGTACTTAGCAGCAATCTCTTCCTTCATGAACTCAATCCATACATTCTGGTTTGTAGCATCAGGAGTTGTTGAAAGGATTGCGATTTCACCTGAACCACCAGCAAGGTCGTTAGCTGAAGCAGCAAGTGCCTGGCCAATTCCCTTTGATGATGCCTGGTTGATGAATACTGAACGACCTGCTTTTGCAACGTCTGAATCGTATGTAACTACAGTTACACCCTTCTTACGTGCAGCCTTTAGAGCAGGAACGAGAGCGTCCTTGTCGTTAGCAGCAAGAATAATTACGTTGTAGCCAGACTGTACAGCTGCGTTGATTTCCTTAACCTGTGCAGCTGCTGTGATCTCTGTAGGTCCCTTGTATGCACAAGTTGCCTTGAGTTCCTTACATGCGCGCTGTACACCCTTATCAGCAGCTTGGAAGTATCCAATTGTGCCGAGCTTAGGAATGTGAGCGATCTTCAATTTAGTTGCTGCTGAAGCAGGTGCAACTGAACCAGCTACAAGTGTTGTTGTAACGAGTGCAGCTGTTGCAATTGCTGCGAGTAGTTTCTTCAAGGTATTTCCTTTCGTTGAAAACAAAGTGAAATTATTTTTAATTTCACCGCCGTGCCTAGGCCAGCAATAAAGCCAACTGGGTCCGTGTCGTGAACTCTATGACTAGTTCACATGAATCACTAGATATCTTTTATAACGATTTGGTGAAGGTTCTGCGTATAAAAAAGCTCCTTCAGAGCATTAAACAATTGAATTGTTTAATGCTCATTGAATTGTTCAATGACTGAAGGAACTTTTTTTTGTAGTGTTTTAACCTTTGTTACTAGCAGCTGCCTTCCTGCGCTTTGCTTTATCAACAAGTACTGGCGCTGCCACAGAGATTAAGAGCAAGATACCTGTAACGATTGTTCTCCATTGGGCATTGATCTCACGAAGTGTCAGCCATGATTCGACGCTACTTGCAAGCATTACACCTGCAACGAGTCCCCACATTGTTCCAACACCACCAAAGATTGAAACTCCACCTAAGAGACATGCAGAGATAACAAGAAGTTCAAGTCCAACACCATTATCTGCTTGCGCAGTTGAGAATCGGAATGTGTAGATAACTCCTGCTACACCTGACATAAAGCCAGTGAATGTGAAGATAATAATTTTATGTCGAACAACATTTACACCCGCAAATCGCGCAGCCTCTGGACTTTGTCCAATTGCAAGAGTGCGACGACCAAAAGGCGTGTTGTGTAGCAAAAATGCGAAGAACAAGCCGAAGACGATGATGACCGGAAGCGTCTGTGGAATAAAGGTGTTTCCAATAGTGCTAAAACCAAAGTCTGTTGCTGCCTCCGGAAACTCATTGATCGTATTCTCGCCAAGAATTCCATTTGCAATACCGCGGTAAAGAGCCAGCGCTCCAATCGTGACAGCCAATGATCCGAGTCCTAGCTTGGTTACTAAGAATCCATTAACAAAACCGCACGCACTTCCGACGGCTACCGCAACCAAGATTGCGACCCAAATTGGAGCTCCTTGCGCATATGAATATCCAAGCATGGCGCTACTGAGTGCCAAGATTGAAGCAATGGAGAGGTCGATCTCTCCAGCGATAATCAAGAAGATCATTGCAAATCCCATAATCAGGATTTCACTTGAATTGGAGAAGATCTGCGAGACGTTAATTGAACTGAGGAAGTTATCTGTAGTCATAGATGCAAGCACCCAGACAGAGAAGAGAAGTGCCAGAATAGCTGTGTCCCAAGACTTGCGGACTTTAAAGGAATTTACAAATGACACGATTAGACCCTTTCCTTGATTCTCTGGGCGAGTAAAGCTTTCTCACTTCTCCTTGCAAGAACTCGATCTGCATAAATTGCAACGATAAGAAGCGCACCATTAATTGCAGCTTTCCAGAATGCATCAACGCCAAGTGCTGCAAGCGCACCTTGAATTGTCTGCACAAGAAGCGCACCGATAACCACACCTACCGCAGTTCCGGCTCCACCCAGGAGACCGATTCCACCGATTACAGCTGCTGCAACTACTGCTAGCTCTTGACCGTAGAAGGCTGTTGAGTCAATTTGCGCAAATCGCATAAGGTAAAAGACTCCAGCGATACCTGCGATAAATCCACAGTAGATATATGCAATAAATGTTCTGCGGAATACCTTGAGGCCAACAAGATCTGCAGCTGGCGGATTGCTTCCGATTGCATAGCAGTCACGACCTGCCTTGGTGTACTTCATAACCCATGCAACGACCACCATGAGAATAAGTGCGAGCAAGAATGGGAATGGAAGTAGGCCGAAGTAAGCGGTACCACCGAGTTTAAGAAGACTTGGCGGCATCTCTTGCGCGTTGTAATCAACTGAGTTTGAGATTACATAAACCGCGCCACGGACGATGTAGAGGGTTCCGAGAGTCACCACCAAGGATGGAAGTCGTAACCCTGCAACTAGAAGTCCATTGAGTACACCGATGGCAATTCCAACGATGCCTCCGATGATGAAGCAGTGAACCCAGGTGAAGCTTGGGTTCTTCGCACAGAAATCAGCTACAACCCAACCAGATAACCCCACTGTTGATGCAATAGAGAGATCGATATGGCGCATGATCATGACGGGCGCAATCCCGATTGCCAGGAGTGCAACAATTGCTGTTGCAGAGAGTAAGTCGCGAGTTCCATCGCCGGTAACGAATCGTGGGTTGATAAATCCTGTGACTGCTACGCAGAAGACAAGGATTACTCCAAGACTTCCTTCGCGTCCCAAAGATAACTTCTTCTTATTTGATGCCACTTTTAGATGCCCTTCTTTCCGGTGGTAGCTGCTGCGATAACATTCTCTTGAGTCGCTTCCTTGCGAGAGAGTTCAGTAACCTGACGTCCTTCGCGCATAACGATAATTCGATCTGCCATCCCGAGAACTTCTGGAAGTTCACTTGAGATCATCAAGACTGCCTTTCCTTCACCAGCTGCCTTATCAATGAGGCGATGAACCTCAGATTTGGTGCCCACATCGATTCCGCGAGTTGGCTCATCGACGATGAGAAGGTCAGGATCTGTGGCTAGCCACTTTGCAAGAACAGTCTTCTGCTGATTACCACCAGATAGGCGATCGACAGGGTCAGATTGATCTGCATATTTAATACTCAAGTTCTCACGCCATTCTTCGGTCAGAGCGCGCTCTTTCTTAAAGTTGATAAAGAAGCGGCCTGTAAGGCGAGAGAAAGATTCCATTGAGATATTGCGATTTACACCTGCAACCATGAAGAGGCCTTGTTGGCGTCGATCTTCTGGAACGAGTGCAATCTTCTCTGCCATTGCAGCAATTGGAGAGTTCTTCTTGAGCGGCTTATTGTTGATTTTAACTGCCCCTGAATCATAAGAGTCGATTCCAAAGATTGAACGAGCAATCTCTGAGCGACCGCTTCCGACAAGGCCAGCAAGAGCAACAATCTCGCCCTTACGTACATTAAAAGAGACGTTACGGAAGTACGCTGGATTTGTAAGGTCACTTACTTCAAGGACAACTTCACCAATCTTATGTTCCGTCTTTGGGAAGAGCTCAGTAAGTTCGCGGCCCACCATCTCTTTGATGACGGTCTGAAGATCTGTCTTAGAGATTGGCTTCTCAGAGACGGTTGCACCATCGCGCATAACAGTGATGTGGTCTGAGATTGCGAAGACCTCATCAAGGCGGTGGCTTACGAAAATTACCGCCTTATTTGCAGCGCGAAGGCTGCGCATAACGGTCATAAGGCGTTCGACCTCTGATGCAGAGAGTGCAGCAGTTGGTTCATCCATCAAAATAATATTTGCATTCATCGAAAGTGCCTTAGCGATTTCAACTACTTGCTGATCTGCAATAGAAAGGCCTCGCGCTTGTCGCTTTGGATCAAGTTCAACGCCGAGCTCCTTAAAGAGTTTTGCTGCTTGCGATTGAGCTTCCTTCCAATCGATTGCAATTCCCTTCTTTGGCTGTCTTCCAATGAAGACGTTTTCAGCAAGCGAGAGATCGAGAAAGAGAGAAGGCTCTTGGTAAATAACGGCGATACCTTGATCGATAGATGCTTGAGGTGAACCTGCGATAAATTGTGTGCCACCCAGTGTGATCTCACCACCATCGTGCTCATGCACTCCAGCAAGAATTTTAAGCATTGTTGATTTTCCTGCGCCGTTCTCGCCAAGTAGCGCGTGAATCTCGCCAGCGCGAACAGAGAGAGTTGTTCCGCGAAGCGCGATTGCTCCTCCGAACCGTTTCTTTACATCCTTCATTTCAAGAAGAAGGTCGCCCTTGTTTGCCAATGCAGTCTCCTGTCTAATGTGTAGCTCTGATGTGCGGTCTTGCGTATCGTGAAATCTTATTCAGTAAAGTTAAACGGTACTAGGGTTTAACGAATTTCTTTACACCGTTGTTTTTGAAATTTACCAAGTATTGAACAATTCAATACCAGGTTATGCATACTGTTTTGTAACGAAATGTTAGATATGGGAGGGGCGAAAAAACGTTCTTGGTTTTTCGCACACTTTGCACAAGAGTAGGAGACTTAAGTGCACAAGATTGGGAAGGGGGCTAATTACATGGCACGGTACTTATCTCTTGATATGGGGGCAGAGTCAGGTCGCCTTGTCATTGTTGATGTAGCCTCGAAAATTTCAACAGAAGTTCTCTATCGCTTTGAAACACCTATTACGCAAGATCAACTCGGTAGACGGTGCTGGGATTTCCCTAAAATTATTGAAGAAGTAACGCATGCGCTAACGCTGGCTGCACCTCACGGACCTTATGAATCACTTGGAGTGGATACCTGGGGCTTAGATTTTGGTTTTCTTGATGAGAATAAAGAGTTAGTTGCTCTTCCTGTAAGCCACCGTGATCACAGAACTGATGGTTATCTTGATAAAGCTTCAGCAATGGTCGGAAGAGATCGATTGCACTTTGAAACCGGAGCACAACTACTGGAAATCAACTCCATATTTCAGTTGCTTTCAATTACTGAGAATTCTCCCGAGGAACTTAAGCGCGCCAAGTATTTTCAATTGATTCCAGATCTCATCCTTGCGGCGCTAACGGGAAATGTGGGAACCGAGTACACAATCGCATCTACAACTGGCCTCTATGACACCCTCAATAATCAATGGTCACTTCAACTGGCACGGGATTTAGGAATACCTGTACATATCTTCGGCGATGTTGAAGATGCTGGCACAGTGCGTGGTGTTCTAAAGCCAGAGCTTCAAGAGAAGACAGGAATTGGTTCACTGAAATGCGTTGCGACCACAAGCCATGACACAGCAGCGGCAGTTGTTGCTACTCCGCTTGAATTTCCGGGAAGTGCCTATATCTCTTCAGGCACCTGGTCGTTGATGGGCGTTGAGATTGATACTGCTATTACCAACGAGATCACACTCGATGAGCGCCTGACTAATGAAGGTGGCTTTGATCGCAGTATTCGCTTACTTCGCAATATCACCGGCTTATGGATTATTCAGGAGGTACGTCGCGACCTTAAATCACAAGGTATTGATATCTCATATGTAGAGCTCGTTGAACTCGCACAGAAAGAGAGCCAACCTTGGCGCACCTTGTTCTATGTTGATGCGCCGATCTTTGTTTATGCAGGAAATATGATCGCGAGAATTCAAGAGTATGCACGTCAAACTGGGCAACCTGTCCCTGAAACTCCAGGTGAATTAGCGCAGGCGACCTTTGCCTCTCTTGCACTTGCATACGCCCGCACAGCGGATGTCCTGGCTGAAGTAAGTAGTGAAGAGATGCCAACAATTCATATCGTGGGAGGGGGAGCGCAGAATGCTCACCTGTCTCAGATGACCGCCGATATTTCAGGTCGTGAAGTTGTAACTGGCCCGATTGAAGCAACGGCGATTGGAAATGGACTTGTGCAAGCAATCGCTAGTGGTGATGTAAAGGATATTGCCAGTGCAAGAAAGTTAATTTCCGAGAGCAACCTTAATTTAGGTCGATATCAGCCTAAACTGTCGAGCCAAGAGAATTCTGAAATCGCAGATGTTCGAAATAGATATGCTCAGTTGACTGTTCTAGAGGAGAAGTGATGTCCACATTAGCCCAAGAGATCTCCGATCTTGCAGTACGTGCAGGTGCACCAGATGCCGACCTGACAATTCTCGCTGAAGGAAATGCAGCTGTACTCGATCGCGAGAATGACCGCTTCCTGGTAAAGGCAAGTGGCGTTGTTATGGGCGACGCGACTGCAGAAGATTGGGTCTGGGTAAGCCTAAGTAAATCAGTTGAAATTCTCGATGATGCGCATAGGAACGGTCGCTCACCCGCGCTCGATAAGGCGCTCGATGTTCTGCTCAAGGATGCATTTACTCTAGGAGGAGTGCAGAAGAAGGCGAGCATTGAAACGCTGGTGCACGTTGTGGCATTTCATTTACTTGACTCTTCATGGTCGCTCCATACACATCCAACTCCAGTGGTTTCATTGGCTGCATCGGTCAATGCTGCAGAGCATTACAGCGGAACAGTATTTCCCGATGAGAGCGTTGTCTGCGGACCTATTCCTCTCTATCTTCCCTATGACGAGCCAGGACTCTCACTCGGTTTAGGTTTTTATGCAGGTGCCATCAAATATAAAGAGCAGTACGGAATGAATCCGCGCCAAATTATTCTCGGCAATCACGGTTTGTGCACATTTGGAAATGGCAAAGAGGAAGCCCTTGCCACAACTCAGATTGCAGTAAAGGCTGCGCGTATTCGCTTAGGTGCACTGACAGCAGGAGGAATCAACTTCATCCCAAACTCTGCTGCGCAAACCATTGCATTCCGACCAGACGAGATCGCACGTAGGGCGCTTCTGACAGGTGACAAGTAACCGATGAGACCTCAGGCAGTCACCTTTGATATCGGAGGCATCATCTACTCTGATGATGTCTTTAAGAGATCAATTCATGGCGCCTTAATCGAGATTGTTGGAGATATTGATTCACAAGAGTTCGAGCGCATCTATCTAGAACATCTAAAATCACAGAGCGGCTCTCTTCGTAGCAAGCTCTGCATTACTTTCTTGGGATCACTTGATAAGAAAGATGAGTTGATGACCAAAGCCACAGAGCGTTGGTTCTTTACCGAGAGCGATCTCTATCTGGATGCAAAGAGTTGTATTGAGGAGATCCGCGAATCTGGGGCGAAGATTGGCATAGTTGCAAACCAAGCGCAAACATCACTTGATGCGCTTAAGCGCGACGAGATCGCACCTTTGATTGATTTCTTCGGCATTTCAGCAATTGTCGGTTTAGAAAAACCCGATCCGCGGATCTTTGCACTAGCCCTTAAAGAGCTGGGAACAGCACCTGAGCGCACAGTTCATATAGGCAATCGTTTAGATACTGATGTTCTTCCAGCCCAAGGTTTAGGAATGCGCACTGCATGGATTTTGCGTGGAGAGGCCAATCCTTCTCCTAGCGACGAAGATTTAAAGGTTCCAGATATCGTCCTTGCTTCCCTTAACGGAGTCCCCGAAGCGATTGCAGCTTTGTAAATGAGAGAAGTTTTTCTTGGAATCGATTGTGCAACACAATCTTCACGTTCTGTTTTGATTGATAGCGATGGTTCTATTTATTCTCGACACGCAATTGATTTAGCGCCCGTACAGCGTGGCGCAGATGGTCGCTTAACTCAGGATCCACAGTCCTGGCTTACTGCAATCGATGGCCACTTTGCCCATGCAGCCGCTGTAGCGAAAGAACTGAATCTGAAAATTGCTGGGGCATCAATCTCAGCTACTTCGGGAACATTCGTTCTCACAGATGTAACTGGAAAGCCCGTTTCTCCAGCTGCTATGTATAACGATGGAAGAGCCTCAAACCCATTGGCCAGAGTAGAGAAGATCATTGATGAAATCGGTCCTGGTCAATATCTCTTTTCCCATACGCCGGAATACATCGTTGCTCATCTAACGGGTCAACCGCTTAATGCGGTAGCTACTGATTGGAGCCATGCCATGAAGACAGGCGTGGATCTACAATCTAGGAGCTGGAGCGGAGATGCAATTGCTACAGCGAATAGATTCTCAATCTCACTACCTTCTGTTGTCGCACCAGGAACTCTTCTTGGCAGAAGTAAAGAAGGAAATGTTCCAATCTATGCAGGCATGACAGATGGATGCACAGCACAGATATCGGTGGGCGCAACAAGTATCGGCAGCGCCGTATCTACATTAGGAACCACTCTTGTTCTAAAAGTAGTTGGTGCAAAAGAAATCAAAGGTCCTGGCTTCTATAGCCATTTACTTCCTGCAGAGCGATGGCTTGGGGGAGCAGCCTCTAATTTAGGTGGCATCTCCTTTGAGAAGTATCAAAGTGATATTAAGTCGTGGGATGAGAAGGCTGCAGAACATGGCCCTGCTTCGTATGCGGTTTATCCTCTGGTTGGAACAGGCGAACGTTTTCCAGTGGCAAATAAAGATATGAAATGTGTGGCCACGGGAACTGCAGGGAACGAGATAGATGAATACCGCGCCATTCTTGAAGGAATCGCCTTTGCAGAGCGATACTCCTTTGAAATTCTAGAGAAGGCCGGGGCTGAAATCACTGGTCCCATCTATTCAGCAGGTGGCGGATCGCGCTCTGCGATTTGGTCTCAGATTCGAGCCACCGTAATGAATCGACCTATTGCTACAGTGAAAGATTCTGGCTCTGATTTGGGTGCAGCGAAGATTGCTGCTGCATCTCATCGAGGTGGCGATCTTGCAAAGGAGCTCGATAAATTTAACAGTTCAACTGTCGAAGTTATAGAACCGAATAAAATAGAACTAGAAGTACTTAAGAATAGATATCAGGAATTTCTTACCCTCGTTAAACCTTTTCAAAACGTGGGAATTAGATAAGGTTTACTCCTGATGAGAAAAGTATTGGTCTTAGATCCTCGCGACAATATTGCGGTCTGTTTAGTCGACCTGAATGTTGGCGATGTTGTTGAGCAAGATGATATGAAGATTACTGTCCTTAGCCGAATACCCAGGGGACATAAAATTGCCTCGAGCGATATTGCTAAGAACGATGGAATCATCAAATACGGCGAAAGAATGGGACATGCAGTCGCGCCTATCGCACGTGGCGAACATGTTCATACCCACAATATTCTCGGCGATCGACTTTCATCGGAGCAGGTATGAGCCAGCCAATTAAGGGATTTTCGCACGGCAATCGTGGGGCTGGAATTCGAAATCACCAATTAGTTCTCCCATCCGTTGTCTGTTCTACCCATGTAGCTCGCAGAATTGCGACAGAAGTCAAAGGTGTGACATTTGCGCACCAGCACGGTTGCGGAATCATTGGCGATGATGTTGCAGGAATCGATAACTTCTTCATTCAGCTAGCAGATCATCCCAATGTGAATTCTGTATTAGTGATTGCACTGGGTTGCGAAACTATTCAAGGACAAGAGCTCGCAGCCAAATTGCTGAAGAGCAACGAATCAACGCAGTACCGAATCATTCAAGAGAGCGGTGGCGTTGAAGGCACGGTAGCTGCTGGAGTGAAAGCTGCGCAGGAACTTAACAACGCATTTAAGCCAGCGAGTGTTGATATCGCTTCATTGCGCATTGGAATCGATGTGGGCCGTAATTCTCCACTTGTTGATGAACTTCAGAAGGTTCTTACCGGCGCTGGCCACACAGTTCATATCTCGCAATCTGAGGATTCTTCTGCAGTGAGCTTTTCTCACCTAGCTCAAGAGAAGGCTCAGCTCATCATTAGTTTGCCAAGTGAGAACCAACCAACTTCAGGCTTCCCATTGATTCCTGTTATCAATGTCGCCGGAATTGGGGTTCTGCACCAGGCAATTCGTGCAGATTTCGATATCGATGAGAGCCAATTGCTCGATGGAATTCTCGATCTCGTTCAATCAGTTGCATCAGGTGCGCAGACGGTTTCCGAGAAAAATAACAGTGGCGAGATTCGCGCACCAAGAGTTGTCAGGAGTGTCTGATGAGCGATCAACTATTCGCCTATAAGCGCGAGAATGGCCGATGGGGACTTCGTAATCACGTCTTAGTTCTACCTTTGCACTCAGCACTTGCATCGGGTGCGCGATCTATTGCCGATGCATCTGATGGCGCAGTTGCCATCAGCCACGATTGGTCAGGTGAAGTTGATAGCGATCTAGCCCGAATTCTCTTTACATTAACTGGATATGCATCAAATCCAAATAATTATGCAGTTCTATTTCTAACAATTGGCAGTAAAGAAGAAGCATCAATAATTGAAGGCGCAAAGGCACTGGGTTTAACTCGTTCAACAACACTCTCACTTCTTGAACTTGGCTCACTTGAGAAGATGCAATCAGAGGGTTTATTGCTTGCTAATAACTTCGTTAAGGAAGCTAAGGCGCAAGAGCGCGTACCTGCGCCATGGAGTGCAATTGTTCTAGGGCTCGAATGTGGCGGTTCGGATGCCCTCTCTGGAATCACAGCAAACCCTGCTCTAGGCGTTGCAAGTGATCGCCTCGTTGAACTTGGTGCTACATCGGTACTTGGTGAAACTACAGAAATTTTAGGTGCAGAACATCTTCTTGCTGCTCGCGCAATTGATCCTGAAGTTGGAAGACGCATTGTTGCAATGGTTGCACGATATGAAGCATCGATTAACTATGAAGGAATTGATATTCGTGGCGCACAACCATCGCGAGGAAATATCGAAGGTGGACTTTCTACCCTTGAAGAGAAATCTCTTGGCGCTGCCAAGAAAGCAGGAAATGCACCGTTGACTGGTGTGCTTGAATTCGGCGAGAAGCCAGTTACACCCGGTCTCTACTTTATGGATACACCTGGCCATGACATTGAACAGTTAGCTGGATTTGGTGCAGGCCATATCAATGTTGTTGTCTTCACATCAGGTCGTGGAACCCCGACAGGTTCTGCAATTATGCCGACGATAAAAGTTTCCACAAATACACCGATGTACTCCTCGATTCCAGATTTGATTGATCTCGATGCTGGAACCATCGCCGACGGAGTTGAAACCCTTGCTCAAGTCGGAGATCGCATATTTAACGAAATTATTGAAGTTGCCAACGGAAGGCTTACAAAGGCTGAACGTGGTGGCCATCATGAATTTGCCCTATCTCGTATGTACAAGACGGTAATCAGGTAATTTCTCCGATTGGTTGAACAGATTCAACCGCAATTTACGCTCAGAAATTGAACGCGCTTGACTCTGCTCAATTGAACAAAGCATTATTAGATATGGCTATGAGTCTTCGAGATATCGCAAAGCACGCTGGAGTATCTGTCGGCACCGCATCGAATGTGCTCAATCGTCCAGGCTTAGTTGCCCCTGAAACCGTTAAGCGCGTTCAACAAGTGATCGAAGAGCTCGGCTACGTTCCCAATGGATATGTAAAGCAGATGAGCGTTGGCCACAGTCGCACTCTGGGCCTGGTTGTTCCTAACGTCTTTAACCCATTCTTCGCAGAACTAGCTCGCGGAGTTGAGGATGCTGCAGCTAAGAAAAATTACGCAGTCTTTATCTGTAATACCGATGAGAGCCGCGAACGTGAAGAGCGATTTATGGGCGTTCTCATTGAGCAATTGGTTAAAGGCGTATTGATTACACCGACCAGTATGAAGCCGGGTCACATCAAGACTTTGAAGGAGCGCGGTATCTCTGTAGCTTTACTTGGTGCACCAGGTAAGAGCTCATCTGAATGTTCCGTAACTGTAAACGATGTTTTCGGCGCAGAAGTTGCAATTGAACATCTTGTGGATTTCGGTCATAAGCACATCGCCTGGATCTGTGGACCAGAATCAATTCCGCAGGTTATCGATCGAACAAAGGGCGTTGGAATCGCTGCCAAGAATCATAAAATTCAGATAGATACAATCCATTCACCATCAATGAAATTCGATGGCGGTTTAGCTGCAGCTGAAATCTTCCTCGCGATGAACCCTCGCCCAACAGCCATTTTCTGTGCCAATGATTTGCTCGCACTGGGTGTAATGCGCAAATTGTTGGCAGCTGGCGTAAAGATTCCAGGCGATGTTTCAATTATTGGCTATGATGATATTGAATTCGCTCGCACCGCTGCGGTACCACTTTCATCAATTATTCAGCCGGCATATCAACTTGGGTACACGGCAACTCAGCTCTTGCTTTCAGAGTGCGAGGCAGTAGAAACGCACGCCCACCAGGACGTGCGTTTCCAACCTGAAATTATTGCTAGAGACTCAACTGGTCCAGTTAAGAGCTAGCTGTCCTCATTAACGTTGAGACTTATGGCGATCTGCCATCATATCCATCAGCGCAAAGAGCACACCTGAGATAACGAAAGTCATATGAATACCGATGCGCCAACCTTCACGGTTTGCATCGAAAGTTCCCTCTTTCATAAAGTCTTTAAGAAGTTCGATAACTGAGATTGCAACTAGCGAACCAATTAGTTTGATCTTCAAGCCGCTGTAATCGACATGTCCCATCCAGTGTGGGCGATCCTTTGCGCCTTCTGCAACGGTGATCTTTGAGACGAAGTTCTCGTAGCCTGCGAAAAGTACGATGATAATGAGATTGCCTAGCAATACCGTGTCGAGAAGTTCGAGAACTTGAAGAGTCACCTCGGCGGTGGTTGCGCCCTGTATGTGGGTCATCATGTGCCAGAAGGCGTGGAAGAAGCGGTAGAGAATTGGCAGTAGAGCCAGCAATAGCCCAACATAAAGTGGAGCCAACAACCAGCGGGCTGCGAAGATAGTTTTTTCTAAAGCTTGCTCGATTTTTTCCATGTTGAAAATTATGGCAGGGGAGATAGAGAAAATAGAGAAAAGCGCTAAGAATTGCCGAGGCAAGCGCCTAGAGTTACCCCGTGCATCAATTCACCGAGGAAGTAGAAGAGCTCGCTAAGGCTGTCATGCAGTACAGCCTTGAGCGATTGAAATCTAATCCACCACTTGATGGCCCTCGCAGTGAAAAAGATCTATATGAAGAACTTGGCAACACAATTACTCCGAAGGGGCTTGGCGGCAAGAAGACTCTCGACATATTTACCGAAACTCTTGCTCTTGCATGTATTTCGACAGATCATCCCCGCAACTTAGCTTTCATTCCATCTGCGCCAAGTGAATACTCAAACCTCTTTGATCTCGTTGTCGGAGCATCATCTTTATATGGCGGATCATGGCAAGAAGGTGCCGGTGCGGTATTCGCAGAAAACCAAGCGCTTCGTTGGCTCAGCGACATGGTCGGACTTCCACAAACTTCCGGTGGCGTCTTTGTTCAAGGTGGAACAATCGGAAACCTTTCCGCTCTCGTTGTTGCGCGCGATCAAGCACGTAAAGCGCATCCAGATGTAACGCGATGGGTAATTGCTTGCAGCGCCGAATCACACTCATCAATTACATCGGCAGCGCATGTAATGGATGTCGATGTATTAAAGATTGAGACCAACGACGAGCTTCGTCTCGATGGTGCCCATGTGGGTAAAGCAATTGATGATCTACATGCAACAACTTCCAAGCGAGTCTTTGCAATTGTTGGAACCGCGGGAAGTACGAACCTAGGTGTTGTTGATGATCTTGGATCACTTGCCACCGCTGCGCAGGAACGCGGAATCTGGTTCCACGTCGATGGCGCTTATGGACTCGCTGGCATCTGCGCACCTTCCGTTCGCCACCTCTTTAACGGAGTCGAACACGCAGATTCATTTATCGTCGATCCGCACAAGTGGCTCTTTGCGCCTTTTGATGCATGCGCACTTGTCTATCGAAACCCGGCACTGGCAAAAGAGACCCACACGCAGCATGCAAGTTACCTCGAAACTCTCCACGATGATTCTTGGTCTCCTTCGGATTACGCGATTCATCTAACTCGTCGCGTGCGTGGCTTACCTTTCTGGTTCTCACTTGCAGCTCACGGAAGCGATGCATATTCGGAAGCCGTTGAGGCTGGTATTCGATTAGCGAAAGATTCAGCAGAATTGATTAAAGCCCACCCAAACCTTGAACTGGTACGTGAGCCAGAGCTCTCTATCGTCGCATTTAAGCGAAAAGGATGGAGCGCAGAGCAGTATCAAAAGTGGGCAGATGAACTTCTTGAAAAGCAGATTGGATTTATTCCGCCTTCAAAGCATGCAGGAGAAAGTATCTTGCGCTTTGCATTTGTGAACCCATGGACATCTATGGAAGATGTCCAAATAATCTTAGATACGCTCTAGATTAAATTAGCGATCGAGCAAGTTCTGCTTTGGATCATATGTAGATCCATTGCGACGCTTCGCAATTGCACTTAGCGCCTCAAGTACAACTCGGTTTGCCAAGATCGCTGTGATATCTGCGCTATCAAATGGGGGAGCGACTTCAACAACATCGATGCCGACCACGGGAAGCTCAAGACAAATACGTCGTACTGCTTCCAAGAGTTCGCGCGATGTCATTCCACCTGGCTCAGGTGTTCCGGTACCTGGCGCCATTCCTGGATCTACAACATCGATATCCACGGATAAGAAGACTCCATCACACTCGTTGGTTAGAGTCGCAAAAGATTCGTCGAGAACTTCTTTTAGTCCGCGGTGATGAATCTCTGTCATCTCATACGATCGCATTCCTTGATCGCGCATCCACTCGAGAGTCTTGTTATCAGGCCAGTAACCGCGAAGACCAAGCTGTAAGAAGCGATCACCACGAACATAACCTTCATCAATCAAGCGACGCATCGGAGTTCCGTGCCCTACAAGTGCGCCCCACTGATCTTCACCGGTATCAGCATGAGCATCAAAGTGAATCATCGAAACTTTTCCATGACCTAAATGGTTTGCAATTCCGGCAACGTCGGCAGATGCAATCGAGTGATCGCCACCGAGAACAACTGCAATCGCACCGGCGCGTGAAATCTTCTCTGTTGCCTCGCGAAGAACTGCGAGAGATGCAACAAGGTCTCCACCAGGCATCAATAAATCACCGGCATCGAAAACTTTAAGGTCCTTTAATCCATCTGTCCGAAGTGCAAGATGCGGACGTTCGCCATCGTGAGGTAGATAGTCGCCACCGCGAATAGCCTGCGGGCCAAACTTTGCACCGGATCGATGAGACGTTCCGCTATCGATAGGAGCGCCAACGATGATGACATCTGCCCCCTTGTAAGTAGAGGGATCATCCAGGTCGCATGCTGGAATTCCTAGGAAGGTAAATGCGGGACCATACATATTGCCGTGGTTAGCCATGGCGCAAGGATATCTCCGGAATGGGATATCTCCGGAATGGGACGTATCTGATAACTGCGCTAATCAGCACATACATGCGATGATTGGTATATGGCCACAACTAAGAAGACGGCAGTTAAGAAGGCAACTTCCACAAAAGCTCCCGCAAAGAAGGTAGCGCCGGTAGAAGTCCATCCAGGAATCGATTGGCGTTCGCTCTACCTCTATGCGGTCAGCCTTGTCACTCTGCTTGTAGTTCTCTTCTCCACTGTTGCATTGGTCAACGCCTTCGTTAACTTTGCATTCCCGGATCCTGCCTATATTGATCCTTACGCAACCAAAGAAAATATGCCTGACCCAGCACTTCTTCAGCAGCAGGAAGAGAACACGCAGCGCCAGGCTCTAAAAAATATCTTTACAACCTTCTCAACTATGGCGATTGCAACACCTGTCTATCTCTATCACTGGCGTCAGGCCCGCAAGACAAGTCGCTAAAAGCGCTATAGGTCACATCTCGAGGGGCTATTTCGAGTAGAAGGCAGATGGCGCTCGCAATATTCTTTCATCACGAAAACGTATCCTCGAGATGGAGCAAGAATGAAGCGCACAGTAATCCGCTGGATCCCAGCGGTTCTAGCACCGGTCCTAGTAGCTGCAACTGCAATTGGTCTTTCAGGATCAGCAACTGCATCTGTCGACCTGCCAGATAAAACAGCGTCACAGATTCTTCAATTCATCAATACAAATCCAGATATCGCATTCTCTGGCAAGGTCGTAAAGGTTGCAGACCTTGGTCTTCCGCCAATGAACATTATTCCTGACATCTCGCAGTCAATGGTTGATCAGATGGCTAAGAATGCACCAAAGGAGATGAAAGATTTCATTCCGCAGGCAAGTGCACAAGGCGAACTTGCTTTAGCGCTTGAATTTCTCGCCGGAACTCACCGCGCAAATATTTATGTAGATGGAGTAACGAAATCTCGCGTCCAGGTACTTGATCTTCTCTCTGAGCGAAACTTCATCCGTAACGGATCAGATCTCTGGTTCTACGATGCCGGTAAGCAGACTGTTCGCCATTCTGTTATCGCTGAAGGCGATGAAGCACGTGCGAAAGAAGAAGCAGAGAATTTCCTTAACGCTAACTCTTCCAAGCTTGCATTTGATGCTACTTCTCCTGCCTCAGTTGCCGAGTACTTCCTCAACCAAGCATCAGGAAGCACAACATTTACAGTTGGAAACGATGCAATGGTTGCAGGTCGTGGCGTCTACCAAATGACAATGACACCAAAATCAGCGGACACATTGGTGAAGTCGGTACAACTCTCTATCGATGGAGCTACTGGACTTCCACTTGCTGTCTCAGTTTCTGCAAATGGTCAATCAGGGACAGCATTTGAAATTGCATTCGAAGCAATCTCATTCGAGACTCCTGCTGCATCACTCTTTGAGTTCACGGCGCCAGCGGGATCTACAACTATTGAGATTCTACTTCCAACTGAAGCAGACCTTAAGAAGTATGCAGGCCGCACTCCAACTGCTGAAGAGGAGGCTCGCGCACGAGCAGAATTTGAGAAGCTGCAAAAGGCAGGGTGGTCTGCTGTCGCTGAAATTCCAGCAAGCGATGTGCCAGTTGAGTTCTCTGCAGGTATCAAGGGCAACAAGCTATTTATAGAGCTCACCAAGCCAGTTGCTGGCGGACGACTCTTCACAACAGCTTTGATGAATATTCTTATTGCAGATGACGGCCGTATCTTTGCCGGCTCTGTTACACCTGAGAAGCTCATCGAAGCAGCAGCGAAGTAGTGAATTCCCTGCAGGACCAAGATTTAGCGACGTACGACTTTGCAATCTATACCGCAGGGTTAACGAAGAGTTTTGGTTCGCATAACGCTGTAGATTCAATTGATCTACGTGTTCCAAAAGGCTCCATCTTTGGTTTTCTTGGACCAAATGGATCGGGAAAAACAACAACAATTCGTATGTTGATGGCTCTTGCCAATATCTCTGCTGGCGAGGTGCGCGTTCTGGGGTATTCAATTCCTAAAGAAGTTGGCAAGGCGCTGCCGAAAGTTGGCGCATTGGTGGAAGGTCCCGCCTTCTATCCGTACATGTCTGGCCGCGATAATTTAATCCGATTTGATGCAGCAGATCGTTTTGCAGATCCCAAGACTCGTGGCGAACGAGTTGATGCAGCCCTTGCTCGCGTTGGATTAACACAAGCAGCCTCAAAGAAAGTCCATGCATATTCATTGGGAATGAAACAACGACTAGGAATTGCCAACGCGCTCCTTCAGCCCCGCGAATTACTGGTACTTGATGAACCAACAAACGGTCTTGACCCGCAAGGTACGCGCGAAGTTCGTAATCTCATCCGTTCTCTTGCTTCCGATGGAATAACAATCTTCATCTCTAGTCACTTACTCGTCGAGATTGAAAATATCTGTACACATCTAGCTGTTATGAGCCGAGGCAAGATTGTTGCTCAAGGCAGCGTTGAAGAACTTTCGAAGAGTCCAACTCTTAATCTGACGCTGATGACTAAAGATACAGAGCGCGCAGTTGCAGCGCTCAAGACTTTGGGTATTTCTGCAACATATGAGGGAGAGATTGTTAGCAGCGTTATCGCCGCAGATCTCATTGCACCAGATCAGATTGTTCGACAGCTGGTTGAACTTGGAATTTCAGTGCGCTCTTTCACCTTGCTCGCACCAACTCTTGAAGATCGCTTCGTTGGCTTAACGGGGGAGGGCTTTGATGTTGCGCGTTAATTCCTTTACAGGTGGCCTCATATTCTCCGAACTCTCAGTTCTCTTTCGCCGCAGACGCACATGGGCGATGCTCTTTACGATCTCTCTGATTCCAATCTTTCTCGCCATCGCCGTATCACTCTCTGGATCCACATTGCCACCAGGTGAGGGACCGCCATTCCTTGATCGCGTAAGTCAGAATGGTTTATTTGTCGGCTTCACCGCCATGATCATGGCTATTCCGCTCTTCCTGCCACTTACCATCGGAGTTGTCTCTGGTGAAACCATCGCAGGGGAAGCAAATACCGGAACACTTCGCTACCTTCTTGTAGCACCTGTAAATCGTGCGCGACTGTTGCTAGTTAAATTCATTGGAGCATCTGCATTCGCACTAGCCGCAACTTTTACATTAATCATCACCGGTATAACTATTGGTGCGATTCTCTTTCCCATAGGACCAGTAACCCTGCTCTCTGGTGATGTGATTTCAATTCCCGCTGCGCTCTGGCGCATCTTTCTTATTGCAATTTATGTAACGATCTCATTGATGGGGTTATCGGCAATCGGCCTCTTTATATCGACGCTGACTGTCATTCCGGTTGGAGCTATGGCTGCCACTGTTGTTCTCTCAACCGTTTCTCAAATCCTTGGTACGTTGCCGCAGATCTCTGCGATTCACCCATATCTCTTAAGCTACTACTGGCTCGGATTCGCAGATATCTTGAGAAACCCGATGGATTTATCCTCAATGTTGAGCAATACCTTGCTGCAATTGGCATATATCGCGATTTTCGGGTCGCTCGCATATAGCCGTTTCACGAGCAAAGACATACTTTCCTAAATTAAGTAGACCAGGGGTTTGCTATTCCACCTAATAGGTGCGACCCTGCTTATATTCCATTATCTCTTGACGACAAGATGGTCGATTGAAATGGAAATACCGTGCATAGAGTCCGTAAATTACAGATGCTTGATTACATTGTTGGCGTCTTAGCTCTACTCATTCTCATCGTCTTCTGGCTCATCGTCTTCACATTCCCTTCATTTTTTCTCTTCAATCCTTTAAATGAAGTTGATGCGTTACGGAGATATGAACTTCTGGCTTCAACAATCGGCTGGATAGGGATCTCAACTGTTGCGCCAGGTCTTCTCTTTCTCTATGCAGCTGGATATCGTCGAGCACGTTTACTTTTGCCGATATTCGCTCTGATTTATCCTGTCAGCTTGATAATTTCTCAAGTAACTATCTATAACCGCACAGGCGAGACATACATTTCCTATCTCTGGAACTTCCCGGTATTCATCTTTACCGATCTCTTACTCCCAATTTTTATTCTCTTTATCGCTCATGATTTAAAAGAGCATAAGTCATCACCGCTAGCGCTCTAATGTCCCAGCATGTGTTAACCCATCCACGCAAAGAGATCCTGACTGGGCTGATTCTTGCCATCGCGTTGTTTTCTTCCAATATTGCAGAGGCATCGCCCAGGAACTTTAAATTTGCTGCTGGTACAACTCCGCCGATCGGAGGAGGGCTTCCAACTGTTAAACCAACTGTTAAACCAACTGTTAAACCAACTGTTAAACCAACTGTTAAACCAACTGTTACTCCGAAACCAACTAAAACTCCAAAGAAAACTGTGACAACGGTAGTTGGCCCACTTGGACCTGTAACAGTCACCGTAACTGGACCTAGAGGAGCAACAGGCGCTACTGGTGCAACAGGTGCACAAGGTTTAGTTGGCCCGCAAGGTCCAACTGGAGTATCAGGAATAAAAGGAGTTAAGGGCGACACTGGCGCTACTGGTTCAACCGGTGCAGCTGGAGTTACCGGTAACACGGGAGTTGCAGGTAGTACCGGATCTATCGGTGCAACTGGCGTTACTGGTAACACTGGTGCTGCAGGTGCAATCGGAGCACTGGGCCCACAAGGTCCAATCGGCGTTCAAGGAACAACTGGAGCAACGGGAGTTGCAGGAGCAACAGGGGCAAATGGACCTGTTGGACCTCAAGGTTCAATCGGTAACACAGGCACAACTGGAGCAAAGGGCGATACAGGTTCTACAGGCGCCCAAGGTCCACAAGGAGTGCAAGGCCCACAAGGTCCGCAAGGTAATCCAGGTGAAAATGGAACTGTCGATGGATATACCGGTCAAATTATCTGCACAGTTTTTGATAAGAAGAGCGAACGGAATCTAATTTACTGGGGCGAGTGCACAGCCAATGATCTCGAACAAGGCGGAAGCATGCACTCGATACTAGCTTCAGAGAAATATTAATTAAGGAAGCTTTACAACAGTTTCAACAATTGATTCTGATGTTGCATTCGCACCAAGTTCGATACTGACATTTGTGGAGAAGCCACGCAAGGTTGCCTCTGACAAGAGAACCATCTGCGCTGCAATATCAGTCATCCAGTAAAAGGCACCCGGTCCCACTTGATCAATGAGTTCCGATGCTTTCTCTAAGGCTTCATCGCTAAATTTCTCGACTTCGTACTTATTGTTCGCAAGCACCCACAGCAGGTAATTGCGGATATCGCTTGCATCCTGCTTTACCCGATCGTGCTCGTCGAGAATTTGTGCTAACTCAGCATCCATCGCCTTATGTCGAAACCACCGCAACATGACTACCTCCTATGCCTTAAGGCTAAAGAACCCCACTGACATCTAGACTGAACCAATGGATAGCGTCGGACGCGTAATGGGAATATTCCTGATCGCAGCAGGAATTGGGCACTTCATCTTTCCTAAGCCACTCGATGCGATCGTTCCTTCATTCTTGCCTGGCGATGCACGTTTCTACACCTATGCAAGCGGCGTCGCAGAAATCATCATTGGCTTGGCGCTACTAGCACCCTTATCCATCAAACTTGGCACAACACCAGTCAGGCTCATTGCTGCTTTTGCAGCACTTTTATTGTTCATTGCTGTCTATCCAGCAAATATCAAGATGGCGATCGACTGGAGCTCGCGCCCATTTGCAGAAGCATGGGTGGCTTATGCCCGTCTTCCATTGCAATTCGGACTCTTCTATTGGGCATGGTCAATCATCAAAGCCCTAAAAAAACTCTCGTGAAACACGATTCGATAACCGTTATCTACGATGGTGAATGTCGGTTTTGCCAAGCAAGTATCAACTGGCTTGCGCTGAAATTAAAATTCACAGCAATTCCATTTCAGAGTGCAGATCTTGCGACTTTTAACTTAACTTGCGAAGAATGCGCCAAAGAAGTTATTGCAATCCAAACCGGGGAGACTTTCCGCGGCTCAGCTGCAATCACCATCCTTCTTCGAGCTCGAGGAAACCGCCTTCTTGCGGCCTTTGTTACAGCTTCAGGATTTATTGGAAGATATGGGTACCGCTGGATTGCATCTCACCGCGGCTCATTTCTCGTAAAGGGCCTGACAAAGATCCTTGAACGCAAACTTGATGAGTAACAAACTTATCCACAAGTGAAGAGATTTTTACTCTCTCTTTTTATTTGAAAATCTAACCTTTCTCCGATGCGAATTACCTTAACCACTCTAAAAATCTGGGGCACGCGTTTTCTCGAGCGCTCCCCAAGCTCGAGAAGAGTGGAAGGAGGTGAATGTCATGGAACAGGAAATAAACTGGACCAAAATCGCGGTGACTTTTATTAAGTCCCTATTCAGATTACTGTCTGGAAAGGGAAAGAGTCGCCGCGCTAACGGCGACTCTTCTAGCGAAAGCTAGCTAGGGTCTCAAAGCAGGAACCCCTCGAAGAGAAATCTCCGAGGGGTTCTTTATATCACTGCGAGAATCTCGAACTCAACGAGAATCTCGAGAAAGTGGAGAGAAAATTTGTAGCGGCTACGCACAGTTACGAAAGCCTGAAATACGCCTATTATCAGGACATGTCACTTGCACTAGTCACTGGAGCATCACGTGGAATAGGTCGCGAGATTGCGATTGCTCTTGCAGATGCCGGCCACACAGTTATTGCCGTCTCGCGCAGACCCTACCCAGATGAATCCCATCCGAAGATCACATATATTGCAGGCGATATCAGCGACAACTCATTTGTAACCAAGCTCCAACAAGATGTCACAGCTAAGTTCGGCGCCGTGCAAATACTCGTCAATGCTGCTGGAATCTTTGGCCCCATCGCACTGATAAAAGATAGCGACCCAGAACAATGGCTCGAGACCATCATGATCGATGCAATCGCGCCGTATTACACATCGCGCGCATTCTTGCCTTCGATGTTAGATGCAAAGTGGGGTCGTATTATTAATTTGAGTTCTGCAGCTGCTCTGCATCAACCTGGCAGACTCAATAGCGCCTATGCAACTGCCAAAGTTGCTCTCAATCAATTTACTCGCCATATGGCTGCAGAAATTAGCGGCAGCGGTGTTACAGCAAATGTAATTCATCCAGGCGATGTTCGTAGCGAAATGTGGGCAGATATTCGCGTAAAGGCAGCATCTCTTGGCGAAGATGGCGCCGATTACACTTCATGGGTCGAATGGGTAGAAAAGACCGGGGGAGATGACCCGACAAAAGCTGCAGATCTCATTATGAAATTAGTCAGCGATGAATCAGCAAGCATTAATGGCCGCTTCTTGTGGATTGATAACCCACTTCAAGAACCAATTGAAAGCTGGGATGAACCGGTGGAGTCTCCGCCATGGTTGTAGCAAGAACTAAGAACGGTTTTGAACCGAAGATCTGCCTTCGCTGCGAACGCCCCTTCGAATGGCGCAAGAAATGGGCGCGCGATTGGGAGAAGGTGAAGTACTGCTCAGATAAATGTAAGTCAGGTAAGCACTAAAGCTATTTGCTTAAACGATTAAACATTGCCTCAAAAGCAGCTGGGTCCGCAAAGTCATGCTTCCATCTGCCAATGTGAGCTCTCTCGAATGTGACCTCTGTGTCAAAGTATTCACGCATCGCAGCCTCATCTTTCAAGCCGATGAGATCAAGCATTTGCTGGAAACTCTCACTTCGCTTATCTCTCACCAAGTCCTCTAGTTGAAGAGTTAGTGAAGATTCTGCCGGGAACGTCTTGAGCGCATTAGCTGCTAACTCAACCCTGTCACGCCACCAAGGGATTGCCTTCTCTGGCGTATTTGGTCCCCATGGCTCCTTTAATACTGATGCAAGATTGTCGAGAGGATTTCTCTGCATCTGTAAGAATTTAGCTTCTGGAAAGATTTTATAAATGAAATCTGAGTACATGATATTTGCAGGGGTTGTATCCATCCAATAAGGCTGGCCTTCATATTTTCTATGGTTCTGCACATAACCAAAGGTGAATTGTCGGGCAGCCTCAAGCGGATTATCTAGAGAGCCTTCTAGTTCGTTCAGCAGTTTAGTTAACTTTTTCTTACCCATCGCTCGGTGTAGCCCACTTTCCTCACCATTACGATTGGTACGAATCCACCATTCATTTTCAACACGTCTCTTAAATTTCAAAAATCTAATTTTTGTTGAGTCATGGGTACTCAATTTAGAGAATATGTATCCCTTGCGAGTGATTTGAGTTGGTCGAAAGTCTCGTATCCCGAAGACAAGATCAATCAATCCATTTGATTCAGAGATGAATTTAATTTCAAAAGGTGAGGCAACAAAAACCTCTGAATGCCTCCGCAAGATTCGTCCCACAATTGTGGTTCCGCTTCTACCGACACCACCTGAAAATATGGGCTTAATCTGAGTATCCATGGCACACCTCTTCTAACGAGCTTCTCACTTGGCTTAAGTGTGGTGGCCTCAATCAGTTAATTGCGAGATATTTAAGGCGTGTCACCTGATAGAACTCTGTGTATTTGCTACGGGGCAGGCGAGTAGCCCACAATTTTGATTTCACCCTTCGCATTGGCGCGCACCAAAGCTCCTTCACCCGAATCAAGTGAGACTCCGGCGGCTGCTTGAAAGTTAACGAAGTGCCCCACAAAGACCAGCAATCCGCGCTTCTGTCGATGATCAATGATTCGCTTCGTGATATTCGTAGTCTGCGGATGGGTAGCCCAATCTGATGCATCCTCAAAAAGTGAATCAAGGTTCTTGTTGAGGCGCACTTTGCCAACGTTAAGTAGCTGCGCAGTCTCTTTTGCTCGGCACCAACGACTTGATTCAACGCGCAAAATCTTTACATCTTGTCGCACCAGCCACAGACCAACATCTCGCGCATCCTGGCGACCCTCATCGTTGAGATTGCGCTGTGTAGAACAATCTCTGACCTTGAAGTTCTCAGGATCTCCAACACCAGGTGCCAGCGCATGGCGCATCACCAAGACGTAACCCTTTGGATTACTTCCCTTAAGTTGATCCCAGATTGCTAACTCGCGAGAAACAGCAACTTGAGGCGACAAAATGTTTAGAAAAACTGAAGTAACTATTATCCAAACGCTGCGCAAAGTCACCCTAAAACCTTAAGTCGGGATTTGTATCCAAGCAACTCGAAGTTTGCTGTGAAGGTGAAACTAACGAGCGATACTGCGATTGAACACAAAAAATTGAGCTGAACTGCTGATATTTCCTGCCGACGGATCGCTAGGAATCAAAGTCGCGGTAATTGTTGTAGCGCCGCGACCGCTCGGCGCCCAGTTGCATGTCGCTTCATAATTTGACCCATTGAGAGTCGAATTGAGTCTCAAACACCTAGGAATTCTCTTGCCCTTCCAATAGAAGGAGACTTTTCCTGCCACCGGTGTCGAAGACTTTAAACTCGTGGCGGTTCTATAAATCAGATTATTCGAATCGGTCACAGATATGACAGGCGCAGTCGACGTTAAATAGCTATAAGAAATAATGACAACTCCTGAACCGCCATTACCGCCTCGTGCATTTGTACTACGCCCTGATTGCACAGAACCGCCACCACCACCGCCACCTGTATTTGCAGTTCCACTCACTCCAGCATTTCCGATATTTGAAGCGACAGAAGATAAGAGACAACGACCTGCTGCACCACCGCCACCGGCGCCGCCCGAAGCACCACCACCAGTTGACCCGCCTGAAGATGTACCACTCACGCACGTTCCAGCACCTGTATGCGTTCCACCGCCACCACCGCCTGCGTAGTATGTATTTACTCCAGTGATGTCTGATTGCTTTCCATCACCACCTGTGCCACCAATCGATTGCGCGACATTAGTTCCACCAGTTTCACCAACTTCACCAGCACCACCACCACCGCCAGACATAACAGTCTGATATGTGTAGTTGGAACCACCACCTTTAGATCCGAATCCGGAGATTCCATTTGCACCAGCTGAACCACTAACCGGTTTAGAAGATCCGCCGCCGGATGCACCTACTCTTCCTTGATTTGATCCATCTGCCGAATAATCCGGAGAACCTCCACCGCCACCACCTGGTGAGTTAAATGAAAAGACGGTTGATGTTTCACCGTTCTTTGTAATCGCCGCGAGAGTATTTGTTCCACCACCAGCATTTCCCGCACCACCTGCGCCGACTATGACCGAGGTGCTCGTCAATGAATAGGAAACCGTCGTAGTGGTATCTAAGAAACCACCACCACCGCCTCCGCCACCGTAGTCACCACCGCCTCCGCCACCACCACCGATGACCAGCACTCGAAATCTCGTGATGAAGTTAGGTCGATTCCAGGTATATGTACCTGTGCCGGTGAATGTGACAATGCAAGTTGATCCTGAAATTGATGCCGATACAGCGTTCCCTGTTCCAAGAGTGATCGATTGCGTGCAGTACCCATTTGGATCACCTGTTGCCAAAAGGGTTGCAGCAGATGCTGGAGTAATCCAAGGAAGGGAAGAGGCAGAAATGAGGATTGCAAGTAGAGCCCCATAAATTCTCTTCATGGGTAAAGAATACCGGTGATATATCTAAGGACTATATGAAGTCTATTTACTAACGGGTGCCCGATCTTGGGCGCACTTGATAGAGGGCGGTCTCGGTCACCTTTCCAAGATATGAAGATGAAGTGGGGTTGAGCGTTACGGTGATACGAACAGAATTCTTAATCGAAGGCTTATAGCTGCAAGTGACTGTGTACGAATTCCCAGCATTGGAACTCTTATTAATACATCCAGGAATGCGCTTGCCTGATGCTTGAAAAGTCACTTTACCTGCAACCGAAGCCACTACCGTGATGGTCTTAGCCGTTCTAAATATTAAATCACCTGGTGCGAATGCAATGGTGGCCGATGTCAAACCTTGGCTCACTGTCACGCTCGCGCTGTTGGATGAGCTTGCCGTCAGATAATTGACATCAGTTGCGATGCTTGCCGAAATTGCACATGACCCGGAACTTGCCGTCACTGTTACAACTCCGGTAGAAGCATTAACGTCACAAGCTGTAGATGCACCTTTGGAGTATGTGATTGCCCCGGATCCCACACCAGTAGCCGTTACAGTCACGCTCTCTCCGAACCGAGCCGAGTAACTAGTTGTCGAAAATGAGAGTGAATTACTCCCTTTGCTAAAGGTAAATGTCTGAGATGCAGAAGTAGCCGCGTTGTAATTGCTATCACTGGCTTTTGTTGCCTGAATCAAGCAAGTCCCGGAGCTCGAGGCGGTCAGTGTTGCTGGAGAAGAGCTGGCTGAAAGCGCACAATCAGTTGCGGTTCCGCCGGCAAATATCGCATAAGTAGTTGCACCTATACCCGTTCCACCCGAAGGGGTTAACGTTAATGCTTGGGAATATGGATATGCCTTACTTGATGCAGAAAGTGACAAGGTTAAAGTCGATTGCGCAGCTTTTCCAATTTGTGATGATGCCGATGAAAGGGCCGATGCCGATCCTCCGGAATTCGTTGCAGTGACATTCACTTTGAGATATTGCCCAACATCAGCTGCGACCAATGTATAAGTAGAAGAAGTTGCCCCCGAAATATTTGAATAACTTCCTCCTGCAGTCGAAGCCCTTTGCCATTGATAAGCATATGTAGGGGAACCGCTCCACGTTCCGGAGGATGCTGTTAGCACGCTGCCAAAAGTGGTTGTTCCAGAAATGGTCGGTGCAGCAGAGTTCGTCGGAGTAGAAACAATCGATGACGTAATAGTCCAGTATTTACCCCATGAACCGGGAACATAAACATTTAAGCTACCGGCACCAGTGAAGGTGAACAATTGCCCACTGGCGATGTATCCGCCGTTCAAAGCCGGAGAGACGGCACCCGATGAATAAGCCCATCTGCAATTGTTAACTTGAATTGTTTTTGTCGAACTAATATTTAAAGTTTCAGATGCGCGATCATCTGAGCCCGGAGTCGGGTCTGGAGAACATGAAAATGTGTAATCTGCGGCATTTGCTGGCGGCATGAAATGCAAGGTCGCAAACACTAAGGAAAGTGCTAGACCCGCGATTCGTGCTCTACGCATTCACCGATTCTACTGCCCTTAATTCAGCCGGCTATATCTCCAACTCAACGTCGCAGCCACAGCAACCCATACCTGGTAGGGCACCACCGCCAACGCAACAGGCACCGAAACGGTAAACAAAGTAACGGTCATCGGCACGGTTAGTAGCACAGTCACCGCCAACGCAATAGATGCAGCAACCAGATTATGCGGACGATAGAACTGATACGCCCACACAAGCGCACTCACCACCGAGGCCGCAAAGAGCGCAAGGTAGATCGCCATCACAGGCTTCGACGCACGCTGACTTACTACAACAGCTGCAATTCCCAGAACAACAAAGTTATATGGCCAGATCAATCCAAATATGAAATCCGGCGGCTGCCACGATGGCTGATTGAGATTTCGATACCAACCGTCGCCTGTATTAACCCATAAACCAGAACCAATCGCATAGATCAGAACCAGTGCGACTCCGATGATAGAAGCTGAGTTACGAAAGGTCATAACTAGAGACTAAGCCATCTCGTCGCGAATGCCGACCCATTCGCAATTCTTGCAACCAATATCTTCAGCACTTGGTGCGCATCCACCCACGAAATACTTTTGAAAATCGAAGTCATCGCCAGGCATTCCATAGAGAATCTTCTTCAACGTCTTTTCACCACAGCTTGGGCACGGAATGCTGTCGATTCTTTTTCTTCGCTTCTTTGGCTCGACTTGGCCAAGAACTTTCAGCGCCTTCTTAGTTATCGCCCCACCCCATGTTCCTCGCTTAGGGGAAGTGAGATAGCCAAGAGTGATCGCATCTTCAACCATAGGCCCCACCTGATCAAAAGGAATCATCAACTTCATCCCTAAATCAATGACGGGCTCATGCGTTCCACTCTTCACAATGTGATCGTAAAGAAATGCAATCTCAGCCAGGAATTCAGGAGCAAGAAAATCATCCTTCAGCATGTGAATCCGCTGAACTGAAAACTCGACTGAATCCATTACTGCCTCAATCCTGGTAATCCCAGTAATACTTCCCGTCGCACTCGAGGATCTTGCTGCACATCGCATTCAATGAGACAGCACCGTTGTACTGCTCCTTGGTGTTGCTCCAACTGACAATCCCAATAACGTTGCCCTCGTTATCGACAAGTGGCCCGCCACTATTTCCACGCGAGATATTGGCGGTAATGAAAATTTCATATTCACTTGAATTAAGCACCGACCCAAAGGCCACAGACCCCTCATACCCATCAGCACTTCCCAGCGCCATTACCCAATACCCTGGCCACGGATCAAATTCAGATAGTGCTAGCGTCTTTAATTTCAACCCTGTCGCCAACAGAGCCAAATCATTCTTCTTATCCCATTTAATGATCTCTGCAGGAAATTCCTTTTTGAAAAGCTCAGCCACAGTTAACTTCCCACCTGCGGAAATACAATCCTCAATCACATGATGATT
>JBFYOX010000014.1:0-36821 GCA_041303615.1 Actinomycetes bacterium
ACTTTCACCGCGAACGAATCCGTGACTTGGTCAAAGAGCGGAACGGATGAATCATTCTTCTCCATCACATCTGGGGGAGTCCTGACAATTACAGGCAGAGACTTTGAAACACCGGTTGATAATGGAAGTAACAACACCTATGTCGTCATTGTCACGGCTACAGATTCTGCCGGCAATGCGACGAGTCAAACCCTCACGGTCACAATCACGAATGTGAATGAGGCACCGATGATTACTGTTGCAAGTTCTGCAACGACCGCTTACGTTTCTCGAACAGAGAATACGACAGTTATCTATACGTACACAGGAAGCGATTCCGACACCGCCAGTAATCTCACCTGGTCGATTTCTGGGACCGATGTTTCCTTTTTTACAATTAACTCTTCTACGGGAGCTCTCGCTTTTCTTTCGGCTCGTGACTTTGAGGCGCCCGCTGATTCAGATCGAAACAATACTTATGTCGTGACTCTTACGTTAAGTGATGGTGCACTAACTGATTCTCAGACTCTGACTGTTACTGTCACCAACGTCAATGAATCAGGAACGATCAATGCACCAACAATCTCTGGAGTTACTAATAAAGGTGTTGTGACCACGATTACTGTGACATCAAATGTTGCTGGAAAGGTGAGGTTCTTTGTTTCAGGAAAGCGAATCTCAGGCTGCTTGTCTCGGGCTACAACTGGTAGCTATCCAAATGTCACAGCAACTTGCCCGTGGAAGCCTGTCTTTACTGGTCAACAGAATCTCACAGCAACTTTGACTCCATCTGACAAAACCTTCAGTACAGCCTCTTCAAATACAACACTGGTCTCAGTTTTAAGGCGTACAGGTCCTAGATAGAGCGTATTTATAGGCTCGATTTCGCTATCGACCGAGCCAAAGGTAAAGTTCACCCTGTTCAACGAGTAATCGATTTCCCGTGATCCAAACCGGGAAGCCTCCTGAACAGTAGTAATGAATGAAAAGGAAATGACATGTCATTAACACCAGAAGTAAAGAAAGAAATCATTGCAAAGTACGGATCATCTGCTACTGATACAGGAAGCCCCGAAGCTCAGGTCGCTTTGTTGTCACGTCGTATTGAAGACATCACAACACACTTGAAGACAAACCCACATGACCACCACAACCGCCGAGGACTATTGCTTCTCGTAGGTCGTCGTCGTCGTATTTTGCAGTACCTTGCAAAGACAGATATCAACCGTTATCGCGCAATTATCGAGAAGCTCGGTATTCGCCGCTAATTAATTATTAACTACACGCCGGGGGACTAATGGTCCTCGGTAGTGGTTTCCAGATGCAAGCACTAGATGCCTGGCATCTGTGAACTTCGATCGAAGATTCATTTGTTTCGCCTCGCGTGTAGTTACCGCTCTAAGGTGCATTTATCGTGCCTTAGAAAATGAAGGAAACGAATCAAAGGAGGACCCATGGAGGGTCAAGACGTTAAGTCAGCAGTAGCCGTTATCGATAACGGAAAGTTCGGAAAGCGCGAGATCAAGTTTGAAACTGGTCGCCTCGCAAAGCAAGCAGCAGGAGCTGCAGCTGTTTACCTAGATGATCAAACAATGATCTTCTCAGCAACAACAGCATCAAAGTCACCTAAGGATCAATTCGACTTCTTCCCACTAACAGTGGATGTTGAAGAGAAGATGTATGCCATCGGCAAGATCCCAGGTTCATTCTTCCGTCGCGAAGGTCGTCCATCAGAAGAGGCAATTCTTACCTGCCGTCTGATCGACCGCCCATTACGTCCATCATTTATTAAGGGACTTCGTAATGAAGTTCAGATCGTTGTAACAGTAATGGCACTCGATCCAGATCACATGTATGACGTCATTGCAATCAATGCGGCATCTATGTCTACACAGCTTGCAGGTCTGCCATTTTCTGGTCCAATCGGTGGTGTACGTGTTGCACTTATCGAAGGTCAGTGGGTTGCATTTCCTAACCACTCTCAGGTTGAGAACGCAGTATTCGATATGGTCGTTGCAGGTCGCGTAACAGCTGACGATGTAGCAATCATGATGGTTGAAGCAGAAGCAACAACTCGCACAATTGGTCTTATCGCTGAAGGTGCAGCAGCGCCAACAGAAGAGATCGTTGCACAGGGTCTTGATGCAGCTAAGCCATTTATCAAGATTCTCTGCGATGCTCAGTCAAAGCTTGCAGCAGTTGCCGCAAAGCCAACAGCTGAATTCCCAGTCTTCTTGGATTACCAGGATGATGTATTTGCAGCAGTTGAAAAGGCTGCTAAAGATGATCTTGCAAAGGCTCTTACAATCTCAGGTAAGCAAGAGCGTGAGACAAAGATCGATGAGATCTCTGCTTCAACTAAGGAATCAGTGTCCGCTGCCTTTGAAGGTCGCGAGAAGGAAGTTCCTGCAGCGTTCCGTTCACTTACAAAGAAGCTTGTTCGTCAGCGCGTACTTCGCGACAAGATTCGTATCGATGGTCGCGGTCTTCGCGATATCCGTGCGCTCTCAGCTGAAGTTGAAGTTATTCCTCGCGTTCACGGTTCTGCGATCTTCGAACGTGGAGAGACTCAGATTCTCGGTATCACAACTCTTAACATGCTTAAGATGGAACAACAGCTCGACACAATGAGCCCAGAGACATCGAAGCGCTACATGCACAACTACAACTTCCCACCATATTCAACTGGTGAAACAGGTCGTGTAGGAACACCAAAGCGTCGCGAAATCGGCCACGGTGCACTCGCTGAGCGTGCACTTCTCCCAGTTCTTCCAACTCGCGAAGAGTTCCCGTACGCAATCCGTCAGGTCTCTGAAGCACTTGGTTCAAATGGATCAACATCTATGGGTTCTGTATGTGCATCAACACTTTCAATGCTTCAAGCTGGTGTGCCACTAAAGGCTCCAGTAGCAGGTATTGCAATGGGTCTTATCTCTGATGATGTCGATGGCAAGGTCGAGTACGTTGCCCTTACAGATATTCTCGGTGCAGAAGATGCATTCGGAGATATGGACTTCAAGGTCGCAGGTACAAAGGACTTCGTTACAGCTCTTCAGCTCGATACAAAGCTCGATGGAATTCCTGCATCAGTTCTTGCTGGCGCACTTCACCAGGCAAAGGAAGCGCGTCTTGCGATTCTCGATGTCATGAACGAGGCAATTGATACACCTGATGAGATGAGCCAATACGCTCCTCGCATCATCTCTGTAAAGATTCCTGTCGATCAGATTGGTGCAGTTATCGGCCCTAAGGGCAAGATCATCAACCAGATTCAAGATGAAACTGGCGCAGATATCTCAATTGAAGATGATGGAACCATCTACATCGGTGCAACCGATGGACCTTCAGCTGAAGCAGCTCGCGCACAGATCAATGCAATTGCTAACCCACAGATGCCAGAAGTTGGAGAGCGCTACCTCGGTACTGTTGTAAAGCTCGCAACATTCGGTGCATTTATCTCATTGATGCCAGGTAAAGATGGCCTTCTCCACGTATCTCAGATTCGCAAGATGCATGGTGGAAAGCGCATTGAAAACCTTGAAGATGTCATGAAGGTTGGCGACAAGATTCAGGTAGAAATCGGCGAGATCGATCCAAAGGGCAAGCTCTCTTTGGTTCCAGTTCTCGAAGATGGAACAACACCAGCTGCTGAATAAATGTCAGTAAAGCGCTCAGTTCACTCAAGTGGTCTGCGCATTGTTACGGAGGAAGTTCCGTCAGTGCGCAGCGCCGCTGTGGGAATTTGGGTAAATGTAGGTTCTCGTGATGAAGCACCGGCTACGGCTGGTGCTTCTCACTTTTTAGAGCACCTGCTTTTCAAGGGAACAACTAGTAGAACTGCCCTAGAAATCTCTTCATCCATCGAATCTGTCGGCGGCGAGATGAATGCCTTTACATCAAAGGAGTACACCTGCTTCTACGCCCGGGTTATCGATACTGATTTACCTATGGCTATTGATGTTGTCAGCGATCTGATTACTTCATCGATTGTTTCAGCCCTCGATGTTGATGCTGAACGCAAAGTTGTCCTAGAAGAAATCGCTATGCGCGATGATGACCCAAGTGATTTGGTTCATGATCTCTTTAGCGATACTTATTACGGCGATACCCCGATTGGGCGACCTATCCTCGGAACGGTTGAATCAATTCAGGGGATGTCCCGAAACACAGTCTTTAACTATTACAAGAAGAAGTACCTGCCTCAAGATTTAGTTGTAGCGGTTGCAGGAAATATCAAGCATAAGCGCGTCGTTGCAATGGTTGAAGAAGCTCTTTCACGAGATAACTTCCTCGATGTCATGGCAGCCCCTGTCATTCGCCCAAATACAGTCATCAAGAATTCAAAGCAGCAATCTGTGGGACTTCTGTATAAGAAGAGCGAACAAGCTCACATGTTCTACGGCATGGAGGGCGTTGCTCGCGCTGATCATCGTAGATTTGCGATGGGTGTTCTCTCTGCAGCACTTGGTGGCGGAATGTCATCTCGCTTATTCCAAGAGATCCGCGAGAAGCGCGGACTTGCATACTCTGTTTACGCCTACGCACAACAATTTGCAGGCTCTGGAGTTCTTGGGTTCTATGCAGGATGTAATCCAACAAAGGCGATTGAGGTCGTTGAAATCATTCGAAGCGTTGTTGCCGATGTTGCAGATAATGGCATGACCCATGAAGAGATTGAACGCGCAAAAGGCGCAGTTCGCGGATCGTTGGTCCTCAGCCAAGAGGACACAGGTTCACGTATGAGCCGAATCGGTAAGAATGAAATTGTTTATGGCCAAGTAATGGACTTTGATGACATTCTCAAGGCTATTTCTCGAGTAAGCGCCCAAGACATTCGCGAAATTGCTAGCGAGTTCTTGGTTAAAACGCCTACCCTTGCACTTGTCGGTCCATTTAAAAATGAATCAAAGTTTGAGAAGGTGTTGGGAAGATGATTAAAGTCGCCGTACTTGGTTCACGAGGACGTATGGGCTCTGAGGTAGTGAAGGCAGTAAATGAAGCTAAGGACCTTGAACTTGTCGCAGAACTTGATCTCGGAGATTCACTCGACACCTTAGTATCCAAAGGTGCCCAGGTAGTTGTTGATTTCACGACTCCAGATTCAGTGATGGCCAACCTAGAGTTTGTAATTTCAAAGAATATTCACGCAGTAATTGGAACAACAGGTTTTGATGATGCGCGTATCGCCAGGATCAAAAGCTTGCTCTCCACATCTAAATCAGGTGTTCTGATCGCACCTAACTTCGCAATCGGCGCTGTATTGATGATGGAGTTTGCTACAAAGGCTGCCAAATACTTTGAATCAGCAGAGATCATCGAACTTCACCACCCAAATAAAGTAGATGCACCTTCAGGTACAGCAGCTCGCACAGCAGAGCTTATGTCTGCAGCGCGTAAAGAGGCAGGTTTATCTGTTGGCCCAGATGCGACAACGACTTCACTCGATGGTGCACGCGGCGCAACAGTGGGTCAGATTCCTGTTCACTCCGTTCGCTTACGTGGATTAGTTGCTCACCAAGAGGTTCTCCTTGGTGGCATCGGAGAGACTCTCACAATTAGACATGACTCGATTGACCGAGTTGGTTTTATGCCAGGTGTATTACTTGGTGTTCGTCAGGTTGTTAATCATCCAGGGCTGACATTCGGCCTTGAGAACTTCATGTAAGGAGCCACCATGGCACAAGCAGATATCACAATGTATGGCGCCGATTGGTGCGGAGATTGCCGTCGATCAAAGCGTCTCTTTGAAGAGTTAGACGTTCAGGTTAATCACATCGATGTAGAAGCAGATAAGTCTGCAGCTGCAAAGGTTGTTGAGATCAATGGGGGAGCGCAATCTATTCCTGTCATTGTCTTCTCTGATGGAACTCACCTCACCGAGCCTTCAGATAACGACTTGAAGGCGAAACTTTCAGCTCTGGGAATTATCTAACTTATTTTTTAGAGTCTATATAGAACTGCTGAAGTTATTGCAGCAGAGATAACGACAACAAAGTAAGGCGCTTTAAGCAGTAGTGCGATGACTGCAACGCTTACTCCTGCCAAGCGTTGATCAATGGCCCACTTTCCATCTTGAGTAATTGTCTGCACCCCAACGAGCGCGCTCAAGAGTGCAATTGGGATCAACGTATTTATTCGCAACATCCGAGGGTTTGTTAAGTACTTTTCAGGGACGCTATGTCCTAGAAATTTAAGGGCGAAGGCAAATGCGCTTGTTCCTAGGACACCAATCCATAGAGAGTTCATTTATCGCACCTTCCAACCAAAGAAGGCAGCAAGAAGCGCCGTTGCGATGATGGGTAAACCTGCTGAGATAAATGGAGATAAGAGCACTGCAAGAAGAATTGAAGAAACAGCGAGAGTTCTTTCGCGCTTTCCAATAAGACGTGGCCACACAAGACCTAGGAATGCTGCAGGGACTGCGGCATCGAGTCCCCAAGAAGATGGATCGCCCATCGCTTGCGCACCGAGCGCACCAAGCAGTGTGAAGAAATTCCAGAAGATATAAACACCAAAACCGGTAAGCCAAAAGCCAGCCTTCATTGCGTCAACGCCTAGGTTCTCTTGCCCCACTGCTACACCGGTTGATTCATCGATCGTAACTTGCGCTGCAACAACTCTCTTAAATCCGCGCACCTTAAGAATGGGCGCCATACGTAATCCATAGAGACCATTTCTAATTCCAAGAAGTGAGGCAGTAGCAATTCCAGAAATTGCACTTCCGCCTGCTCCCATAACGCCGACGACAGCAAATTGTGATGCACCAGAAAAGGTCAACAGTGAGAGAAGACAGGTCTGCAAAAGCGAGAACCCAGCAGCAATACTTGCGGCGCCAAATGCAGTTCCGTAGAGGCCAACCGTAAAGGAGACGCTCAGACTCTGCGTTGCGGTGGCACGGTTCACTCTGGACACGCGCTTATTCTGCCCTAGATATCCATCAAGGGCAGGGGGATTAAAAGATAAGGTGCGCTCATGTCTGAAACCGTGATCTTTAGAGACGATGTATCTGTAGAACTTATCAAAGCAAGCGCAAGCGATGCCGATGTCATTTGGGCCGCCCGGGTATCAACTGCCGGCGAGCAGTCGATGGATGAGATTGGCGAAGATCCAGCACGTTCTGCAGGTTTGATTAATTACCTTGCACGCGAACGCCACGGTTCTCCATTCGAGCACACATCGATGACATTTTTTGTTTCAGCGCCCATCTTTGTATTCCGTGAATTTATGCGCCATCGCATCGCTTCATATAACGAAGAGTCAGGTCGTTATCGCGAACTCAAGCCAGTTTTCTATATTCCATCAAAGGAACGTAAATTAGTTCAGGTTGGAAAGACTGGGGCATATACATTTGAAGACGGCACCCCAGAGCAATTTGAAATTTCAGTCAAGGCGATGAAAGATGCATATCTCGTTGCATACGATTCATATCAGAAGATGCTTGAAGCGGGCGTTGCTCGCGAAGTTGCACGTGTAGTACTGCCTGTCGCTACTTATTCATCAATGTATGTAACTATGAATGCCCGCGCACTCATGAACTTCTTATCTCTTCGTACAGCTCGAGAAGGATCACATTTTCCAAGCTACCCTCAACGAGAAATTGAGATGGTTGCAGAAAAAATGGAAGCGGAATTCGCGAAATTAATGCCTCTTACATACGGAGCCTTTGAAAAATCTGGTCGTATCGCGCCTTAAGCGATAAGATTCGCAGATGAGTATCAAGCCCCCTTTCGGCCGTTTAATTACGGCGATGGTTACCCCTTTTGATAAAGATGGGGCGATTGATTGGGATGGCGTTGCAAAGCTTGCTCAACATCTCGTTGATACCGGCCACGACGGCATTGCGGTCAACGGAACAACAGGTGAGGCGCCAACAACTAAATCATCCGAGAAGCTCGAAGTCATCAAAGTTGTTAAGAGCGTTGTCGGAGAGAAAATTACAGTTCTCTCTGGCGCTGGCGACAATGAGACCTCGTACACAGTAGAACAAGCTAAGCGCTCACAAGATGCTGGTGCTGATGGACTTCTCGTAGTGACTCCTTATTACAACAAGCCACCTCAAGCTGGAATCGAGGCGCACTTTCGTGCAGTAGCTGCCGCAACCGATCTTCCCATCATGATGTACGACATTCCTGGTCGCACCGGTGTGGAAATTGAATCTGACACAATCGTAAAGCTCTTTGAAACAGTTGAAAATATCGTTGCGCTTAAAGATGCAAAGGGAAATATTGCCGCCACTTCATGGGTAATAAAGCGATGCGGTGTTCCTGTTTATTCAGGGGATGACATTCTTAATCTTCCATTCCTATCTGTCGGGGCAGTTGGTTTTGTATCTGTCTGTGGTCACACAGTTGGGAATCAACTCAAAGCGATGCTCGATGCTTGGTTTAATGGCAATGCGTCTCGTGCTCTAGAAATTCACCAAGAACTTCTTCCAGTATTTACCGGCACATTCCGCACGCAAGGTGCAATTTTGACCAAGGCAGCTATGTCACTCATGGGTCTACCAGGAGGAACAACTCGTCTGCCACTTGTTGATGCAACCGAAGCACAGATTGCGCAATTGCGCATTGATCTTGCTGCAGGTGGCGTCACCTTGAAGAAGTAGCGCTAAAGATTTAACGAATGACACAACATCCACACCCAGAACTAGGCGCCCCCAGCAAATTACCTACTGATGCTCTGCGCATCGTTGCACTAGGTGGAATCTCTGAAATTGGTCGCAATATGACTGTCTATGAGATCAATGACAAGCTACTTATTGTCGATTGCGGAGTTCTATTCCCTGAAGATAACCAACCTGGAATCGATCTCATCCTTCCTGACTTCAGTTATATCCGAGATCGCCTTGATGATGTGGTTGGACTTTTTCTTACCCATGGACATGAAGACCATATTGGCGCAGTTCCATACCTACTTCGCGAACGTGGCGATATTCCAATTTACGGATCACCATTAACGATTGCTTTGATCTCTGCAAAATGTAAAGAGCACAGAATCTCTCCACTTACCCGCGAAGTTCGTGAAGAAATGCGTGAAGATGTCGGCCCTTTCGAACTTGAATTTGTCGCAGTAAATCACTCGATCCCAGATGCACTTGCAGTAGCTATCCATACAAAGGCCGGAACAGTTCTGCATACCGGTGACTTTAAGATGGATCAATTGCCACTTGACGGACGTATCACTGATTTAAGAACCTTCGCACGCCTGGGTGAAGAAGGCGTAGATCTATTCGTTACGGATTCAACAAATGCGGATATCCCAGGATTTACTCCCTCTGAGCGAGAGATCATGCCCGCTCTTAATCGGGTAATCGCATCAACGAAGCGTCGAGTAATTGTGGCTTCATTTAGTTCTCATGTGCACCGCGTTCAGCAGGTTATTGATACCGCTGCAATGCATAACAGAAGAGTGGCATTTATTGGCCGCTCCATGATTCGCAATATGAAGATTGCCCAAGATATGGGTTATCTGAATGTGCCAACAGGAATTCTCTTTGATGCTCGCGAGCTCGATAATTACGATGATCGTGTTGTGTTGATTTGTACAGGATCACAGGGCGAACCAATGGCTGCGCTTTCGCGGATGGCCAACGGGGATCACCAGATTCGCGTCGGTGAAGGAGATACAGTTATTCTCGCTTCTTCTCTCATTCCTGGAAATGAGAATTCTGTATATAGAGTCATTAATGAGCTCACCCGATACGGTGCAAAGGTTGTACATAAAGCCAATGCAATGGTTCACGTCTCTGGTCATGCCGCGGCTGGCGAACTTCTCTATTGCTATAACATCGTGAAGCCTAAGTATGTAATCCCGGTGCACGGCGAGTGGCGCCATCTCAAAGCGAATGCTGAAATTGCAATCGAATCTGGCGTTCCGCGCGAAAATGCCTTCATTATCGAAAATGGAATTGTCGTTGACCTCATTAATCACGAGGCAGAGGTAGTTGGTTCTGTTCCCTGTGGATTTGTCTATGTCGATGGCGGAAGTATCGGCGACATAACAGAGTCATCGTTGAAAGATCGCAGAATCTTGGGCGAAGAAGGATTCATCTCTGTCATTGTTGTCATTGAATCTCAAACGGGAAAGATTATTGCTGGCCCAGATATTCATGCACGCGGATTTAATGAAGATGAGGCGCTCTTCGATGAGGTCAAGGGGCAGATCGAGAAAGCACTTACTGCTGCTGTTGCCGAAGGTGTCAATGGAACGCATCAACTTTCTCAGGTAGTTCGCCGAACAATTGGGGGATGGGTCGGTCAGAAGCACCGACGACGCCCGATGATTGTTCCTGTAGTCGTTGAGGTTTAAACGGCGCGCCTAAGTAGGCATAAAAAACTCTCCACATAAGATTGAAGGTGTGGCTAAGAAGAAGAAACGCACATCCTCGCGCTCAATATTCGCGATAGTCGGATCTGCCCTCGCATGGAGCTGGAGCTTCTTAGCAAGATCCCTTGGATCATCTGTTCGATTCGTAGCTCGCGGTGCACGTGATTTAGATCCAGAACATCATCGCGATGGTGCAGCTCTTCTTGTTGCAATCTTCTCTCTGGCGGCAATTGCCGGAACATGGTTTCACGCAGATAACTTTGTGGGGCGAAATCTATATTCACTCTTCTATGGCGCATTTGGTCGCATAGGAGTTCTCGCACCGCTGGTGCTGATCTACTTTGCAGTGCGACTCTTCAGAAAGCCTGATGACAGTCACGTCACTGGTCGAATTACAGTTGGAACAATCACGCTCATTATTAGCGCCACCGGTTTGGCCCATCTCCTCAATGGATCTCTCGGTTCAATCAACCCCATGGGTGCAACCGCGATTCGTGAAGGTGGAGGGCTACTTGGGTATTGGGTAGCAAAGCCACTCGTTGCTCTGATGACATCGCTGCTTGCATATCCTCTTCTCATCACAATCTTCTTCTTTGGAATCCTTATTGTTACAGCGACTCCAATTTCCAAGGTTGGATCCAAGCTCCGAGTGATTGCTGTATGGCTCTGGTCGAAGAAGCCAGCTCGCAATGAAGATGACTTTGAAATTTCAGATACACCGCCATTTGAATCTCCAGTAGTGGCCTGGAATGCTGATTCAGATGATGAGCCAGATGATGAAATTACTGAAGATGAATTCGATGAAGAGTTCACAGTTGAAATTCCTAAGGCGCCACTCGATACTCAATTGCAACCAGCTCCAAAGAGTGAGAAGCGCCCCGAACAGCTATTACTCAGCAGCGATTCTAAGTACGAACTACCTTCTCAAGATCTCCTCAAAGTCGGACCTGCAGCTAAAGCTAAGAGCAAGGCAAACGAGACAGTAGTTGCATCGCTTACCGAAGTTTTTAAACAATTTGAGATTGATGCGGTAGTTACAGGATTTATGCGCGGCCCAACTGTTACTCGTTATGAGGTTGAACTTGGTAATGCGGTAAAGGTTGAGCGAATCACTGCGCTTTCAAAGAATATTTCTTATGCAGTGGCAAGCAGCGAGGTGCGAATTCTCTCGCCTATTCCGGGCAAATCTGCAGTCGGAATTGAAATCCCTAACGCAGATCGCGAAATTGTCGCCCTCGGTGATGTAATGCGTTCAAGCGTTGCAGGACAAGACCACCACCCGATGTTGGTTGCGTTAGGTAAAGATGTAGAAGGTAACTTTGTCTGCGCCAACCTAGCAAAAATGCCACACTTACTAGTTGCAGGTGCAACAGGTGCCGGTAAATCATCGATGATCAATGCGATGATCACATCAATTCTCATGAGAGCTACACCAGATGAAGTACGCCTCATCCTTATCGACCCAAAGCGCGTTGAGTTAACGGCCTACGAAGGAATTCCTCATCTCATTACTCCAATTATTACCAATCCAAAGAAGGCATCTGATGCGCTGACCTGGGTCGTACGCGAAATGGATCTTCGATATGAAGACCTGGCAACATTCGGATTTAGACATATCGATGATTTCAACAAAGCAGTGCGAGCAGGAAAAGTTGTTGCTCCGCCAGGATCTGATCGCGTAGTAGAGCCGTATCCGTATTTGCTAGTGATCATTGACGAACTTGCAGATCTCATGATGGTTGCTGCACGTGAAGTTGAAGAGTCAGTTGTTCGTATTACACAGTTAGCTCGCTCTGCAGGTATCCACCTTGTTTTGGCGACACAACGTCCGAGCGTTGATGTTGTTACCGGGTTGATCAAGGCAAACGTTCCGTCGCGGCTCTCCTTTGCAACTTCATCATTGGCTGATAGTCGAGTAATTCTCGATAGCCCAGGTGCAGAGAAACTTATCGGCCAAGGTGATGGACTCTTTATCCCGATGGGCGCAAGCAGAGCAATTCGCATTCAAGGTGCCTATGTATCTGAACGCGAAATTGAAGCAGTGACAAACCATGTGAAGAAACAACTTTCACCTCGCTATCGTGATGATGTCACTCAGGTAGCGCAAGCGAATAAGAATATTGATAAAGAGATTGGCGATGATTTAGAAATTTTGATTCAAGCAGTTGAGCTCGTTGTCAGCACACAGTTCGGTTCTACATCGATGCTGCAACGAAAGCTGCGAGTTGGTTTTGCCAAAGCTGGACGATTGATGGACCTAATGGAATCCCGAGGAATTGTTGGACCATCTGAAGGGTCGAAGGCGCGCACCGTGATGGTGAAGCCTGATGAAATCGATTCAGTCCTTGCCACGCTTCGCGACTACTAAACTCAAGTTTTAGAGTGTTGGATTTAGGGGTGAGATACCCATTGAGAGGACAAAACGGTTCCCAATAGCAGGTCGCCGGATTTAGAATTAGCCCAAACTTTAGGACTTTAGATTTAGGGTGAAAATGACAACTGGTAGCGAGCTGCGCGAACGTCGCGAGAGCGCTGGGCTTTCTATTGAACAGCTCGCCTCTCTGACGAGTATTCGCATGGGCCTCATTACCGAGATGGAAGCAAATAAATTTGTTCATTGCGGCGGAGATACATATGCCCGAGGACACCTAAAAAATATTGCACTTCGACTTGGTCTCGAACCAAATCACTTTGTGGAAATGTACAACGCTGAGCATTCGATGGATCAGCGAGCGATTCATGATTTGCTAGCCGAGAATAATGTTGCTGCAATTCCACGTGAAGAAAAAAATCTTTCATGGAAAGTTCCAGCTTTCATCTCAATAATTGTCTTACTCATCATCGCATCGGTGCAGATCGTCATGAGTAATCAAGAAGCTGGAGTAAAGGTTCCGGTTGTTAAAGAGAGCGTCACACCCGCACCGACAGAAGAACCAACTCCTGAACCAACAGAGAGCGCAGTTGCATCACCATCTCCTGAAGCAACTGAGCCATCTACAGAGAGCGCTGGAGCTGTAACTCTGACTCTTTCTGCAGCTCGAGGAAATTCTTTTGTCAATGTTGTTGTTGATGGCAAGAGCGTTGAGAAGGGTTCAATCTTCCAGGGCGATGTAAAGAGCTATAAAGGCAAGAATTCAATTAGCCTTTACTTGAGTAACCCTGCAGGTGTAGATGTAACCCACAATGGCAAAGTATTGGCCCCACTTGGCGGAAAGAATCAAGAAGTTCGTCGAACTTTTAGATAAGTACCCCTTTATCTTTACTTAAGGCTGTAGCATCACCTGCATGTCGCGCACGGTAGCTATAGTCACAATGGGGTGCGCCCGAAATGAAGTTGACTCTGAAGAACTTGCTGGCAGATTAGCAGCCGATGGTTGGACTCTCGTTGATGATGTCGAATCTGCAGAAGTCGCTGTTGTAAATACATGTGGCTTTATTGAATCGGCAAAGAAAGATTCTGTTGATGCGCTACTTGAAGCAAATTCACTTAAAGGCCACGGCAAGACTCAAGCGGTTGTAGCTGTAGGTTGTATGGCAGAGCGCTACGGAAAAGAGCTCGCCGAAGCGCTTCCAGAAGCAGATGCGATTTTAGGCTTTGATGATTACCAAGATATTTCTGAGCGACTTCAATCAATTATCAGCGGCAACGCTCACACACCACATGTACCCAGAGATCGCAGAGCGCTACTGCCCATAGCTCCTTCAGAGCGACCAGCAGCGCGCGACGAGAGTTATGCATCATCTCTAGGGGCGGGAGGATCGCTCTTCCGTAAGCGCTTAGGTAACGCTCCTTGGGCACCGCTCAAGATTGCATCGGGCTGCGATCGACGCTGCTCATTCTGCGCAATCCCATATTTCCGTGGGTCATTTATTTCTCGTCGACCAACCGAAATTTTGCAAGAAGCAAAGTGGCTATCTGAAAATGGTGTCAGCGAACTCTTCCTCGTCAGCGAAAATACGACGAGCTACGGAAAAGATTTAGGTGACCTTAAGTTGATGGAGAAGATTCTCCATGAGTTTGCCGAGATTCCAGGCGTGGAAAGAGTTCGCCTTTCATACCTACAACCAGCTGAGATGCGCCCGACTCTTTTACAGGCGATGATTGAGACAGAGAAAGTTGCACCGTACTTTGATCTTTCATTCCAGCACACCAGCCCAACTGTGCTCCGCCGTATGCGACGCTTTGGCGATTCAGAGAAATTCTTACATCTCATCAACCAGATTAGAGCGCTCTCACCAGAGGCAGGCATCCGTTCCAACTTCATCGTTGGATTTCCTGGAGAGACGCAAGAGGATTACGATGATTTGGCAAACTTTATCTCTGCGGCAAAGTTAGATGCAGTAGGAATCTTCGGGTATTCGGATGAGGACAATACCGAGGCGCTCGATCTCTCTGAGAAGGTTGACGAAGAAGTAATTCGCGAACGCGTAGAAGCGCTCTCATCGCTCGCAGACGAGATGGTCTCATCGAGGGCTCAAGCACGAATCGGCGAACATGTTCGAGTTTTGATTGAAGATGAAGAGCTACAAGAGGGAAGAGCTGCTCATCAAGGACCAGAAGTAGATGGCAGTACATCCTTTATCGGAACATCATTCAAAGTCGGCGAATATGTTGACGCCGTGATTGTTGATTCTATGGGTGCAGATTTGGTGGCAGCAGCACTATGAGAGCGCCCCGCTTCATTACTCCAAATACTTTAACTGTTACTCGAATCGCCCTCATTCCATTTGGAGTTTACGTTCTTTTTCTCGATGGCGGGGATAACTCCAGATACCAAGTTATGGCGTGGACAATATTTTTTATTCTTGGGCTTACAGATATTCTCGATGGACGTTGGGCGCGAAATTCCAATCGCATTACAGCGCTCGGAACTTTTCTCGATCCAGTAGCCGACAAGGCGCTCATCGGATCAGCGATGATCTCGCTGTCGATTCAAGGAAGATTCCCGTGGTGGATTACGATCTTAATTCTTGCTCGCGAAATTGGAATCACAATCTTCCGCCTCGCGGTGATTAAGGATGGGGTAATCCCCGCAAGTAAGGGTGGAAAGCTCAAAACCGTGATGCAGAATTTTGGCGTCGGCTTCTTTATGCTCCCATTTCCAAGCTGGCTTGAATGGTTCAGGGTCGCCTTTATCTCTGTTGCAATCATTTTGACCGTGACTACCGCATATGACTACATCCGCACCTGGCAGAAAGGTCGCTTGCAGGAGTAGATTCATGGCTATGCCGACCAAGTCACAAGCGCGACAGATTGTTGAAAATTTAAAGTCTCGCGGAGAGAGCGTTGCAGTAGCAGAATCACTTACTGGTGGTGGAGTTGGTTTCGCGCTTACACACGCTCCAGGATGTTCTGAAGTATTTCAAGGTGGAGTGATTGCATATACATCAGACGTAAAAGTGCGCGAACTTGCTGTCTTGCAATCTACGATTGATCAACACACTGTGGTCAGCGAAGAAGTTGCTCGTGAAATGGCGCTCGGAGTTCGAGAGAAATTTGGAACTACCTGGGGGATTGCTACAACAGGTATTGCAGGGCCAGGGGATTACCAAGGTATCCGCGAAGGCACTGTATGGATTGCAATCAGCGGTCCAGTGAACCAAACCCTGCATCTGACGCTAGATAGTGGGCGCGATGGCGTGCGCGAAGGGGCTATATCCAGCGCGATTGGTACATTTGCCCGTATCCTTAGCGCTTAAGAGAGTTGAAACTAGAGAGCACAGAAGGAGACGATGATGGTTCTACTACGTGAAGCTGTCGGCCAGACCCTTCGTGGCGCTCGTACATCTCAATCACGCACTCTGCGCGATGTTGCTCGCGAAGCTCGCGTCTCTCTTGGATATTTATCAGAGGTTGAACGCGGCCAGAAAGAAGCATCATCAGAACTTCTCAATGCGATCTGCGATGCTCTTGGATTAACTCTCTCTTCAGTTATGTCGGGCGTAACACACGAACTCGAATCTCGTGAAAGTGCAAAGCTCACCGTTGTCGACGCAGCCTAAGTACCTTCTTCAAGGCGGTATTCATCGTCGCACTGAGAGCGCAATTCTTGAGGGCACAAAGAAATTAATTGCTCAACAAGGCGCATCTAATATTTCAATGATTGAAATTGCTGACGTCTCTGAAGTTTCCAGAGCAACGCTCTACAACCACTACCGCGATAAGAACGCTGTTCTTGTCGCTCTCATCAGTGCAGAGGTTGAGCGTTTAGTTGAACTCGCAGATCGCGCAGGAACTCCCGCCGATGCACTTGAGAAACTTTCACAAGAGATCTCTACAGATGACGCGCTTGCTGCGATGCGCAGATTCGATCAAGAGATGCTCGTTGCCATCTTGTCCCATTCAGAAAGCCCTCTCTTTCTCATTCTTGCTCAATGCATTTACAAGGCCACAAAGTCTGAGGCCGGTACCGGTCTTGCTATGAGATGGTTGCTCGGGCAGGTAATGCAGCCGATTACTCAGAAACAAGCGCGCGAGCAGGCAGAGCTCCTCGTTGACCGCACCCTCTTCTAAATTGCTCGGATATTGAATATGCGCATCTCTGATCTACGTGAACGCTTGACGCTCTCATTCGGAGAATCGTGGGCACCTTCTTTCTCGGCAGATATTGCAATCAGTGAACTCGGTTCGCTGACCGTCAATCAGGCACTTGCGGCAGGTCGCGAGGCAGATGAGATTTGGAAAGCTGTTTGCAAACAGTGTCCGACCGAGACAGAGAAGTACAAGTAATTTATGCCAGTTACATCTGAGGTCTTTAGTAAGTCGCCTGAATTACCCGCCCTTGTCTTAGTACACGGACTTGGATCTGCCGGAAGTATTTGGAAGACGCTCCACCCTGGCCTTGAAGATAGCTTTACCATTTATCCGATCGATCTTCCAGGACATGGATCTGCGCCCCTTGGTGATGAAGCCCTTGATCCACAATCACTTGCGCGATCGATAGTTTCAACAATCGTCAACGAACATGGTGTCGAAGATTTCCATGTTGCCGGAAATTCTTTAGGCGGATGGATTGCCCTGGAAATGGCGGCCCAATTTCCAGATCGAGTCAAGAGCGTGACCGCCCTTGCTCCAGCAGGTTTATGGCACGAGGGGCCAACACAGAAGTTGCCTCCTAGTTTGCTTGCGCGCATCCTTGCAAAGATTTCACAGTATTTTCTTCGCCTGGCTTATCACTTGCCACCTTTGAAAGCACTTGGCTATAAGAAGATTACCCACCTGTGGCGTGAGCTCTCATTTGAATCATGTAAAGATTCCGTACTTGCGATGGCGCAATCTATTGGTTATCACCCAACATGGAAGGCCCTGAGATTTAGGAAATTTGATTCACCCATCTCCGAGAAGATTCCAGTTTCTATCGTCTTCGGAGATTATGACCTGACCCTGCCACATCCTAAAGCGCAGGTTCGCGAAGTTGCTCCAGAGCATTCGCGGTGGATTGTTGTCGATAACTGCGCTCATGTAATCATGTGGAACTATCCAAAGCTCACCGTCGACTTTATTAAGAAGACAGCCTTCTCGGCGCGTTAATTTAAACGGCGATTACTTCGAGCACCCATGGCTCAACCCCGTCAGATGGAGTAAGTGCACAAGGATATTTTTCAGAGACAATCGCATAGAGATCCTCTGGTGTCTTAGGCATTGATCGCGATTGCAACAGCCATCTGGTTATCTCTCCACGAGTCTTCTTAGACATATGGGTGACCACGGTCCGGACTCCATCAACGACGGTCGATACCCGAATCTCGACAGTGATATCTATAGGTGCGTGCCAGACCGTTTTATAGGTAGATGATCTGCAATCCACAATCAGGGGAGTCCTTATCGGATCTAACTTTGCCGCAACCACCGGTTTCATCTTCTTGTTATCAATCTTCTCTTTATAGCTCTCAATGCGATCACTAGGGCGTACGACGCCATATTTGGCAGAGATAATCGCAATGGCCGCTTCGCCGCGCTTCTTCGCTGAAGCCGAAAGGGTCGCCCAATCGAGGGCCTGGTAGAGAACACCCGTATAGACCGAGTGGGCAGGGGTCGCCTTGCTCGTTTCGAGCTTCTTCTCGGAGGGCGGCAGCAGGATCAACACGCGACACACCCTACTTGTCAGTGGCGCCTGCTACCTTTCGAACAGATGTTCGGATATATTAATCCCTGCACATCCAGAGCGGTGCTCAGCATCCGCCCACAGCGTCTCTATAACGCCAAGGGCCGTAGCCGAGAAATCCGTACCTTCTGGGCCGAATACCAACGGTGGCGCTCGCCAACGTTCGAGATAAAAGGAGAAGACAGTGGCTGCTGAAAAATCAAAGCCTGAAGATAAAAATGTATCTGACCGTCAAAAGGCGTTAGATACCGCACTTGCTCAAATCGAACGTCAGTTTGGTAAGGGCTCAGTAATGAAGATGTCAGATCGACAAGCACAAGTTATCGAAGTTATCCCAACTGGCTCTGTCGCACTCGATGTTGCACTCGGAATCGGTGGCCTACCACGTGGCCGCATCATTGAAATTTATGGACCAGAATCCTCAGGTAAGACAACTCTTACCTTGCATGCAATTGCCAACGCACAGAAGGCTGGCGGAATCTGCGCATTTATCGATGCAGAGCATGCCTTCGATGCAGAATATGCAAAGAAGCTCGGCGTCGATATCGATGCGCTTCTTGTTTCACAACCAGATACAGGTGAACAAGCGCTCGAGATCATGGATATGTTGATCCGCTCTGGCGCACTCGATCTCGTAGTCGTCGACTCAGTTGCAGCACTTGTTCCGCGCGCTGAAATCGAAGGCGAGATGGGGGATTCACATATGGGTCTCCAGGCACGCCTTATGTCACAGGCGCTGCGAAAGATCACAGGTGCACTTCACCAATCAAAGACAACAGCAATCTTTATCAACCAGCTTCGCGAAAAGATTGGCGTCTTCTTCGGATCTCCCGAGACAACAACAGGTGGAAAGGCGCTTAAGTTTTACGCCTCAGTTCGCCTTGATATCCGCCGCATCGAAACTCTTAAGGATGGCACCGAATCTGTCGGTAACCGTACCCGCGTCAAGGTCGTCAAAAATAAGATGGCTCCACCATTTAAGCAGGCAGAGTTCGACATTATCTACGGCGTCGGAATCTCTCGCGAAGGCTCACTTCTCGATATGGGCGTTGAGCTCGGTATCGTGAAGAAATCTGGAGCTTGGTATACATACGAAGCAGATCAGCTTGGCCAAGGTAAGGAGAATTCACGAGCATTCCTTATCGACAACCCAGATCTTGCCAATGAGATCGAATCAAAGATTCGCGCAAGCTTTGTACCTGTAGAGGTCGATGCAGCGCTTATCGCTGAGATCGATGAAGCAGCAGCAGAGGTTGATTTCTAATTTCTCTGCAATTTGCAAAGGTTTCACGAGGCGAGGGCTCTGACCCTTACGAAGTTGCTCACACAATTGCGCTCAACGCACTTGTAACGCGAGCAAAGAGTAAGGGCGAGCTTCTCGCTCACCTTAAAACCCGAGGCGTAGAAGATGATATTGCTCAGGCAGTTCTCTTCCGCTTACAAGAGAGCGGACTCGTCAACGATAGAGAGTTCGCACTTGCCTGGGCTAAGTCGCGCCATGACCATAAGAAAATCTCAAAGCGAATCATCGCTGGCGAACTTCGCCAAAAGGGCGTTAATCAAGAGCAGATTGATGAAGCCCTCGATGAGATTGATGATGAATCCGAGTATCGCTCAGCTTTTGATTTAGGGTTTAAGAAGTTCAACACTATGTCTCGCTTAGCACCGGATGTTCAGGTGCGCCGAATTCAATCGCTCTTGCAGCGTAAAGGTTTTGGCTTTTCGATTATCTCTCGCGTACTTCGCGAGCTAGATCTATCTGAAAGATAAGTTACTTTCCCTGTTTCAGATGTTCTGTTAAACGTTCAGCTGTTGCAACAACAGCAGCGGCATGCAATCGACCTGGTTGACGTCCCAAGCGTTCGATAGGTCCGCTAATCGAGACAGCAGCGATAACTTTTCCATTAGGTCCGCGAACAGGTGCAGATACAGATGCAACGCCTGCTTCACGTTCTCCTACTGATTGCGCCCACCCTCTGCGTCGATCTGCTGCTAGATGTGCAGCGGTATAACGCGCATTCTTAACTCCGCGATGAATCTTCTCTGAATCTTCCCAAGCCATCAAAATTTGTGCAGCAGAACCAGCCTGCATCGTAAGAGCTGCGCCAATTGGCACAGAGTCGCGAAGTCCAGATAAACGTTCAGCGACGGCAACACAGATTCGGATATCTCCTTGACGGCGATATAACTGGGCAGATTCACCGGTTGCATCACGAAGAGCAGCCAGCGCTGGTGCAGCAGCTGCAATCAGGCGATCTTCGCCTGCAGCTGCGCCAAGTTCAGAGGAGCGGGGCCCGATAATGAAGCGACCGTTGAGATCGCGAGAGACAAGTCGATGGTGCTCAAGGGCTACAGCTAAACGATGCGCGGTAGGACGGGCGATACCGGTAGCGGCAACGAGTTCAGCGAGCGAATGAGGGCCGGATTCGAGGGTAGCCAAGATATTTACGGCTTTATCTAATACGCCGACTCCGCTATTCTTCTTATCCACGGATTGATATTAGCATCCCACCTAGTGAGATGCAATTGAGAAGCCGAATTAAGTGAATTACGGATGAAGGAGCACGCGACTGATGGGCAAGACATTAGCGGAGAAGATTTGGGAAGACCATATCGTTCGTTCAGCAGAAGGAGAACCTGACCTTCTCTACATCGATCTACAACTCATTCATGAAGTGACAAGTGCGCAAGCATTCGATGGTCTACGTCTTGCAGGGCGCAAAGTTCGCCGCCCAGATCTGACTATCGCAACGGAAGACCACAACACCCCTACTTTAGATATCTTAAAGCCGATTGCAGATCCTGTGTCAAAGCTTCAGATCGATACTCTTCGCAATAACGCTAAAGAGTTCGGAATTCGCATCCACTCATTGGGCGATGCAGATCAGGGAGTTGTTCACGTTGTTGGACCACAACTTGGAATTACTCAACCTGGCATGACAATTGTCTGCGGAGATTCACATACATCAACACACGGTGCATTTGGTGCAATTGCATTCGGTATTGGTACTTCAGAAGTAGAACATGTACTTGCAACCCAGACTCTTCCATCACGCCGCCCAAAGACTATGGCGATTAATGTTGAGGGAACCCTCAAGACCGGCGTAACTGCTAAAGATATTATCCTTGCAATCATCGCCCAGATTGGTACCGGCGGGGGACAGGGTTACATCATCGAGTACCGTGGCTCTGCGATTCGCGCCCTTTCTATGGAAGGTCGCATGACGATTTGTAATATGTCTATCGAGGCAGGAGCTCGTGCAGGACTTATCGCACCTGACCAAACAACATTCGATTACATTAAGGGCAAGCCACACGCCCCAGAAGATTTCGCAGCAGCGCAGAGCTATTGGGAGACTCTCTATACAGATGCAGATGCAAAGTTTGACGTTGAGATTAACCTCAATGCAGATGAGCTAGAGCCATTTGTTACATGGGGAACCAACCCTGGCCAAGGACTTCCGCTCAATGCATCAGTTCCAAACCCTGCAGATATTGCAGATTCAGAGGAGCGAGGCGCTGCAGAACGCGCACTTACTTATATGGGCCTTGAGGCAGGAACACCACTAAAGAAGATAGCTATCGACACTGTTTTCTTGGGCTCTTGCACCAATGGTCGCATTGAAGATCTACGTGCAGCAGCACAGGTGCTGCAAGGCAAGAAGATTGCACCTAAGCTTCGCATGCTTGTTGTTCCTGGCTCCGAGCGCGTTCGTCAGCAAGCGATGAAGGAAGGTCTAGATAAAGTCTTTCTCGATGCGGGTGCTGAATGGCGCAACGCAGGATGCTCAATGTGCCTAGGTATGAACCCGGATCAACTCGCTGTTGGCGAGCGTTCTGCATCGACATCAAATAGAAACTTCGAAGGGCGTCAAGGAAAGGGTGGACGCACACACCTTGTCAGCCCACTTGTTGCAGCTGCAACAGCTATTCGCGGCACACTTTCATCACCGGCAGATTTGTAAGAAGGGGATAACTTAAAATGGAAAAATTTGTTAGCCACACAGGTACCGGAGTTCCTCTTCGTCGCAGCAATGTTGATACAGATCAGATTATTCCAGCTGTCTATCTCAAGCGAGTTACTCGTAGTGGATTTGAAGATGGGCTCTTTAGCGCATGGCGCAGTGACCCAGAGTTTGTTTTAAATAAGGAAGAGTTTAAGGGTGGAACAGTTCTGGTTGCCGGTCCTGAATTCGGCACTGGTTCATCTCGCGAACATGCTGTCTGGGCACTTCAGAACTATGGTTTCAAGGCTGTTATCTCTAGCCGCTTTGCAGATATCTTCCGCGGTAATTCACTCAAGGGCGGCCTACTTACTGTCATCTTGCCGCAGGAAGATATAGAAGCTCTCTGGGTAGCGATCGAAAGTGACCCAACAACTTCAATTACCGTCGATCTCGATTCTCGAACAGTCTCCTACAAGGATGTCACCGTTCCATTTGAACTCGATGATTACACTCGCTGGCGCCTCATGGAAGGCCTCGATGACATTGGTCTAACGCTGAAGCAGACCGATTCAATCGATGCATTTGAAGCAAAGCGCCCTGCATATAAGCCAACAACGCTTCCGATTCGAATCTAATTACTCTTTAGATCGGAAAAAGTAAGCGTAAATCAGGGCTTTTCTAACTAGGGTGAGTTAAAAGTGAAGAACCCTCAATAAGAGAATGAGAGTTTTTTACGCATAAATACTGCAATTTTTGCGAAAACATTTCATTGCGACACGCGCGCGCAATAACGCTCTCACCCCTTAGTTAGGTTTAAGTTTTACTCAGTTAAGCAAAAGCTTAATTTTTACGCGTAAAGAAACGAAATTAAGGGGATATTGAATGAATAAGGCCCAGTTCATCGCTGCGTTGGCCCCACACTTCAACGGCAGCAAGAAGGAAGCAGCACACGCTGTGGATGTAGTTTTTGACACAATCGTTCGTAACATGTCTGCAGGTAACGACGTGATGATCAACGATTTCGGCAAGTTTAAGAAGGTCGATCGCAAGGCACGTATGGGACGTAACCCATTCACAGGCGAGACAATCAAGATCAAGGCTTCAAAGAAGGCACGTTTCCTTCCTGCAAAGGCACTTAAGGAAATCATCTCTGGAGAGCGCAAGCTTGGCCCAGCACCAAAGCCAGAAGTTAAGGCTGTTGCAAAGCCAGTAGTTAAGAAGGCTGCTCCAAAGAAGGCTGCTAAGAAGGCTCCTGCAAAGAAGAAGACAGCTGCTAAGAAGGTAGCGAAGAAGTCTCCTGCAAAGAAGAAGCCAGCAAAGAAGTCAGCTAAGAAGCGTTAATTCTTAGAACTTTAGTGAAGAAGGAGTCCTGCGAAAGCAGGGCTCCTTCTTTCTTTTCCCTATAGAATTTCTGACATGTCGCAGTTCAAGGTTTCCTACGCGCCACCGCGTGGATATCCACTAGGAACAAACCTCACCTTCAAAATCTGTGCAGGAATTCTTATTCCAATCTTCAATCTCTTTATGAGTCGCGATTGGAAAGGCGCCGAAAATATTCCGGCAAAGGGCAGAGTCATCGTTGCAAGTAATCACATGTCTTATCTTGATGTTCTGGTCTTCACTCAATTCCTCTTTCGCAATGGTCGAGCCCCGCGCTATCTTGGAAAATCCGGAGTCTTTAAAGTTCCTGTGATTGGCAAGATTCTCTTAGCTGCCGGTCAGATTCCTGTAGAGCGCGAGAGCTCTGATGCCAAGAAAGCTGTAGACCACGCGAAGATTCTTCTTGAGGCAGGTCATATGCTCGGTGTTTACCCAGAGGGAACTCTCACTCGCGATGCAGATATGTGGCCGATGGTCGCAAAGACCGGATGTGCTCGTCTTGCCTTGCAGACAGATACACCTGTTATTCCAATCGCCCAGTGGGGATCTCAATTAGTCGTTCCTAATTACACAAAGAAGATCGCCCTCTTTCCTAGAAAGACAATCATCATTAGAGCGGGTAAACCTGTAGATCTCTCTCGCTGGAAGGGTAAGCACGAGGATCCTCAAGCTCTCAAAGAGGCGACTGCAGAAATCATGCGTGAAATCACCGTGCTCCTAGAGGATATTCGTGGCGAGAAGCGTCCTGAAGTAATCTTTGACCCGCACACATCAGAATTACCACGCACAGGAAACTTTAAGAAGAAGAGAGCATGAGCAAAGTAACGGTATTCGGAGCAGGCGCATGGGGATCGACCATGGCGCAGGTGTTGAGCGATGCCGGAAATGATGTTCTCTTGTGGGGACGCAGCGAAGAAGTTATCTCTGAAATTAATTCGCTTCACACAAATAAGAAGTATCTAGGGGCGCATGTTCTGCCCGAGACTCTCGTTGCAACCAATAGCCTCGATGAAGCCTTCGCATTCTCTGATCTTTATGTTCTTGCCATTCCAGCTCAGCAGATTAGATCGACCCTAGAAGAATGGAAGCCACGCTTCTCTGAGACCTGCACAATCGTAAGTACGCTCAAGGGTATCGAGATCAGCACTCAGATGAGAATGACAGAAGTCATTGTTGATGTCATTGGCATGCATAAGATTGCAATCATCACTGGACCAAACCTTGCCGATGAACTCGTCTTACGCCAACCAGCTGGTGCCGTCGCCGCAGCTGCATCTCTTGAACTCGCAGATCAAATTAGAGATTTGTTCAACACTCCTTATTACCGCGTCTACACATCTGTCGATGTTCAGGGTTGCGAATTAGCTGGTGCTATTAAGAGCGTTATCGCACTTGCCGTAGGACTTTCAATCGGCATGGGATATGGCGAGAACACTCAGGCGATGCTCATTACTCGCGGACTCAATGAAGTAGCTCGCCTCTGCGCAGCCCATGGTTCTGATCCTCTATCTGCTGCCGGTCTTGCCGGTATGGGCGACCTTGTTGCAAGTTGCGGTTCACCACTTTCACGTAACCGCACCTTCGGCGAATATATTGGACGTACAGGTTCTATTGCCGAGGCTCGAAAGCAGATGTCAAAGACTGTCGAAGGTGTTGCCTCATCAAGTGCTGTTCTTGAAATTGCACACCGAGTCGGAATTGAAGTTCCTGTCATTGAAGCTGTTGCAGATATCGTCAGCGAGAAGCTATCGCCAAAAGATGCTCTGCAAAGGCTGATGGAAATTACAACTAAGGCTGAAAACTTCATTCGATGACCAAGCGCGTTGCAATCATTTGTGGTGGGCGTAGCAGCGAGCATGAAATTTCTTGTATCTCAGCTGGGGGAGTTGCGGCTGCGATAGATAGATCGCTCTACGAGCCAGTTCTCATTGGAATCACAGAACAAGGCGATTGGGTCTTAATCCCTGACGGTTATTCCTTGGCTATTACAGATGGAGTACTTCCAAAAGTTCCCACAGATGCACCTAAAGTTATTGCAGATATCTCTGGATTTTCATCGAATGGAAAAGCTCTCAATATCGATCTCGTCTTCCCTCTACTTCATGGCCCATATGGTGAAGATGGAACGATTCAAGGTCTACTCGAGATGGCAGATATCGCCTATGTGGGCTCAGGAGTTCTCGCATCTGCTGTTGCAATGGATAAATCTTTTGCAAAGGAGATCTTTGCGGCTCATTCAATCAAGGTAGCTGCAGGTGTCGTAGCAACTCGATCCGAGTGGGCTACCAATCAAGCCACAGTTGAGAGAGAGATTGGCGCACTTGGATACCCAGTCTTTGTTAAACCAGCTCGCGGTGGATCATCCAGAGGAACTACGAAGGTAAAGAGCGCTTCGGAGCTCTCTGCCGCTATTGCCGAAGCTTATAAATTCGACAATAAGGTAATGGTCGAACAGATGATTGTGGGCGCAGAAATCGAGTGCGCAGTCCTTGAGATCAATGGAAAGCCAGAAGCATCAGTTGTAGGTCAGATTCATATCGATCCGAAATTCGAGTTCTATGATTTTGAAGCAAAGTATTTAGATGGAGCTACATCAATCGAGCTTCCAGCACCTATCTCTGAGAGCGCAGCTGCTGAAATTAAATCGAGCGCAATTAGGGCATTTAAAGCGCTCGGTTGTTCTGGCCTTGCTCGCGTTGATTTCTTCCTCACAAAGAATAATGAAGTTATTCTCAACGAGCTCAACACAATGCCAGGGTTTACTGCCACATCTGTTTTTCCAAAGATGTGGGCAGCAACGGGCGTTGACTATCCGAGCGTAATTACCTACTTACTAAAGAGCGCAGAAGCGCGAAGTAACGGCGTCCTTAATTAGTTCTTGATTAATTTGTTACTGGACAAGTCAGGGTACGAGTAATTCCCGGAACAGCCTGTACCTTTGAAAGAATTGCGCGACCGAAATCTTCCATTGAAGAAGCCTCAGCGCGCATAATGACATCGTAAGGCCCGGTCACGCCTTCAGCGAGAGTTACACCTGGAATAACTTTAATTGCACTTGCAACTGATGAGGCTTTTCCAACCTCGGTTTGAATCAAAATATAAGCCTGAACATTCATGGTGAACCCTTTCGCTTCGCCCTAACGGTATCTCATGTCCTAGGCTTATGGCTATGGGGTTAACTAAAGATGGGATTTAGCGAAGCTGATGTGATCTCGGCGCTAAAGAAAGTTTTCGCAACCGCCGATCCCCGAGTTCTTGTTGGTATTGGCGATGATGCGGCCGTTGTAAAGGGCGATGCCCAACAGGTAATTACCACTGATATGGCTATCGCCGATGTTCACTTTAAAACCGAGTGGAGCTCTGCCTTCGATATTGGCCGGAAGATTACTGCGGCAAATATCGCCGACGTTTTATCTATGGGCGCATCTTGTGACTATCTTGTCGCTGCAGTCTCGCTGACCGGTACCGAAGAACTCTCCTGGATTGAAAATCTCGCACGTGGAATGAAAGATGAAGCAGACCGTGCTGGCGCCGCAATTGTTGGAGGAGATATCGCCCGATCAACTGTCATTACCATCGCAATGACAGCTATTGGTCATACAGCCAAGCCAATTCTCAGAAGTGGGGCCCAAGTAGGAGATGGCATTTTTATCTCATCGCTTCCGGGATGGTCCGCCGCAGGTCTTGAACTTCTCACAAAAGAGATTTCACTTAACTCGGCTGTGGCCGATAAGGCGCTCTCTGAATTCTCGGCGCCATCTCTCGATTACGAAGTCGATTTTCTCAAATCGACTTCGATGGCAGATATCAGTGATTCACTACTAATTCAGGCCCAGCAAGTTGCAGAGGCATCAGGGGTTTGCTTCGATTTGGATACCGTTCTCATTTCTCAGTGCAAAGAGTTCACAGAGCTGAGCGAACTCGCGAAGGAGATTAATTCAGATATTTGGAGTTGGATTCTTGCAGGCGGGGAAGATCACGTATTTCTTGCCACAGGGAAAAATCTGCCCGGAATTCGAATCGGGACTGTGGTTGAGGGGTCAGGAATTACAGGGGTGGAAATAAAAAAGGCCCCAGTTTCCTGGAGCCATTTTTAATCGAACTTAAAAATTAACGAGTTACTTTTCCAGCCTTAAGGCATGAAGTACATACGTTCTGACGCTTTGATGCACCAGCGACAATTGTCTTTACGCGCTGAATGTTTGGATTCCAGCGGCGACGTGTCTTCACCTGTGAGTGTGAAACGTTATTGCCAAAGCTTGGTCCCTTGCCACAGATGTCGCATGAAGATGCCATGGATGGTTCTCCTTCTAGATTGAACTGCCAAAATCGAACAGGCGTAAAGGGTATCAAGAGGGGGTGCTTTAGGGCGAATCCGCCAAAGATGAGTGCTAGCCCTCTGGAATTTACGCATAAAAAATCGGTTGTGAGGTGGCAGACAGCCAGAATCAAAGATTCTGAAATCAAGGTAGGAGCAGAATGTGAGGTGAGTTGGTAGAGCAACTCGGAAAAGGAAGATTGCGTTCATGGACACCCTTGATCTGGCACGATGGCAATTCGCTATCACAACTGTTTATCACTTTCTATTTGTTCCTATCACAATCGGTATGGGCTTTGTCGTAGCGGGTCTTCAGACCGCTTGGTATCGGACCAACAAAGTTAAATATCTGCGAGCAACAAAATTCTTCGGAAAACTCTTTCTTATTAATTTCGCAATTGGAGTCGTGACCGGCATTGTCCAAGAGTTCCAATTTGGCATGAACTGGTCTTCCTATAGCCGATTTGTCGGAGATATTTTTGGCGCACCCCTAGCAATGGAAGGCTTGCTTGCATTCTTCCTCGAAAGCACCTTCTTGGGTCTCTGGATTTTTGGCTGGGATCGTCTGCCTAAGAAGCTACATCTAGCAACTATTTGGATTGCGTCATTCGGAACTCTACTTTCCGCATACTTTATCCTCGCAGCAAATGCGTGGATGCAACATCCTGTTGCTTATCGAATCAACGTTGAGAAGAATCGCGCAGAACTAACAAGCATCATGGAAGTTCTCACACAAAAGACAGCAGTCGTCACGTTCTTGCACACGGTCCCTGCGGCAGCCTTCACGGCAGGAGCATTTGTCGCAGGCATCTCTGCATGGCTACTTTTGAAGAATAGAGATGTTGAGATGGCTCGCCCAACTCTCAAAATGGGTCTGATTACATTGATCGTGAGCTTCCTTGCAATTGGTGCTACAGGCGACACGTTGGGCAAGGTCATGACCGAGCAACAGCCTATGAAGATGGCTGCCGCTGAAGCGCTCTACGAAACAACCGAGTCTGCGCCATTCTCACTTCTGACTATCGGCACACTCGATGGTTCTCGTCCTGTATTCCAAATCGACGTTCCGTCAGTTCTCTCATTCCTGGCAACGGGAGATTTCAAGGGAACTGTTGAAGGAGTCAATAACCTTGAAGCTAAATACGATGCCGAATTTGGCCCAGGAAATTACACTCCAAATATTCCCTTGGCTTACTGGTCATTTAGATTGATGATTGGCTTTGGTTCTCTCGCGTTCTTCCTAGCGCTTTTTACACTATGGCGCACCCGAAAGGGCGGGGAGCTTCCAAAAGCTAAATGGTTCTTACCTGCAATGATTTCTCTTCCATTCATGCCACTTCTAGCAAACTCTTTCGGTTGGATCTTTACGGAAACTGGACGTCAACCGTGGGCTGTCTTCGGATTGATTAAGACCGAAGACGGTGTCAGCGCGGTGGTCTCAGCAGGAGCTGTCTTATTCACAATGATTGTCTTTACGCTGCTCTACGGCGTACTCGCATTCATTGAGGTTGGCCTCACTCTAAAGGTTATTAAGAATGGACCTGCAACTGAATTGGATTATGAAAATCCTCAACTTGGCGGAAATTCCGACAAGCCACTCGTGATGTCTTACTAAGGGGGAATCGAAATGACATTTCAAACAACGTGGTTCCTTCTCATCACAGTTCTTTGGGTTGGTTACTTCATTTTGGAAGGCTTCGACTTCGGCGTCGGAATGCTGCTTCCATTCGTCTCTAAAAATGAAGCAGATCGCAGAGCTGTACTAACGACTCTTGGTCCCGTCTGGGATGGCAACGAGGTTTGGTTACTTGTTGCAGGTGGAGCGACATTTGCCGCATTCCCTGAGTGGTATGCAACGCTCTTCAGTGGTTTTTATCTACCGTTATTTCTAATCCTGGTCTCACTCATTGTCCGTGGAGTCGCATTTGAATACCGCAGCAAGTACGGCAAGGCCCAGTGGCGTCAGCGTTGGGATATTGCAATATTTATCAGCAGCGCAATTCCTGCACTTTTATGGGGAGTGGCTTTTGCCAATATCGTCCGCGGAGTTCCGATCAAGGAGCTAGATGGAAATCTCGAGTATGTAGGTGGGTTCTTTAACCTTCTCAACCCATATGCACTTCTTGGAGGAGTTGTAACACTTTCTGTCTTCCTTACTCATGGGGCTATCTTCCTATCTTTGAAGACAGCTGGAAGCATTCGCGAGAGAGCTAGAAGTTTTGCGGTCAAGATTGGATTGGTTGCGGCAATTGCGGCAGTTTCATTCTTGCTCTGGACCAATCTGATGCTCCCTGCAATCGATCCAGTTGTAGTGACTCTCTCTACTGTGGTTGCTCTTTCTTGGGTGGCCGGCTTGGTCGCTTCCCTTAAAATTCGTGAAGGCTGGGCCTTTGTGTTCTCAGCATTAGCGATTGCAACCTTTGTATCAAATCTATTCTTCGCGCTCTATCCAAGAGTTATGCCAAGTTCATTAGGTTCAGAGTTCGATCTCACCATCACAAATGCCTCTAGTACCGAGTACACCTTGAAGGTCATGACTGTCATCGCTCTCATCATGACTCCTCTTGTATTGGTGTACCAGGGATGGACCTACTGGGTATTTAGAAAACGCATTAGTGCCAGCCAGATTGCCAATCCAGAACGTGGCGTTCTAGATACGGCAACACATATCCTGCATCAGTGAAATCTAAAGACCTGCGGCTGTTGCTCTCATTGAGTGGCAGCCGCAGACTTTTTGTTGGGGCGCTACTAGGAGCTTTTCTCGCCACCTTCATAGTCATTGCCAACGCTCTCTTAATTGGCGCGCTCATTGTCGGTCTCATTTACAACCACCCGAGCAATGAAAAATATATCGTTGCACTTGCAGCGCTCTGGATATTTAGAGCAATCTTTACTGCCAACTTTGAGTACTGGTGCAGTTGGCAAGCATCTCAAATTAAGAGAAAGTTAAGGGAATCGATAACTGCAAATTCATTGGGAGCCTCTGGAATAGGGGCGGCTGAACTCACTGGCATTCTCATTAAAGGCTCAAACACTCTCGACATTTATCTCGGACGGTTTCTGCCTCAGATGCTTGGCGCAAGCATCGTGCCCTTTGCGGTCATCTTTACAATATTTCTACTTGATCCGCTTTCAGCATTAATCACGATTCTTACCCTGCCATTAATTCCGATTTTCGGGGCACTCATTGGCAAGTACACAAGTGATTCTGTAAGCAAGAAGTGGAGATCCCTCGGAACGCTTTCAAAGTACTTTGAAGATTCACTTCAAGGTTTCTTGACGCTCAAGATATTTGGCCGTAATCGCACCCAAGGTAAACGTATCCAAGAGATGGGCGATCAATACACAGATGAGACGATGAAGGTGCTGAAAATTTCATTTCTTTCAGCGCTGGTACTGGAGCTCGCTGCAACAATTTCAGTTGCCCTGATTGCAGTAGAGATCGGTTTGCGATTAGTTGAAGGCCATATCCCATTTATTACAGGACTTACAGTTCTCATACTTGCTCCAGAGGTTTATTTTCCACTTCGTAATGCGGCATCATTATTCCATGCATCAGCAGATGGCGCTGAAATACTTGTAAAGATACAAGACTTGCAATCCACCTCACTTCCAATAAAGCAGATCTCATCAGGTAAACTCAGTGAGATAACGACTCTCTCCTGGAATGACTGGGAGTTAAAGATTCCACAAGTAATTCATACAAAAATTCAAGCCAACTCAATTTCTCGGGGCGAATCACTCTTTATCGTGGGTAGCTCTGGCGTCGGAAAGAGCTCCTTTGCTGAAAACCTGTTAGGCCTTCATGACGATATAGAAATCACATTAGATGGGGAGAAACTTCTTCCAGCACAAATCGAATCTTTTCAACGAAATTTAGGTTGGATTCCACAGCTACCCCAACTTGCTCCCGGGACTATTCGTCAGCAATTCAATTTAGTTGCTCCTGGAATCTCAGATCAGGAGATAGAGAGAGCGTGCACGGAAGTCGCGCTACAACTCAGTGACCTACCGCATGGCTTGGATTCACATCTCGGGAGCGCACAAGAAACGAGCGCACAATTATCTGGTGGACAGATTCGCAAGATAGCCGTTGCACGAGCGCTCATTCGCCAACCCTTTCTCATCGTCGCAGATGAACCGACCGCTGATCTTGATCATGAAAGCTCTCGAGCAATCATGAATGCCCTAAGAAGTGCAGTTGCAGAAGGTGCCGCCCTAATCTGCATCACACATGAACGTGATTTCATTGAGAACTCAGATCGCACCTTAGAAGTAGAGAAGGTGATCCTGTGAAGAGTAAGAGATTTAAGATGACTTTGTCGACCATGCTTGGGAGCGCCGCTCTCATCGGCGGAATTGGGTTAACAATTGCAAGTGCATGGCTTATCACAATGGCATCAACACAGCCGCCTATTTTGGCTCTCACTGTGTCTATAGTTATGGTGCGATTTTTTGGAATTTTTCGTTCGGTTGCCCGCTATGCAGAGAGAGTCATAAGCCACGAAGCGGTATTTCGTTCACTCACTTCGATTCGAGTGAATCTATTTGAAAAGATCAGTGATCGAAGTGCTGATTTGATTCGAAATTCTACTTCAGGTAGTTATGTGAAGTCGATTGTCGATGATGTCGAACGTGCCCAGGAGTACGCACTACGAATTACGCTCCCAAGGTATTCGGCAATAGTTTCTATTCTGACTGCACTTCTTCTTGCCTGGTGGATTTATCCGCCGACTCTCATGTTGCTAGTTCCGGTATCCCTGACCCTACTTCTAGTAATTCCCACGGTGGTTTCACGAATGGCTTTAAAGCTTGCAGAAAAGATTGAAAATTCTGAAAATGAGTATGCGCAAGCTTTGGAGAGCGCCTCTCATGGCGCTACAGAGGCGAGCGTCTATGGATATGCGAAGCTCATCTCCCAGAACCTTCATATTTTGGAAGAAAGATTGCTTTCTGGGGAGAGGCAGTTATTGCAGCTCATCAGGAAATTGCAGTTGATCACACTAATGGCCCTTGGATTTGCAATCACAGGGACAATTCAACTTCTTGCATCAAGTGTTGATTCATCCAATATTCCCGCAGTCAAGATTGCTATGGCGATATTCCTCCCACTTGTAGCTTTCGAAGGAGTTACATCCTGGTATCCAAATCTATTTATCTCGGGAAAACTTCTCAGAGCCCAGAAGACTATTGACGATCTTGTCGATGCAGAGATAGAAGATATACAGAGAAGGGATTGTGCCTTCAAAGGAGCAGAAGTAATTCTGGAAGACGTCAGCGTTGCCTGGGATAAGCCCTTTATGTCTCCGGTGACAACAAAGGTTTCGCAGGGGGAACTTCTTGTCATTAGAGGACGAAGTGGAAGTGGAAAATCAACTCTCGCTCTCGGTTTGTGTGGCGTGCTTCCTTATTCAGGAAGTATCCGAGTTGGAGGAGTGGAACTATCGCATGTGAAGAATCTCCACCAGATACTCGTTTCTTCGCTTCAGCGGACACACGTCTTTAATACAACTCTTCGGGAGAATCTAAAGATTGCCAATCCAGATGCCACCGATGAAGTACTGGAAGAGATGCTCATCCTTCTAGAACTCCAGGAAATCCCCCTGGATACCGTTCTAGGCGAATTTGGACGCCCACTTTCTGGTGGAGAAGAAAAACGTCTTGCCGTCGCCCGTGCGCTGCTTTCGCCCGCCCCGATTCTGGTTCTGGATGAACCAACGGAACATTTGGATGGGGATCTGGCGCTTCGCATAGAAGAGAAGATTCGACGCGTATCTGCGAAAAGAACATTGATAGTCATCACTCATTCTGGATGGCTTAAATCCGATAGAAGAGTCGATATCACGAGAGAATAGCGCCATGGCCACCCTTGATTCTAAGTTAGTCGGAATTCTGGGGGATAGAACCACAAAAGTTCTCAAAGATTTATATGGCTATCACACAGTTGGCGATCTCCTTCATCACTATCCAAGACGTTATCTAGTACGTGGAGAGCTATCAGATATCTCAGAACTCAATGAAGGTGATGAAGTCACGATACTTGCAGAAGTATTTAGCGCTAGTAGCAGACGCTTACAAGGTCGTAAGGGAAATATTCTTGAAGTCATTGTTACCGATGGAACTGCAAAGTTATCTCTCACCTTCTTCAATCAAGCATGGCGTGAGAAAGAGCTCAAGGTTGGAAAGCAAGGACTCTTCGCTGGAAAAATTGGCGTCTTTAATGGCAAGCGCCAATTAGCCCATCCTGATTATGAACTCATTGCAGATGGCAATGATGTTGATACTGCCGTTGAAAGTTTCGCTGGCAAGTACCTTCCGATGTATCCGGCGAGTTCGAAAATGCCTTCATGGAAGATTGCTCAATGCATCGAACTTGCACTTGCCGCGCTCGATGAAGTTCCAGATTATCTTCCAGAGAGCATTCGCGAGAAATATGGCTACCCAACTCTGCATCAAGCACTCGCCCAACTTCATAATCCAGCAGATTTAGATTCAGCAGAGAAATCTCGCGAACGCCTTACCTACGATGAAGCGTTTCTTTTACAGTTATTGCTACTTACTCGCCGCAAGGAGCTCAAAGGTTTAGATGCCGTTGCGCGCCCTACAGTAACTGGGGGCCTCTTAACCGAATTTGATAAGACTCTTCCCTTTGAATTAACGGCCGGACAGAAATCTGTTGCCGCGGAAATTGAGAACGATTTAGCGCAGCCACATCCAATGAATCGTTTGCTACAAGGTGAAGTTGGTTCCGGTAAGACAATCGTTGCTCTTCGAGCGATGCTCACCGTTATCGATAATGGCGGGCAAGCAGCCCTACTTGCTCCGACAGAAGTTCTTGCTGCGCAACATCTTCGTACAATGCAAAAGTTACTTGGCGATTTAGCCCAAGGCGGAATGCTTGGTGGCAGAGAGATTGCAACCCAAGTCACTCTGATCACTGGTTCTCAAAGCGCAGCATCACGTAAAGAGGCTTTAGCACTGGCTGCAACCGGTGCTGCAGGAATTGTGATTGGAACGCATGCGCTGTTGGGTGAGAGCGTTGACTTCAAAGATTTAGGTCTCATCGTTGTCGATGAACAGCATCGCTTCGGTGTTGAGCAGAGAGATGCACTGAAAAGCAAAGCAGTCACGCCGCCACATTTACTCGTCATGACTGCAACACCAATTCCAAGAACTGTTGCGATGACAGTCTTTGGGGATCTCGATGTTTCGACGCTGCGCGAACTCCCGCTAGGAAGACAACCAATTACTACACATGTCGTACCGGTACTTGAAAAGCCAGCATTCTTAGAACGCGCTTGGCAACGTATTCGCGAAGAAGTAGGTCTAGGACATCAGGCGTATGTGGTTGCGCCGCGAATATCTGCCGGTACTTCTGAAGATGCAGATATCGATTTCTTGATGGGGGAGGCCTCGACTGTGCTGGCATCTGTCGAGGAGCTTGGACCGCAGCTACAAAGCGGAGAACTCAAAGGTTTACGCGTTGCACCGCTACACGGCAAGCAATCTGCTGAAGTGAAAGATGCCACGATGAAGGCCTTTGCAGATAAAGAGATTGACGTTCTCATTTCAACAACTGTCATCGAAGTAGGCGTAGATATACCGAACGCCACAGTTATGGTCATCATGGATGCAGATCGCTTTGGCGTATCTCAACTTCATCAGCTTCGCGGTCGTGTAGGTCGTGGAACATCTCCTGGCCTATGTCTTCTAGTGACATCAGCTCTTCCTGAATCCAGTGCTCGAGAACGATTAGAAGCGGTAGCAGGAACGGTGGATGGATTTGAGCTCTCACGAATTGATTTAGAGCAACGACGTGAAGGAGATGTATTGGGTGCAAGCCAATCCGGTTCTCGTTCTCATTTAAGACTTCTTCGGGTTCTGCGGGATGAATCGATGATTGAGCAGGCTCGTGAAGATGCCTCTACAATTCTTGAAGGAGATTTGAAGCAGTATTCATTATTAGAGGCAGAACTTGCACAGATTCAGAGTGATGCAGCGGCTGAATATATAGATAAGTCGTAAGGAAGGCGTATTTGATGAGAATCATTGCAGGACGCGCAAAAGGTAGAAGCATTGATGCTGTAGCTAGTGCCACACGTCCAACCTCAGATCGTGCACGCGAGGCGCTCTTCTCAACGCTCACTTCAGAATTTGGCGATTTCGATGGCCTACATGTGCTCGATCTCTACGCCGGTACGGGTGCCATAGCGTTAGAAGCGCTCTCGCGTGGAGCAACTCTCGTGCATGCGGTGGAGAAAGATGAGAGCGCCGCAAAAGCGATTGAAAGCAATTTTGAAAATCTCAAGACGGCACAATGTCCTGGAACTTTTCATCTCTACACAATGGGTGTGCATCGCTTCCTGCAAGATAAAGCGCAGGTTCAATATCACTTTGTTTATATCGATCCACCCTATGACGTGGACGATATCGATGTAACAGAGACCTTGATACAACTAGTTTCTGGCGGGTTTCTACACCCACAAGCACTGATTGCAGTAGAGAGAAATAGCAGAGTACGAGAACTAATGTGGCCAGATGGCCTCGAGCATATTCGTGAAAAAAACTATGGCCAAGCAACTATTTTTTATGGCTCACCCACGCCTACTGATGCTTAAAATGGATAACAACACGAATCATTGCTAGCGTTTGCACTATGAAGCGTGCTGTGTGCCCTGGATCATTTGATCCAATCACTTTTGGACATCTCGACATCATCGAGCGCGCCAGCCACCAATTCGATGAAGTTATCGTTGCGGTCTTCGT
>JBFYOX010000015.1:0-34033 GCA_041303615.1 Actinomycetes bacterium
ACTTGTGTTCCAAGAACACGGATTGCCATAAAGAATTCTTCATCAATTGCAATGAGGGCTACTGCGCCGCCATTTGTCTGCTGTTTCTTAAGCCGTTCGATAATGTGAGTTAGGTCATCTGGATCGGGTAAAGCAGCGAGCGACCAGCGGCCATCTTCATGCCACGCTTCGATTGCGAAATCCTGGGTCTGCTCTGACACATCTCCCATATTGGCACTCATTGGTTTAGAAAGAAAGCCCTGTAAGGTTGGAGACATGAAAGTTCACGTCGCCAATCACCCACTTATCTCCCACAAATTAACTGTTTTGCGCGACGAAAGAACAGATTCACCGACATTTCGCTTATTAGTTGAAGAGCTCGTTACCTTGCTCGCCTACGAAGCAACCCGCGATGTGCGCACTAAAACAATTTCAATCAATACCCCGGTCACGGCAACTACAGGGTTGGTAATGGCTGAACCTCGCCCAGTAGTCGTACCTATTTTGCGTGCAGGTCTTGGAATGCTCGAGGGAATGACAAAACTTCTTCCAACTGCTCAAGTTGGATTCCTCGGTATGGTTCGAAATGAAGAGACTTTGCAGGCGACAACATATGCAAATCGACTTCCAGAAGATCTTTCAGGACGTCAGTGCTTTGTTTTAGATCCAATGCTTGCCACTGGTGGAACTCTTGTCATGGCGATTAACTATCTAATCGAACGTGGTGCAAATGAGATTACTGCTATCTGTCTCTTGGCAGCTCCAGAAGGAATTAAAGTTCTTGAAGATGAGTTTAAGGATTCAGGAGTTCCAATCACTTTGGTCACGGGATCACTTGATGAGAAGCTCAATGAAAAGGGTTATATAGTCCCTGGTCTAGGCGATGCTGGTGACCGTCTCTACGGAGTCGTGTAAATGGCATCAACATCGCCCGGTTATGGAATCACTATCCGTGTCGAAGGATCGCCTGAGCTTCAACCTGTTGCACTGATTACAACAACAATCACAAATGCGGGTGCAACAATTACTGCACTCGACGTTGTTGAGTCGCTACTCGAAAAAGTTGTCATCGACGTTACTTGCGATACCGTGGATGCAGATCACGCACAACAAATTCACAACGCACTTTCAGAGCATGCTGGACTTACAGTCCGTAAGGTAAGCGATCGAACATTCTTGCTTCACCTTGGCGGAAAAATTGAGGTTACTTCAAAGGTTCCACTTAAGACTCGTGATGATCTTTCTCGTGCATATACTCCTGGTGTTGCGCGTATTTCTCAGGCAATCGTTGATGACCCATCAGATGTTCGTCGCCTCACGATGAAGCGCAATACCGTCGCGGTGGTAACTGATGGATCTGCAGTACTAGGTTTAGGAAATATTGGCCCTGCCGCCGCACTTCCTGTCATGGAAGGAAAAGCTGCTCTCTTTAAGCGCTTTGCCAATGTTGATGCGTGGCCAGTTTGTCTAGATACCCAAGATGTTGACGAAATCGTACGCACTGTTCAGCTAATCGCACCTGTATACGGCGGAATCAATCTTGAAGATATTTCAGCACCACGTTGTTTCGAGGTGGAAGCACGTCTGCGTGAACTTCTAGATATTCCAGTTTTCCATGATGATCAGCATGGAACTGCAATCGTGGTGCTTGCCGCTCTTCGTAATGCGCTTAAGCTTGTAAAGAAAGAGATCGGCAAAGTTAGGATAGTGATGAGCGGCGCTGGTGCTGCAGGCACCGCAATCGCACGCTTGCTCGTGCTTAGCGGCGCTCGAAATATCATCGCCTTCGATATTGATGGAGTCATAAACAAAGAATCTAAATCAGAAGATTCAATGCGTGATTGGTTCATCGAGCACTCGAATCCTGAAAACTTCTCAGGGGATATTCACCAAGCGATGATTGGTGCAGATATCTTCATCGGCGTTAGCGCTCCCAAGGTGCTAAACGAAGAAGATGTAGCGGCAATGGCCCCTGGTTCAATTGTTTTTGCTCTAGCAAATCCTGACCCAGAGATTGATCCAGCGATTGCGCGTAAGTATGCAACAGTTGTTGCAACAGGTCGAAGCGACCATCCCAATCAAATCAATAACGTTTTGGCATTCCCTGGAATCTTTCGTGGCCTTCTAGATGCACAAGCCCACAAGATCACAGATAAATTATTGGTTGCAGCGGCTGAAGCGATTGCAGATTGCGTAAGCCCTTCACAGCTCAACAATTCCTTCATTGTTCCAAGCGTCTTTGATCCTAATGTTGTCACTAAAGTAGCGGCGGCAGTAAAGCAGTCGATGTGATCGAGTTAGCCGCCTCATTTGATGAGCAACTATCTTCGCTTGCTCCATTTATTTTTTATGTAGTCATCGGCGCAATTGTCTTTATCGAGACAGGATTACTCTTCGGCTTCTTCTTGCCAGGTGATTCGATTCTCTTTAGCGCAGGTTTAGTTGCTGCAGCACACGGTAATATCAATATTGCCCTCTTAGTGATAGTAATTCTGGCAGCGGCATTCTTTGGTGACCAAGTTGGTTTCGTAATTGGTCGCGTAGTAGGTCGTCCGTATTTGGATAAACATAAATCTCCTCGTATGCAGAAGATGATTGCTAATTCGGAACGCTTCTACGAGCAAACCGGTTGGTGGGCAGTTGTCGCTGCTCGTTTCTTCCCCTGGATTAGAACTTTTGTACCCCCAATCGCGGGCGCATCAAAGATGAATTACTACAAGTTCCTCTCAGCTAATGCATTGGGTGCAATTCTTTGGGGCGCAGGAATCACTTTGGCTGGCTATTACGCAGCCTCAATTCCTTGGGTAAAAACTTTTTCTTACGTAATAGCAGCCTTCTTTATTACTGCTTCAATCGTTTCCGGGACTGTGAATTATTTACGCCACCGACAACCACGCCAAAATAAGTCATAACAATTCCTGAAACTAGATAGACGCTCACATTGACCCCATCAGTTGGTGAATAAAGATCAATCAAGAGCGAACCGACTAATTGACCACCTACGCTAAAGAGAGTAAATGTTAATACGCCTAAATGTTGAACAATTGTTGATGTAAATGCAATGTAAATAACGCCAAGAACGCCACCCGTATAAATCCACCAAGGACCAGATGGAAGTGGAACAAACTCAGTGGGTCCTGCTGCGATAAGAATTAACAAGAAGATGAATAAGAATGTAGTTCCCATGAAGAAGTTCAAGAATGAAGTTGTAAAGCTCTGACGTGAATGTTCATTGATCTGACCATTCAATGCGCGCTGAACACCCACGATCGCTCCCGCCACGCAACCCATGAGCACGGCAATGAGCGAGAGATCTCTTCCATCTAATCGATCAAATACGGAGATAAAGACAGCAAAGACTGTGAATAGTGCCGCCGCAATACGTCGCGGAGTGATGTGCTTCTTTCCACCACCGGTAAGTCCGATTCGATCAACAATCAGTGACGCTGCTGTCTGCCCTGCAATAGAAGCCACAGAATAAATAGCGACACCGATGAGCGGCACGATATGCGTCTGTACGGCGACAAAACTTCCACCAAGTGCCCCGGCAAAGAGAGTCCACTTAGGAAGTTCCTTTCGCGCAACTGCGCCTCTCAGATTTCGTGCTCCGTCTTTAATGCTTCGGCTAAAGATTGCAACGATGGCGATAATCAATAAACCGGATCCAAATGAAACCAGAGCTGCTTGGACGCCATTGCCGATGAGGTGCGAAAGTTCACCATTTGCGCGAGCCTGCAAGGCGATCATGACGCCAGATAAGGCTGCGAGGAAATCTAGCCTCTGGTTCTTTCTCGTCATAACGCCAATCCTATTAACTTTCTAGAGCAAGAGTTATCTCTAGCCATTCTTCTTCTCGACTTTGTAGCTCTTTACGAACTTTTTCCAACTCTTCAGTGATCTCACTGAGACGCAGATGGTTCATTGATTCGAGCTCTTGCTCTGCAAGAAGGGCGGTGATGCGTTCTTTACCTTTTGCTACCTGCTTTTCAACTCGAGCCAAATCTTTCTTTAGCTGGCGTTGCTCTGCGGCGCTCGATGTCGAGCCGCTCTTTGCAGAAGCTCCACTATTTTTATTGAGGGCATCTGCCCGCTGCTCAAGATACTGATCCACGCCACGAGGAAGATCTCGAAGTGCACCATCTCCCAAAAGACCATAGAAGCGATCACAGACTCGTTCGAGGAAATATCTATCGTGGGAAATAACTATCAGAGTTCCACCGTAGCTATCGAGTAAATCTTCAAGCTCGGTCAGTGTTTCAATATCAAAGTCATTTGTTGGCTCATCCAGGAGAACCACATTAGGTGAATCCATGAGCAACCTTGTTAATTGCAGGCGGCGGCGTTCACCACCAGAAAGATTTCCAACCGGTGTCCACTGGGCATCTCGATCAAAGCCAAGTCGTTCGCATAGTTGAGAAGCAGAAAGGGTTTTTCCTTTGCCGATTTCGACATGAGTTGCGACCTTTTCGACCGCTTCTAGCAATCTCCATGTTGGATCAAGTTCATCAAGGTGCTGAGTCAGGAATGCTGTCTTCACGGTAATACCCGTTACTAGCTTTCCTGCAGCTGGCTGATTTAGCCCTGCAAGGGTGCGCATCAGAGTTGTCTTGCCTGCTCCGTTGACGCCAACAATTCCTATTCGATCTCCCGGTCCAATATTCCAAGTCAGATCATTGATTAACTCTTTATCGCCAGCCTTTATGACTGCGTGATGAAGTTCAAAGACGGTGTTGCCAAGTCTGTTCAATGCAAACTTTAATAGTTCAGTCGAGTCACGAGGTGCTGGTTCAGCAGAGATTAGCTCATTTGCCGCATCGATACGGAACTTTGGTTTTGTTGTGCGAGCTGGTGCTCCTCGCCGAAGCCACGCTAATTCTTTACGAATTAAATTAGTGCGACGTGAATCTAAGACGTTTGCCTGACGGGATCTTTCTGCTTTGGCCAATACAAATGCGGAGTATCCACCGTCATACTCTTCGACTTTCCCTAGTACAACTTCCCAGGTGCGATCTGTAACCGCATCAAGGAACCAACGATCGTGAGTAACGACAAGAAGTGCTAAATCTTTACGTTTATTTAGGTGCTCTGCTAACCAAGCTACGCCTTCTACATCAAGGTGGTTTGTTGGCTCATCGAGCAGAATTAAATCAAGGTCATCAATTAACAACTTCGCTAAACCTACGCGACGTTTTTCCCCACCTGAGAGTGATGCAAATACTCGCTCAAAGAGGTGATCATCAAATCCACCAAATAACCCAGTAAAGATTTCGCGGATTAGTGGGTCACTAGCCCACTCATGTTTTTCTCGATTTCCAATAACAACATCGCCAACAGTTGCATTAGCTTTGGCTGTATCTATCTGCGCAAGGATTCCAATGCGAGCTGCATTTGTCTTTGTTACGCGACCTGCATCTGGATCTTCAATTCCTGCAATAATTTTCATTAAGGTGCTTTTTCCAGAACCGTTTCGACCAACAATTCCGATTCGATCACCTTCGGATACACCGAGTGAGACACCATCGAGAAGAGGGCGAATATCAAAGGCTTTAGAGACCTCTTCGATATTCACAACGTTGCGCGCCACGGTAGGAGAGCGTACCTTTGAACTATGAAGGTTACTGACCGCGCTTACGCGCTAGAGCTTGATAAGAACGACCCTCTAGCCGATTACAGAAGTAAATTTGTGATTACCGACCCCAACCTTTGCTATCTCGATGGCAATTCCTTAGGTCGCCTGCCTCATGCAACAGTGAAGGCGGTTAGTGACTTCCTTTCTCAGGAGTGGGGCAATGAGGTCGTCACTGGCTGGAGCCACTGGATCGATGAGGCGCAGGTTGCTGGGGATCTTCTTGGTAGAGCTGCTCTTGGTGCTGCTGCTGGGCAGGTACTTGTATGCGATACGACTTCAGTTAATTTCTACCAACTCTGTCTCGCCGCAATTAATGCGCGCCCAGGACGCAAGACAATTATTACCGACGCCGCTAACTTTCCGACTGATAGATATATTCTCGATGGGATTGCCAAGCAGCTTGGTCTCAATCTCGTAATAATCGATAATGAAGATCCTGCAATCGCAGAGAATGAATTGGTTACTGCGGAGCTTCTCGAGAAATACATGTCCGATGATGTTGCGCTCGTAACTCTCGAGGTAATCCAGTATCGCTCCGGTGCCCGCTCAGATATCAAGTCAATAACTGATCTAGTTCGAAGTTACGGTGGACTTGTTGTTTGGGATGCAAGTCATGCTGCTGGCGCTATTGAAATGAATTTTGATGAGAACGGCGTAGACCTGGCTGTTGGGTGTACATATAAATACGGCAATGCTGGTCCTGGTTCACCTGCCTGGCTCTATGTCAATAAGAAGATTCAAGGAGAATTGCAGACTCCAATTCAAGGTTGGTTTGCGAATGAAGATCAATTTGGAATGGGGCCTGACTTTGTGAAGGCAAAGGGCATACGTGGTTTCCAAATTGCAAGTCCGTCAATCATTGGAATTCGCGGTGTTCAGGTTGCCTTTGAAATGATCGCCGAAGCTGGAATTGACGCGATTGCATCTAAGGCTGCAATTGGAACTCAAATGATGATCGATCTCTTCGATGAATGGTTGGCACCTTTGGGTTACACCCTCCTTACATCTCGCAATCCAAAGGAACGTGGTGGACATATCTCCATTGGCCACCCTGAAGCAGCAAAGATCTGCGTTGCGCTGCGTAAATATGCAAATGTGATCCCTGATTACAGAACTCCAAATGCCATTCGACTAGCCATCGCGCCATTGCCGACTTCATATGTTGAAGTCTGGGATGGCTTCCAGCGCATCAAAGACCTTACTGAAACACGTCAGTACGAGAAGGTTGAAGGATCGGATTCACGCGTCACATGAGCAACGACTTTGATTCGGCACTTACCTACACCTCATACCTCTCAGTTGATGACTTACTAAAGCTACAGAAGCCTTTATCTGATGGCCCGGAGCATGATGAAATGCTCTTCATAATCATTCACCAAACCTATGAGCTCTGGTTCAAGCAATTGATTCATGAATTCCGAGAAGCGCAGCGCGTTCTTGAAAAAGGGGAAACACATTACGCACTCTCTATTTTGGGGCGCATCAGAACGATCATGAAGGTATGCGTTGCACAAGTAGATATCTTGGAGACCATGACGCCATTGCAGTTCAACGCATTCCGCGGATACTTATCTTCATCAAGTGGTTTCCAATCTGCGCAGTTTAGAAAAGTTGAGGCTATTTTGGGTCGACGCGATAGCAGAATGGCTGGCCATCTACCACCCGAGATGCAAGCAGAGATTGCCCAAATCACCTCTGGAAATTCGATCTGGGATTCATTCCTCGAATACATAGTTAAGCGGGGACATGCGATTCCAGCTTCAATTACATCGCGAGATAAGTCAACTGCTTATCAATCAAACACTGAGGTTCAGGATGTACTTCTTCACGTACACCAGAGTGATCCTGAGAGCGCGATGGTTGCAGAGCGCTTATTGGATATTGATGAAGGTATTCAAGAATGGCGCTATCGACATGTAAAGATGGTCGAAAGAACTATCGGGCACAAGATGGGGACCGGCGGGTCAAGTGGCGTTGAATACTTGGCGAGCACACTCTTCAACCCTGTCTTTAAAGATCTCTGGGAGATTCGATCTCGATTCTAAGCAGGTAACCCTTTAATCACGATCTCTGCAAGAGGTAATCTTTCGCGCTTAGCTTGTTCGCGTTCGAGAAGCGGCCCGCTTAACTTTTCGGGTACATCTTGCTTACCAATCGCAATCACAACTACTGGCACTAACTCGGCGGGAACAGATAGTTCTCTCTGCGCGATTTCTTTATCGAATCCAGTCATCTGATGCGCAATTAATCCGCGATGGTGAGTTTCAATTACAAGTTGACCAACGGCGAGCCCGCAGTCGAATTGGTAATCTGCATGAACCGAACCATCGCTCTTTGTGGTCTTAGCAGCAACTAACACTAGAGCAGATGAACGTTGTGCCCACGATTGATTAAATTGACCGAGCGATGACATGACTTGCTTGAATAATTCATCTCCGCGCTTACCCACTATAAATCGCCAAGGCTGCCCATTAAAGGCTGATGGTGCCCAACGAGCCGCCTCGAGGATTCCGAGTAAGTCTTGATCTGCAATCACCGCAGTCTCATCGAAAGAACGTGGGCTCCTTCTCGTTGCGATGATTTCATTTACGGGAACTTTCGTCTCTGCTCTCATAACTCTCACCATAGCGTTTATATGCATCACGCGCATTTTGGAATAAACTGGACTATGCGCCAATCAATCCACCCAACAAAGACTCTTCTCATTGAGACTGCAGTAAAACTTTTGGATACTCAATTGCCGCACGAGATCGCAGTCGATGAAATTCTTGAACAATCTGGAATATCCAAAGGAAGCCTTTATCATCACTTTGAAGATTTAGCGGAGCTACTCGAAGCTGCGCAGGTTGAACGCTATGCGGGTTGGGTAGATCGCAGTATTGAACTAATCGTCGCAATTATTAGTAAGGCAAAGACAAAAGAAGATTTATTTGAAGGTGTCAAGAAAATGACTGTGCTTACTCAGTCAGCGGACTTCAAGTCGTACCGTTTTGAACGTGCTCGTACAATTGGTAATTCTCAGGGCCATGAGCGGTTCCAAAAATTATTGGCAGTTGAACAAGAGAGATTGACATCAGGCCTAACGGATGTGATCCGCGAAGTTATGGAGAAGGGCTTTTTTGATAAGAAATTTAACCCCCAAGTTATTGCTGTCTTTATTCAGTCTTACACTTTGGGAAAGATCGTCGATGATGTAGTTACAAATCCAGTAGATCAACTAGCCTGGAATGAATTTATCGATCAAATGGTTTTTAAATCAATTTTGTCTCAATAACCACGCGGGAAAAAGCTATCAGTTGCAAAGTTTTTTGCCTTGAGAGATAATTGGCATGCGCCCAAAAAACGCAAAACTTAAAGGAGAGTACTTTTCATAAGTTTCTAAATCAGAGACTTCTGAAGTACAGCTTTACAATGACTACACAAGCAGCGAGTAAATCGCAACACGCAAATACACATAGATATGTTCCTGCCACATCAAAGCCAGTTTCGCCTGAGAAAGTTGCATCAGTTCTCAAGGCCGAGTGGGATCGATTCACTCAAGGCACAAAGGCATCTGAGACCGAGAGCAAGCGCGCATTTAATTCGCTTCCTCTAGGCGTCACATCAAGCTTCCAGCACTGGGATCCGTACCCAATCTCTATCGTCTCTGCAAGCGGTGCCTACATGACCGATGTCGATGGTCGTCAGCTCCTAGATCTTTCGATGGGCTTTGGAGCGATGCTCGCCGGTCACCTCAATCCAGTAGTCGTTGAGGAGATTCAAAAGTCACTCAATCAGGGAATGCTCTTTGTCACGCCTTCGCCGACTTCAACTGATGCTGCAGAGCGAATCTGCAAGCGTTTCGGAATTGATCAGGTGCGCTTCACAAACTCAGGTACCGAGTCAACGATGTACGCCGTCCGCGTTGCACGTTCTGCGACCGAAAAGATGGGCATCCTAAAAATTGAGGGCGGCTACCACGGTAGCTACGACCCATTTGTTGTCTCAGCTAAGCCCCCTGTCGATAAGGCGGGCAAAGCAGAAAAGCCAACACCATACGTCGAACCAAACCTGGTTCCCGGAGATATTTATGTTGTTCCATACAACAACATTCCAGCACTTGAGAAGATGTTCAAGAAGAACGCAAAAAAGATTGCATGTTTTATTGTCGAACCTGTTCTAGAAAACCTCGCGATTGTTCTGCCAGATGCGGGTTACTTAGAACGTGTACGTGAACTCTGCGATCATTACAACGTAGTTCTTATCTTTGATGAAGTTAAGACAGGACTTACAGCAGGTGCACATGGTGCTTCTGCGCGTCTTGGCGTAAAGCCAGATTTGATCACTCTTGCTAAATCAATCGGTGGCGGACTTCCACTTGCTGCATTTGGTGGCAAGAAGAAGTACATGGATTTTGTTACCAACGGCAAAATGGCGCACTTCGGTACATTTAACGGTAACCCACTGGCAATGGCTGGTGTACGTGCAATCGATCGAATTTGTACCGATGAAGCGCTAGCGGCAGCTGAAGAACTTAATTTTCAAGCACTGACTCGCATTGGTGACATCATAGATGAGTATCAGCTACCAGCACATACTGTCGGTTTTGGCGTTAAAGGTTGCGTAACTTGGTCAACAACGCCAGTTCGAAACTACCGTGATTACAAAGCGACAGACTTTGGAATTGCCGAAGCACATTGGCTCTTTGCTCTAAACCGCGGAATCATTACTCCACCAGGACTTGATGAGCAGTGGTTAATTTCTCTTGCGCACGGACAAACTGAGATTGATCTCTTGGTTGAAGATTTCCGTGACTTTGCAAAAGCAATTAGGGCTTAAGTAAGAGCTAGAGCTGCCAAGCACGAACTCCGCCAGCGACACCGGCAGAGTTTGGAACAATCACGACGTCATCGCCCATTAGCGCTAAGTCGCGTTGCTGAATGCTGTGCGAATTTCCACCACCGATGTACAGGCGGTCCCATAGGAATACTGGTCGCAACTCTGAGACCATGAGACGAACTCGACGAGACCAGAATGTATTTCCCATTCTGCGTCTTTCGCGATCACCAATCCATGTGTCATATGTTGTATTTCTGCGAACAGTCGCATGTGAAAGTTCAAAGTGCGGGGAGAGCTTTCCACCATGGAAGACCGCGAATCCAAGTCCTGTTCCAAGAGTAAGCACTATTTCCAATCCAGAACCGGTGACAACTCCGGCTCCATGTACTTCAGCATCATTTAGCACCTTAGTTGGAATTCCTAGCTTCGCCTCAATTGCTGCTTGGGCATCGAATCCCCACCATTCCGCCTTTAGGTCTGGGTTCATACGGGTGTGAGGGCCTGCATCATTGATGTAATGAGGAGTTGCAACTACAACACCATTTCGAATCATTCCAGGAATGCCGACAGTGACTCGTGCCGCTTTCGGAAGTGAATCTGCAATCTGTTTAACGGTGTCTAGAAAACGCTCTGTTGTAAGTGGGTACGGAGTTTCAATTCGCGTTGGCGCAGCGTGCATAGTTCCTGAATCATCGAGTACGCAACTCTTAATAAAGAGTCCACCACAATCAATCGAGAGAGTGAAGTTACTCAAGACCCACCACCATTGCTGCTCCTATCAAACCTGCATCGCGCTGTAATTGCGCAGGGAGCAACTTTATCGGCTGAACCAGATTAAGAGAAGTTGAGTGCGAAACCAGCGCATTTTTTAGAGGTTCCCAATAGATATCCCCCGCCTCAACGACACCACCGCCCACAATGACGCAGTGCAGATCAAAGATTTGAGCAATATTTATAATTGCTTTCGCCAAATGATCTGCTCCAAATTCAATTGCGTTAATTGCGACTACATCTCCATTTCGAGCCGAAGCCGCAAGAGCAACAAAATCTTGCCCCTTCCAACCTTTCTTGTGTGCGTAACGCACCATGCTTATTCCACTTGAGTAACCTTCAACACAACCAGCACGTCCACAATTACATCCACCGTCATAATCTCCAACGACTGTGTGTCCGAAATAGCCAGCGTTTCCAAAATCTCCTTCAAGTGGTTTGCCATCAACAATGATTCCTCCACCAATTCCTGTGGAGACAACCATGCCCAACATATTCCTTGAGCCACTTCCTGCACCCATTGCATGTTCTGCAACGGCAAGTGCAACGGCATCGCCAACCATCTTTATCTGCGCCATCGGAAATATCTCTTGAACTTTCTCAACTAAGGGAAATGCGCGCCATGCTGGGATATTTACAGGGCTTATCTCACCTGTTTGGGTATTGATTGGACCTGCACTCCCAATGCCGACTTTAGTGATTGTTAAAGATTGATCTGAGGCTATCTCTTGAAGGATTAAAGAAAGTCCTTCCCAGAGTTCCGTTGCAGGAATCTCTCGGCGGTGTGAAATTTCAAGTGCGGATTCGATTATCCCAATGGCCAATTTCGTGGCGCCAATATCAATAGCCAATGTGGACATGTGTTAATCATAAGTCTTCCTGTAGGGTTTGATAATGCAGAAGGTATTTCTATTTGTCGCTATCGATGTGAAGCCAGGAAAATTCGATCAATTTGTTGAAGTTCTCTCGAAGCACATTCAGGTAATTCGCGGTGAAGAAGGATGCGAGTTTATTGAAATTTACCGCGATACTCAGAGAGCTGATGTTGTGAATGTCTGGGAAATTTGGAGCAGTCGCGCTGATTGGGATGCCCATATGGTCAACGACAATAGCCAAGCATGGCGACCTATCGCGGCAGAGTTAGTTGTTGGCGAAACAATCACAGTCATGAATTCGCTCTAATATTCTGAATTGACCAAGTAGTATGGGGTCATGACAACGGAGTCAGCACTAGAAACAGCACGCTCGCAATTACGCCGTGCGGTGGAATTACTAGAACTTACTGAGAACGATTGGCAAACCCTTTCAACGCCCCGCAGAATCCTTGAAGTGGCTGTACCGCTTCGCCGCGATAACGGGAATGTTGAGATGTATAAAGGTTTCCGCGTTCAATACTCAACAACGCGTGGTCCATCAAAAGGTGGCGTTCGATTCCATCCTGAAATTGATATGGACGAGACGGTTGCTTTAGCGATGTTGATGACATGGAAATGTGCCTTAACAAATTTGCCGTACGGTGGAGCTAAAGGCGGAATAGCAGTTGATGCACATACGCTCTCACTTGCAGAGAATGAGCGATTAACTCGTCGCTACACATCTGAAATTTTGCCAATTATCGGACCAGAGCGAGATATTCCTGCGCCAGATGTTGGAACAGATGAGCGAAACATGGCTTGGATGATGGATACATACTCCGTCAATGCAGGATTCTCCGTGCCTGGCGTTGTGACAGGTAAGCCAATTGTTCTAGGTGGCTCACTTGGTCGCACATCTGCGACTGGTGATGGAGTAGCGATCTCTGCAATCGAGGCGCTGCGCGTTCGAGGAATCAATCCAGCAGGCGCCACGGTTGCGATTCAAGGTTTTGGAAAAGTCGGTTACTGGGCAGCGATTGCTCTCGAGAATCTTGGCCTGAAAGTTGTCGCGGTCAGCGATGTTAATGGAGGCGTAACTGGCTTTGATTCAGTTTCTAAGCTTTGGAGTTACTTCAGTGCCAATGGAGATCTACATATGCCTGGAACAGAGAAACTTACTCAGGAGGAGCTTCTTCACCTAGATGTAGATGTACTAATTCCGGCCGCTCTTGCAGATTCAATTACCGGTGCAACAGCCAAGGGAATTAAGGCGAAAATAATTGTTGAGGGCGCTAATGCACCAACAACTCCTGAAGGCGATGAAATTCTCAATGAGAAGCAGATTCTTGTCGTTCCAGATATTCTCGCAAACTCTGGTGGCGTGATTGTTTCTTACTTTGAATGGGTTCAAGATAAGCAGAATTACTTCTGGACCGCTGATGAAGTTAAGCAGAACCTCAATGACATCATGATGAAATCATTTAAGGAAGTTGAGCACACAGCCACAACTAAGAGCGTTTCATGGCGTGAAGCTGCTCATATGATCGGGGTTGCACGTGTGGCTGAAGCTCACAGATTGCGCGGACTGTACCCATAAAAAGAAAAGCCCCCGGTGTGAAAGGCACCGAGAGCTTAACTTGTGCGCGCGAAGGGATTCGAACCCCTAACCTTCTGATCCGTAGTCAGATGCTCTATCCGTTGAGCTACGCACGCTTATGTAATTGTTTACTGCGGATGCGAATACTACCGGCTTTCTCGCATACTGAAAAACTGGCTATTTAGCCTCGCCACGAAGTGCTTAATGGGCGGCCTTCTGCATAACCAGAGGCTGATTGGATTCCCACAACAGCGCGTTCTGCAAACTCCGCAAGATTATGCGCACCTGCATATGTACATGATGAACGTAGTCCAGAAATGATTTCGTCGATGAGATCTTCTACCCCTGGTCGAGCTGGATCTAAGAACATCTTTGATGAAGAGATTCCCTCTTCAAAGAGAGCTTTGCGTGCGCGATCAAATGCATCTTCTTGTGAAGTTCGTGCGCTAACAGCACGCTTCGAAGCCATTCCGAAAGATTCTTTATATGAACGCCCTGAACTATCGCGCATTAAATCGCCAGGTGACTCATAAGTTCCTGCAAACCATGAACCAATCATTACCTGTGATGCACCTGCAGCGAGAGCCAGTGCAACGTCGCGAGGGTGACGTACGCCGCCATCTGCCCATACGTGTGCACCCAACTTCTTTGCTTCTGCAGCACATTCAAGAACAGCAGAAAACTGTGGTCGACCAACACCTGTCTGCATACGAGTTGTGCACATCGCCCCAGGTCCTACGCCAACCTTAATAATGTCTGCGCCAGCAGCAACAAGATCACGAACACCAGCAGCAGTAACGACGTTCCCTGCAACGATTGGAACATTGAGGTTTAACTTCTTTATGATTTGTAGCGCCTCAATCATCTTCTTCTGATGGCCATGGGCGGTATCAACTACAAGAACATCTGCGCCAGCGGCAACCAATTTAGCGGCCTTATCTGCTACATCACCATTGATTCCAACTGCAGCTGCGATACGTAGCTTGTTGTTCTTATCCACCGCTGGTGAGTAAAGGGTTGCGCGAAGAGCGCCAACCTTTGTAATGATTCCAACAAGATCGCCATTAGCTGAAACAACAGGTGCAACAGTACGAAGTCGTTCGTGCAAGAATTCAAATGCCTGTCGTGGATCAAGTGAGTCTGGCATCGTTGTAAGTTCTTGAGTCATGACTTGGCTTAACTGAGTAAAGCGATCGACGCCTGCTAAATCATCTTCTGTAACAATTCCGACTGGCTTTGTGCCATCAACAATGATGATTGCACCATGCGCGCGCTTATGAATCAAAGATGCAGCATCCGCGACGGTCTCTTTTAGAGTCAGAGTTATTGGTGTTTCAAAGAATATGTGTCGTGACTTAACTGAAGCGATAACGTCAGCTACAACTGGGATCGGGATATCTTGAGGAATAACAACCATACCACCGCGGCGAGCCATCGTCTCGGCCATGCGACGTCCTGCAATAGCGGTCATATTTGCGACTACCAGAGGGATTGTTGTTCCGCTTCCATCGTTAGATGAAAGATCGACATCCATACGACTTGTGAGTTCTGAATGGCTTGGTGCCATAAATACATCGTCGTAGGTCAGGTCGTATAGAGGCTCGTTGATAAATCGCACGTACTAAAGTCTACCGAGTTTCAAGAGCTCTTCACGAACGACAGCCTTGCGCCGAGGCTTACCTAGAGGCTCGCCAGCAGCGATTTCAGCCTCATTAATGGTCTGCCAGTGGTTTTGGGTTACAACTTTGTTATGTGTAATTACATCACTGATATCGCCAGCGTTCTTCGGGGTCTTGAGATCTCCCACAAGTAGCTTCATGACTTCGGCGGCATCTGATTTATTTGTTCCGATTACTCCAGAAGGTCCGCGCTTTGCCCATCCGACAACATACGTTTCAGGCGCTACTCGACCATCAATATTTACAACTTTGCCGTTCTCATAAGGAATTCCTTCAAGGGAAGCGGCCTGATAACCAATTGCAGTAATAACCAATCCGCATTTAATGCTGAAAGTTTCATCTCCACCAGTCTTCTTAAACAGAACTTCTTCTACTCGCCCACTGCCCTTTATCTCTAATGGTGTTGCTAAGAATTGGAACTTCATGGTGCGTTCGTGCTCTGTAGGTTCGCGCTCAGCAATTAAAAGCATTGCATCCAAGTTGCTCTTTGTATCCTTCTCAATCTCTGAGCCTGCCCGAGCGACAGCTGCTTCAACATCTTCTTTGGAAATCTCAACATTTGTATGTTCCAGCTTTGGAAGCTCGCGAAGTTCAGGGGATGTAAACGCTGCATGCTCTGGGCCTCGTCGCGCGCTGATGACCACTGTTCTAATAGAGCTCTTCTTAAAGAGATCAATGGCGTGGTCTGCGGTATCAGTTGGGTCTAGCTCGCTTGGCTCCAGCGCCAACATACGTGCGACATCCATCGCTACATTTCCCGCTCCAATGACTACAGCGGTTTCACAACTCAAATCGATTGCTTCATCCTTGAAATCGGGGTGTGCGTTATACCAAGGCACAAATGTTGCTGCCGACATAGAGCCAAGTAAATCTTCCCCAGGTATGCCGAGTTTCTTACCCAGGGCAGAACCAGTTGCAATTACAACCGCGTCGTAGCGCTCTTTGAGCTGCTCGATAGTGATGTCACTTCCCAATTCAATATTTCCAAAGAGCCGAAAGTTTGGTTCGTTAGCGACTTTTTCAAATACTTTAGAGACAGTTTTAATCTTTGGATGGTCTGGGGCAACACCGCTTCGAACCAATCCCCAAGGGGTCGGTAGGCGCTCAATCATGTCTATTACAAATTGCTGCTCTTCGCTCTGAAGATTCTGAAGCGCTTGCGCAGCGAAATAGCCTGCAGGGCCTGCTCCTACGATTGCTATCCTGAATTGAGGCATAGTTGAACTTTACAGGAGTTTAGAAATTTATAATTTTTTGAGAAGGTTTCGTGATTTCTTCTTTATACGCCGTCTGGCTTCATCAAATATGGTTTGGGTGCTTTGACGCCTTAAGGTGCGATTATCAAAGGCCAAGAGAGCATGAGCAGCTGTTTCAAGTGAAATTTGCGATGTAGGTGTATTTACTCCGACTGGAATCTCTGCTGAATCAAATTGATCCAAACTTCCTACGATACGAACTCCTGATGCCTTAATCTGTCGAACAGATTCTGCGCCAATCTCACGCGCCTTATCTACCGCCCACTGTGGAGTTAGCAATTTCTCATCCGTTGGTGAGACTTTTACATTGTCAGTCAGGTGGCGAATAGCGCCTTCGCGGATGTAGATCTCGTAATCTTTCCAATTTCTATCCTTGGGGAAGTTACGGTTAACTTCAAGAAGAAGTTGAACTTCTTCATATGAAAGAGATCTGTTGCTTGATACACCTTCAAGTTGAGTGATTGTTTTGGCAGGAAGTTCGAGCAGAGTATTAAAGGCATCAAAAATTGCCTCAGGTGCTTTCTCATCCGCAACAACCACGACAACATTTTCTACGCCAAACTCTTTTGCCCATTGTGTGATGACTCGGCCGTGCTCGTGGCGCTTCCAGAAGGTAGGGCTAATTTTTGATTTTCCTGGCTGATCTAAAACTGCGTGTAGCCACTCTTCATATGTTGGGGTAATTCCATACTTTAAATATTGTTGATAGGAAGAGGCCAGCAATTTCACAAGGGGGCGCAAAGTAAATACGATGGTTATATCTTGGTTCTTTAAATCATCTTTAAATTTCTTAATTTTTTCTTCATCTAATTCGCAGAAGAATTCACTGCTAATTAAAGTTGTTCCATTGAATTTGCGTGATTTCTTTACAAGCTTATTCCACTCTTTAATCGGAAATTTAGTACCACCGCGCTTATTCCAACCCCAGAATCTTTCAGTCATAGACCAAGCTGCTTTATGATGCGCCTTTTGCCCTAATTTTGGGTAGAGAATTCCTGCTTCTCTGAGCATCTTTCTATTGTGAGAAAAGCTAGCTTGAAGAGCGGTTGTGCCAGTCTTATGAAATCCAACATGAGCAATAATCTTTTCGCTCATGAAGCACCCAACAATCTAAAGCCATTGATGATAATGATTGAGATCGCGACAAAAATTCCAAGCTGTTTTCTTGGTAACCAGCTGACCAACTTTGCTGCGATTGGCGCCATAAGGACTCCACCAAGTGCAAGGCCGCCGACTGCTGACCAATCGATATCCAACTTATTAATATTGAGTAGAAATCCAATACTTGCACAGACAGCCACTATGAATTCTGCTGCAGAGACTGTGCCAATTACTTTCCTAGGCTCGGTCTGTGTCGTTGCTAGAAGCGTTGGTGTAACGACTGGTCCCCAACCTCCGCCACCTGATGAATCGATAAAACCACCGGAGAAGCCCAAGAAAGTTAAATATTTTGGATTGGAAATATCTGAAACGTTTACCTGTGGTGCCTGGCCAAAGAGATTTCTGTACAGCAGTAGAAAACCAAGAAGAAGCAGAATGGTTGAGACAAAGATCTTGCCTCCAGATAGATCAATATTCGATAGGAAGGTTGCTCCAAGGAGCGCACCGATTCCGCCAGGGATTGCGAGTCGTCTAAGAATGTCTCTATCGACATTTTCGCGATGCCAGTGAGATACCCCTGATGCCAGCGTCGTTCCAATCTCAGCAGCATGCACCGCTGCAGATGCAACAGCAGCGGAGGCGCCGAGTGTGAGAAGTAAGGTAGAACTGGTTAGCCCGAAACCCATTCCCAGCGAACCGTCAACTAATTGTGCAATGGAGCCCGCTAACGCGAAGAGCATCCAATTCATAGAAGCTCATCCATAATCTTTGCAACATTTGCTGTGATTTCTGCGGTGCCATCAAGAATTAACTCTGCATTGATAGGTGGTTCGTACTCTTGACCAACTCCACTGAGATTTGGAAGTGCTCCGTCAGCAGCTTTCTTGTAGAGGCCCTTAGGGTCACGATCAGTACAGACTTCGACGGGAGTCTTAACCCAGACTTCTGCAAACTTTCCTTTATCAAAGAGCGCTCGAACGCTGTCGCGATCTTCAGCGAATGGGCTGACAAGTGCAACAATCACAATGAGGCCGGCATCTGCCATCAAGTGGGCAACTTCTCCAACTCGTCGAACATTCTCTGCACGGTCGGCTCGAGTAAAGCCAAGATCTTTATTCAAACCAAGACGCAAATTGTCGCCATCGAGAACATAACTGTGTGCACCTGTTGCATAGAGGCGCTTTTCAAGCTCATTTGCAATCGTAGATTTTCCAGAACCCGAGAGACCGGTTAGCCAAATAACTTTAGCGCTCTGGTTCTTCTGTGTCGCACGTGCCAGGGAGTCAACTTCATACTTATGTTCAGAGACGTTATCTGAACGGCGCAGGATGTGATTAACCATGCCAGCGGCCACAGTATTTAAAGTGACTCGATCTACGAGAATAAAGCTGCCGGTATTTCTATCTTCCTTATATGGGGATAGCGCAATCGGTGAATCAGTAGCTATTTCCACTGCGCCGATTTCATTCATCGCTAGAACTTCAGCTGCCTCGTGATCTCCACTTGTGATCTCGAGTTTGTGGCGAATCTTTGTGACAATCGCAGGGACTTGTGTGGAGCCTGCAATGAGGTAGTACGAACGACTGTGAAGAAGCTCCGTCTCGCCTAGCCAAACTAGATTTGCATTAAATCGATCTGCTGGCGCCGTGAAGTTACTTGCGAGCTCTACGCTATCGCCGCGAGTTGCATCAACATCTGGCTCTAGAACAAGAATTACTGCTTCGGAATCGCCAGCGCTCTTGAGGTCTCCGCCATGGGCAACGATCTGTGAAATCTTCGCTTTACGTTTACTTGGAAGGACTACAACTTCATCACCTTGGTTAAAGGTTCCGTTAAAAATTGTTCCAGAAAGTCCACGGAAGTTTTCAGCACGTGCAATTAATTGAACACCGAGATGGGGCTTTACAAGCGCTTCGCTCTTCTTCGTCCAACTCTGAATATATTCAAGAAGTGTTGGACCTGAATACCAAGGCATATTTGTGCTGCGGTGGACAACGTTATCTCCCGCTAGTGCGCTAACCGGAACTGCCTGGTAATCGGTAATTCCTAAGCGAGTTGCAACGCCAGAGAGTTCATCCACGATTCCTTGATAAACCTCTTGCGAATACCCAGTTGCATCTAATTTATTTACAACAACTGCAATTCGAGTAACACCCATCAATGAACAAATAGTTAAGTGGCGAAGAGTCTGTGTGCGGATGCCACGTGATGCATCGACTAAAACAAGGGCAACATCTGCACGAGATGCAGCAACTGCCATATTGCGTGTGTACTGCTCATGCCCTGGGGCATCAGCGATAATCAATCGACGTCCATTTAGCAACGACATTGATCGATATGCAACATCGATGGTAATTCCTTGTTCGCGCTCTGCTTCTAATCCGTCGGTAAGTAAGCTGAAATCAACTTCTCCAGCAACGATTGTGGACCCGCTACGTCGAATATTTCGTGCTGCAGCCACTGTGTCGTGGGGAACGCTATCTGTCTCTACAAGAAGGCGACCGATGAGTGTGCTCTTGCCATCATCAACGCTTCCGCAAGTAACAAGTCTGATAATCGGCTGAGTGAGTTCTTGAGTCATTAGAAGTAACCCTCGGTCTTCTTTTTCTCCATCGAATCTTCTTTTTCTCCATCGATGAGGCGCGTTGCACGTTCGCTTAACTTTACATTCATCACTTCTTCAACAATTTCAGAGACGGTGGTTGCATCTGATTCGACAGCAGCTGTAAGTGGGTAACAACCCAAGGTGCGGAATCTGATCTTCTTCATAACTGGGACTTCGCCATTGATAAGTGGGAAGCGGTCATCATCGACCATAATCATCTGTTCGCCTCTAAATACAACTGGCCTTTCCTTTGCAAAGTACAAAGGATTTACTGGAACGTCATTCTCTTCGATGTAGTTCCAGATATCGAGTTCGGTCCAATCAGAGAGTGGAAAAACCCGCATTGTTTGGTCATTAGTTATTTTCGGGTTATATGTACGCCAGAGTTCTGGGCGCTGGTTTCTAGGATCCCAACGATGTCCTGCTTCACGAACGCTGAAGATGCGCTCCTTGGCGCGACTTCTCTCTTCATCGCGACGAGAGCCACCAATCGCTGCATCAAATTGGTTTGCATCCAGAGCCTGACGAAGAGCAACAGTCTTCATTATGCGCGTGTATTCAGAGGCACCAGTGTTAAAGGGATTGATGTTCTCGGCGACGCCTTCTGCATTTGTATGTTTGATTAAATTTAGATTGTATTTCTCAACCATCTCTTCGCGGAATGAAATCATCTCGCGGAACTTCCATGTGGTATCGATATGCATTACTGGGAATGGAATTGGGGCTGGATAGAAAGCCTTCATTGCAAGATGCAGGAGGACAGCTGAATCTTTTCCGATTGAGTAGAGAAGTACTGGCTTACGAAAAGCTGCTGCCGTTTCTCGAAGAATCTCAATCGATTCATTTTCGAGGGCCTTTAATATCTCCGAAGAACTCTTCACTTCGCGATTATAGAGAAATTTCCTTGTGAAAAGGCTGTGCGGCTCGGCGGAGACGAGGAGATTTGAACTCCTGAAGGGTTTAACCCCTTACCTCGTTAGCAGTGAGGCGCACTCGACCGGGCTATGCGACGTCTCCAAGTGTGGCGGCAGTTTACAGCCTATTGAGGGTCATCTGCCAATTAGGAAAGAAATCGAGTTACGGAAGCCAAATTTCTTCGAGGGGGGCTTCACGATAAAGAAGGCTCGCATTATTGGAGCCCAGATTCCAAATACGCGAGAGAAGATGCGTGATCTAACAATCGCATCCTCTCTTGTGCTGCGGAAACTTCCAGAGCTTTCAGTTGGATGAACCGCAATCACAATTGGAAGAAATGAGCCCTTGAGGCCTGCCCGAAGTGCATCTGCAATAAAAATATATTCATCGCCAAGATAGTTCGCAGCCCCTGCTCCAAAATTCTCATCAAATCGAATACCAGTTCTTTTGATATCTGCAACGCGAATAATCATTTCGTAGGTTGCCGCTTTAGCTGAATTAGTTACCTTTAAAGGGTGTGGGTGCTTTGGATATCGTTTCCGAAGATTTCCAGAGTCATCTACTGCCTGCATCAAAAGAATTGAAATATCTGTATTTGCTTCTAAATATTGAATGGCGGCATTTATTGACTCTTCTTTAAAGACGATATCGTCATCACCAAAGAGCAGATACTTTGTCTTTGTATTATCAATAACTGCATTTCGGCTCTTCGCAACACCTTTGCTCTGGAGTTCAATTCTTTCGATACCTTGATCAACCGGTGGAAACTTCTCCGCACTTGGATTCTGTATAGCCACTAAGTTCTGACAGTTGCTTAGATATTTAATTCCAGATGAACGACTTGCAAGGGTTGAGTACCCAATCGTTAATAAACCGAGATTACTCACTGTGTGTAAGCGCCCTTGCAAATCTCATTAGTCCCGTAGACATACTAGAGAGGTTTGAATTCTGCATACGTAAACCAAAGAAGAGAACCACGGTGTTTGATGGGCTCAAATCCCCAGAGTAGCTCAGATATAGAAGTACCCCAAGGAGAATTAACATTGCAGAGCCTGAGATCAAAATTCCTGTCTCGCCAGATTTGACTCGGGTTCCAATTTTCAGAGAATTCTTGACTGGATTCTTTTCTCGCTTAGCCGCAACAAATCCACGTTGTGCATCAATCTGATTCTTAAATAGGCGTCCATAAATTTCAAATATAAAGAGCACGATAAGGATATTAAGAAGCCCAAATCCCCAATGTAAATATGTGAAGAAGGAGATAATCACAAATAGCTGCATAGAAGTACTCAGTAAATTAGTGAGTTCGAAGGCGAGTGGATATCGCCAATATGCACGCTGGCCTTTTCGCTTTAACTTTGATGCCTTAAATGCCTTCTCGAAAGCGCTCACACGATAGACGCGCTGAAGGTACTGGCCAGCGCGGGTCGCGGCAAAGAATAAGAAGAAGCCGGTGATTAATACAGCAAGTTTTGTCTGACTCATATTTCCTTCATCAAGAATGATGCCGGTAAATAATTTTGCAACGGCAAGTTCTGAGACTGAGATAAATGCAGCAATCAGAACTAAACTAATTAATATCAATCGGTACTTGCGTGTTTTGAAGAGCTCTTGAAATGCAGCTCTTAGTTCTCGGGTGACAAATAACATCCTTTAATTATTCCTTAACTTTGAGGACGAAACGATTGCTGCTACGTGGCCCACGGTGACGAAGACGGCAATTCCGAGTGCAATTGCAAGTGAGCTTTCAAAGGCGCTAAAGAGTGCAACGAATATAGTGAACTCGACGGAGTGGAAGATTCTCTGGGCAGGTAGAAAGTTAAATACCTTCCGTAAGGATCTCAAGACGCCCTTGCGTGGAAGATTGGCGCCTAGTTGATCTTGAATCTTTCCTAAACCTGAGAATGCTCTGGCGACATGTACGGCATCATTAAAAGCCTTATTGAGAATGATCAAGATTGCCAAAAGCGCACCTAAGTAAGGATATATTGAAGTATTGATTGGCTCATCAGGCCAGTTAGCTAATCTGAGGCCGAAACATAATGGAATCAATGATTCAGCTAGATAGTGTCCTAACTTATCGAGAAAGATTCCCATTGGAGATTTTGTATCTCTCCAGCGTGCAACTTCGCCATCACTGCAATCGATAAGCATTTGTAGCTGACTCAAGAAAAGAGCTAGCGCAATCCCTACCCAACCTTGAATCAAGAGAGCAGGACCAATTGATGCGCCGGTAATAATCATTAGCCATGTAACGCCATTGGCGGAAATTGGTGTTCGCAGTAATAGTCGAGTTAAGTATGGAGATAACCGACGCTGATAAAGATCTGCGACCCAATGTTCAGAAGTGCTTCTGCCCGTTACAGAGATAGGCTGTGAAATTTCGCGAATCTGCGCGATCGATGGGCGCAAGGGTCTGCCTGTCATTGCTACTTTGCCACAGCTTTTCGACTAGCAACCCACTGAATAGAGGAAATGAGAAAGAAGAGGGTGCCCAAGTAATAGAGAAGAGGGAGCAATGACATATCTGCCCAAATTAGTACTGCCACAACAAGTAAGCGGCCTGCAATAAATCCGCCCGCGATTGAGAGCCATTTAGGTTTTGCTTCTGCTTGAAGTGCGCGGTACATATTGTCATAGTGGTTAAAGAGAATTGAGAAGAGTAGTAGGAAAAGTACAGAACGATCTAGTTCAGTATTTATTGCTAGTGCAATAAATACTGAACCTTCTACAAGACGAAGGATTGAAGGGGTAAGCCAATCAAATCTATTCTCCGACTTCTTGCTCTTAAAAGTATCTAGCTGATCATCAATCAAATTTCTATTGACTCGAATCTTTGGCCAAGTTAAGGAATTACGAACGCGGCCGCGGAATACGAGTGCGATAGAAATGAAGGCAAGGATTGGCATGATTGTGAAGGTAAATGCTGCTCCACCAATGACTGAGGATGCACTAATTACCAACCAACGTTCGCCAATTGGGAATTGCACAGCTTTCTTTGACCAGTACTCAAGGCGTGATTTCTTCTCGCTTTCAGTTGTTACATGGCCATCATTCTTAATTTCGAAATCGATAGGCAGCAATACCGAACTTCGAATCTTATTAATTCGAGCGAAGTTGTAATCAGAGAGATGTCTGAACGTCTGAAAGAGCATCATTCCCATTGCAGGGATCCAGAGATCTCGACCGTCCTTGGCGGCACCGTATGCCAATGCGAAGAAGACTAAGTACTCCTTAATTCGATCCGTGATCGCATCTAACCAAGCCCCTAATTGTGAGAATTGACGGGTGTAGCGTGCCAGTTCGCCATCAACGCAGTCGATAATGATGCTCAACTGCAATAGAACTGCACCAGCAAAGATTGACCAGAAAGTTCCCTGGCTAAATTGATATGCAGAGTAAATACCGACCGCAAATGAGATCAGAGTGACTTGGTTTGGGGTCATCTTCAATCTCACAGCTGCCCAAGTAAATAACTTTGAGAACTTGCGAAGGAAGAAGACTGAAAAGAATCCGTCATTAGCACGGTTCGCGAGCTTCAATCGGAGACGAGCATCGTTAAGCGCTTCAATTTCAATCTTAATGGCTTCACGTTCTGCTGCATTTGCCGAACGAATATATGGAGCTCCGGCAACTTCAGCGGGGGCTACAACTAGCGCCGCACGCACAAGAGCAACAAGAATTAGGTCGATTGCATTTCCTGCATGCTTTGTATCTTTAACTCTATTCAATACTTCAATAATTTCTTCACGCTGGAATTGCGAAAGGCGCATGATTCCTAAGAAAGTATGGTTTCCGTGGCCGACTTCGTGATATCCAGATGTTGCACCAGTGATGCGCCCTTGGCTTACTCGAGTTAATCCACCTTTTGTCTTCGCAACTAGGGCCGTGGTTACTGTTCGCGGATAATCTGTAAGTAATTCAAGGTGCGGTTGGGTAACTACAGAATTCTCATCGACGAGCAAGAGATCTTCCTGGCTAGATTGAAAAGTCTCAAGAATTTCGGCAATCTTGGTACCCGCATAAACATCAAAGGTACGGAGATTTTCACTCATAAGAGGTAATCTATCGTGCTTAAGCGGGATTTTCGCTCATAGATAGGTCAAGAAGGTAGAGATGGCGATTCAAGTAGTAATTCTGGCAGCAGGAATGGGCACTCGTTTAGGAAAGCCTTGGCCAAAGCCACTTACCGTCTTATCTGATGGTCGATCAATCATGCAACAGCAGATGGAGAATGTTTCTCAGGTATTCGGAGATAAGGCTCGAATTACCGTTGTAGTTGGTTTTAAGTTAGAGATGATTATTGAAGCTCATCCAAGTGCATCTTTTGTATATAACGAAATTTATGATCAGACGAATACTTCGAAGAGCTTGCTCAAGGCTCTTACTGCTAGCCAAGAATCAGGTGTTCTCTGGCTCAATGGCGATGTTGTGTTTGATGCAAAGGTTCTAGAACGCGTTGCATCTCGCATCGAAGCTGAAAAGTCTTTTGTCTGTGTCAATACATCTGCAACAGCTGAAGAGGAAGTGAAATACACCGTTGACGAAAAGGGTTTCATCAAAGAACTTTCAAAGACGGTACAAAATGCGCTTGGGGAAGCGGTAGGAATCAACTTCATCTCAGCACACGAAAAGGCTAATGTCATTGCACAGCTAAAGGCTTGTGGAGATCAGGATTACTTCGAACGTGGTCTTGAGCTTGCAATTGAGAAGAACGGCATTCAACTTGAACCGGTAGACATCTCAGATCTCTTTGCTGTCGAAGTCGATTTCCAGGCAGACCTCGATCGCGCAAATGAGGGCTTAAAGTAATTTAGGCTTTTAGACCACTACAGGTTGGCTTAGGGCCACCATTTGGATTTCCATAACGGTGGTAAGTAATCGCTACTGATTGTTCAATCAACCAACGTGGCGCCTCAATATCTCCACGCTGAGCAATAGGTCTGTGGTCTACGGAAATGCCTTTCTGCATCTCCGAATAGATCGGAGGTTTACTTGAGGAGAGCCATCGCACGCGAGAGTAGCTCTCTTGCACATCGCTTAAATCGGTTGTGAAAATAACTTTCGCACCGGTTGTCTCAGCGATGTGGTGAATAAGAGATTTCTCCGCCTGTGTTGTTGATTCATCAACAACCACAACTATGGCCGCCAAATAGTGTCGATATCGCTGGAAATTCTTTTCTACGACAAGACCTGATCGATCAATCGCTTGCGAACCAACCTTCGCCCACCATGTGTTTACACCGTAGGTTGCAGCTTCAAGATTTGTTACACGAGGCCAATTACGTAGAGTATTTACGTAGTTAAGACCGCCAGCTTTGGCGTTTGGACCAACTGCAGAGCGCTTCCAGCCACCGAAAGGTTGGCGGTTCACAATGGCGCCGGTGATTCCACGATTAACGTAGAGATTTCCCGCTTCAATGCGATTGATCCACTCTTCACACTCTTTCTCATCAAGAGATTGAATGCCTGCCGTAAGGCCGAAATCAGTTTGATTCTGCCAAGTAATTGCGGTGTTGAAATCTGGAGCTTCGATAATTGCAAGTACAGGACCGAACCATTCGTTGCGATGCGACCAAGAGCTTGGCTTTACGCCGACTTTTACACCTGGTCGCCACATCAACCCAGCTCTATCAATCTGCTTTGGTTCTACGAGCCAGCTCTCACCGCTATCTAGTTGTGTAAGCGCTCTTGTAAGTGCATTCTCAGAAGGTCGAATTATTGGACCAACTGTTGTTGAGAAATCCCAACCTGCTCCAACGTAGAGAGACTCGACTGCATCCTTTAACTGTCGCGTAAATGCGAGGTCGTTGTAAATATTGGTATCAACGATTGCAATTGAAGCGGCAGAACATTTCTGACCTGCATGCCCAAATGCTGATTGCACTAAATCTTTAACAGCCGCATCTATATCTGCACAAGCTGAAATCAATACTGCATTCTTTCCGCTTGTCTCCGCCATTAGATTGATTTCTGGGCGCCAAGAAGTAAATAGAGATGCTGTATCAAATGATCCGGTGAGGATTACTCCATCAATCTCTGGGTGTGTAACGAGATACTTTCCATTTTCATCATCGCGCATCGGTAAGAATTGAAGAACATTCTTAGGAACTCCTCCAGCCCAGAGGTGTGAAACGATTTCCCAGGCTGTCGCGACTGTCTCTGGCGCCGGTTTCAGAATGACAGTGTTTCCTGCGGCAAGTGCAGCACAGACTCCACCCATAGGAATTGCATACGGGAAGTTCCATGGTGGAACAACGAGAATTGTTCCAAGCGGCGTTGACTCTCCGAAATTCTGTGCCGTCATTGCGTAAAAGCGAGCAAAGTCAATCGCCTCTGAAACTTCTGGATCGGCTTCCGCAACGGTCTTTCCTGCATCGCGCGACATCACCGCAATAGTTTCTGTTGTCGCCTCGTGCATAATCTCTGCTGCAGCAAAGAGAATCTCTTTGCGCTCATCAATCGAAAGCGAGCTCCACTTTTCCTGCGCGCTCTTAGCTGTCGCAATCGCCTTATCTACATCCTTAGATGAGCCGACTGAATAGTGATACCAAACTTTTCCATTATCTGAAGGGTCGCTTCCCTCTTCCTGCTCTTTTGTAAAAATCTCTTTACCTGCAATAACAAGTGGGATCTCTTGGTCCTTGATTGCTCGGACTTTCTTTATCGCTTTTGTGACATCTTTGATGAATCGTGGCTCAGTGGGGTCTGCGTTTCGCTCATTCTCAAATTCTCCGCTTGTGGAGATGGCCTGATCAATGTGACGTAATGATTGGGTTGTAATTGAATGGCGCTCTGAAATAGAGCTACGGAAACGCTGCTCCTGCTCCTTAAATTTTTCAGGATTCTTTGAGATCTCGAATGCCGCCTTGAGGTAGTTTTCATCTGAAGTGTTCTCATCCAGTCTGCGCACCAAATAAGCAACAGCTGCAGCGAAATCATCCTTGCGTGTAACTGGCGCGTAGAGCAGAACCGGTTGACCTGCACGTGTAACTGCCAGCGCCTCGGCATTAGCCATACCTTCAAGCATCTCAATATCTATTTGATGTAGAACGCCCCGTGACTTTGCAACCTCAATTGCCCATGTCATGTGAAAGAGATTGTGTGATGCAATTCCGATTCGAACTGCTTTTGAATGCTCTGGGCGCAGTGCAGCGTCTACAAGTCGTACATAAGATGCATCTACATCTGATTTTGATCGGTACGGGGCTGGGCTCCACCCATGAAGCTCAGCTTCTGCGCGCTCCATTGCGAGGTTTGCACCTTTTACAAGGCGGACCTTGATTGTCCCTCCTGCACGTGAGTGTCTCTCTTTCGACCAATTAACGAGCTGAGAGAAGAATTGGTGGGATTCAGGAAGATAAGCCTGCAGAACAATGCCTGCTTTCATCGATTCAAATTCGCTCTCATCGAGTACGCGCATAAATGCAGAGACAGTCATTGGAAGATCGCGGTACTCCTCCATATCAAGATTTACAAAAACGCCATGTTGCTGTGCTTCGCGATAAAGGATTCGCATCTTTTCAGAGACACGATCGATTGAACCTTCAACATCAATAATGATTAACTGAGCAACAATAGAAGAGAGTTTTACTGAAATGTAATTTACTTCTGGTCGCCGCATCATTTCGAGAATTGACTGAAAGCGAAGTTCAGCTTCATGATCCCCGAGTACCGCTTCACCCAAGACATTGATATTAAGTGCAATGCCTTTCTTTGATCGCTTCATTAAATGCTTCGAGAGTTTTTCTATCTCAGAGGCGAGAATCAAATCTTTCGAAAGTGCACGTACGCGTTGGTGAACTGCAGCCACAACTGGAGCTGGAAGAACTCGAGACAGAACTCCGATGAAGTGGAGACCGATTCCGTTGATTGGTCCAAATCCAACAATGCTCGCCTTCTTAGCAGCTCTTCTAAAAATTCTCGAAGATGATTTTACGGATGAGATTCGCATAACTTCATCGGTCAAAGTGATTGTTGCTTCAATTGCTTTAGGGTCTTTAAAGAGTCGGGCAACACGTTTACGGTTTGCCTTCTCGCGGCGATCGCGCAATTTATCTGATTCAGCCATCAACTCTTTTGTGCGTGCGACTGCTGTATCTGCGAGTTGATCTACATTCTTATCAGTCTCAAAAACCAAAGACATTGTGAAGGAGCCCCATATTCTCAACGAAATTAACCTTCGCAAGGCTACCAAGGCTTTATAGACCCCACTTCTCTAGAGAAATAGAGCCGCAGTGAGATACCTAGCAAATTGGGGGTGAGAAGCCGTAAGATTGAAATATGAATCAGGATGCAGCAGATACCTCAACCGAAGAGAAGAAGCGGATCCACGACCAAGCGCCCTCTGAGCAATTTGCTCAATTTATGAAGTCTGGATGGGCGCAGACTGACAGGACCGATTTAGCGCCTCTCGAAGTTGTGACTTACGCATACTCTCGACGCCAAATACTCTCTGCTGCATTTCCAGGCGTTCGAATTATCATAAAAGCTGGCGGATATAAAGTTCGAGCCAACGATGCTGATTTCAATTACCGACCAGATAGCGCATTCGTTTATTACAGCGGTGTGCAAGGTTGCGATGCCACCGCGGATGCAGTTTTAGTTCTTGAACCAAATGGAGATTCTCACCTCACTTATCTCTACATGAATCCACGTTCTACTCGTGATACCGATGCTTTCTATCGTGATGCTAAATATGGCGAACTTTGGGTAGGTCGCCGCTTTACGCTCGCTGAAGCGCAAGCCACATATCAACTTGATACTCGGAATTTAAGTGAACTTGGATCTCTCTTGAGTGATGGTAAGAAGTCTCTTACAGCCGATGATTCTGAACTTTCAATCTTTATGTCAGAGCAGCGTCTTTGTAAGGATGAGTATGAGATCCGCGAGATGCAGAAGGCAGTCAATGCAACAGCACTCGGCTTTAATGATGTGATCCATGCGATCCCCGCGGCAATCGAGACTCCCCGGGGTGAACGAGTGCTCGATGCAGCATTCTATGGTCGGGCACGTATTGCAGGAAACGAACTCGGGTACAACACAATTGTTGGAGCCGGATCACATGCATGTGTCTTGCACTGGATTCGCAATGATGGCGATCTTCATCGCGGTGAGTTAGTGCTCGTTGATGCAGGTGTAGAGATGGAATCTTTCTATACCGCAGATATCACGCGCACTCTGCCTGTCGACGGAAAGTTTTCTCCTTCGCAACGCGCCCTGTATATGTTGGTCTACGAAGCACAGCTTGCTGGCTTCGCTGCAGTAAAGCCGGGCGCACTCTTCTCGGATATAAATAAGGCTTGCCAGGAAGTTTTGGCCAGAGGTTTAGCTGATATGGGCGTCCTGACTGTCTCTGCCGAAGAATCACTCAAGCCTGATGTTGGGCTACATCGCCGTTGGACCTTGCATGGCGTTAGCCACCACTTAGGACTTGATGTACATGATTGCGCCCAAGCGCGTAAAGAGATGTATCTCGATGCGCCACTTCGAGAAGGAATGGTTCTCACAGTTGAACCAGGGTTATACATCCAGCCTGATGATGAACTCTTCGCACCTGAATATCGCGGAATCGGAATCAGAATCGAAGATGATGTAGTTGTAACGGCTGATGGATGTTTGAATCTAAGTCAAGATATTCCACGTCACCCAGACGATATTGAAAAGTGGATGCAAGCTTTACTGGGTCGCTAGTAAATATCCAAGATAGGCTGCAATCACGCCGAAGAAGATTGATCCAACTAGGTTTATAAGAACAAGTTTGTAACGTTTGAGCTCGTATCCCAAGTAGAGATCGATAATAAATGTCGACCAAGTTGTAAAAGCTCCCGCAAATCCGATTGCCAAGAAATCGTATAGGTGCTCTGTCGAACTGTAGGCAAGCCCAATTATGAATGAGCCCACAATATTTACTGCAAAAGTACCAATCGGCTTATCAGTAAATTTTCTAAAGTATTGATCAATCAGAAATCTAACTGGTGCTCCTATTGCGGCGCCCAACATCACCATTAATGTATTCATGGATGAACCTTGATGAGCTTACGCGCGTACTTCAGGGTGAGAAATGCAAGAGCCAGTGACGCTACAACATTAATAAATAGATAACTGAAGCCTGCCTCGCCTTCTGCCACCGCTTCAAAGGTGACAGCCGAGAATGTGGAAAGTCCTCCGCAGAATCCTGGAAGAAGAAAATATCTAAGTTCTGTAATTCCACGTCGCTCCATCAGAACCATCAAGATCATCGCAAGAAATATTGATAGAAGATTCGCCGCAAGTGTTCCGGGGCCATTCGATGGAATTACGATTGATAGAAACCATCTCAGGAGTGAGCCTAGAACCCCGCCAAACGAGACGAGCAATACCGGCTTCAGGTTCAGTCCTATTTCTTAAGTGGCTTAAGAACTGTTGTAATCACGCTAATAATTAGTGATGCAAAGAGCGCTGACCAAAATCCTGCAACTTCGAGCTTCTCACTCCATCGAGCAGTAAGAGACAACATCGCTGCATTCACTACAAAGAGGAATAGGCCGAAGGTAATTAGCGAGACCGGAAAAGTGAGCACTTTAATAATTGATCCAAAGAATGTATTTATGAAGCCGAATAAGAGGGCAACCCATAAATATGTTCCCAGCCCACCGTCAACAGTAATTCCAGGTACAACGAGCGTTGCAATCCACATTGAGAATGCGAGCACTGCCCACCTGATGAGCAACATTAGTTGCGCTTCTCTCGCTTCAAGAGACCTGCGAACATGCGAGCTGGATCGTACTTAATATCAACAACGCGTTCTTTCATAGGAATGATCGCGTTATCGGTGATCTTGATGTGCTCTGGACATACTTCAGTACAACACTTTGTAATGTTACACATTCCAAGGCCATGCTCTTCCTGAGCAGAACGCTTTCGGTTCTTCAAGATATCAAGCGGGTGCATATCTAGTTCTGCAATACGAATAAAGAATCGTGGGCCAGCAAATGACTTCTTATTCTCTTCGTGGTCGCGGATTACGTGACATGTGTTCTGGCAAAGGAAACATTCGATGCACTTACGGAACTCTTGGCTACGTTCAACATCGATCTGTTCCATGCGCGCTTCACCGGGAGCAAGCTCCTTTGGATGCTCATACGCAGGTACTTCCATCGCCTTCTTGTAATTGAAAGATACGTCAGTTACGAGATCTTTAATAACAGGAAATGCGCGGAGTGGAGTCACGGTAATTGTTTCGTCATCACCAAATGATGCAACCTGCGTCATACATGCAAGACGAGGCTTTCCGTTGATCTCCATTGAACAAGATCCGCACTTACCGGCCTTACAGTTCCAGCGAACCGCAAGATCACCCATCTGTGTTGCTTGTACGCGGTGAATAACATCGAGAACTACTTCGCCCTCATTTGCCTCGACCTGAACATCTTTGAGGCCACCGTCAGTTGCGTCGCCTCGCCAGATGCGAAGATTAATTTTGCGCGCCATTAGTTGGAACCGCCTTTCGCAATTTCTTCCGGTGTCATGTACTTCTCGAGTTCGTGAACATCAAAGAGATCAAAGAGCTCTTTTGGCAGAACTGGCAGTGGTTGTGCTTTGATATCAACTTTACTTCCATCAAAGCTAGCAATGTGGTTTACCTGACGCCATTGATTGTTCATGCCAGGGAAATCATCGCGAGTATGTCCGCCGCGAGATTCTTCGCGCAATAGAGCTGACTTCGCAGTTGATTCTGCAACGAGCAACATGTTGTCGAGGTCGAATGCCAAGTGGAAGCCTGGGTTGAACTTACGTCCACCGGCTACCGCCACATTCTTACTGCGAGCGCGGATATCTGCGATCTTTGCAATCGCTTCCTCAATCTCAGTACGTGTACGGATGATTCCTACAAGGTTATGTGTAACTTCCTGAAGCTCAGCGTGTAGAGAGTATGAATTCTCTCCACCTGCACGGCTAAATGGAGCTTCGATGCGATCGGCTGCTGCCTTAATCGATGCATCAGAGACAGGATTGGCACCGCTGCTCTTTACATATGCTGCAGCGCCAGCGCCTGCACGACGCCCGAAGACGAGAAGGTCTGTCAGTGAATTACCACCTAGACGGTTTGATCCGTGCATTCCACCAGCGACTTCACCTGCTGCAAATAGCCCTGGAACTCCAATTGCCGCAGCTGTATCTGGCTCAACTTCAACGCCACCCATTACATAGTGACAGGTTGGTCCTACTTCCATCGCTTCCTTGGTGATATCTACGCCAGCTAGTTCATAGAACTGGTGCCACATAGATGGAAGGCGCTTCTTAATAACTTCAGCTGTAAGGCGCTTTGAAACATCGAGGAATACACCACCGTGTTCAGTTCCGCGTCCTGCTTTAACTTCTGAGTTAATCGCACGCGCAACTTCATCGCGAGGAAGAAGCTCTGGTGGGCGTCGGTTATTGTCCTGATCTTCATACCAGCGATCTGCTTCCGCTTCGTTATCTGCGTACTTATCCTTAAATACATCTGGGATGTACTTAAACATGAAGCGCTCACCGAGTGAGTTTGTGAGAATTCCACCTTCACCGCGAACTGACTCTGTTACGAGAATTCCACGAACCGATGGTGGCCAGACCATTCCTGTTGGGTGGAATTGTAAGAACTCCATATCGACAAGGTTGGCGCCTGATTTCAGAGCAAGAGCGTGGCCATCGCCAGTGCCTTCCCATGAGTTTGATGTAATTTTAAATGTCTTACCAACTCCGCCGGTTGCAATAACAACTGCAGGTGCTTCGAAGAGAACTTCTTCCCCTGATTCGCGCCAGTAACCATATGCGCCAGAGATCTTTCCATTCTCCTTAAGAATCT
>JBFYOX010000016.1:0-23844 GCA_041303615.1 Actinomycetes bacterium
CTATTTTGGAATAGCCGCCAGCAGAATCTCCGGTCGATCCGGTGTGTGGATTCAAGATGCACGTGGGGATCGCAAGATCGCTGCTATCGGAATTCGAGTTGCAACCGGCGTGACAATGCATGGATTTGCCCTCAATGTGAACCCAGAGTTATCGGCTTTCTCAAAGATCATTCCCTGCGGAATCAGCGATGCTGAAGTCACATCTTTGAGTAAGGAACTAGGCCGCGATATCGATATTATTGAGCTTCTTCCCATCGTGGAGAAAATGGTTTCAGCAACTTTATTGAAGGTGAGCGCATGACTATCGCACCAGAAGGTCGAAAGCTGCTTCGTATCGAAGCGCGCAACACCGAGACTCCAATCGAACGAAAGCCTGAGTGGATTAAGACCCGCGCCAATATGGGTCCTGAATACACCCGCTTGCGATCCTTGGTAAAGACAGAAGGTCTGCACACGGTTTGTCAGGAAGCCGCATGTCCAAACATATTTGAATGCTGGGAAGATAAAGAGGCAACTTTCCTTATCGGTGGGGAGCGCTGTACCCGGCGTTGCGATTTCTGCAATATCGATACCGGAAAACCGGAAGAACTTGATCGCGATGAACCGCGCAGAGTCGCTGAGTCTGTACAGGCGATGGGGTTGAAGTACGCAACCATTACCGGTGTTACTCGAGATGATCTCGAAGATGAAGGTGCGTGGCTCTACGCAGAAACAATTCGTAAAGTACATGAGCTAAATCCCGGCACTGGCGTAGAAATGCTCGCTCCAGATTTCAGTGGCAACCCAATTCTTCTCAATGAGGTCTTTGAGACTCGTCCAGAAGTTTTTGCACATAACTTAGAGACAGTTCCAAGAATTTTTAAGCGGATTCGTCCAGCATTTACATACGAAAGATCCCTTAACGTCATTACGCAGGCGCGGGAGTTTGGGTTGATTACAAAATCGAACTTAATTCTCGGTCTCGGGGAAACCAGAGAAGAGATTTCTCAGGCTCTCATTGATCTCCATGCAGCTGGATGCGATCTGATAACCATCACTCAATATCTTCGTCCAACAAATAAGCACCACCCGGTCGAACGCTGGGTGAAGCCAGATGAATTTGTGGAGCTTGCAAAAGAGGCGGAAGATATTGGGTTTAGTGGCGTCATGAGCGGTCCACTTGTCAGAAGCTCGTATCGTGCCGGACGTCTGTACAAGCAAGCCCAGGAGAAGCGTGGCTGATCTCGTTTACCCACCAGTTATTGGCGCGGTTAAATTGTTTTGGAAGTACCTCGGTCTCAAATTTGATTTCGAAGGCGTAGAACATGTTCCGCGTGAAGGTGGCGGAATTTTATCGATCAACCATATTGGATATTTGGATTTTGCTCTCACTGGTACTGCAGCTTTACCCGCTGGCCGCTATGTGCGGTTTATGGCGAAGAAAGAAATTTTTGATAATAAATTAGCTGGTCCTCTCATGCGCGGAATGCATCATATTTGTGTAGATAGAAGTAGCGGGACAGGATCTTTTGTTGCTGCGCTTCGTGCACTTCGATCCGGAGAAATCATCGGCATCTTCCCCGAGGGAACGATCTCGGTCTCTTTTGAAATTAAGGAGCTAAAGACCGGAGCCGTTCGCTTAGCTATGGGCGCTGGGGTTCCTGTAATTCCCACAATTGTTTGGGGCTCGCAACGAATTTGGACAAAGAAGGTTAAGCGAAACCTTCGTCGCAATAAGTTCCCAATTACCGTCGCCTTCGGTTCGCCTCTCTACTTTGATAAAGAGAGTGATGTTGAGGCAGGCGAGAAGCTCCTTCGAGAAACTATGATCTCTATGCTCCATGAAATCCAGGAAAAGTATCCCGATTCCCATCAAGGTCAGCGCTGGGCGCCGGTTCGTCTTGGTGGTATCGCCCCTGCTCCCCTAAACTAACGCGCATGTTTAAGCGAAAGAAAAAAGAAGCAAAGATTAAGACTCCTCGTTTTCAGGCTTTCCGTGATGCCTATCAGGTCACAAAATCTGTTAAACCCTGGATCGGTGCCGCACTTATAGGCACATTTATCTCTCTTCTCGCTATCGGTATTTCTCTGGGCTTCGCCTTTAACCATCCAATTTACGGTGGCTTTGTCACAGTTCCCGTTGCACTTCTTGCTGCAATGTTTCTCTTTACTCGCGTTGCAGGTTCTGCAGCGTATTCAAATATCGAGGGACAGATGGGAGCAGGCGCAAGCGTGCTCATGGCAATTCGTAAAGGATGGACAACAACTCCTGCAGTGGCGGTAAATCGCCAGCAAGATATGGTTCATCGCAGCGTTGGACGTGCGGGAATCGTTCTCACAGGTGAAGGTGGATTTGCAGTACGACAGATGCTTCAAGATGAGAAGCGTAAATCTGAACGATTTGCGCCAGGAGTTCCCATTACAGAGGTAATTGTCGGTGATGGAGAAGGTCAAGTTCCACTTCGCAAGCTACAGAAACATCTCGCTAAATTGCCAAAGAAGTTATCTGCGCATCAGATGCGAGAAGTTCGTGCACGCCTTAAGGCCGTAGGAGGAATGTCTCTTCCAATTCCAAAGGGTCCTATGCCAAAAGGTGTAAAGATTCGCTAGATCTTTCCTCTAGTCTGCACCAGAACTGTATTTGATAGTCGCTCATTAATTCCACGACCATCTTCGTCAAAAGTTATTGCGGTAACCAGCGGCATTAAGAGCGTTGTTCTAATCAATGCTTGACGAGGTGTGACCGCTCCGCCATCTGAAAACCGAACTACTTTGAGTCCAACAATTCGGTGCCCAAAGGATGCTCCCCCAAGGGCCACAAAGATCGAGTACTGGGCGAAGAGAAGAATCAACACTGGGACTCGAGCTTGCGGGACACGGTCACTAAGCGATCCTGAGCCTGCAAAGAAGCCGAGAGCGATTGCATAGCAAGCTAGCCAATCGATAGTGATTCCCATGAGGCGACGGCCCTGACTTACGCGAGGATACATGGCCTGAAGCCTATCGCTGAGAGTTTCCTGCCAGGATGTAACACGGCTGTAACACGGCGATTATGACATTTTTACGCAAGCAAACTAGCCTTCACTCCATCAGCACAGCTCAGAGTTGAGTCGGCTGGGTTATAAACAGCCTCAATTGGAGTAAATATGTTTAAGAATTCATCAGAAATTTTTGCATACATCAAGAAGGAAGATGTAAAACTCGTCGACGTACGATTTACAGATCTTCCAGGTATCCAGCACCACTTCAACGTACCGGTTGAATCATTCGATGAGGCAGTTTTCACAGATGGCCTGATGTTCGATGGTTCCTCTATTCGCGGATTCCAAGCAATCAACGAATCAGATATGAAGTTGTTGCCAGTACCAGAATCAGCATTTATCGATCCGTTCCGTCTTGAGAAGACTCTTGTAATTATCTTCTCAGTACATAACCCAACCGATAACACGCCGTACTCACGTGATCCACGTGGGGTAGTTGCGAAGGCTGTTGATTACATGAAGTCAACAGGTATCGCAGATCAAGCATTTTTCGCTCCAGAGGCAGAGTTCTATGTCTTTGATGCAATTCGTTTTAAGACAGGTATCAACGAGGCTTACCATCACATCGATTCATATGAAGGCGCTTGGAATACGGGCATCGTTGCAGATCCCGATGGAACACCAAATCGCGGTTACCGCACACGCGTAAAGGGTGGCTACTTCCCTGTCTCTCCAACAGATCAGTTCGCTGATCTCCGCGACGAGATGGTGATGGAACTTGGTCGTGCAGGACTTCTTGTAGAGCGTTCACACCATGAGGTTGGAACAGCTGGGCAGATGGAGATCAACTACCGCTTCACAGATATCTTGAGCGCAGGCGATGAGCTAATGAAGTTCAAGTACATCATTCGCAACGTTGCTTGGGAAGGCGGCAAGACCGCAACATTTATGCCAAAGCCTCTCTTCGGAGATAACGGTTCAGGTATGCACGTTCACCAATCACTTTGGAAGAACGGAAAGCCACTCTTCTTCGAAGCTGGCACATACGGCGATCTTTCAGATATGGCACGTTGGTATATCGGTGGACTCTTGAAGCACGCACCATCACTTCTTGCATTTACCAACCCAACAGTGAACTCTTACCGTCGCTTAGTTCCAGGATATGAAGCTCCTGTAAACCTCGTTTACTCAGCTCGTAACCGTTCAGCATGTATCCGTATTCCAATTACAGGATCATCACCAAAGGCAAAGCGCGTTGAATTCCGTTGCCCAGATCCATCATCGAATCCATACCTCGCATTCGCTGCGATGCTTATGGCTGGCATCGATGGAATCGTCAATAAGATCGAACCACCTGCACCAGTTGATAAGGACCTCTACGAACTAGAAGGCGCTGAAGCTGCTGCAATTCCTCAGGTACCAGGTTCACTCGATGCTGTTCTCAATAGCTTAGAGGCAGACCACGAATTCCTTACAAAGGGTGGGGTCTTTACAGAGGATCTCATCTCAACATGGATTGAGTGGAAGCGTAAGAACGAAGTCGATTATGTTCGCTTGCGCCCACATCCAGCTGAGTTCGAGCTTTACTACGACATCTAAAATAGATTATAGAACAATGGCCTCTGAGAAATCAGGGGCCATTGTTATTTTTGCTTCAGAATTATTTCGAGAACACTTTAAAGAGTATCCAGCTCAGCAGACCGCTCACGATTGAAGCAACGATCACTGCAATGATGGCAATATCTTTCTGCGCTGGATCAGAAAAAGCTAAGCTTGAGATGAAGATTGCTACGGTGAACCCGATTCCTGCTGCACTTCCAGTTGCTAGAAGATCAGAGTTTCTAGCTCCGGCCGGATAATCTCCAATATTTGATTTCTTCGCTGCAACCATTGCTAGCAAAATTCCAAGAGGCTTACCCACAACCAGACCTGCGAAGATTCCCCATGCGATCAATGATGTTGAAGCACCTTTGATAGCCTCGACGGAAAGTGCGACCCCTGTATTCGAAAAAGCGAAGATTGGAACCACGAAATATGAGCTCCATGGATGAAGCTTTGCCTCTAGCCATTCGATGACTGAGAGAGAACCGTCTTCAATATCATGATGCGTATCAATCTCTTTGGGAGTATTTGGGGTTAGCAGCCCGAGGACTACTCCAGCGAGAGTCGGATGAATACCGGTTCGATAGAAGGCGTACCAAAGAGCAGAACCAAGAAGTACGTAGATATAAGTGTTCCGGAGTCCGAATCTCTTTACGAGAGCTATGACTACAACTGTTAGCGCTGCTGCAAGTAGCCAGGAAATTGCGACTCCGGTTGAGTATATGAAAGCAATAATAAGAATTGCGCCGATATCATCAATGACGGCTAGACCTAATAGGAATGTGCGAAGGGATGGGACTACTAGATTTCCAAATATCGCCAAAGCTCCCACCGCAAGCGCGATATCGGTTGCGACAGGTACTCCCCAACCACGTGGTTCTTCACCGCCAGCAATCGCTAAGTAGATAATTGCAGGTACAGCCATTCCCCCAATTGCTGCAATGAAAGGCATGATTGCATCTCTAAATCGGCTGAGGTGTCCGGATGTGAGTTCGCGCTTAATCTCTAATCCAACAACAAAGAAGAAAATCGTCATCAAGATATAGTTGATTACTTTGAGCGTGGTGAGTTTAAGAATGAAAATTCCTGAATTTATCTCAAAGGAGAGATCGAGAAAATCGAAATAAAGGTTCTTTGCTGGGGAGTTAGCTGTCAGTAAACCTAGGGCTGCTGCGACTAAGAGGATCAATCCGCTTGAAGATTCACGGTGCAAGAAGTCTCTTAGAGGGGAAACCTTTTTAGACATGATAGGAAGGTATCACGCAGGAAGTTACTCCTGCGCTACCTTCTTTCGAGCAAAGAGGTAATATCCGAGAGATGCGATGATCAGAGCGAAGAAGACTCCGAGATTTGAATATGCCCAATCGCCTTCCTTGCCTCCGATTGGACCTAAGAAGTAACCCTGCCACGAGAGCCAACTTGCGAAGCTATTAGTCACAAATCCCCAGCCAATAACCGTTGCAACCAGAAGGATTCCCGTGGATCTGTAATTCCAAGTTCCATATCGGCCATCTCTGCGATAGAGATCTTGCTCGTCATAACTCTTTCGCAGAAGCACATCGGTAACGAAGATTGCAGACCAAGCTGCAATCGGAACACCTAATGTGATGAGGAATCCCTGGAATGGGTAGAAGAAATCATCTGCAATCCAAACGAAGTAGACCGCTCCCATAAACATTAAAAGCGCATCAATTGATGCAGCTGTATGACGTTTAACAGGTACTCCGATTGAGATAAGTGTCAGCCCTGAAGAGTAGAGATTGAGTATCGCTCCCCCAACAAGTCCGAGTATTGAAACGAGTGCGAAGATGACGAGATACCAGGTTGGCAAAATTGTTGTGAGAGCCCCAATGGGATCTCCTGCAATCGCTTCAGATAGACCTTTGCTGCTGCCTGATAGAGCTGCACCATAGATTACGAGAATTATGGGGACTGTCGAAGCCCCTAGGACCGTCCATCCAATGACAGCTTTACTTGAAACAGTCCGTGGCAGGTAGCGAGAGTAATCAGCTGCTGAGTTCACCCAACCAAGACCGATGCCGGTTGCTCCAAAGATAATCGCTCCGATAAATCCTTGGACACTTCCTGACTCCATCGCGGTGATTGCGCTCCAGTTAACTTCATCAACTGTCAGCAGTATGTACACCAGAGTCATGACAATTGTGATTGTTGTTAAGTACTTCTGAATCTTCATAATCATAGAAAAACCGAGCACGCCTGCAAAGACAGTAATGCCGGCAGCGACTGCGAATCCTGCAACCATCGCGATATTTCGATCGATATCGATGACTCGAATAAACACTGTTCCGGTAGCTAACGTTGCAAGAGAGACTAGAACAGTCTCCCAGCCGACAAAGATTAGGTAAGAGAGAATTCCTGGAATCACACTTCCCCGCACACCAAATGTTGCTCGCGAGAGAACCATCGTTGGTGCATTTGATTTCTTACCTGCGAGCGAACTAATTCCGACCAATGAGAAAGATAGGACCGTTCCGATAACTGCAGCGAAAGTCGCTTGCCAGAAAGAGATACCGAAGCCCAAGAAGAAGGATCCGTAGGAGAGGGCTAAAAGCGAAACGTTTGCACCACACCAGGGCCAGAAGAGAGAGGAGGCCTTTCCGCCGCGCTCGCTCTCCTTGATGACATTTGTACCGTTGAGCTCTAGCTTCATAGCGAGAGAGGTTACGCGGTTTTAATAATTTACGTGCAATTGATAGTGTTCGGCTCGGTCACGAGTATCAAATAAAGCACCGGCTATTTGATCGGCAACCCTCCAAGGCGGCGGGGTGCTTCCGGATGAAGACCAGGCCAACGTCCGACTACCAACCCGCAATACTGGGTTTCAGTCGATCTTAGGCAAGCGCATACGAAAGGCGTGGAATGTTTAATTCAAAAATCAAATTGGCACTTATTGCTCTAGTGGCTGTAGTTGCTATCGCAATTCCGGTAATCAACGCTCAACAGAGCTCAGGTTGCGGTCAGATCAAAGAAGGCGTCCTGACTATCGGAACCGATGACCCTGCATACGGTCCTTGGTTCGAGGATAACGACCCTTCAAACGGTAAAGGTTACGAAGCTGCAGTTGCATACGCTGTTGCTGAAGAGCTTGGATATTCAAAGGATAAAGTTGAGTGGGTCAAGGTTCCTTTCAATAAGGTGATTCAGCCAGGTTGCAAGACTTTCGACTTCGATATCAATCAGGTTTCAATCACTGATGAGCGAAAGAATGCTGTCGACTTCTCTTCTGGTTACTACGATGTCTCACAGACAGTAATCACTGTTAAGGGCTCAAAGATTGCTGGTGCAAAGAGCATTGCAGATCTCAAAGGTGCAAAACTTGGCGCACAGGTGGGTACAACTTCTTACGCAACAATCACTGATGTAATCAAGCCTGATCAAGATCCATCAGTCTTCGACACAAACGATGTTGCAAAGCAGGCTCTGGCTAACGGTCAGATTGATGGACTAGTTGTAGATCTACCTACAGCTTTCTACATCACAGCTGTTGATCTAGAGGATGGGCTGATCGTTGGTCAATTCCCAGCTGAAGCAGGTGGCGAACAATTTGGTCTCGTTCTATCGAAAGATAGCGAGCTCACAAAAGATGTCACTGCAGCAGTAGATGCACTCCGTGCAAATGGAACACTTGCAAAGATCGCAGATCAGTGGCTTGCTAGCACTGTCGGCGCACCTGTACTGAAGTAATTCGAGAAGCGAGAGGTCCGATGACTTATCAGCCATCTGCGTTGCAACTGCAGCGCGAAGCTGCAAAGCGTCGGGCCTCTCGCCGTTCCATCTTCATCGCCCTCACCAGTACTTTGGGTATGGGTTTTCTCATTACCGTTCTGGTCACCGGCGCTCAGGGATATGAGAAGGTAAAAGAGTCATTCTTCAATTGGGAGTATGCGCAGAAAGCGCTGCCATCTGTCTTTGAGGGGTTGCTACTCAACCTAAGAGTTTTGCTTATCGCAGAATTTTTCGTGCTTCTCATCGGTTTACTGATTGCAATCGCTCGCACATCGACTTCACCTGTTCTGTATCCGGTTCGATTAGTTGCAACGATTTATACAGATCTCTTTCGTGGCCTTCCATTACTACTCGTACTTCTCTTGGTCGGCCTAGGTATTCCTGGCCTACGCATCTCATGGATCCCCAATTCCGCTGTAGTTCTCGGAACGGTCGCACTCGTTCTCACTTACTCGGCATATGTAGCAGAAGTTATTAGGGCTGGAATAGAGGGAGTGAACCCAACGCAACGTCAAGCAGCACGAGCCCTTGGACTTTCTCAAGCTCAAACTTTGGAACACGTAGTTCTGCCACAAGCATTTAGAAATGTAACTCCCCCATTGCTCAACGATCTAGTCTCTCTACAAAAAGATTCTGGATTGATCTCAGTCCTTGGTGCAGTCGATGCAATCCGAGCCGCGGGTATTCAGACGGCGCAATCATTTAATTTCACGCCCTATCTCGTTGCCGGCGCACTCTTCGTTCTCCTTACTATTCCTCTTACCCGATTCACCGACTGGCTAACTAGACGTCAAGATTCCAAGCAAAGAGCTCAGGGTCAATGGTGATGACGATGAACCTTTTTGATGTTAAGAATTTACGTAAGTCTTTTGGAGACAATCTCGTCTTAGATGATGTCACCATCGACTTTCCCGCTCAATCTGCAACAGTAATTATTGGAGCAAGTGGTTCTGGAAAATCAACCTTGATGCGCTGCATGAACCTTTTGGAAGAGCTCAATGACGGGCAGATACTGTTAGAAGGTATCGACATCAGCGCCTATGGAATCGATCTCGATTCAGTTCGGGGAAAGATTGGCTCGGTGTTTCAGGCGTTTAATCTCTTCCCACACCTAAGCGTTCTTGAAAATATTACTCTTGCTCCGCGTCTTGTCCACGGAAAATCTAAATCAGAGGCGGATTCACTTGCGCGTGCACTTCTCGAACGTTTCGGACTTTCCGACAAAGCTAATGAATATCCAAACCTGCTCAGTGGCGGTCAGCAGCAACGCGTAGCAATTATTCGCGCTGTAGCAACTAGCCCAAAGCTTCTTCTTCTCGATGAGGTTACCAGTGCTCTAGATCCCGTCTTGATCGCAGAAGTGTTGACCCTGATTGCAGAGCTAAAGCGAGATGGGATGACCATGGTTATCGCAACCCACGAGATGGGCTTCGCAAAGAAGATTGCAGATAACGTTGTATTTCTTCATAAGGGTCGAGTACACGAAACAGGAACTCCTGAACAGATCTTCAGCGCACCGAAGACGGCAGAGTTAGAGGCGTTTCTCGGCGCGTTGCATGAAGCTGGTCGCCTTTAATCTCGAAGGATTTAATCCAGAAAGAAGTCGAGCAAGAAATCTTTCGTACCCGGAACTACTGAGTACTTCTCGAGATCGGTAATTCCTTCAGAGGCTAGAACTTCATCATCGACGAAGAAGTTTCCGGTGCACTCCTTCGAGTCTCGATTCAAGATGATGTAAGCGGTATCTGAGAGTATTTCCGGCTTTCGGCATGCAGCGGTATCAACTCCAGGAATCATTTGAAGGGCAGCTGTATCAATCGCAGTTCTAGGCCACAGCGCGTTGACCGCAATTCCGTCACGCTTAAATTCTTCTGACATTCCAAGGACGCACATACTCATTCCGTACTTCGCCATCGTGTAGGCAACATGGTTCTTAAACCATTTCGGCTTCATGGAAAGAGGTGGCGAGAGGGTCAAGATATGTGGGTTGCGACCCGCTTCAGCTGATTCGCGAAGATGCGGAATCGCTGCCTGAGAAGTAAGGAATGTTCCTCGCACATTTACATCAAACATAAGATCGAAGCGCTTTGCTGGCGTATCTTCGGTGCGAGTTAAATTGATTGCACTTGCATTGTTAATCAGGATGTCAATGCCGCCAAATTCGGCCGCTGCTTGCGCTACGGCTGATGCAATCTGTTCCTCGTCACGAAGATCGCACTGGATTGGAAGAGCCGTGCCTCCGGCAGCGCGAATTTCTTCGGCCGCGGAGTGAATAGTTCCCGGTAACTTTGGATTAGGTTCAGATGTTTTAGCTGCAATAGCAATAGATGCACCGTCGGCTGCGGCGCGAAGTGCAATTGCAAGACCAATTCCACGAGAACCGCCCGTGATGAAGATTCTCTTTCCGGCTAGTGACATTCTCTGGCTCCCTTTACTTGCTCTTCTTGGACATGAAATTCATGAATGCAGTCGCTGCCTCTTCAGATTGAAGTGCAAGCGCAAAAATTTGGAACTCTGCCTTCATGACTGCAGCCACAGCATCATGCTTGCCTGCCTTCATAAGCGCTTTTGTGTTGATAATTGCCTGAGGAGGTTGGTTGCCAATCTTCTCTGCAACTTCAAGTGCTTGCGCTTCTGCATCGGAAGTGATGGTTTCTACTAGACCCATCTCTTTCGCCTCATCTGCGGAGAAAGATTCGCCCGTCATGAAAATTCGAGCAGCTCTTTGATATCCAACTAGCTCGGGGAATAACTTTGACGATCCTGCTTCTGGAACAAGGCCCAGGGATGTAAATGGCATTGAGAAATTTGCACTGGGTGATGCAATAACGATGTCGCAGTGAAGCAACATTGTTGTGCCCACGCCAATTGCATTTCCTTTTACTGCCGCAATCAAAGGTTTAGGAAAATCCAGCAGCGAGGCGAGAAAGCGTGCAACATCTGATGATTCCTCAGTTGGCGGGTTGGCCATAAAATCTTTGATGTCGTTTCCTGCCGTGAAGTGTTCACCTTCGCTAGAGAGAACCACCGCCCTGATTGAGAAATCTCCTGCCGCCTCGTTGAGCGCTCCTGCCAATCCCGCATACATATCTCGTGTTATTGCATTCATCTTCTCGGGGCGATTGAAGCGAATGAGAAGGGTCTGCCCTTGGCGAGAAGTTGTTATTTCCGTCATTCGGGCATCTTAAAGCGTGAAAGGGCGGAATGAAAGGAGCATAATGGCCATCAAGCAACGGGAGAGGTCGCTGATTATGGTTAGAGATATCACCATTACATCTAGGGAACTATCGCCCTTCGAGCAGCTCGTTCTCGGTCTGCTCTGTGAGGGAAAGACCAATTCAGCGATTGCTCGTGAAACCAACCACACCGAAAAGGTTATTGAGAACACGATCAGCCGTTCGGCGAAGGCTTTTGGCATAGTCTCCGACGAAGATACAAATATTAGAGTTCTGCTCGCCCTCGCTTTTAGAACTCACTTCGGAGATGCAGCCTTCGATCGACTCGGGGTTCCCTGTGCACACTTAGAGTTAAACGGCGAGGGTCAATCGATTTGTAATCGCGAACTACATTAAATTTTATTGATAGAGCTAGCACTCACTGTTTCCTTCGAAGTGCTAGCACTCAGCTTTTCTCTCTACAACTAACTCCACTAGGTATGTAATTCCTTTAGCACCTAGCAAAGTTAGGTGGATTTACAAGGGAGAGAAAATGAAGCGCAAGAATTTTGACAAAATTGTCACCGCCGTTGGATTTGGTCTCACCATATTTCTCTTTGTAGCCGCAGGGTTACTCAATTGGGGTGCGTCATTTGCTTCTGATTCTGTTAAGAGCCAACTCGAGAATCAAAATATTTCATTCCCCGCAGCCGAGGCAATGCCTGAAGCAACCAGAGCGAAGCTAACAAAATGGGCAGAACAGAAAGTAACCACGGGCGAGATGGCTCGCGATTATTCAGATCTCTATATTTGGGAACATATGAAGGGTTCTGCAATTGCTGCTGTCGGCAAGGCAGCGACTTACTCAGAAGTTTCAAATATGTACATGGGACTTGTTCGCGGAGGAAGTACCGATACCGAGCAGATTGCCAAACTTGGTGAATTGCGTCAGACACTGTTTATGGGAAACACACTCAGAGGAATGCTGCTTGAAGCCTATGCGTTCGGGACCATGGGTGTGATTGCCGGATACGGAGCAATTGCAGCGCTCGTTGGTGGTGTTGTCATGCTCCTGCTCTCAATCGCAGGGTTGATACATATTCGTCGCACTCCAGAAGGTGCGACGATTTAATCCTCATAACTCTCAACTCTCCGTGAAGGTTTGAGGGAAGTGAAAACCCCGGCGTTAGATTTTTAAGCGCCGGGGTTTTTCTTATTTCTAATCGTGGAAAATTTAATGAACTAATACAGCAGAGATGAACTCCTCTACCGCGTTGTGTGCCTGTTCATCTGAATACTGAATAGGTGGGGTCTTCATAAAGTATGAAGATGGAGCTAGGAGCGCTCCTCCAATCTTGCGATCTAGGCCAAGCTTTGCGCAGCGAAGAGCATCAATAATTACACCGGCAGAGTTTGGTGAATCCCATACTTCAAGCTTGTATTCAAGGTTTAGGGGCACATCACCAAAAGCACGTCCCTCAAGGCGAACATAAGCCCACTTGCGGTCATCGAGCCATGGAATGTAATCCGAAGGACCGATATGGACATTCTTTGACCCCATATCGTGATCGAGTTGCGAGGTTACCGAATTTGTTTTGGAGATTTTCTTAGACTCGAGACGATCCCTTTCGAGCATATTTTTAAAGTCCATATTGCCACCGACATTGAGTTGATAAGTGCGGTCAAGGTGAACTCCTCTATCTTGAAACAACTTAGCCATAATTCTGTGAGTGATTGTTGCTCCGACTTGGCTCTTGATGTCGTCTCCGACAATCGGAAGACCAGCATCTTCAAACTTCTTCGCCCAGATTGGATCCGAGGCAATAAATACGGGAAGTGCGTTAACAAAGGCACATCCGGCATCGATAGCACACTGTGCATAGAACTTTGCTGCCTCTTCAGAACCCACAGGTAGGTAGCAGATGAGTACATCTACTTTCTCATCCTTTAAGCGTGCAACTACATCAACAGCAGATGCTTGAGATTCAGCAATAGTCTCTTTGTAGTACTTGCCTAAACCATCGAGAGTCACTCCACGTTCTACAGTGACACCCGTCTTTTCGACTGTTGAAAACTTAATGGTGTTGTTCTCGCTAGCCCAGATAGCATCTGCAAGATCGAGTCCAACCTTCTTAGCATCGACATCGAATGCGGCAACAAATTTAATGTTGTTGATATGGTAATTGCCGATAACCGCATGCATAAGTCCAGGAATCTCCTGATCGATTGCAGCATCCTTGTAATAAGTAACTCCCTGAACTAGCGAGTTAGCACAGTTTCCGACACCAACAATTGCGACGCGGATATCTCCGGCTTCTGTCTTGATATTCATTTATTTCTTCCCCTCGTTCTTTATCATTCCCTCAAGCCATGTGATTTCACGTTCAAGAGACTCGAGTGAGAAGCGGCGCCACTCCTCGAGGTACTTATCAATCCCAGCTGGATGCGAATTAAGTTCATTTCGCATCGATTGCGCTTTATCTTGCAAACGCGCTAAACGTCCCTCGAGAATGCGAACTCGATTCATTGTGGTTGTCGGGCTAAAGAATGCAAAACGCACACCAAAACCTTCATCTTCCCAAGCATCAGCGGTGACGGATCCATTGAGCTCTGCGAAGCGTTTCAACCCCTTCTTAGTAATCGTGTAAACAATTCGGGTGCGCTTTGATGTCACGCCGATCTCTTTCGCCTCAATAACCTCGGCGATCACCATCCGCTTAAGTTGTGGGTAGAGCACAGAGAATGAGAGAGCTCTGAAAGGGCCAAATATCGCCATGAGGCGCTTTCGAAGCTCATACCCGTGCAATGGAGACTCCGAGAGGAGCCCAAGGAGGGCGAATTCGAGTGAATCAGCGCGTGATCTCATCCAAACTCCTATCATCAGGCATATTCTTGATAGATATATCGTATCGATATATCTAGACGATAGTTAACTCGAAATCAGTGCCCCAGGCAAATCGACACGCACCGCAGGTCGCCGGCGTAATCTGAGCCAGTGATTCCAACGCGCCTTCCTGAGTACATCGTGGCGGCGATGATCATCATCCTGGCCCCCGGTCCGAGCGTTCTCTTCGTCATTGCGCGAGCAATCTCTTGGGGTCGTCGCGTTGCAATTCTTACGGTAGCTGGAAATGTCTCGGGCTCTCTCGTGCTCTCTTCGCTAGTTGCACTTGGTCTTGGTCCAATCCTGCAACGATCACACCTGGCATACCTCGCGGTCCAATGGGGCGGCGGCCTCTATCTGATCTATCTCGGTGTCGATGCAATTCTTAAACGCTCTGCACATGCCGCCGATATGACAAACCAAGGCCCGGTCGTGCCAACTGTCAGTCGATCAATACGAGATGGCTTCTGGGTTGGCGTTCTTAACCCAAAGGCGATCGTTTTCTTTGCGGCAGTACTTCCACAATTCGTTGATATCGATGGCGGAAATGTAACTGCGCAGTTGCTCTTCCTGGGGCTCGTCTTCTGCATCCTCGCCTTTATCTCAGATGGCACGTGGGGCCTTTTAGCTGGAACTGCTCGTCAATGGTTAGCAACTGATGCAAGTAGGCTAGAGAAGCTTCGTGCATTCGGTGGAACGGTAATGATTACTCTGGGAGTTCTCGTACTCATTAGCGCAATCCGCGGTCAGTAGATATTAGAGTTCTGTTATGAATAAACCTGCCACTCCAGCTCGCGACACGATTGCTCCATCGGACCTTACATTCGGACTTTCAAATTGTCGCCGCTGCCTCTGGCTAAAGTATTGGTTTAAGTTAGACCTGAAGAAAGAATTTCCGCTTGTAAAGCCGCTGGCAGATTCACAAGAAGAACATTTCAGACGCGCTTCGATGCAAGATATCTCTCCTACGCTCAAGGAAGGCATTGTAAAGCAATGGGGACAATGGGTTAAAAGCGCTCCAATTAAGGTCCACGGTTTCGAAACTCGTTGGAAGATACTCGGCATCTACGATCTACTGGGGCATTACACAGATGGATCTGTCGGAATTATCGATTGCAAAGTATCTGATTCAGAGAGAGATAACGGCCCTTTCTATGCTCCTCAATTAGAGGCATATGCATATGCTCTTGAAAATCCAGATAAAGGAAAGCCATTTCCTGTTACGTCGATGGGTCTACTTATATGGAAACTTGGTGGCGTCACTGAAACTCGAGTAAGTGAGCTTGCCTCACATTCACATGGGTTTGGAGTTAATCAGCACTACGTGCCGGTGGAACGAGATACTGAAACTTTTACAGCGCTACTGGATGAGCTCATTACAATCATTGAAGGACCAATGCCTCAGTCAGGCGAGGAATGCAATCTCTGTAATTACCTAGTTAAACGAACAGAACTCGCGATTGATTAATCGTTTTCTTCGTCTGATTCTGATCGCTTAGGTTTTACCGCGTAGGTGTCTACATACTCTTGTCCTGAAAGTTGTTGAATTCGCTTCATGATTTGGTCGGTAACTTCACGTAAATACTGAAGATCAGTTGAATCGCCTTCAAAGAACATCGGTTCGCCAAATGTAATTCCAACGCGCATGACCTTAGGCAGGACGGTTCCGCTTGGTTGAATCTTGTCTGTATTAAACATTGCGATAGGAACAACAGGTGCACCGGATTCGATTGCTAATCGCGCAATTCCTGTCCGTCCTTTATAGAGACGTCCATCAGGTGAGCGCGTTCCTTCAGGGTAAATTCCTAGCGAGTTTCCACCTGCGAGAACTTCGAGACCCGTGATTAGCGCCGCCTCACTTCGTCTTCCACCAGAGCGGTCAACAGGTACTTGTCCAAGTGCAATGAAAGTTAACTTCTTCAATAGTCCCTTAGGTCCTGGTGAGGTGAAGTACTCACTCTTCGCCAAGAAGGTAACTTTTCTCGGAACAACAAGTGGCATAAAGATTGAATCGCTAAAGGAGAGATGGTTCGAAGCCAGAATTAGCGGGCCAGACGCGGGAACATTTCTCAAACCTTTTACTTTAGGTCGGAAGAGCAGCATCAGGAAGGGCGTCAAAAATGCTCGCAGCGTTCCGTACGGCAGGTTGTTCACCCCCCTAATTTAGCCTGAAAGGCGAGATTTATGCGAACATAAACCATGGCCAAGCGCGAGATGGATGAATTTGATGAAAAAGATCTCATTAACGCCGAATTTGAATCCATGGTTGAGGGATTATCACTCGATCAATCTGCGCCTACAACGTATCTCGATGAACTCGACAAATTTACTGAAGAAAATAAATTTACTCCTCCGCTCATTCCCAAGAAGAGCGTTAAAGATCAGATACGTGGAATGAAAGATTCATTTAATCGCTGGAAAAATAATTCAGATGATCTGCCGCCTGATGATGGGGCTGTGATTTAACTTCTCGCTAAATCAGCTACGCCGACCAGTCCTGCTTCATTTCCCAATGATGCAGCGACAACTTCTGGGTATGGATGCTTTCCTGCAAAAGGCATATAGCGAGTTAGTCCATCGCGAATTGGTTTCAATAATATTTCGCCAGCGTCGATGACTCCCCCGCCAATGACGACACATTCGGGATCGAGCACTACAGATAACGATGCGATTCCAGCGCCTAACCAATCTCCGGTTGTTGCAAAGGCCGATAACGCGAGTTGATCTCCGTCGCGAGCTGCATCTGTGATTGCACTTCCTGTAATGCCATCTACAGTGCCATCTCCTCGAGCTAGAAGGCTCTTTGATTTATCTGGCTGAGCAAGTACTGCTTCGCGTGTGAAACGCATAAGTGCGCTTCCTGACCCATATTGTTCGAAACATCCTCGAGCGCCACATCCGCAGAGCAAGCCATCAGGCACCACTCTTAAGTGTCCGATCTCTGCAGCGATTCCAAAAGCGCCTCTATAGAGGGCGCCGTTGGCAACGATTCCGCCACCGATACCAGTTCCGACGGTGAGCATCAAAATATTCTCTCTGCCTCGACCTGCACCAAACTTTGCTTCACCCCATGCTGCAGCGTTAGCATCATTTTCAAGGACAACCGGTAGCCCAATTAATGTGGTGAGTTCCTGATCTAGCTGTACGCCGTTCCATCCTGCGATATTTGGAGTTGCAAGCATCGTCTTTCTATCTGATGAAACGAATCCTGCTGCTGAAACTCCGATTGATTCTGCTGAGTAATCCTGTAGCAATTCTTTCGCCACGGCAGCGATGGCTTGATTTAACAAACTTCCGCCTTCTCGCGGCGTATCGCGGCGAGCGGTCTTGAGAACTACTCCAGCTTCATCAACGACGCCGCCTAGTACCTTCGTACCACCGACGTCGACGCCAATCGTGTAAACCATTTATGAAACTCGAGCAGTGAGTTCTTTAAGAGCAGCGTCGATTGTTTGTTGTTGCGCCTTAGTAATCATCATCGCGGGAACAGGAAGCGAAACCGCAACTGTAAGTTCATAAGTCACTTGAGTCGTATCTTCGTCAATCGCTTTAAGAATATAAGTTCCATCCATCTGGGTAAGTAGGTCCGCCTCATCCATGGAGAAAGAAAGGGTGAGTGGAGCTGCGCTCCAGTCGTAATCCAAGGTAACCCGATCCTTCATCATTCCAGCGTCGATAGAGAGCTTGGCTTTAAGGGCGCGTCCAGATTCGTCGCTCTCGAGGACCTCTGCCTTCTTGATAGATGAGAGCCACTCTGGATAGGCGCCCACCGCAAAGAGGGCCTCCTGGACGTCGGCTAAAGGGGCATCAATCAGGACTGTGGATGTGCTCTTTTCGGTCATGACAGAAGGTTATCAATTCTTAACAAATATTCTTCCCTTTTCTATATCTCCCCCGCTAGCGTTAGCGTTATGAACGAGATATCAACTCCTGCAATTGTCCCAACAGCAACAGCTGGCAACCTCACAAACCTGATCGCCGAGCGCGCCTGGTTTGAACCAGAGCGCATAACGATGTCACGTCCCCTTGGGGATGGTTGGCAGCCTGTTACTGCTCGAGAAGTTGAAGAAGAGATTCGCGCAACTGCGAAAGGCCTTGTTGCCGCAGGAATCCAAATCGGTGATCGAGTCGCAATCATGGCTCGCACTCGTTACGAATGGACAATTCTCGACTTTGCAATTTGGTATGCAGGTGGATGCGTAGTTCCAATTTATGAAACATCATCTGCAGAGCAAGTTGATTGGATTCTCAATGACTCAGGTTCTGTCGGTTTAATCGTAGAAACCCCATCTCATAAGGAGCTTGTCTCCACCGTGCTCCCTTCTCACACGAAGCATGTATGGGTCATGACTGAAGATGTTCTGGCAACGCTTCGCGCTGCTGGAACAAATATCGGTGATGATGAGATTGAACGTCGTCGCAATGCACTTGTTCCTTCAAGTCTTGCAACTCTCATCTACACATCGGGCACAACTGGACGCCCTAAGGGAGTTCAGCTCACACACTCAAACTTCTTATCTGAGTGCGGAAATGTCGTAGAAGGCGCGAGTGACTTGTTCCTTAAGCCAGGTGGATCAACACTGTTATTCCTTCCAGTAGCTCACGTCTTCGGTCGCATGGTTCAGATTGGTGCAATCCGCGCTGGTCTTCACCTGGCGCATTGCAGCGATCCGGTTGCTCGTCTACAGCCGGATATGGCTTCATTTAAACCAACATTCGTTCTCGCTGTTCCTCGTATCTTTGAGAAGATCTATAACGGAGCAGAAGCTAAAGCTGAAGCGGCTGGTAAGGGAAAGATCTTTAAAAAGGCTGCCGACGTCGCTATTGCTTATAGCGAAGCGAAAGATAAGCGCGGATTTAATCCAATGCTCACTCTTAAGCATGCCCTCTTTGACAAGCTCGTGTACTCAAAGATTCGCGCTGCAATGGGCGGATCTGTCGAGGCGGCTATCTCGGGCGGTGCGCCGCTGGGCACACGTCTTGGCCACTTCTACCGAGGTGCAGGCATAACAATTCTTGAAGGTTATGGATTGACAGAGACAACAGCAGGAGCGACTCTCAACCTCACCAAAGAACTTCGTGTTGGCTCTGTTGGACGTCCTATTCCTGGAAATTCAGTAAAGATTGCAGAAGATGGAGAAGTTCTCATCGCTGGCCCAATCGTAATGCGCGGATATTGGCAGAATGATGCGGCAAATCAAGAGGTATTCGATGGCCAGTGGTTTAGATCAGGTGACCTTGGGCGCCTTGATGAAGATGGCTTTCTCTACATCACAGGACGCAAGAAGGAACTAATTGTTACTGCGGGTGGAAAGAACGTTGCCCCAGCGGTACTTGAAGATCGCTTGCGCGCACATCCACTTGTCAGCCAATGCATGGTTGTTGGAGATAACCAACCATTTATCGCATCACTGATCACTATCGATCAAGACATGCTTAAGGGATGGGTTGCAGCCAACAATAAGTCAGGTGCGACTCTTGAAACTTTACGCAATGATCCTGATTTAATTGCCGTCATTCAAACAGCGGTCGATGAAGCGAATAAAGCTGTATCGAAGGCTGAATCAATTCGTAAGTTCACGATTCTTCCAACGGACTTCACAATTGCAGGTGGCCAACTCACTGCAAAGCTCTCGCTGAAACGTCACGTTATTGGCGAGCAATATGCAGCCGAGATTGCTGCACTCTTCGCAAAGTAGGTTGTGGTAGCTACCTCTCCCGAGCGGTTAAGGATTGCTCGGGAGCTCCACGACGGTATCGCCCAAGATCTAGTTGGCTTGGGCTACTCACTTGATCTGATTCTCTCCGACCCCGAAGTGAGTGTTTCTTCGCGGGCGGCGCTGCGAAAATCTCGCCTTGACATTGATGACTTGATTACCAAGGTCCGTGAAGAAATCCTCGAACTTCGCCGAGACACCTCTGCTAATTTTCATCTCGAACTTGCCTCACTACTTCTTGAAATCTGTAGTGGGCTGATCGTTGAAAGCGAGATTAGTGAGGTCTTGCTGGACCCGATGCAGAGTCAGGAATTAACGCTTATCTCTCAAGAAATCCTACGCAATGTCGTTGCCCACGCTAGGGCTACCCACCTTGAGGTCAAGCTCTTCTCGGTCAACAATCGACTCTTCTTAGAGTTCTTTGATAACGGAATTGGTGGAGCGCATATGTCAGAAGATCGATGGGGATTACAGGGAATTTCAGAACGAATTCAAGCTCTCGGTGGGAAGTTCGCTATAGAAAGTAAAGAAGGAACTCGGATCTCTATAGCGCTGTGAAGAAGATCCTCGTAATCGATGATCATGCTGTAGTCAGAGAAGGCATTAGATCATTCTTAGAAAAATTAGGTCGGTATCAAATATTTGAAGCCGCTTCTAAATCAGAAGCTATCGCTCAAATTACTAAGGTCTCCCCCGATGGGCTTGTTGTTGATGTCAATCTGCCTGATGGGAGCGGCCTCGAAATTGTTACTTGGGTCCGGTCGATTTCAAGCACAATTGCAATAGTCGTTTTAACTCTCAACGAGAAGGAAGAATTTCTCTTCTCCGCAATGCGCGCTGGCGCCAGTTCATATATTCATAAGTCTGCGCCCCTGAGCGAAGTGGCCTCTGGTCTTGAGTTCGCCCTCAACACTCCGAAGGCATTTGCTGCAAGAAATATTCCTGAGGTTCTCCAGCATAAGAGTGAGAAATTCTTACTCTCGTCTCGTGAACTTCAAATTGTGACTCAACTCCATCGTGGAGAGCCGCTGAAAGTGCTGGCTGGTTCCTTCTTTATTAGCGAGGCAACGTTAAAGACTCACTTGGCATCGATCTACCGAAAACTTGATGTGAATAATCGCCTACAAGCAATCGAAAAGGCTCGCCTTGCAGGTCTTATTTGAGTAAGAGATTTCGAAATACCTGCGCCCAAATTTCCCAACGCCACTTATCAACAATCCAATCGCGGCCTTGCGCTCCAAGCTTTTCTGCATATTCAGGGTTACTCAGGAGATGAATTGCAGCTGCTGCAATCGCCTCTGAAGATTTTCCATCTACCGAGAAACCTGTCTCTCCTTCAAGAACTGCATCGGGTGCACCTCCCGATAAGCCACCAATAACTGGTAGACCGCATGCGCTAGCTTCGAGATACACAATCCCAAGACCTTCAACTTCAAGACCTGCGAGGCGAGAACGAGATGGCATTGCAAAGATATCTCCCGCACAAATGTATTCAGGAAGTTCGGAGTATTGAACTCTCCCGATAAATGTAATCAGGTGGCGAACACTTAACTTCTCTGCCATTTCCTCAAGCTCTGCACGATAAGGACCCTCGCCTACAAGTAAGAGATGAACGTCAGGAATCACCTTTGAGATCTCGGGTAGCGCTCCAATTAAGTTATCTTGACCTTTACGGTGCACTAAACGCCCAACGCTTACGATTATCTTCTTCCCACTCAGCCCTAATTCGCGACGAATCCTGGGGTTCTTCTTAGAGGGTGAAAAATGTTCGGTATCAATGCCTGGCGCCAAGTGCACCATCTTCATTTGAGCACTCTTTGTCAGCGCCCCACTTACTGCCTTCTTGGTGAAATCACCTAGATAGGTTAAATGATCGACGCTTTGACCTATTCTCCTCATCGCCCAAGAAAATGGCCGTACCTTCGCCCACCAGACCTCATGGCCATGGGTAATGGCGACAATTCTCGTAGCGCCAGATTTGCGTAAACCTTTAGCCATCAGCCCCAGAGGTGCAGCTGCGCCAAAAAATACAGTTGTAACTCCTCTAGCTGAAAGCAGCGAACGAACACTCTTTGATGTTCTCAAGGTGGGAAGCAGAATCTTCGATTTATCTCTGACTACCTCGACGCCAAAGTCGCGGCTCCATTTTTCGTCAAAAGGTTCAGAGCCACTTTGTGAAGATGTATAGACGATGACAGAATTTTTTGGAAGTCTCTCAATGAGGCCAATAATGAAAGTTTCTATTCCACCTGCGCGAGGACCAAAGTCATTAGTAATGCAGAGTATTTTCTCTGTGCTTGGTTTCAAATCTGACATTAGAAGCGTCGAACTGCAACCAGCGGTTTACTTCCACCCAAAGTTGCCGCGGCAACCTTTACGCGAGAACCAGATCGTGGCGCATGAACCATCTTGCCCCCGCCGATATAGATTCCAACGTGAGAAACCGGATTTCCGAAGAAGAGTAGATCTCCTGCCTTTTTCTGGCTCAATGGGACAGCTTTACCCATTCGTGATTGCGCACGTGATGAGTGCGGGAGCGAGACTCCTGCAGTTTGAAAGGCACGCATTGTTAGCCCCGAACAATCCCATACAACCATTCCATCGGCACCGAAGACATATCGATCACCAATCTGCTTAAATGCGAATTTAATGGCGGTACCGCCTCTACCCGAGAATTTTGAAACGCTCTTTGCCGCTTTGAGCGATGATGCTTGGTCAGCATCTTCACGTTCTTTAGCAAGGCGAGCCAGTCTTTCTCGGTCCTCTTTCTTCAACTTAGCTAAGAGAGACTCTGCTTGTGCAAGCTTCTTTGTTGCCACTGCGCTCTGCTGCGCCAATCGCTTCTCAAGAACCTTAACTTGGGCAAGGCGATCACTTACCGTCAAGGATGTTGCATTTAGTTCTTGCTCTGCGGATTGGAACTTGCGAAGTTGGATTCCCTTTTTTCGAGTAATCGCTTCGAGAGAACCCGCTGCCGATAAGTAGAGAGATGGGTCAGATGAAAATAAAAGCTCTAGGCTCTGGCTTAAAGTTCCAGATTTATACTGATCAACTGCGATAGCCCCGAGAGTCTTAGAGATCGCATCTACTGTCTTTCCTTGCAGTGCGGCTTTGGCCTGAATTCCAGCGAGGCTTCGAGTAAGAGAAGCTAAGCGAACCTTCGCCTCCTGAGCGCCTTCTGCTGCCGCCGTTGCTTCCTCTTCGAGGCGAATCACTTGAGCCTGCACCTGAGCCAGAGTCTGAGCTGCCTGCGCGGGAGGCGCCAGAAGGAGTGATGAGGAGATTGCGACAATCAGGGGCCAAATTGCAGCCGACATCTGCTTTCTCATGTTTTAAGGCTAATGCCCAAGTGAGTTAATTTTCAATTTGAACGGTGAAATAAGCCTGAAAAAACCTTGTGAATAAGAATATTCTGAGCGTATGACCGTAATTGGGACCCTCGTTGTTGGAGCAGATGGTTCTACATCAAAAGGCGGCAATTCAGCGGGCGTGACAACTGCAATTGATAGAACTGCATTCTTGCAACGAAGACGAAGAGCTGATTGCATCATTATTGGCGGCAATACCGCACGCACCGAGCCTTACCAGCGAACTCCTGTTCCGGTTGTTGTGCTCTCTAGAAACTTAATCAATCCTTTATCTGGCAATCGATTAGCTTATTGTTGGAATCTCTCGCCAATCAAAGCCATTGATAAAGCCCGCACAACCTTTGGGCCAAGAATCCATATTGAAGCAGGTATCTCAATTTTCACTGAACTCATTAGCGCAGGGCTCATCGA
>JBFYOX010000017.1:0-20888 GCA_041303615.1 Actinomycetes bacterium
ACGCCTATACCCAATTAACGATTGTGTAAAACACGTATAGAAGCCCCTCATTTCGAGCAGGCTTCTATACGTGTTTATGCACATCGTGAGAAAGATATAGAAAACCAACAATGAACCTTCTGAAACGGTACGAATCAGATGACTTTGACGAGTCATATGATTTTGACGACCCAGAAAATGGTGAATATGTTGAAGCCGGATCATCTCGGCCATTTCTTGTTAAAGCTGCAGTAATGATCATGGCAGTCACCGGTATTGCATACGGTGCAAACCTCGCCCTTACGGGTGGATCTTCAGGAAGTACCCTCGAATTTGGACAGGGTATGGTTTCTACAAATGTTGCTTGCGATACAAATGATGGAATCACAGTCATTCCGTATGCTGGATATGTCAATGAAGCAGCATCAACTGGAAAGTTCACACTCGACTCAATCATCTTCGAAAATGTAGATGCTAATTGTGTGGGCAAAGATTTCACGGTACAGGTTTGGTCAAATGCTGGTGCTGGCGCGCTAACAACGTCAGAGACCAGCAGTGCAGGAAGTTATGTGACATCAGATAGTGTCACCTTCTACTTCCAAGACTCTTCGACCGTAACAATGCAGAGTGCCCAGTACACAGATATCGAACTGTTGACAGATGTCGAATCAAATGAGTTCGACAATAACCAGAGCTCATTTCAGCTCGTATTCGATCCAGATCAATTAAGCTCATTTGCAAATGCAACTGAGGTTTACAAGATCACTCTCACCACATCGCCACATAGATCATGAGCGATGAGCTAAATTCCAGACGCATTTTTGATGAGTCAAACCCAGATGAGATTTGGGTACAAGGAAAATCAGAGTTCGCCGATTCAAAGATTCTGCTTACAGTCTCAAATGTCCATGGCGACCGAACAGTTTTAATTACACCCGATGGCATTGTCAGCAGCAAACCATCTCTCTTCGTGCAAGCCCCACCTGAGCGAATCATCAGTAAGAACGCTCGCCGCAATCAGCGCGTCAATGATTCCTTTAAGGCACTGGGTTACATCCTTAGCGCCGTTCTCATTTCTTTCTCAGTCTTATCTGCTGCCGGTTTTGTAAAGGCTCGCATTGTTTTAACTGGTTCTATGGAGCCATCAATATCAGCGGGCGATATCGTAATTTTGGCACCAACTCCGCGCACTCAACCTAAGTTAGATGATGTTGTTGCATATACAGGACGGCGATTTAGCGGTGAAGCGGTCGGAACATTTACCCACAGAATTATCGGCGGAGATGCCCAAAATGGCTTCCTAGTTAAGGGAGACGCAAATCCATCTCCGGATGTTCAGCGACCGACCCCTGAAGATATTTCAGGTGTTGTATTTTTCGTAATTCCATTTATCGGAAAGTTTTTGACACCGAAGATGTTGATGATTTTAATTCCCGTAGGACTTGGCCTCTGGCTAATTCTCGACACTCTCAAGAGTGATTCGTAATGCGCCGCGCCCTCGCTGCGATGCTCATCGCGCTAATTTCAGCACCAATAGCTGCTCAGGCCTTTGATATTCCACTTCTTACATGGGAGCGCGGCCGTGCGCAGCAGGTTGTGCTTGGCGGAGGTGCATACACTGCAGAGTGGACTGTAACTCTAGAAGGTAACGGTATCGAGCCACTTACATTCTCTCGAAGCGCCCCAAATAAAGCAGGGTTCGTTGTCTATTCAATAAATATTCCTAAAGATCTGCCAGTCGGCGCATATTCGGTGAGCACATCGGGCGAGGGATCTCCAAAGACAGTTGTGGCCGGAATAGCGATGGTAGAGGCGCAGACAAAGACAGCGACTACCAAGTTAATAGATCTGACAGTCATCATTGCCATATTTGTATTCCTAACAACGATAGTAAGTACGCTGCGGGCCAGAAAATATTCAGTGCTTACAAATGAGAATACTCAGTTCTCGCTAGATTTCGAGAGCGAAAAATTCTCTGGATCAGAGTCATTTATTAACCGCTTAACTCAGGCACCGTATCGGATACGCATCAATGGATTAACTTCCATTCGAACTTCTCTCTTTCAATTCCTGCTTATTCGCGAAGGCGAACTTCTTCACCGAATTTCGCGCCCACTATATGGCGCTCTTCCATTCCTAGGTTTAACGATGGGTGCAATCGCCGCAGTTGAGACCAATCGCAATCAAGGAATCGCTCAGACGGGCATTGCCATTTTTGTAGCGATTGCAATCCTTGCGATCTTCGATGGCTACTCTGGCTTACTTGCAACAATTGGATTCTGGGCAATTGAACTCTTCAGCGGTAACGTCACTAGCATTCGCGATATCTTGTTGATGTTTGCACTTGGATTAACCTGGGTGGGAACTGCGCTCTTCTCTGGACTTCTCAAAGAGAACATCGCTCGCGATCTGCCGGTTGGTAAGTATGGATCCAACGAGGGAAATAAATATTTTGGCGCCCTAGGAGCGGCGGCAGTTGGGTCAGTTGTCTTCTATCTAGGTCATGCGCTCATCGACAGCGTTATTTATGTAGAAGCACCTGTTCGCAATATTTCAATTACAGCTGTGGCAATCATCGCGGGAGCTATCCTTGCAAAGGCAATTGCAGAGATTGCAATCATGTCAATTAAGACAAGCCATCAGATTAAGAACGAGCAATTCTTTGTTGCACGTGTAAGTTCTCCGCAGACAGCGTTTCTTCTCTTTGCAATTACATTTGGATTTCTTTATATCTGGACTGCAAATTCCAGCCAATCACTTCTAGTCTCATTGTTATTTGTGGCGCCTTATCTAGCGATCTTCATCAGCCCAAGTGACCAACTAGGGAAGTTTAAGAAGCTTCCACCAAGAAGTATCCTCTTAGAGGGTGCATTGGTAGCGGCCATCTCCTTCATCGCCTACCGCCAGATCTCAGGCCAGCCGCTTCTGATCGATGATCAGGCCAACGTTCTTCTACTAATTTCAGCAATTCCAGGCATTCTTCACGCTATTTATAGCGCGATGTATGCAGCATCAGAAAAGAAGGAGATAATAAGCGCATGAAGAAGGCGGCTTTCCTACTCATCATTCTCTCACTCATGAGAATTGGCGTTGTCTATGCCGATGCTGCAGATAACACTGCAAAGAATCAGGATTACTTCTTCGGCGTAAAAAATGCATCTTCTAATCTCAATCAAGTTTTGGCCCTACTTGTTGGTCCGGCAGGCATTCCTGGTCCGGCTGGCGTTGCAGGTAAAGATGGATTAATTGGAATGAATGGTGAACCTGGATTGCCAGGAGCGCCAGGTGCTGCTGGTCGTGACGGTGTCGGAGTAATTGCAGCTGCATTTACTGGTGCACAAGGAACATGTACAGCAGGTGGAACAAGATTTGTTGATGCAGCAGGAACTGTTACGTATGCATGCAACGGAGCAGGTGGCGGGGGAGTTGGCCCACAAGGTCCTGCGGGTCCACAAGGTCCTGCCGGTCCTGCCGGAACAGGCGGCGGTGGCGGCGGTGGATACGGAGCTGGAACTTTAGCTGCAGGCTCATGCGAAGATGACAATACGATTTATATTGATCTTGATCGTAAATTTACCGGCACGAAATTTGTCTATGATGAAATTTTTGTTGGAAAGCCATCTGTCACTGATGCAGATATTGATGTTAATTGCGCGACCAAATTATTTACTGTGACATTTACAGTTCGAACACCAACTGCACCAGACACCATCAAGGGTGACCCTGCAAAGTATGTTGCTGGAGATTCGATTGTCTGTACCAAGACTCTTCCATCTGCTACCGGTTGGCCAACAACGGATTATCAATTCACATTTGGAAATGATCTCTCATGTACCAGTAATACAACAGCCACAGTATTTCGTCTCAACGATATCGACACTGCGGATACAACCAACGTGATTGGATTTGAACTTGGCAACTAAACCAAATCCAGAAGTTGGGCCAAAGGTCTCCAAACTTCCACTTCCCTTAACTGATTCAGCGCTCGTTATTGACTTGCCTGACGGTCAGAAAATTGTGATCGGCAAGATGACCCAGGGAAGCGTTATTGAAGTTGCGACTTGGCGTGGCGTTGGGCGTCCAGATTCTCGTACTAGTCGTTTAATGCTCGGCGTCGGCACAGGTAGCGGACAAGATGAGACTCCTGATCAAATTCCGACGGCTGAACAGACACGTCGCCCGGTAAAGCCAACTGACTGGAAAATCGTTCTTTACTACCTTGCAATGGTTTTTGAGAAAGTTGGCGCAATCCAATGGAAACCTTTGATTAAGAAGGCAACGGATGTTGTATCAAAGATCAAGGCGCCTAAGAAGCGAAAGATTTCTAGCCCTTCTACTCCTGCAATCAGTGCTCCGACTTCAGCTCCATCGAGCCTTACCCCAAAAACCACAGTCGATGAAGATGTAGAGGCTTGGCTCAATAAGATTTCAGAGAATGCGGCAAAGAGAGCGATAGCTGCTCCAAAAGCCAGCAAAACAGTGGTCAAGAAGTCTGCCTCTGCGAAAAAGAGAGTTGAAAAGCCAACTCAATCGAAGTCAAAGAGAAAATAGATAGGTAGACTTTCCCCATGAAGAAGCCACTTGCAATTATCGCTGTAGTTTTAGCGATCTTCTTTGCACTTGGTTTCCGCGTTGCCCATCCTCAGGATGGTTTGCAGAGCGCAATGGGATCAGCAAAATCTTCAGTAGCTATTTATAAAGCGGCCGGCCAATCTGTTCCTGGCGATAAAGTTTTAGTTGATGTCGAAGGCATGGGAACTGAGCTTGGTCTCGTAAAGTCTGCACGCGCTGGAACTGTAGACGTTGATACAGGCGCCGCTTTTGTGCGTGTTAAGCAGAATGAAGTTATTGGCAAGCTAGTTGCCGTTGTTCCATTCTTCGGCATTCCACTTGGCTGGGTCGGTCTTTAAAAACTAATTAGCTTCGCACTACTTAATCTGCAAGTGTTAGTCGCAATACAATCTGGTCAGGCTTCAGTAGATTGCTTGATCCTAAATCAATCTTTGAATCTGTAAAGCGAGGCATCCCGGAACTCTTTATCTTCGCGCTAAAGAGGAGCGCCTTAAATCGTCCGTCATCTGCGTTCTCAGTATCTGAGTTAAAGCCGCCGACGATCTTGGCATAAAGGACAGATGAACCAATGCTTATGCCCTCGGCTTTTGCGTACTCGGCAATGTCAGATTCGATTAGCTCGGGATCAAAAGATGTGTAAACGAGATTCAACCCTTTTACAAAGTTATTACCGGCAATATTTCCAACATTGCCAGCGCTAGATACTGAACCACCAATTGCTGGGACGAAAGAGATTGTTGCAAGGAAGATAACCATAAGAGCAAGGAATGAGTCGGCAAAGAGCCATCCACCCATGGATGTGGCATCTTCTTCCTCGCGAGGAATGACGACCTTACGCACGTGTCGCCTTTGCAATATTTTTAGCAGCAGCTTCTAGAGCCTTGGTAGATGTCACAAGACGTGAGACCGATCCAGCAAGAGCCTGATTCATGGTCACAGTTGTGATCTTCTTCTTATCGTGAAGTTCCATAGTTATCTCGAGGGCAAGGGCAGCACGCTCCTGATCGAGGGATTCCTCTTCTTCGCTTCTCATCTTTGAAACCGCATGGGATGCGAAAGATACATAGAGCGTTAACGCGATAACAACAGCGATGATCAAGAAGTCGAGTTCAGCAACGAATCCGATTCTCCAGTGATCTTCAAGGTAGCCATAGCCGTTCTGCCAGAAATCCAAGAAGTTTGCCACTGCATTTGCATTTTCGGCGGTGTACTCGGCAAATGCCTCAGTAGCGGCACTCACTGCTGCCCATGTAAGAGCAACAGGTGCGAAGACCAGAACGTTTCGGATGATGGTAAGAATACGTACCAGTGATTCTTTGCGCTGATAGGTTACGGCGTTTGCGTGTGGAAGGTATTCAAGAGGGTTGAGATCAGACCAGATGTGGAGATTCTTACGTTCGTAGAGAGAGTCAATCAATCCCTTGAGGTATGGGTCCTTTGCGATAGAGCGGCGACGTACCCAACTCTCCAAGTTTTCCGCCAAGATAGTCGTTGACTGGACCTTCTTCGTAGCCATTACATCCTCCGTTACTTTCCGACCGCGAGTCTAATGCAATAGGCCAGAAAGAAAAACGGTAGTGTCGCGCCATGAATTCGACACGTAAGGTCTTGGCATCGGTATTTGCCTTCGCGCTACTGGCGCTGACAATCATTGGAGGAGTAAAGATGACAGGAACAGATGCAACAGTGATGCCGGTGGTCTCAGCGGTAGCTGGTCAAGCCCCAACAATCTCAAAGCCATCAGGAACTCCACCTGCAACCCTTACAACCGAAGATGTCATTGTCGGAAATGGCGCAGAAGTTCTTCCAACATCGACGCTCACAGTTCATTACACCCTGATGGCTTGGTCAACAGGACAGATCATTGAATCTTCTTGGAGTGGTCAACCAGCAACATTCCCGTTAGCTGGAGTTGTTGAAGGCTGGCAGAAGGGTCTGCCCGGAGCAAAAGCAGGTGGACGTCGTCTCTTAATTCTTCCGCCTTCAATGGGTTACGGCGCAGCTGGTTCAGGACCTATTGGTCCCAACGAAACTCTGATTTTCTCGGTAGATATTATTGGAGTTTCGTAAAGAAGTTACTTCTTCTCTGCCTGAAACCAAACTGTCGTTCCCGCTGCAATCTTTCCGTTTTGCAGCGGATGCGATGAAATTAGTAGATCACCTTTTGGCATCGCAGTAGGTGCTGCTCGGAAGTTGGTGATGCAGTGCCAACCATTTGGTCGCGAGAAGTGAAGCACTGATGGGTTATCCGTCTCGTGCCATTGAATCTTCTCTTCTGTCACTAGCGTCTTTCGAAGTGCTAAAGCTTTGCGATAAACCGAAAGCGCAGAGTTTGAATCTTTCTCCTCAGCCTCAACCGAGTATTCACTAAACCAATTTGGTTGCGGAAGGTGTGCGCCACCAGTGCCGAATCCAAATGATAGCCCTGACTTACTCCACGGAAGTGGAACGCGACAGCCGTCACGCCCCTTATCAATCTTATGATTGCGAAGATACTGAGGATCTTGAATCTGATCACCAGGGATATCTGTTACCTCGTGCAGGCCTAATTCTTCACCTTGATACATGTAAGTACATCCGGGAAGAGCCAAGATAAAGAGCGATGCAGCCAAAGCATTCTGAGTACCCGATTGCTTATCAAGTGGATGTGATGTTCCATCAGTAAGCATCCAAGCTCTGCGATCTACAGCAGGGTTGAGACCCATCTTGGTGGCGTGACGTATCTGGTCGTGATTTGAGAGAGTCCATGTGCATGAAGATTTGTTCACTGAAGCGGCATCGAGCGCTGCTTGGACATTCTTCTTGTACGAGGCGGCTTCAAAAGAAGTGTCTAAGAAGGTGAAATCAAAACATTGACCTAATGTTTTAGTGCTTGCGTATAGTGGAATTCTTTCAGTGTGAACATTGGCTTCAGCAACGGCGACGCGAGGTGGGTCATATTGATTAAATAGACTGCGCCACTCTTCATAAATTGCAAAGAGCTCATTGCGATCAGCAAGGATTCCCTTGCCTTCCATGCCTCGTTCATCAAGACCTTCAAAGACGCTAAGGTTTCGAAGTGGTTCTGACAAGTCCTTCTTAAGTGCATGTGCAACATCGATTCTAAAGGCATCGACCCCGCGGTCTGCCCAGAACTTGAGAGTCTTCAGAAATTCATCATGTACTTCACGGTTATCCCAGTTGAAGTCAGGTTGTTCTGGCGCAAACCAATGCATGTACCACTGGTTATGTTTTCCGCCCATCTCAGATTCGTGAGTCCATGCAGAAGGTGCAAAGTGCGAGACCCAATCCGTTGGTGGAAGTTCGCCATGGACACCTTTGCCATCGCGGAATAAGTATCTGTTGCGCGCCTTAGATCCTGGTTCAGATGCAATAGCTTCTTTAAACCACACATGTTGACTGGAAGAGTGGTTAGGAACAATATCTACATAAACGCGAATTCCAACCTTATGGAGTTCTGCAAGCATTTCATCAAAATCCGCGAGAGTTCCGAGTTTTGGATCTACATCACGGTAATCATCAACATCGTAGCCACCATCGACAAGTGAAGATGGGTAGAAGGGGCTAAGCCAGACCGCATCAATGCTGAGAGATTGAAGGTATGGAATTCTGGATGTCACACCCTTGAGATCTCCGATGCCATCACCATTTGAATCAGCGAAGCTACGCGGGTAGATCTGGTAGACCGCCGCTTGGCGCCACCAGTTCTTATCTGTATTTAATCCTGTGGTCGTAGACATGCGTGGAACTGTACGCAATCAGATTGAGGACCGATAGGTAAACACGCAAATTGTGATTGAAAAGAGATATTTTTGCAGTTTTGTGCAGAGACTGATAAATCTCCGTATTCTTGAGCCATGTCATTGCTCCATAGCCTCGACCTGCTCTCGACTTTCGTTTTTGCCCTAGTAGGTGCGCGGGTGGCGGCAGATAAAGGTCTTGATTACGGCGGCATCGCATTTATCGCAGCGGTTGCATCGGTCTCCGGTGGAACCCTAAGAAATGTATTTCTCGGACTTACTCCAATCTGGATCACCGACCCCTGGATTATTGCAAGCATCATCGCCGCTGTGGTTCTTACTCTTGTATTTAGACGAGTAACCCACGTCGGCAAGACACTTCTGATCATGGATACTTTTGGGCTCGCTGTCGCAACGACGTCTGGAACGCAGTTGGCTTTTGAAGAGAATATCGCCTGGTATGCCGTGATTATCTTGGGAGTTATAACGGCAGTCACTGGTGGGCTTCTTCGCGATGTTTTATGCCAACTAGAGCCTGTCTTACTTCACCGGGAGACTATCGGGACATCTTCAATGATGGGTGCAATTACCTTTGTCGCTTTAAATCAGCTAGATCTTTCTCAGAGCATCTGTGCGATTGCTGGGGGAGCGGTAGTAATTCTGACTCGGGTCATTTCAATTCAATTCGACCTGCATTTACCCAAATTCACCAAGAATTAGTGTGAAGCTCTTCTCTGAACTACCAATATCCCCATAAGAATGAGCCACAAGGATGGCTTAGAATTCTCGAGTGAGAAGAATCTTAGTGATAGCCACAGCTACGGCTCTAGTAATTTCGCTCTTCTCCGCAACAACATCTCACGCTGACGATTCTACTGGTAACACTTCTACGACAGATAACTTTGCATCGCTCAATGGCGCATCAGCTTCAAAGCAAGGTTTTCAAAGTGCAACTCAGACAAATTATCTAGGCGGAAATAGTAATTTCACTGTTGAAGCATGGCTTAACCCTGGTGAAACTATGACTTCTCAGCTTGGGGATATCTTCACAAAAACCGATATGTTCCAGTACCAGCTCTCTAGTGGGGTTTATCAAGTTATATTCAACAGTAGTTCTGGAGGGTGGCGGTCTGTAATAACCACAGGTGTGCGCGCACGTATTGGCGAGTGGCAGCACGTAGGATTTGTAAAATCCAACAACACTTTTAGTTTTTATCTCAACGGATCTCTGGCTTTCCAAGTTCTAGACGTCACAAATGTTCCAACAAATCTTACGAACATGAGTACCTACACCTCTATCGGCAGTAATCCTTGGAATGGGGGCAGTAATCAGAGCTCCCCTTCTGGAAATCTCTTTGCAGGTGGAATAGATGAAGTGAAGGTTTGGACCACGGTTCGAACTCAAGCAGAAATTCGCAGTGATATGACTACGAAAGCAACAGTTCCGACTGCTGGACTTGTTAGCTATTGGGATTTCAACGGAACAAGCAGTACTTCAACAATCAACGATCGAGCTGGTTTGCTTAACCTCAAAACCTACGGAACTCCTAATCCAACATTTCCAGATGTGAAAACTACAGTTACAACCGTGGGTCAAAGTACGGTTACATTTTCTCGTACCTATTTGAATGGCACAGGCGGATATCAAATCCCGACGGGAGTAACTTCGGTTTCGGTACTTGCTGTCGGTGGTGGCGGCGGCGGTGGATTTGATGGCGGCGGCGGTGGCGGTGGAGGTGGTGTCTACCAAAATTTATCTCTCGTAGTGACACCGGGTGCATCTGTCCTCATTGAAGTTGGAACTGGCGGTAGTGCAAATAACGGATACACCGGAGGGTCTTTAGCTTGTAATGGATCGTGGAATGGCAGTGTGATTGCGTGTAGCGCCGCTGCTGGCGGTACGACTAAGTTCGCTGCAGTATCTGCATCAGGTGGTGGCGGTGGTGGTGGAATTGAAAATAGCGGAACAAATGATTCTGATGCCTCGGCAACTGTCCGAGGCGGCGGCGGCGGTGTCGGTGGTCAGAACAGTCGTGCTGGTTTGAACAGTGCAGGAGAGGGTGCAACCAGTGGTGGAAGCAGCGTCGATACGTTAAGCGCCGGTGGTGGTGGCGGAGGATCTGGAACCAATCCTGGTACTAATGGAGCGGTTTCTGCTGCTGGAAATGGTGGAGAAGGTACAACTGCAACACTGAATTCAGTTGTATACGGTTCAGGTGGAGCGGGTGGTTCATTCCATTCGGCAACGCTCGCAACCGGTGGAGCGGGCGCAGCAAATGGAGGAACATCAAACGTTGGCCCAACAACGCCAGCTGTCAATCGAGGTGGCGGTGGAGCCGGTGGTGGAAATGGCAACACTCCTGGAAATGCTAATGGAACAACGGGTGCTGCTGGAATTGTGATTATTCGATATGCACTTCAAGGTGGAACAACTTTGTCATTTAGTACAACCCCTAAATATCGAGTCCCAGAAGTGATTACAGCTACGGCATCGATAGCTGGAAGAGTTACTTTTCTTGCTAACAACAAAAGAATCCCAGGATGCATAAGAGTTGCAACTTCTGGTGCAGGTCCTATTACCGCGCAATGCACTTGGAAGCCTTCATTCCGCGGGAGTACCGTTATTTCAGCGCTCATTACGCCAGCAGATTCAAACTTCATCAGCGGAAGTACGAATTCATCTGCCGTCTTTGTCTCGCGAAGAACATCCAATCGCTGACTTCATAGGATTTTCTCTAGCCCGGCGTCACGTTCTAGCTCTAGGCTCGAATTCGAATCATGTAAAGTTGCGATATGGAACTAACAACTTGTCTCTGGTTTAATGGAAACGCTCGCGAAGCAGCTAATTTTTATGCCAGCATCTTCCCGGACAGTTCAGTGGAAGATAACTGGATAGCGCCAACCGAAACTCCTGGAAACGAAGAGGGCTCTGAAGTACTGGTTAACTTTAAAATCTTCGGACAGCCTTTCATCGGACTTAATGGCGGTCCCCAATTTCCTCATAGCGAAGCAATTTCCTTTCAAATTCCATGCGCTGATCAGGCAGAGATTGACAAGTATTGGGAAATTTTGACTGCTGATGGTGGCCAAGAAAGTCAGTGCGGATGGTTAAAGGATAAATTCGGAATTTCCTGGCAGGTAGTTTCATCCGAGATGGGTAATTATTTAGGTGGTTCTGATCCAGCTGGCGCGCAACGTGCAACTCAAGCAATGCTAGAGATGAAGAAGATTGATCTTGCCGTTATGGAGAAGGCCTACAAGGGCCAATAAATACTTTAAATTACCAACTAAGTGGGCTGTGTAGGATTCGAACCTACGACCCAGCGATTAAGAGTCGCTTGCTCTACCAACTGAGCTAACAGCCCATTCAAAGGCGGACCTTCGAATGCAGGGCAGACACTACCAGCGCCAAGCGCCTTGTCTAACCACCTTTCAGGCGCCAAGATAGTGAGATGTCTCGCTGGGAAATACGGATAGCGCTACTTATCCTGCCGATGGCTGCGGGGTTGGCACTACCTGCGCCGGTCGCGGCAGAGTCGAATTCCGGTCTTGCCACAGCTGTACTTGAGACTCTGCCCGTCAAAGGTCGGGCTCCAAAGACTGGATATTCCAGGGATCAATTTGGCCAAACTTGGGCCGATGTAAATCGCAATGGATGCGATACCCGTAACGATATTTTAAAGCGCGACCTGACTCAGATTACCTATCGCCCAAAAACTCGTGATTGCGTTGTACTGACGGGGGTATTGGTCGACAGATATTCGGGGGAGATCATCAACTTCCTCCGCGGAAATATCACGAGCATGGAAGTTCAGATAGATCACGTGGTAGCACTTTCAAATGCATGGCAGACAGGCGCTTTCAAGCTTTCGAAGATTAAGAGGACCGCGTTCGCAAATGATCCACTCAATTTATTTGCAGTGAAGGGTCGGCTTAACTCACAGAAAAGTGACGGCGATGCGGCAACATGGCTTCCACCACTCAAGAGTTTTCGATGCACCTATATCGCTCAGCAGATAGCTGTGAAGGCTAAATACTCTTTATGGGTGACTGCTCCTGAAAAAATCGCCATGGTTGGAATTCTTGCGAAGTGTCCAGCGCAAGAGGTGCCGATTAATTAGGCAGATCTACGGTGTAGTGCACGCCGCTAAATTGTGTACGCCATTCGGTCACTTTACGTTGAACCACTTTTGTATCAACGGAGTCACTCAGTGATTGTGCAATCAGCTCCGCAAGATCACTCATGTGTTCTGGTTTCATGCCAAGACGTACAATTTCTGGTGTACCTATACGTAGACCATTGAGATCGCCTTCAACAGGAGCAATTGGTAATCCGATTCCACATGCAAGCAAACCGGCTTTACCCATCTTCTTCGCCGCAGTCTGTCCACCGCCATAGGGCGCTGCAAGGATTGCAAATTGATGCGATTGAGTAAATCCCTTATCTGCAGCGTAAATATTTACACCAAGAGCCTGTAAATTGGAAGCCAGTGATTGCGAAGTTTTCACCATCATCTGAGCATAATTTCGTCCAACAGATTTCCAATCCTGAAGAGTGATTCCAAGTGCTGCTGTCTTCGCCGCATCGAAGTTAGCGGTCAGACCCGGATATGCGATTGCATCCAATTTCTCTGCAATTGCATCATCCTTAGTCACGATTAATCCACCTGCAGGTCCACCTAATGACTTATAGGTTGAGAAAGTCATTAAATGAGCACCCTCTTCAAGTGGCTGAGGCCAAACTTTTCCGGCAATCATTCCGCAGAGATGTGCTGCATCAAAGAGAACTTTTGCACCTACTTCATCTGCAATTTCTCTCACCTTTGCGATTGGGTGGTGAAAGAGGTTAAGAGATCCGCCAACCGTAATCATCGTAGGTCTTACTTCATGAGCAAGCTTTCTCAATGCCTCAATATCGATTGAGTAACCTTCTGGATCAACCGGTGCCGAAATTGTGTTGAGTCGATAGAGGCCAGCTGATCCGCCTTTATGGTGAGTTACATGGCCTCCGATACTGGGTGGTGGAGCGATGATGGTGTCACCGGGTTCAGTGTTTGCCATAAACGCATAAAGATTTGCGATTGCACCCGATGGAACTCGAAATTCTGCATAGGTCGCACCGAAAACTTCACAAGCTAACTCTTGAGTGATGATCTCAATCTGCTCAATAGCACCGAGCCCTGTTTCATACTTATCTCCCGGGTGACCTAAGGATGCACGCGAGCCCATTCCGGATGAAAGTAACTTTTCAGCCCGTGGATTAAGAACATTTGTAGCTGGATTTAAGTTAATTCCCTCGACGTCATGGAGGCGGTGGTTCTCCTGAGCAAGTTCTTCAATCCAGTTCTGAACATTTTTGTCAGATTTTTGATCAACTTGTGATGCAATTCTAGTAATTAGCTCCTGCGATGCAGGTGTTGCCCAACTCTGAGTTTTGAGTGCTTGCGTCATGCACTTTATTAAAGTGCATGAATGCGGCATTTACCAGTATTACTTATGAGAAGCTTTATAGCGATCGTAAGATGCTTGAATTTCAAGTTCGGCGGCATCGTGGCCAACCCAGTCTCCGCCATGTACCTCTTTACCTGGTTCGAGAGTCTTATAAACCTCAAAGAAGTGCTTGATTTCATCGAGCTCATATGAAGGAACATCCGATAAATCTTTAAGGTTATTTTTGCGGATATCACCTGCTGCTACACAGAGGAGCTTGTCATCCCCGCCTTTTTCATCTGTCATGCGGAACATCCCGATTACTCGACATGAAACAACGCAGCCAGGAAAAGTTGGTTCATCTAGCATGATCAAAGCATCGAGAGGGTCACCATCATTTGAAAGAGTGTTCTTTACAAAGCCATAATCATGAGGAAAACGTGTCGCTGTAAAGAGCATGCGATCAAGGCGCACTTCATGTGTCTCGTGGTTGATCTCGTACTTATTGCGTGAGCCTGCAGGGATTTCAACAACAACGTCGAAGATCATAGGAACCGACTCTCTTTACAGTTGGAATGTAAAACTTGGGGTGAACGACGGGGCTCGAACCCGCGACATCTCGGACCACAACCGAGTGCTCTACCAGCTGAGCTACGCCCACCATGTGCTGTGCAGGGCTTACTTTACCTGTTCGCGCCCCGAATCGATAAATAGAGCCTGGCGGTAGTACGCCAATTCAGCGATGGAGTCACGAATATCGCCAAGGGCCCTGTGGTTTCCAGTCTTGGCTGGGGCGGCAAAGTAGGTCTTTGGGTGCCAACGGCGCGCGAGTTCCTTAACCGATGAGACATCCACTGTTCGGTAATGCAGGTACTCATTTAACTTAGGCATATCGCGAGCGATGAAATTTCTATCAACCGAAACTGAGTTTCCGGCAAGTGGTGACTTACCCAATTCTGTTCCTGCTGATTCGAGATAAGCAAGTATCTGCTCTTCTGCTGCTGACATTGAAATTCCATTTGGGATCTCGGTGATCAACCCCGAAGATGTATGCATTTCGCGGACGAAGTCATTCATGGAATCAAGTTGTGCCTGGGTTGCATGGATAACGACGTCAACACCTTCGCCGATCACATTGAGTTCGGAGTCGGTAACCAGTACCGCAATCTCGACCAGGGCATCGGTCGACAATTCAAGACCTGTCATCTCGCAATCGATCCAGATGAGGTGCGGCAGGGGGGTGGTCATGCGCCAAGAATAGGGGCAGGCGCGCTGGGCCGATAATTCAGGATTCGTTCACCTTCTGTTCACTTAGAGTCTCATTACAAAGAGTCGATTGCCACCATTATCTGCTCATGGCAATTGAGCTAAAAGAGCGCCCAACCCCACCCCCGGCTCGGCAGATAACAACGAAACCTCGGCGCTCAGATCAAGTCTTTCGCATAATCGTCACCATCGGCGGAATGGCATCGCTGGTCATCCTCGGACTCATTGCGCTCTTTCTCTCAATCAAAGGCATGCACATCCTGGTTGATGAGAAATTTAACTTCATTACTGAATCTCGTTGGGAAGTTATTACCGATGAGACCGGAAATGTCTCAGAGGCAAACTTCGGAATCGGCGCGATGCTTATTGGCACCATGCTTTCGGCAGCAATTGCAATTCTTGTAGGTGTGCCAATCTCAGTTCTCAGTGCACTGTACTTAACATTTTATGCAAATGGAAAAGTAAAGAAGATTCTGATTTCTGTGATCGACTTGATGGCAGCTTTCCCATCTCTGCTCTTCGGCTTCTGGGGCTTTTTTATCTTCATGTCATCGGCTGAATATTGGGCGAAGTTAATTAATAAGTACTTGGGATTCATCCCGCTCTTCGACGTACCAACACCAATCTTTGAGCGCTCGCCATTTATTGCAGGACTGGTACTTGCAATCATGATTATTCCGATCGTTACATCTATCTCTCGTGAAATTTTTGATCAAACACCTCTCGATCGCGTTCAAGCCGCTTATGCACTTGGTGCGACAAAACTTGCGATGATCAAGGCTGTCGTAATTCCTTATGGTCGCGGTGGAATCATTGGCGGGGCAATGCTCGGACTTGGTCGTGCTATGGGTGAAACCGTTGCCGTCTACACAGTTCTCAATGTGGTCTATCAGGTGAATTGGCAGATCCTCTTTGGTGCCGGCGGAAACGTTGCATCCCTGATTCTTCTGAAATTTGGCGAAGCAGGGCCTTACGAAGTTGATGCCCTGATGGCAGCTGGCCTCATTCTCTTCCTGCTTACTCTCTTGGTGAATGCAGTTGCAGATTTACTCATCAATCGCTTTGGAGGTAAGGGTCGATGAATAAAGTAATTCCTGCGCCAAGTAAGCCGTGGCAACCAACCCTCGTTGATAAATTTGAAGACCTATTGATTATTGTTGGCTCGCTCGGCGCAGCAGGTGCAATCGTTAAGTTAACCGGCCTCAACGGCAAACTGGGATTCTTCTTCGCCTTCTTTTTCACACTTCTTGTTGCCAACTTTGCCTTCCACTTTGCAAAGCGTGGCTTACAAGCTGCCAAAGATTCTCTTCTTCAAGTTTTCACTGCCATGGCAATCGTTGTCACTCTGATTCCGATTATCAGCATTGTGGCTACTGTTGTCAGCAAGGGTTACAAGGGACTTCACTGGGGACTTCTTACAAAAGATATGGCACTTGCATCAGTTAATGATCCAATTGCAGCTGGCGGATTACTTCACGCACTTGTTGGCACAATCATCATGGTCGGTGGAGCTCTCATTATCAGTTTCCCAATTGGGGTTTTAACAGCGCTCTACCTCACAGAAATTAATGGCAAGCTCGCTCGCCCAATTAAGTTCTTAGTTCAGGCGATGTCTGGAGTCCCATCAATCGTTGCTGGCCTTTTTATCCTTTCGAGTTTGGTCTACCCAGTAACAAAAGCGCTCTCAGGCCTTATGGGCTCACTTGCACTAACTATTCTTATGATTCCAACAATCGCACGTACATCTGAAGAGATGCTCCGCTTGATCCCAAATGAACTTCGCGAAGCAGGGGTTGCACTTGGTGGCACACAATGGCGCACCGTTGCAGGCGTGGTTCTGCCAGCTGCAAAGAGCGGTCTTGTTACGGCAATCATTCTCGGCATCGCCCGCATTATCGGAGAAACTGCACCACTTCTACTCGTAACCGGGGGCGGAGATGCTTTAAATACAAATCCAACTTCTGGTGCAATGGGCTCACTTCCGTATTACATTTGGAAGGCCTTCCTCACAGGAGGTACGCCTGAAGCATTTGCTCGCGCTTGGGGCGGAATGCTCGTTCTGCTCAGCTTCATCTTTATTCTCTTTGGACTAGCCCGCTACCTAAGCGGACGAAAGGTTGGTTAACGCCATGACCGATTCACAGAATTCCAATAACAACGAGAAGGATGAAAAAATGACAACATCGCACGCGACCCCGGCATCACTTTCTAGCGTTGCATCAGCTCGCACACTGTCTCAGCCAGGAACTGCACTTCTCGGCACCGGCCTTGAGACTCGTGGCGTACACGCATGGTTCGGAAAGAAGCACGTTCTCTCTGACGTCACTCTCGATTTCGCAGCGGGAACAGTTACTGCCCTGATTGGTCCATCAGGGTGTGGCAAATCAACATTCTTGCGAACCCTCAACCGTATGCATGAATTTATCCCTACAGCTGCCATGGCTGGTGAAGTTCTTCTAGACGGAAAAGATATTTATGCACCAGGGACCGATGTAACAAAGATTCGTCTTCGCGTCGGCATGGTCTTTCAAAAGCCAAACCCATTCCCATCAATGACTATCGGACAGAATGTCCTATCTGGATTAAAGCTTGCACAGATCAAGAAGAGCGATACCGATGATCTGCTTGAATCGTGCCTCACACGCGCAGGTCTCTGGAGTGAAGTTAAAGATCGCCTCGGAGAGCACGGTGGAGCCCTTTCAGGTGGACAACAGCAGCGCCTATGTATCGCTCGCTCACTCGCTGTTGAACCACAAGTTCTCTTGATGGATGAGCCATGTTCAGCGCTCGACCCAGGATCAACATTTAGAATCGAAGAGACAATTGCAGAGCTTGCAAAGACCATGACCATCGTCATCGTTACACACAATATGCAACAGGCTGCTCGTGTCTCTGATTACACCGCCTTCTTCCTCTCAGATGGGGGCCCTGGCGAGATGATTGAGGCCGCACCAACAAGCCGAATCTTCTCTTCACCACAAGATAAGCGCACTGAAGATTACGTTACAGGGCGTTTCGGTTAACACCATTTGTTCACTTTGCCACACCCAATCGTTAACCTAAATGTGGGCAACCAGTAACACCCCTTCACTACTTTTTGGCTTGTAAGGATTACTTACTTAGCTACCACGAAGGGTAAAACATGAAGTTTTCAAAGAAGGCAAAGGCACTTGTTGTTGCCGGTGTAATCGCAGTTTCGACAGCGACACCAGCACACGCAGTAGATCTTCAAGGTTCAGGCGCATCATTCGTCGATCCACTTCTCCAGGCTTGCAAGGCAGGATTCGCAAAGGCTTCAAGCCATTCATATGTATACACATCAACTGGTTCAGGAACAGGCAAGAAGAACGCAGATGCAAAGATCGGTGACTTCTGGTTCTCAGATTCAGCACATACAGCTTCAACAAAGCGTTCAACAGTATTCCACGCACCAATCGTTGCTGCTCCAATTGCTGTTCTTGTAAATCTTCCTGCTAAGAAGGAGCTATACCTTTCCTCAACTACAGTCGCAAAGATTTTTGCCGGTGAAATTACAAAGTGGAATGATCCAATCATTGCTGCGGATAACAATCGCCCAATTAAGACAACTGTCTACAAGAAGGATAAGAACGGAAACGCTAAAAAAGATAAAAATGGCAACCCAATCGTTCTTGCAACTCGCACACTGAATTCCATCTACACACTTCCAAATCAGCCAATCAAGGTTATCTACCGCTCAGACGGATCAGGTACATCAAATAACTTCACAAGCTTCCTCAACGGTGTCGCTCCATCAATCTGGACTAAAAAGGGCAATGATGCATTCACAACTGCCTTCCCTGGCAACATCAACGCATCCGGCAACATCGGTCGCATCGTCGGAGCTAACCAGTCACAAGGTGTAGCAACACTTGCAGCAAAGACTAAGTACTCAATCACTTACGCTGAAAAGAACTGGGGCGATGCTTACGGTCTTCGCGCAGCGAAGATTGGTAACGCATCAGGTAATTTCGTTGGTCCAGACTCAGTTGGTACCTCAGCGTTCCTAGGTGAGGCTAAGCAAGATGCTAGCGGAATCGTTACTTACGATTACACCACAAAGGAGCCAGGTGCGTATCCACTCGGAATCATCTCCTACATGTTGCTTGAAACTCAATATGCAAATAAGGATCGCGGAGCTGCTGTAAAGGCACTTGCCGAGTACATCCTGTCTCCTGCATGTTCAGCTGCAGATCCAAAGCTTGGCTTCATCGTCGTGTCAGGTACATTCCTTGATAAGGCAAAGGCTCAGATCGCAAAGATGAATAAGTAATCCTTAAAACGGGACAGAGACTGGGCAGTTCGCTTCGGCGGACTGCCCAGTTTTTTATTTTCGCCATTCTTTTCGGTGCGATTAGCAAGCAATGCGCGCCTGGCAGGAATCGAACCTGCGACCTACCGCTTAGAAGGCGGTTGCTCTATCCGACTGAGCTACAGGCGCCTGCAGGGTCGTATGCGGCAATTGTACTCAGTAAGTAAAACTCCTTAGTAAGGTTGCGCCCATGGCTGAGTTCATCTACACAATGAAGAAGGCGCGTAAAGCGCATGGTGAGAAGGTAATTCTCGACGACGTAACACTGATGTTTTTACCAGGAGCAAAGATCGGTGTTGTTGGTCCAAACGGCGCTGGTAAGTCGACAGTTCTTCAGATCATGGCAGGCCTTCAGCAGCCATCAAATGGTGAGGCCTACCTGTCACCCGGCTACACAGTCGGCATTCTCTTGCAGGAGCCACACTTAAATGAAGAGAAGACCGTTCTTGAAAATGTTCAAGAGGGCGTTGCGGAAACCATGGAGATGGTTCGTCGCTTCAATGAAATTTCAGAAGAGATGGCAAACCCTGATGCAGATTACGACAAGTTATTGGCCGAGATGGGCGAGCTTCAAGAGCAGCTCGACCACCGCAATGCTTGGGAGATTGACTCACAACTCGAGCAGGCGATGGATGCACTTCGCTGCCCACCACCTGATGCAGATGTCAAAGTTCTCTCTGGTGGAGAAAAGCGTCGCGTAGCTTTATGTAAATTACTTCTTGAAGCTCCAGATCTTCTGCTCCTTGATGAGCCTACAAACCACCTCGATGCAGAATCTGTTCTCTGGCTCGAGCAACACTTGAGCAAGTATCCAGGCACAGTTGTTGCGATTACTCACGATAGATACTTCTTGGACAATGTTGCGCAGTGGATTCTTGAACTCGACCGCGGTCGCGCATATCCATACGAAGGAAACTACTCAACCTATCTTGAGACAAAGGCAGCGCGTCTTAAAGTTGAGGGACAGAAAGATGCCAAGCGCGCCAAGCGTCTATCTGAAGAGCTCGATTGGGTTCGTCAGAATGCAAAGGGCCGTCAAGCTAAATCAAAGGCTCGTCTCGCACGGTATGAAGAGATGGCGGCAGAAGCAGACAAGATGCGTAAGTTGGACTTCGAAGAGATTCAGATTCCGCCTGGCCCACGTCTTGGAAATGTTGTTGTTGAAGTAGAGCACTTAGTAAAGGGCTTTGGCGATCGCGTCTTGATTGATGATCTCTCATTTACATTGCCCCGTAACGGAATTGTTGGAGTTATTGGACCTAACGGTGCAGGAAAGACAACACTCTTTAAAACTATCCTTGGCCTTGAAGAACCAGATTCTGGAACAGTGAAGATTGGCGAGACGGTAAAGATTTCCTATGTAGATCAGTCTCGCGGTGGAATCGATCCTAAGAAATCTCTCTTTGAGGTTGTATCCGACGGCTTAGATTTTATGAAGGTCGGACAAGTTGAAATGCCTTCCCGTGCATACGTTGCAGCATTCGGCTTTAAGGGCCCAGATCAACAGAAGCCCGCCGGAGTTCTATCTGGTGGCGAGAGAAACCGCCTTAACCTTGCACTCACACTCAAGC
>JBFYOX010000018.1:0-20714 GCA_041303615.1 Actinomycetes bacterium
CTGACAGATCATGCAGACACTATTGGATATGTAACTGTTGGAGTAATTGCCTTTAGATACTTAATCGAGGGTCATGTAAACAATAAGAATCCATATTACTTAGCATTCTTATCACCAAAGCACCTCAATGAGCAGAGCTCTTACTTTAGGTTAGCGAATTGGTTCTTTAAAGGACTCATCTACCTGTTCTTTGTTGTTTCGTTCTTGGGAACAACATGGCACATCTGGGCTGCACTTGTAATTCTGATGACCCCAACCGTCTTGAAGGTCGTCAAGGATAAATTCCCCAACAGCACCGCGCTATTTCAAATACTCCCTGTTGGTATTCCCGCAATGGTCATCATGACATTATTCGGAAAAGGATTCTCTGCATACTTAGATTCTTTAGATCTCGATCCTGCCACAGCCTCTCGCACAATCTTTGTCTTGGCTTCTCTTCCCGGATTAACGCTGGGCCTCTTTAAATTATTTGGACGCCAGCCAAAGTCGGGAGATGTCCGCTGGTATCGCCGTCCATCTCAGACTGCGATTTATCGCACCGGTGGAATAGCGCTCTTAGCTACATATGCCGCACTTACTTTGGGATTTGTGGGATAGCGATGAATACATCAGGTAAGAACCACTACGAGATCCTCGGAATTCCGACATCAGCGGGTCGAGATGAGATACGCGCTGTTTATCGCCGCTTAGCTTTTATCTACCACCCAGATAGAAATAGCGATCCACAATCCCAGCACATCTTCCAAGAGATTATCGTCGCCTTTAGCGTTCTCAGTGATCCAGAGAAACGAGCAGAATACGACGCCATCCTCTTTGACGATCAGCCGCTTATCTCAACAATTCTCGACGGCTCAGCAGCGAGTGCTACCGAGCTGTATAGAGAGGTGGCAGATAAATCTGGTGACCGCCGTCAGCCTTCTGAACGCGAGCTATATCTTCGTCACCTAGAAAAGAATCGTCGACGTCGCGCCCTTGGCCAAACTGCACTTGCCATCATTCTCATACTTCTGCTCTTCTTCTTCGGATTTAAACCACTGCAGACCTCATCGAAAGCTGTTGCGCCTACAACCGAAACAACTACGACCACAACAAAACCTTCTACTGGTGGTTCTAGTAATTCTGGAAGCTCTCTCAATCAAAACTTAATTGTTATCGAAGGACCTGCCGGAATTGATGGAATCCCTGGTCCTGCAGGACGTGATGGACGTATCGGTGTTGATGGAATTCCTGGAGCACCCGGACCAGCAGGTGCACCCGGTGCACCTGGCCCAGCCGGTGCCGCAGGTAAAGATGGCGCAGCTGGACCTGCAGGGCCTGCGGGTTCAGCTGGCGCTGCCGGAGCAGCGGGTGCTGCAGGCCCTGCGGGACCAGCCGGACCTGCAGGACAAGATGCAACTGTTTACACAGTGAAACCAAATATTGGTGCCGTATCTGGATATATCGGTCCTTGTAATCAAGATTTAAGCGATACATCAACGGCACCTGGTCTCAATGTGACTATCACGCCGATCTTTGACACGAGTGATGAGAAGTTCAAGTTGAAGAGTTTCAACTTCTCGGGATTTACTGCGGCCTGCAGAGGAGCAGCGCTAGGTATCAACATTATTTTGGCATCGAATGCCAGCGCGAATGCAAATGCAACTTTTCAATGCGCAAAGACGATACCCAACGATGTTGTAACGGCAGATGTAGTGAGGATTGAAAGTGGAATCTTGACTCCGTCCGTGTGCACTAAATATTCTGGTTGGGGAGCGTCTAACGGTGCCGATCTTGATATAGGCACGATTGTCGCAAGCGATTTGGCACGCATTAATTTGATTGTGACGGGCTAGTGCATCGCATGAAGTTGAGAAGTCTCTTAGTCGTTAAGGTAGTCATCGCGGTTATTGCCGGAATATTACTCCCCATCCTTGTTGCAACCCCAAGCAATTCTGTCGGTCCTGGTGATGTTGATACTGGGTTGCTCTTGTGGCTGGATGCTAGCGATCCGGATAATGACGGCGATAACTCGAACAATCCAGCAAATGGGACTTCAGTGACCAGCTGGTCTGACAGATCTGGCAACGGAAATAATGCGCAAATTCTCTCGGGTCAAGGTAGCCCTACATACAGACCATCCAGCAACATCAATTCCGTCCCTGCAATGAGATTTGCGCGCTCAACAAATACATCAGGGCAGGTATTTGAAGTTCCGGGTGTAGACATTCGAGCAACTACTAGACCGGATGTCACAATTTTTGCTGTTTATCGAGCAAGCAATCCGGTCAGCGGACAATTATTTGGAGTGTGGGGTCAAGATGATGGAAGCTGGGACAGATTCTTTATTTCAAACGGATATAACGGAACCACTAATGGAGTTGTAGGCCTAGGTCCTGTTCAAGGTGGATTCCAGGTAAACGGAGCCGGTGACGGAGCCACTCGACTCGTCACTGTTCTGTATAACGGAAACGTTTCAGGAGGCACAAATTCTGGTCCTACCAATGGATCTAAAATTTATTTTGATGGTGCGGAAGTTAATCAGTTTACAGATTCCACGCATCCAACAAATGCTCAGTCAACATTTAGAATTGGTTGGGACGGGGACGATAGCACCTTCAACGGCGATATCGCAGAAATTATCATTTACGACCGCGTACTTTCGGATACCGAAGTGAATACAGTCTCAACATACTTGGCCGATAAGTATGGCGTTTCACTTGCACCAACCGTGACGACGAATGCGGCAACCTCAATAACGAGAACAACAGCGACCCTAAATGCTCTTGTCAACGCGCATAGTGAAACTACTACAGCACTCACATTGAGATATGCCACAACCAGTGCAGGAGTTGCATCTGGTACCAGCCCAACCGTTACACCAACTTCAGTTGCAGGGAATTCTGATGTCTCAGTTTCTGCGGTTATAACCGGTCTAACGGCAAATACAACCTACTTTTTTCGAGTGGCAGCAACAAATATAAAAGGATCGGACACTGGCGATATCCTCTCCTTTACAACAAGTGCTGAAGATGTTGTCTCTAGTTGTGCAGGAGCCGGGGCGATCTTGAATGGTTCATTCGAGAATGGTTCGACTGACTGGCGAACTACGGCGCTAGATGGTGGGTTTGAAATTTGGACCGGAATGTCACAGAATCGAAATTCAACAGCCCAGATTACAGATCCAAGTAACGGGTATACCTACGATGGTGCGAATATTGCAGAAATTGCTGCGAATACGCAAGGTGATGGACCAAATAGCAGGCAGGGCCTCTATCAAGATGTCGCCACAATTGCTAACGCACGAGTTTTCTGGAGCTATTGGCATAAGCACAGAGCGAATACGGCTTCATCTCCTTGGACGAATGACCAAGTTTCACGTTTTAGAGCTGGACCTTCACCAGATAATGGAGTACGTCCTGCGTCATCAATTTGGACGCAAGCCGAGCAAGAGGACCCATTTAACGGCGTAGCAACCGCTGTATCGGTTGATCATTCAGCCACCTTGAACTCTGCTTGGACACAATCTTCAGGAACTTTTTCCCCGACTACTTCAAGGACTCGTTTCTTGTTTAATAATCAGACTTCCCCAGCCGCTGGTTATGGAAATCTAATTGATGATGTCAGATTTACGACGTATTCAGCATGTCCAATGACCGTAAGGATTGTTGCTGGAAGAGCGTCAAATTTTCAAATAAGAAATATCGAGCAAGACACTAGTGCTACCAAGATCCTAGGAAGCACATTTAGATATTACGGCCCTGCCGGTGCGCAACTCGATACGGTTTCCGCGGTTTCAACAGGACTTACAGTCTCCCTTTCAAACGTCGCAAACACGAGCTCCACCTTTGCGCTTTCTGCTTCTTCAGTTGGCACTTACTCAATGAATTATCGTGTTGCTTACACATTTAGCGGAACGACCTATACCTCCACCTCTACTTTGACGGTCGAAGTGGTTCCTGAAGTAACTGCGAGATTTCCTTCGGAAGTTCCCTTTGACCCCACACTTACAGTTAAGTCGCTACCTGGAATCCGATTTAATTCGGCAACGAATGCTTACGTTTGTTTCGATCAAGTGGCAAACAGGGGTGGTGCTTCAATTTCTCCAACCACTGTTTCCGTTGGACAACGTTCCTTAGCAAGCGGGGTTAGCCTCGTCTCATCAGGCCCGCCACTTATTGATTCTGGAACGGTGGGTGCGCTAACCAATCAATCGCGACTGGTGCGCATCACTTCAAATTCAGGTGTTCTAGGGCGCGGAGGGTCGAAGTTCTTGCGAGTCCGCGCTTCATCTATCGACAACACCGATGGAGTTGCTCCATCGTGCGCTAACGGCATTTCATTTGTTATTGAGTTCAAGACTATAAAAATGACACAAACGCGAAGATACGTCGTCCCGCTAAAGAATGGAAGACAGCAAAACTAAGCTGAAGTACGAAGTTCCTCTGCCACGCACATTTCAACAATGAGTCGCTCGGCTGCGGGCGAGTTCTTCAAAGGCGTTGCTGAGATCTTTAGATCGCCAGTGAAGTAATCAAGAAGAGATTTAATTTCAATATTTACAATCTGGGTTTGGCCCGCACGAAGAAAAGAAATATTTTGAGAGACATTTGAGACTCTAAATAGATCGCGGTCGTTCTTAAACTTGATACCTGGGGTGCCACTGACAGTAAGTAGGAAGTTCCTGAGGGCTTTAGATCCCTCATTTCTGAGAGCAATTTCAAGTGTATATTCGTTCGCTTCGAAGATGGAACTTCGTAGTGTGCAGAAGACGGAGAGCATTCCATTCATAAATGCGCCGATATTGAGCGCCTGTAGATCTCTTTCATGCATGCCTTAATTTAACTTTTTGAAGGTTAAAAACTTCTTAGTCAAATCACCACTCTTTGGCGGACAGGGTGCCCAAAATTTAAAGGGGCTTTGTAGCTACTTATTCGAGAGTTCGCGAGCTTGTCATCTTTATCGAGGTCATAACTTACCCAGACCCCCGAATCGTGGACGTATACGATTTTTAGGTGCAAAAGTTTCGGAGAGCGTTGTTATTGGCGCCGTTCCTTCTCTATTTTGCGTCACCTCCTGCAATTGCTGGCGAGACCGTCTTTGACGCGATTTCTCCTCAAACTGATTCAACCCTGGCTAATTACTTTGGACTTGGAAATCAGAATTATGGCTTTGGATTTATTCCTGGCGAGAGCCGAGACATCAACGCGCTCGAGATTCTTGTAGACCGCTCACAAGTTTCTGGAAAGGTTATTGCGAGGCTTTATCAGAACTCTTCGAATGGTTTTTCGGGGAGCGGTGTTTTTGTAGCTGAATTTACGCAGACAGCCTCGACCAGCCCGTATACAGGTGGAGTGTCTAATGCTCACTTGCTAAGGCTCGTTGGCAATGCCCAGGTTACGAGCGGCTTGAAGTACTGGGTATATTTCAAGGCGGTTTCATATTCTGGATACGAATTGAACAGCTTCGGAAAGAATTCGCCGACCGTTAGCAATGGCTGGCAGATGATTCTTTCAGGTGGAAGTTTCTTAGTCACAAGCGCTGGAAATTCTTTCACTTATTCTTCGTACCCGATAGCCAGAATTATTCTTTCCACGCCCACAACTATCCAACTTTCAATCTCGGGTGGATTATCGTTAGTAAACTACAGGACTCCAACTACGATACAAGCTAATGTGAATAGCGATGGCCCAATTACTTTTTATGCAAATGGCAAGAAAATTCCGGGGTGTATAAAGAAAAGATCTAGCGCAGGTGTGGCAAGTTGTTCTTGGAAAGCATCAACTCATAGTCAAATTGCACTTACTGCTCGAGTGACTCCGACAGATTCGGCCAATTATGCACCTCAGACCTCTGCACCCTTAACGGTTCAAGCTGCTGTACGAACAGTGGCTCGCTGATTGCAGTTATGGATAGTTTTTCACAAAAATGCAGGCTAGGAGTAGAATCGAATATGTCCATAACTAGATAGTCAGCGTTGACTAAGGAGTAAATCGTGCTCGTAGGTATTCCAAAGGAAGTTAAGAATAATGAATTCCGCGTTTCAACTACTCCAGCAGGTGTTCACGCCCTAGTTCTGGCAGGCCACACAGTATTTGTTGAGAAGTCAGCCGGCGTTGGATCTGCGATTACAGATGCAGAGTATGTAAAAGCCGGAGCCACAATCCTCGACACAGCAGATGAGGTCTGGGCGAAGTCAGAGATGATCATTAAGGTCAAAGAGCCAATCGCCGAGGAATACCACCGCATGCGCAAGGGGCAGATTCTCTTTACATATCTACACCTTGCAGCATCTCGCGAATGCACCGATGCAATTATTAAATCTGGAATTACAGCGATTGCCTACGAGACAGTTGAACTAAATCGCACGCTGCCTTTACTTGCGCCAATGTCAGAAGTTGCAGGGCGTATGTCTATCCAAGTAGGAGCTGCTGCACTTCAGCGCCCTAACGGTGGTCGCGGCGTCCTTCTTGGGGGAGTACCTGGAGTTGCACCCGGCAAAGTTGTTGTTCTTGGAGGTGGAAGTGTTGGAGTATCTGCAGCATCAATGGCTGCCGGTCTTCGGGCAGATGTGACTTTGCTTGATATCAATTTGAAGCGCCTTGCAGAGATTGATGACATCTTCCAAGGTCGCGTAAAGACTGTCGCTTCATCTTCATATGCAATCGAAGAACTCGTCTCTGAGGCAGATCTTGTTATTGGCGGTGTACTAATTCCGGGTGCAGCCGCACCGAAACTTGTCACAGATGCAATGGTTGCAAAGATGAAACCTGGTAGCGTTCTTGTCGATGTTGCAATCGATCAAGGTGGGTGCTTTGAAGGCTCACGTGCAACTACTCACGCCGACCCAACATATAAAGTACATAACTCTCTCTATTACTGCGTTGCAAATATGCCTGGCGCGGTTCCTGCGACATCAACAGCTGCGCTCTCTAATGCAACGCTAAAGTATTCACTTGCTCTTGCCAATAAAGGTTGGGAGCAAGCGATGTCTGACGATGGCGCACTTGCTGCCGGGCTCAATGTGCATGAAGGAAAGATCATGTACTCAGCCGTTGCAGCTGCGCATGGTGCATAACTCGTTAAGAGGTTAGTGGCGCTGGAAACCTTTACGTCCCCAGACTTCCCATAGCCCCATCACACCAAGAATCAGTGCAAATCCGAAGAGAACATCTTCAGCTGGAGCTGAGAAGAAACGTAGACCCATAATTGCATCAGGGTTGTACATCACGATATTTCTCGATGTGAGCCACCAATTTGTAAGGAATTGGAATGGCAAGATAATTGCGTAAGAAGTCCAGAATGCTGGACGAGTAAGCATTGATGTTCTAAATACAAATAGGTCAACCATGACAGCGATGGCAAATGCAGCGATAGCGATATCGGAGTAAATCATTCGCCGAACTCATCCTTACGCCAGTGAGGTTTAACAGTAGTTACGCCTTCAATGGTAAAAATTGCAGCCATAGGAATAATCATAAAGAACAAGTACTCCTCAAGAGGAATATCTAGTGGGCCATATATTCCTAAGATTTGCTCGCGGTCAAAGAACCAGTGGCCTTGTGAAATTGCATATGCATCCCAGGCTAAGAACAAGAGACTGATAGGAAGTACACTAATTGCGACCCTCTTAATTCGTCGCAGTACGCCTGTCTTTAAATAGATCTCGAGCCAGGCTGAACCGCAGAAGGTAAATATGAGCATTGCCATATATGACCACTGTTTCATGCTCGCATTTTTGCATACCTCGGGGGAAATATTGCTACTGTGTTCTGTGTGATTGATGTGAAATTTAAAGTTTTTAGTCGCGTCCGTACATTCTCAAGCGCTGCAGTAGCTGTAGCGATTCTGCTCTCACTCCTCTTTTCGCAGTGGCTCGGAGCGGATTCTCTTAATTGGCAGATTGTCTTGGCTACCGTGGCACTGGCCATCGGAATTCCTCACGGAGCGCTCGACCACCTTGTGACTCTGCCACGATCTGCGCCGGTTCGAATGGCGATCTTTATCGTCATATATGTAGCAATTGCCCTGCTCGCAATTTACGCAATCTTAAAGTGGAATGTATGGGGCTTTATCTTTGTGGTCGTCATGAGCGCCACACACTTTGGCATCGGTGATTCAGCATTCCTTAATGAGCTCGATTCATTAAAGAGCTCAAGCGGATCGCGCATTCCAGCTTGGCTCTACGCACCAGCTGCAGGTCTATTGCCCGTGGCAATTCCTCTTGTAAATAGCAGAAGCTCAGAGGCCCTTACAAAGGTTAATGAGTCGCTCGTTGACTGGCACCAGGGTTACACCACAGAAATAATCTTGGCAGTTGCTGCGATAACAACGCTCTCTCTTCTTGGCTTACTGCAACGTAAACGTTATCGCGATGCACTGGATATCGCGCTACTTGCAGCACTGGCATCAGTTGCTCCACCGCTTGTCGCCTTCGCTGTTTACTTCGGATGCTGGCATGCGCTCCGACATACAGCTCGCCTGACATCACTTCTTCCAAATTCCGAGAGCGCGTATCTTCGTGGCCGTCCGGGTCAGGCATTTATTGCTGCTGTTATCCCCGGCTTACCTGCGCTCATCGGAACAATAATATTTATTGCAGTGCTTGCCGGATTCTCTCAACAAGATCTCAGCGATAAGTTCTTATGGCTAACTCTTGTGACTATATGGGCACTGACAGTTCCTCACATGTTAGTCACAGCAAAGTTAGACCGCGCCGCACTTAAAAAGTAGTCTCCATTGGCTAGGCTCCTGCCATGGTTAAAAAAGTACTTCTGCTAGCAATTTTTGCTACGACGCTAACCCCGGCACATGCAGCACCTGTATATACATTTCCAGTCGCCAACTGCGCCGTTAACTATGCCCGCGCACACCATGACTATGCGGCGACAGATATCTTGGCGAAGGCTGGATGCAAGTTTGTTGCACCGATTAATGGCATCGTGGATGAAGTCAATCGCATCGATACTTGGAGAAGCCCACCCAATTTAGGAATTACTCGAGGCGGACTATCAGTATCCATCATCGGTGAAGATGGCGTTCGTTACTATGGCTCCCACCTTCGATTTATCCCGGCAAAAATTCAACCAGGAGTGGCCGTTCTTGCTGGTGATGTTCTTGGTGCAATCGGCTCAACCGGCAGCGCACGCGGTACTGCGCCACATCTGCACTTTGGAATTTCTTGGCCTACACCACCTGATACATGGTGGGTTCGCCGCGGAGAAGTCTTGCCATGGAAATATCTAGATGCTTGGAAGAAAGGTAAAGATCTTTCGCCTGTAAAAGCTGTTGCTGCACGAAAAGCTAAAGTGGGAGAAATCCCAGCGGAGCCAAAGAAATAATTTAGAAATAAAAAAGTACTAAAAAGTTTGGAAATGAAATAAGGCCCGCCGATTTCTCAGGCGGGCCTTACTCGTAAGTGAAATTAGTTAGCGTTCACTGCGTCTGCCTGAGGACCCTTTGGACCCTGGACGACCTCAAATGAAACTGCCTGACCCTCTTCAAGGCTCTTGTAACCGTTTCCCTGGATTGCTGAGTAGTGAACGAATACATCTTGTCCGCCACCATCAACTGCAATGAAACCGAAACCCTTTTCAGAGTTGAACCACTTAACTGTACCTGTTGCCATATTTTTTACTATTCCTTCGATATGTTGGGCGTTCGAGAATTCCTCGACCACCAGTCTTCGTCTTGCTACAGCCATACCGAGTAAAGAAGTAAATCTAACAACGGGTACTGATAAAGCGTCCGACTAAGGAAAAGGGTACCTGTTACGCAACGGTATTCCTATTCCTGATTTGAACTACTGGTGTGGCATCCACGCTCAATTCGAGGCGATAAACCCCTCATATTCACAAAGTCAGCCGAAAGTTGTATAAATAAGGCACTCACTTACCAAGAGAATCAAAGATGTGGATCGGGGAAGGTCGCACACCTTGCACCTTGGTAGGAGTACTTCATGCAACACAGCACCACCGCAGGTCTGGTCACGATCCATTCTGCGCCCTTTGCCCTGCGTCAACACATTGAATGGGGCCTCAATGCACTCCTTGGCCAGCCAGAAAGATATAGTTGGCGAGATCAACCACTAGCTGTCGGAACAATTCGCACAACAGTCGAGTATCGAGGTGAAGCTGGTCTTGCAGCGAAGATTGCAACGGCGCTCAAGAATTGGCATTACCTGCGGTTTGAAGTGCAAGAGTTTGGCTCTGATGGTGGCGAGCTTTACCGATTTACTCCAGAGCTCGGAATTCATCGCGCAAAGATTGATGCAACAGGCGCAATCTTGATTTCAGAGAATGTAATTCGAAAAGCGCTCACAGCCTTTGATGACTTAGAAGTTCGTGAAAATTTAGTGGTAGCACTAGGTGAAGCATGGGATCAAGCACTCGAACCAATGCGCGGAGTCGATTTACAGGAAGTTGCACGGCTGCGAGCGATATAGAATAAGAACATGACAACACAAACACCAATGACATCCCAAGAGCGCCGTAGATCAATTCTCTACATCGCTATCGCTTTAATACTTGCAATTGCGCTTGGCGGTGGACTTGTAAAAGTTGGTGCAGGATTTGCCGATCGCAGCGCTAACGGAATTACAGTCACGGGCTCTGCAAAAACGTCAGCAACTGCTGATAACGCTGTCTGGACACTCAATGTTTCGCTAACTCGTCAGACCGTATCTGATGCAGTAACTAAAGTTGGCAACGATGTTGCAGCAGTTACTAAGTACCTTACTGCTGGTGGAATTCCAGCAGATGAGTTGACCCTTGGTTCAGTCTCTACCTATGCCAATGAAGAGTATTCAAATGGGAATAACACTGGGCGTATTCTCAATTACCGCGCATCACGCGATGTTGTTGTCCGCTCAAAGGATGTACAACTAGTTTCAAAGCTTTCCCAAGGTATTGGATCAATCCTTCAAGCAGGTGTCAGCGTAAATAATTACGGACCTCAGTACTATCTATCAACACTTCCAAAGCTTCGCCCTCAGCTACTTGAAGAAGCTATGAAGGATGCAAAGGTCCGCGCAATAGCAATCACCAAGGCAGTCGGCGGAGAAGTAGGAGCAGTGCAGGCAGTTCGATCTGGAGTTTTCCAAGTAACAACACCAGATTCCACTGAGATTTCAGACTCTGGCTCCTATGACACTTCAAGTATTGAAAAGACCGTTACTTCAACAGTTTCAGTAACATTCAAGGTTAACTAGCTATTAGAGCGGAATATTGCCGTGCGAACCACGGCGATATTCACTCTCAGTTAATACCTTTGCAATTGCACTTCTAGTCTTATCTGGATCGATCATCTCATCGACTGCGCCGATTTCGATAGCGCGTGCAACGCCACCAGAAACACGCTCATGTTCTGCGGCGAGTTCAAGCTCCATATCTTCTCTTTGACTATCAGGAAGGTCCGCAAGCAATCTGCGGTGCAGAACCCGTACTGCAGCAACAGCGCCCATCACAGAGACTTCAGCTTGAGGCCATGCGAATACGCGTGTTGCGCCCAATGACTTTGAATTCATGGCAACAAAGGCACCGCCATATGCTTTTCGAGTAATGACGGTAACGCGGGGAACAACTGATTCTGCAAAGGCATGAAGTAATTTAGCGCCACGACGTACCGCGCCTTCCCACTCTTGCCCTATGCCAGGTAAGAAGCCAGTGACATCTGCAATAACAATCAGCGGAATTCCAAAGGCATCGCAAGTGCGCACAAAGCGTGCAGCTTTTTCACCGGCTGCTGAATCTAGAACGCCGCCGATTACTTGAGGATTATTGGCGATAACACCGACAGTTCGACCGCCTAAACGTCCGATAACTGTCGTCATATTCTCGGCCCACATATCAAGGAGCTCTAACTTCTCACCATCTTTATCGAGGATTGCATCGACTAGTGGATGAACCTCATAGATGCGTTTCTGCGATTCTGGAACTAAGTGAGCAAGTGGCACATCTTCAACGTTTGCAGACATTAAACCTTGATTGGCAAAGAGCGATACGAGATCTTGAATTTCGCGGAAGGCAACTTCTTCACTCGGTGCAATAACATGTGCGACTCCAGAGTTCTTACTATGCGCTTCAGGTCCTCCAAGGAGCGCCATATCGACGATATCTCCGGTAACTGATTTAACGACATCGGGACCGGTTACAAAGATGCGACCTTCTGGTGCAAGCACGACAACATCTGTCAGAGCTGGACCATATGCACCGCCACCTGCCGTTGGCCCTAAGACAAGAGATAACTGCGGAATGCGACCACTTGCAGTAACCATCGCTTGAAAGACTTCACCAAATGCATTGAGCGATGCAACGCCATCGCTAAGGCGCGCACCACCTGAGTGCCAGATTCCAATGATCGGAGATTGTGCGCCCATTGCTGCGCGATATGCCTGAACGATTACCTGAGAACCTTCAATACCGAGCGCGCCACCTTTAATGGTGGGATCAGATGCAAAGAGAACAACCTTATTTCCCTTAACTAATCCTGTGGCTGCAACCATTCCGCAATCTGTGCGAGGAATGAGTAATTCGTATGTACCGTTATCAACGAGGCGCGCAATACGTGCCTCTGGATCCAGAGTATTGACTGGCGTTGTCATGGCTCTAGATTAGAGCGATTTAAATGCAAGCACCACGTTATGGCCACCAAAACCAAATGAATCGTTAAGGACGGCAATATCTCCCGCAGGGAGTTTGCGCGGTGTGTCGCGAACGACATCGACTGTTACCGCTGGGTCGAGATTCTCTATATTAATTGTTGGGGGAGCAAGGCGTTCTTCAAGGGCCTTCACAATAAAGACAGATTCAATTGCTCCAGCTCCACCAAGTAGGTGGCCAGTCATTGATTTAGTTGCAGATACAGCAACGTGATCGGCATCAGCACCAAGTGCTTTGCGAAGTGCATTTGCTTCTGCAACATCGCCTGCAGGTGTAGACGTGGCGTGTGCATTTAAGTGAACAATATCTTTTGTCGATAGACCTGAATTTGCCAGTGCAAATTTAATTGCGCGCTGTACGCCAGAGCCTTCCGGATCCGGAGCAGCAATGTGATAACCATCAGATGTAAGCCCTTGTCCGCCGATTTCGCAGTAAATCTTTGCGCCACGTGCCTTTGCAGATTCGTACTCTTCGAGGATAAGAATTCCGCCACCTTCGCCGAGTACAAATCCATCGCGATCAAGGTCGTAAGGACGAGATGCTGCTGCAGGATTATCGTTACGAGTTGAAAGTGCCTTCATCGCGGCAAAGCCAGCCATCGGCAATTGATGAATCGCGGCTTCAACGCCACCGGTAACGATGATGTCGGCGCGATTGCTCTTAATCATTTCAAAGGCATAACCGATTGCTTCGGCGCCAGATGCACATGCGCTGACGGGAGTATGCACGCCAGCTTTTGCTTGAAGTTCTAGTCCAACATTTGCGGCCGGCCCATTAGGCATCAGCATAGGCACTGTATGTGGACTTACTCCACGAGCGCCTTTCTCATTGAGATTTACAAATTGATCGAGCAGTGTGATGACTCCGCCGATGCCTGAAGCAATAACGACCCCAAGACGTTCCTTATCAATATCGTCGGGAGATCCTGCATCTTTCCACGCCTCACGAGATGCAACGAGTGCAAATTGCTCGGAGCGATCAAGGCGACGCATTTCAACGCGCTCCATCTGATCTGCCGGTTCTGTCGCAACGCGCGCAGCGAAGTGCACAGGAAGAAGTTCGCGCCAATCTTCTGTAAGAAGACGGACCCCGCTCTGGCCGGCAAGAAGCGCCTTCCAAGTTGTAGGGACATCGGAACCCAGTGGAGTTGTAGCTCCAAGGCCTGTGACTACTACGCGACGTTGTGACATACCGCTAATTACTTCTTAGAAATCTACTTACGCTGCAGCGTTAACGATGAAGTTAACTGCATCGCCCACTGTTGCAAGCTCAGTTACCTTCTCATCAGGAATCTTCACGCCGAAACGTTCTTCGCATGCGACTACAACTTCAACCATGCTCAGTGAGTCAACATCTAAATCTTCTGTGAAGTTCTTATCGAGTTCGATTGATGCAGCTGGGATACCCGCTACTTCTTCAACGATCTCTTTGATTCCTGCAAGTACATCTGCTTGTGAAAGCGCCATTGTTATTCCTTTACCTATTGATTACTCATTTGTACCACTGTGTTGGGGACAGGTTGTAATTGTCTATTAAAAAGTGGCTTACTTCCCAGTAATCGGGCGGGTATTACGAGAAAAATTATGGTTTTGGTGGCAATTTAACAACTTGGCCCGCGTAAACGAGACCTGCGCCATAACCAATCAAGAGTGCGAGCTTTCCATGTAACTCTGGACGTTTCTTGAGAAGAGCATCCATTGCAAGTGGAATCGATGCAGCAGATGTATTTCCATTGGTGCGGATGTCATCTGCAATCACAACCGATTCGGGCATATTCATCTCTTTAGCCATTGATTCGATGATTCGAATATTGGCTTGATGTGGGATAAATACATCAAGATCATTGACTGTAAGTCCTGCAGCTTTTAACGCTTTATTGGCCGCTTTGCTCATTGAGAAGACCGCCCAGCGAAATACCTTCTGGCCTTCTTGAGAGATATTTGGCCACTTACTGCCAGCCTTCGTTAACTGTGTCTCGACATCGCGAACTTCGATCCATGAAGGATTCATCAAGATCGCATCTCGGTTATCGGCATCTGAGCCCCACTCGACGGGACCGATACCTGCTTCTTCACTTGCACCGATTACTACTGCGCCTGCGCCATCTGCAAAGATAAATGCTGTTGCGCGATCGTTAGGGTCTGTGAAATCTGTAATCTTTTCAGCGCCGACAACAAGAACAGTCTTGGAAGTTCCGGCCTTGATAAAGTCGTGCGCCATCGCAACGCCATACGAGAAGCCAGCACAGGCTGCATTGATATCGAATGCCGCAGCCTTTGGGTGGCCCAACTTCTGCAAGATTGCAGTAGCGGCAGATGGTGCCTGGAATGGGAAGGTAATCGTTGCAACAATTAAAGTATCGATATCTGTAATCGAAAGTTTGGCGCTTTTGAGCGCATCCTCAACAGCCCATGTAGCCATTTCGAGAAGCGATTCTGATTCATCTGCAAAGCGGCGAGACTCAATGCCGGTACGTTGCTGGATCCATTCATCGCTTGATTCGATGCGATCGACGATCTCTGAATTGGGCACTAAACGCTTTGGTCGATATGAACCAACGGCAAGAATCTGACTCTCGCTTCCAGTCTTGGTTCCGATTACTTTGGACATCAGATTCCTCCGTGAGCTGCAGCGAATTCACGCGCAGCATCGATTTCTGCAGGTGACTTTAGGGCAAATTGTTCGATTGTCGGTACAGCGCGCTTAATCAATCCGACAAGTGTTCCAGCTGGTGCAACCTCGATAACACCAGTTACGCCGAGTGTTACAAGGCGTTGCATGCAGAGATCCCAGCGAACAGGATTAGCAATCTGGCTGACGATTCGATTAAGAATCTCGCGCCCCTCGCTTACCTCTTCGCCATCGCGGTTAGAGATAACACCCACCGTTGGATCTGTAGCTGAAAGTGATTGGGCAAGGGTGCGAAGTGGATCAACTGCAGGTTGCATAAATGAGGTGTGAAAAGCGCCAGCTACAGCCAGTGAACGAACTCGTGCACCTTCTGGTGCTAATTGAGCAAGTGCATCGAGGCTTCCGGCTGCAACTATCTGACCGCCGCCATTGTCATTTGCAGCAACAAGTCCTAAATCTGAGATTGCCTTCAAGACAACATCACGGTCACCGCCGAGTACTGCCGACATTCCTGCTGGTTTAGTCGCTGCAGCCTTTGCCATCTCAACCCCACGTGCACGAACTAACTTCATGGCATCGAGTGGAGAGAGAGCTCCTGCAATCGATGCTGCAGTTATCTCTCCAACAGAATGACCTGCCACATAAGAGAATTTTCCAGAAAGATTAAGAGCGTTGGCGCTGAGCAAACCTGCAGCAACAATGAGCGGTTGTGCATTTGCAGTATCTTTAATTTCATCAGCATCTGCAGTTGTTCCAAGATGAATTAAATCAAGTTCAATATTTTCAGACCAGCTAGATAAGAGTTCGGCCTGTGAAGAATCTTCAAGCCATGTGTTGAGCATTCCTGGAGTCTGTGAACCTTGTCCCGGAGCGATGATTGCAAGCACGTGGCTAATATATGGGATTACGAACGAGTAACAAGCCAAACCTGCGCACAATGTTGCGCGACTATTACCTTCTGCATCGGCTGACTAATCACGGGCTCATGCGTTAATACGGGTGAAGCCGCATCAAAGATTCTGCGGAAACTTGCACCCCAATTCTCATCCGGCAAAGTAAATGTGGTCTCATTCTGAGATGAGTTAAGAAGTAGAAGCAATCCGCGATGTGGACCTGCTTCGATCAGAACAGTCAGGCTTCGCTTTTCGCCATCTGCCCAATGATCTTCAGTCATCTCGCGACCACCCAAACTAAACCAGGCGATATCTTTTCTCTGCGTTCCAAGATCAACTCGACCAGTAAAGAATTCAGCTGCCACATCTGCTAAATAAGTTTTTCTGATTCGAGCAAGTTCCCCAACAGCATCTTTCATATCTTGCTCTTCAGCAGAAAGCTTCCAAGCGTTAGCCCATCCACCACCAAAAGTTTCAGGTGAATCACTAATGCCTGGCCACATATCTCGAGGCATTGAATATGCATTATTTGACCCATGTTGTGTGCGAGAAATTTCATCACCCATCGTGATCATCGGAACGCCTGCTGAGAGCATAAGAGTTGCCATCATCGATTTCTTTAGCGAAAGGCGTTGGGCGCTGATCACTGGGTCGTTTGTGGGGCCTTCAACGCCCATATTCCAGGAGCGATTTTCGTGCGATCCATCGCGGTTATCTTCTTGGTTTGCTTCATTTCGCTTATGCGAATACAACGTTAAATCGTTCAAGGTAAAGCCATCATGGGCGGTTATGAAGTTAATCGATGATGTTGGCCCGCGGTAGTAGAAAATATCCGAAGAGCCACTAATGCCGGCTGCAATATCTGCAACACCTTCGCCATAACCACGAGCTAAATCACCGAGCCAGAATTGACGCACAGAGTCGCGATATCGATCGTTCCATTCGCGCCAAGGATGAGGAAAATCGCCTAACGAATAACGAGAGATATCCCAAGGTTCCGCAATCATCTTGAAGTTTCTAAGGACAGAGTCAGATTCAATAGCTGACATCAGAGCAGAATCTGATGCAGAGTCAGTTGCGTATAACGCTGTAGCTAAATCAAAACGGAATCCATCAACGCCAACAACTTCTACCCACCAGCGCAACGAATCAATGATGTGGCGAACTGCGTGTGGCTTTGATGCTGCAACGGTATTGCCGCACCCTGTGACATCTACATAATTTCCATTATGGTCATGGCGATACCAAGCATTGTTATCAATTCCCTTAAAGGAGAGCGTTGGTCCACCTACGCCACCTTCGCCAGTGTGGTTGTAAACAACATCGAGAAATACTTCGATTCCCGCATCGTGTAACCGATCTACCGCTTCCTGTAGCTCGCTTGTTGGATCATCAGTTGCTGCATATTGCGCGTGAGGTGCAGAAAATGCGATGGCGTTATAGCCCCAATGATTCTTTCTGCCGCGATTCCAAATACCTGCCTCTGTTATATAGGAATGAATCGGCAGAAGCTCTAGCGCCGTCACGCCAATCTCTCTCAGGTGGGCAATAGTGCTTGGATGGCCGAGAGCCTTATATGTTCCGCGCTCTGATTCAGGAATCTCATGGTTCTTTGCAGTGAGCCCTTGCACATGAGCTTCATAGATAACTTCTTGCGTCCACGAATAAATGGGTCGATTGATTTCGCGAGCGCGATAGTCGGTCACAACGGAGTACGGAACGTGCCCCGCGCTATCTCGATCATCTCGTATCGATGTATCGCCTTCGCCAGTTCCATCAACTGCTGTATGTCCATAAATCTCTGCGCTGTAATTGAGTTCGCCATCTAACTTGTGAGCGTAAGGGTCGATCAATAATTTCGCCGCATTAAATCGTGACCCATATTCAGGCGCCCAATTTCCATAGACGCGATATCCATAACGCTGGCCTGCACGAACGCCAGCAAGGTATCCATGCCAGATCGGGCCATTGCGATGAGATAGGGCGAAGCGGGTTTCCACTAACTTGCCATTGACCTCATTGAAGAGGCAGAGCTCGACCGCAGTTGCGCCATTGGACCAGAGAGCAAAGTTGCAGCCACCTTCGGTCAGCGTTGCGCCAAGGGTTCGTGGGTCTGCGGGAAGCACGGCGCTATCTTGCCCTGCACCCTCTTATATATAGGTATACATAAGAGGCGAACTCCGGGCTAATTTGAGATTGATATTGAGGTTACTGGTCAGTAACATCTCCACCATGAAGATTGCCGTATGCGTTAAGCAAGTTCCAGATTCATGGGCCGAGAAGAAGATGGTCAATGGCACCCTCGATCGCGAGAACGTTGATGCTGTTCTCAATGATCTCGATGAGTACGCAGTAGAAGAAGCGCTGCGCATCGTTGAAGCACATGGTGGCAATGAAGAAGGTGGGCCACATACGGTCACACTTATTTCAATGGGGCCAGATCGTGCAACAGAGGCGCTCCGTAAAGGTTTATCAATGGGCGCAAACGATGCAATCTTGGTCAGCGATGCTTCCCTTGCAGGCTCTGATGCGATTGCAACATCAGCAGTACTTGCAAAGGTAATTGCAGATGGTGGATTTGATCTCGTTATCTGCGGAACAGAATCTACCGATGCACGTATGAGCGTTGTACCGGCAATGATCAGCGCTCGCCTCGGATGGGCGCAGCTGACATTTGCTTCAAAGGTTGCAGTTGATCCTGCTGGCAAAGTTTCTATCACTCGCGTTACAGAAGCGGGCGTTGATGAAATCTCTGCAGATTTCCCCGCGGTCTTAAGTGTTGTTGAAAAGATTAATGAACCTCGCTACCCATCCTTTAAAGGAATCATGGCTGCGAAGAAGAAGACAATTGAACAGAAAGATTTAGCTGCAGTTGGTGTTGCAGCACAGAGCGCATGGTCACAGGTCAATGAGGCAACACCTCGTCCTGCACGTGCAGCTGGTGTAAAGGTCAATGATGAAGGCGATGGCGGAAGCGCTCTCGTAACATTCCTAGCAGAGAAGAAGTTGATATGAGCACAGTATTGATTCTTGGTGATTTTTCAGGCGATAAGGCGACAAAGACAACGGCAGAGCTTGCAACTGCAGGTGCTCGCATCGGAGCAGTAACAGCAGTTGTTCTCGCACCTGCAGGTAAAGGTGCGGCGCTTGCCGCAACTGTGAACCAAGGCCCAATCCAATCGGTCATCGTTCTTGAATCAGATGACTTTGCATCTCACGGAGTTGCGGCATCGGCTGATGCACTTGCAAACCTGGTTAAAGAGAAGTCACCGGCTGCAGTTCTGATTGCTTCCCATGCTTTTGGAAAGGAAGTTGCAGCTCGCGTCTCAATTCTTACAGATTCAGGAATCATTACAGATGCGATCGATGTGGCGGCAGATCTGACTGCAACGCAATCAGTATTCGGTGGATCTACAACTGTTAAATCAAAGGTTTCACATGGCACGCCAGTAATCACTGTGCGCCCAAATAGTGTTGAAGCAGATTTCTCTGCATCGACTCCTGCAATCGAAAACGGCGCTGCAACAGTAGGTGCTGATGCAAAGAAGGCGAAGGTTTCATCGTCACAGCCACCAGTGAAGGGTGGCCGTCCAGAACTCACAGAGGCAAACATCGTTGTCTCAGGTGGTCGCGGAACAGATGGAAACTTCACAGCTGTTGAAACTTTTGCAGATTCATTGGGAGCAGCAGTTGGCGCATCACGTGCTGCAACAGATGCAGGTTGGTACCCACATTCACATCAGGTTGGACAGACAGGTAAGACTGTTAGCCCAGCGCTCTATGTTGCATGTGGAATCTCTGGAGCAATCCAACACCGCGCAGGTATGCAGACTTCAAAGACAATCGTTGTCGTCAATAAAGATCCTGAAGCGCCAATCTTCGATATTGCAGATTTCGGCGTCGTCGGCGACCTCTTCAACGTATTGCCGAAGGCCACTGAGGGCGTTCTCGCCAAGAAAGGCTAATTCGCCTTCACGAACTAGACTGCTCCCATGAGCGTCTACCTCGACCATGCGGCAACTACGCCGATGTTCGATGCTGCTATCGAGGCGATGAATTCTTCTCTCCGTAAATTAGGTAATCCATCTTCCCTGCACACTGAAGGTCGATCTACTCGTAAAGATGTTGAAGATGCTCGCGAAAGTATTGCTCGCGCAGTTGGTTGCCAGCCGAGTGAAGTTATCTTTACCGGCTCTGGCACTGAGGCAAATAATGGTGCAATTAAGGGCCTCTTCTGGCACTCAGATAAGAAGGTAGTTCTGGTCTCAAGTATCGAACACCATGCAGTTTTAGATCCTGCACATTGGTTGGCAGAACATGAAGGCGCCGAAGTTATCGAGATTCCCGTGACAGATTCAGGTCTCATCGATTTAGATTTCCTAAAAAAGATTGTGGCAGAACGTGCTTCAGAGATTGCTCTGATTTCTGTCATGCATAGCAATAACGAAACGGGTGTTATCCAGCCGATTGCAGAAGTTGTAAAAATTGCTGGTGATATTCCAGTTCATTCGGATGCAGTGCAGAGCTTTACCAAGGTGCCATTGTCATTTAAAGA
>JBFYOX010000019.1:0-19886 GCA_041303615.1 Actinomycetes bacterium
CCACTGCTGCCTCCCGTAGGAGTCTGGGCCGTGTCTCAGTCCCAGTGTGGCCGGTCGCCCTCTCAGGCCGGCTACCCGTCGTCGCCTTGGTGAGCCATTACCTCACCAACAAGCTGATAGGCCGCGAAGTCATCTTCAACCGAAAAACTTTCCAGCCCCGATCATGCGATCAAGGCTCATATCCGGTATTAGCCCCGGTTTCCCGGAGTTATCCCAGAGTTGAAGGCAGATTCTTCACGTGTTCCTCACCCGTTCGCCGCTAATTCACACCCGAAGGTGCTTCATCGCTCGACTTGCATGTGTTAAGCACGCCGCCAGCGTTCGTCCTGAGCCAGGATCAAACTCTCCATAGAAAGTTTTTTTCATGGCTTACGAGACAAACAAACTGTCGTTTATTTTGTCTTTACCAAAGGAAATCAACGAGTATTTCCAGACGCTATAAATAGTGTCTGGTACATACTTCATTGAAGTATTTATTTAGAGAATGGCGCTAGAAATTTACATGACTAGGAACACCATTCTCTGGCATTGACTTATGGCACGCTGTTGAGTTCTCAAGGTACGGATGCGCACTGCTTTGCGGAATCTCTTCCGCTTTTCAGGGCAGACCGCCAAATCTAGTCCATGGCTACGCGCACGTCAAAACGGCGGTAATGGCCTTAATCTGGAGGAAATGCTGTACGGCCTCGTAAAAGTCCGTTCCACAGCAAGGAGCGTAACTATAGGGCGGTCCCCCACCAGGGTCAAATCGGGGGTGATGTGACCTCTGGAAATAGAGCAATTTTCGCCCAAAATGGAAAAACCCTCACTTTTATGCGTAAAAAGTGAGGGTTTTCGCCTTTAAGAAATCGTTAGATCAGCTCCACCGCAGCCAGGTCTCGCTTGCCCTTACGTAAAACTGCATATTTTCCGCATAAAAAGTGGGTTTTTTCGAGGCGGAAATCTTCGGCAGCGACCTTCTCATTATTGAGATATGCGCCACCTTCCTTAACGATGCGACGGGCAGCTGATTTTGAATCAACAACGCCTGTCGCAGCCAAGAGATCGACCCAGGTTGGGATCTCTTGACCGTTCTTAACTTGAACTCGTGGAAGTTCTGAAAGTGCACCAGCAAGTGTTGCTTCATCGAGCTCTGTTAAATCTCCTTGACCAAAGAGTGCTCGTGCTGCATCTTCAACGCGTTGTGCAATCTCAGGACTATGCACAAGTGATGTTAATTCACGAGCCAGTTCACGATGCGCTTCTCGAGCACCAGGGTTTTCATTATGTGTTTTCTCGAGCGCTTCAATCTCTGCACGTGATTTGAATGAGAAAACTTTAAGGAAGTTGATGACATCTTTATCGTCAGAGTTGAGCCAGTACTGGAAGAAAGCGTAAGGCGATGTCATCTCTGGATCGAGCCAGACAGAACCACCTGCAGTCTTTCCAAATTTTGTTCCGTCTGCCTTCGTAAGAAGTGGAACGGTGAGTGCATGAGCACTCCCAGATTCAACCCTGCGAATGAGATCCAAACCTGCGGTGATATTTCCCCACTGGTCAGAACCACCAATTTGAAGAGTGCAATTGTGGCGACGATAAAGTTCAAGGTAATCCATTGATTGAAGAACTTGATATGAGAACTCTGTATATGAAATTCCGTCTTTCTCAAGACGAGTAGATACTGCATCTTTATTGAGCATCTGATTAACGCTGAAGTGTTTTCCGATATCACGAAGAAATTCAATTGCTGACATTGGCGCAGTCCAGTCAAGGTTATTGACCATAACCGCGGGATTTGCCTTGCTATCGAAATCCATAAACTTTGAGAGTTGCTTCTTGATGCGATCAACCCACTGTGCAACAACATCCGTTGTGTTCAGTGTTCGCTCTTCATTCTTCCCACTTGGATCGCCAACAAGTCCTGTCGCTCCCCCAACTAATGGAAGCGGGTTGTGACCGGCTAATTGGAAGCGGCGAAGCACGAAGAGAACAACGAGATTCCCAACGTGAATACTTGGGGCTGTTGGATCAAAGCCAACATAGAGAGTGATGGGCTTCTTCAGCGCTTCGCGTAGAGCTTCCTCATCAGTCGTCTGAGCAATAAGACCACGCCACTTTAGGTCATCTAGCAAATCAGTCATATCGGTATTCACTGGCCCATCATCTCGGAGAATGCCTTCGCCTTGCTTTGGAATTCTTTACGACTCGCGGCAGTTGATTTCAACGCCCCATCAATCTGCACTTTAAAGGATGCAGGAGATGTTCCTCCGATTGTTGTGCGGGATTCGAGGGCCCCGTGGACCGTTAGAACATCGCGAACGTTCGACTTGAGCTCTGGGTGCACTGCTGCAAACTCTTCATCAGTGAGTTGATGCAACTGTCGGCCAGATGCCTCACAGATAGCGACGCATTTTCCTGCGGCTTCGTGTGCGTGTGCAAATGGGACATGAGCACGAACTAGATAATCGGCAATCTCTGTAGCAAGTGAGAAGCCAAGTGGCGCGGCAAGGGCCATCTTCTCGCGATCGAAATCAGTTGTCGCAACCATTCCTGTTACTGCAGGAAGAACTAGAAGTAGAGTGTCGATTGAATCAAAGAGAGGTTCTTTATCTTCTTGAAGATCGCGGTTGTAGGCAAAGGGTAAGCCTTTGAGCATTGTCAATACTCCGGTTAGGTTTCCAACAAGTCTTCCAGCTTTTCCTCGTGCAAGTTCTGCCATATCTGGATTCTTCTTCTGAGGCATGATTGAAGATCCCGTTGAGTATGCATCGGCAACCTTTGCCCAACCAAACTCTGTAGTTGCCCAAATGCACCACTCTTCGCCGATCCGTGAGAGATGAATTCCGACCATCGAGAGAATGAAGAGTGCCTCAGCAACAAAGTCACGATCTGAAACGCCATCGATTGAATTTGTAGAGTTCGAAGTGAATCCTAGGTCTCGAGCTGTAATCTCAGGTGAAAGAGGCAGAGAAGAACCAGCCAGCGCACCTGAACCCAGTGGGCTTACTGAAGTTCTCTTAAGCCAATCAGAGATTCGATCTAGATCTCTCTCAAAGGATTGAACGTGCTTTGCAATCTCATGTCCGAAGAGAACTGGTTGAGCGTGCTGCAAATGGGTAAATCCTGGAGCTGGGGCATCGCCGTATTCAGTGGCCTTTGCAATCAGCGCATCCTGAAGGTTCAGAATCTGCGAAGCTACTTCGAGCATATGATCGATGGCAAATAGTTTGAGATCTGTCGCAACCTGGTCATTGCGTGAGCGACCGGCTCGAAGTGAGCCGCCAATTGCACCTAACTTCTCCGTTAAGCCACGTTCTAAAGCGCTATGAACATCCTCATCGCTCTCAATAGCAAGAAACTCTCCTGACACGACTTCACTCTGAAGTTCCTTTAGGGCGCCTCTGATTGATGAAACAACGCTAGCTTCTAGAAGTCCTGAAGATTCTAAGACTGAAAGATGCGCAAGTGATGAACGCAAGTCATACGGTGCTAGGCGCCAATCGAAGTGGACACTTCGAGAGAGCGCGAAGACAGCATCTGCTGGTCTTTCTGAAAATCGTCCGCCCCAAAGCGCCATTACTTCTTCCCTCTACTCTTCTTTACTTGTCCGTAAGCGAGTAATTCTCTCGCTAATTGGGCTCCACCCGTGGCTTTTCTCGATACAACGAGAACCGTGTCATCACCGGCAATCGTGCCGATGATCTCGGAAATCCCAGAGTGATCAAGAGAACTGGCAAGTAGTTGGGCTCCCCCAGGTGGTGTGCGCACTACGGCAAGATTTCCACTGGATTCCACAGAGATGATCAGATCTGATGGAACTGGCATCATGCGAGACAGTGATTCATCATCTGAATCTGAGATTCGATAGACAGAATCCCCAGAAGAATTCCTTCCGCGAACAGCACCAATCTCTTCCAGATCACGACTTGCAGTTGCTTGAGTGACTGGGAAGCCAGCCTTTTTTAGGTGTTTAACCAGATCTGATTGTGAGTGAATGAGTCCAGCCTTAATAAGAGAAATCGCCTTGGCTCTACGTGCTGTAACGCTAGACATTCTTTGACTCCTTCACTGCTTGGGTAAATATCGTGATGAACTTTTCTGCCTGCTTCATCGAAATATTGAGCGCCGGTGCGATACGAATGATTGATTCACCTGGAGCATTAATCAATAGGCCTAGCTCCTGAGATCTCTTCACTACCTTCTTTGCAACAGGCCTATCTAGCGTCGCACCAATAAGCAATCCAGCACCACGCACTTCCTGGACTCCTTCAATGAGGGCAATCTCCGTGAGTAGATACTCTGAGACTGCATTAACGTTATTGAGAACTTTCTCTTTCTCTATGCTCTTAATGACAGCGAGAGCTGCAGCAGTCGCTATCGGATTGCCGCCGAAGGTAGATCCGTGGTCACCTGCTTCGAAGAGATGTGACGCTTTACCAAGTGCGATCATCGCACCGAGCGGCAATCCGCCACCCAGGCCCTTAGCCAAATTGATTACATCCGGCTTAATTCCTGAGTACTCATACCCAAACCAATGACCAGTTCTTCCCATACCTGTCTGAACGCAATCGAAGACAAGTAGCGCCCCATTGTCGTCGCAGTATTGGCGTAAGTTCTTTAGGTAGTCGACCGGTGGAACGATGACGCCCGCTTCTCCCATTATGGGTTCAACAATTACCATCGCTGTTCTCTTATTGATCGCACGTTTCATCGCAATCGAATCACCAAAGGGAACATGCTTGATTCCCCTAATAAGCGGCTTAAATGGATTGCGTTTGGAAGGTTGCCCGGTCAATGAGAGCGCACCCATGGTGCGACCATGGAAGGCTTCTTTCGTTGCGACAATTCGAAACTTTCCGGTCTTGCGAGAGAGTTTGAGTGCAGCTTCATTTGCTTCAGCACCTGAATTACAGAAGAAAGTTCGTGCGCTCTTGTCTCCGGTCATCTTCTGAAGAGTTTCCGCAAGCTCAAGCACATTGGGGTGGGCATAGAAGTTACTGACATGGCCAAGAGTTGAAACCTGTTTTGTGACGGCTTTTACAATGGCAGGGTGTGCATGGCCAAGTACATTCGTCGCAATACCGGCTAGAAAATCTAAGTAGGTCTTTCCATCGCTCGCCTTAACCGAAGATCCTTTACCGGAGATTAATTCGAGTGTTGGCGTTCCATAGTTATCTTGGAGAGCCTTCTGCCATCGCTTCATGCAACCACCAACGTTCCGCCCTCGCCCAAGAGAGCACTCTTAAGTGCCGATGGATTTGTTCCATCAATGATTCTCACTGCTTTTGCTCCGGCAGCAATTGCATCAAGACAAGCCTGCACCTTCGGAGCCATGCCTTCTGCGAAAGTTGCCTTCATCGATTCCAGCTCGGAGGCAGTGATTGATGAGATAAGAGAGCCTTTATCAGGCCAATTTCTATAGATTCCCTCAACATCAGTCATGATAATTAACCACTGAGCGTCGAGAGCACCTGCAAGCGCCGCTGCCGCGATATCTGCATTGACGTTAAAACCAATCTTGCCATCAGCGCTTCTCGCAATGGGAGAAAGGACTGGCACTTTTCCGGCCTCAATGAATTTCTTAATACTCTTTGTATCTACCGAAGTGATGGTCCCAACTAATCCGAGATCTACTGAAGTTCCATCGACAAGTTTCGTCTGTCGTTCTGCAATCAGAGTGCCTGATGTTCTGCCTGATAAAACAACAGCCTGGACTCCTTGAGCACTGAGTGAATCGGCGACAGCTGGACCAACTTCATTAGCCAGCACTTGTTCCACAACGGTAAAGGTCTCAGGTGTTGTAACTCTGAAACCGCCAAGAAAGTGAGATTCGATTCCCGCTACTTTGAGAGCTTCGCCAATCTGCGGGCCACCACCATGCACAACCACAGGGGTGACTCCGGAAGCAATTGCTTCTGCAATCGCCTTAGCAAAAGCGCCATGTTCATCAGTCATTGCATGACCGCCAAATTTGATGACGATCATGTTGAATAAGCCGAATTTTCGTGAACATAATCATGGGATAAATCATTGGTCATAACGGTGGCAGTTGCATTTCCCATATTCAGATTTACTTCTAGTTCGACAAGGCGCTCTGCGAACGAAACTAAGTTCTTATCTTCAAAAGGTGCTGACTGCTTTGCAACATGGATACCGTTGAGAAAAACATCTATATTGAGGGCATCCATCTGCGCATCAGCCGTTCCAACAGCTGCAAGAACACGTCCCCAGTTGGGATCGGCACCAAAGATTGCGCACTTCAAAAGATTATTGCGGGCACAAGCACGAGCGACTTCGACAGCCTCATTTTCGGTAGCTGCTCCTGTGATAGTTATGGCAACAGTCTTAGTAGAGCCTTCGGCATCTGCAATCAACTGCGACGCTAAGGACCCACAAATCTCCATAAGAGCCGATTCAACTTCAGCTTCACTTAGTTCAACACCTGATGCTCCGCTTCCCATTAAGAGAACGGTGTCATTGGTTGATGTGCAGCCATCAGAATCAATGCGGTTAAAAGTTCGATCGGTAACTCTGGTGAAAATCTCTTGAGTGTTCCCCGGAAGGACAGCATCGGTCATAACTACAGAGAGCATTGTTGCTAAAGCCGGTGCAAGCATGCCTGCACCTTTCGCAATTCCTGCAAAGTCAGCGCCATTTAACGAGAACGTAGCAACTTTAGGCACGCTATCTGTTGTCATGATTGCGCAGGAGACATCATCGAGTGAATCGATCTTTAGAGTGGTTGCGATTGACTCAAGACCAGAGATGATTTTCGGCATCGGCAAGAGTTCGCCGATGAGCCCGGTTGAACATACGACGACTTCTCCGGATGAAATATTGAGAAGCTCTCCAACTTTCTCTGCAGTCTGGTGGGTATCTGCAAAACCTTGTGGGCCAGTACAAGCATTGGCGCCACCTGAATTGAGAATTGCCGCACGTACCAGTTTGCCCTTAGTGACTTCACGGGACCAGACAACAGGTGCCGCCACCACTTTATTTGTTGTATAAACAGCAGCAGCATCAAAGACTGGGCCGTCGTTAACAATCAACGTCAAATCAAGTGCACCACTTGATTTCAATCCTGCTGCGATTGCAGATCCTCTAAAGCCCTTTGGGAGATTTCTCATACTCCAAGCCCATCGAAGCGGAGACCATCGGCCTCGTCTAAACCGCACATCAAGTTAGCATTCTGAATTGCTTGCGCCGCAGCGCCTTTGCCTAGATTGTCTATTGCTACCGAAACTACAAGGCGTGAAGTGTGTTCATCTATAGCAACCTGAATCTGAACATGGTTAGAACCTGTGAGCGCCGCAGTCTTTGGCATAACTCCAATCGGCAAAACAGTTACGAACTGAGAGTTTGCAAAGTACGTCGAGTAAATCTCATGTGCCTCTTGAGTAGTAACCTTCTTAGTTAGTTTTGTCGTAATCGTGGAGAGAATTCCTCGCGGCATGGGAGCAAGAATCGGTGTAAACGAAATCTTCGTCTGTATACCTGCAATCTTGGAGAGCGCTTGTTCTACTTCTGGTGTGTGCTGATGGACTCCCCCGAATTTGTATGAAGAAAGAGAGCCCGCTACTTCGCTTGCGATCAGGTTGATTTTGGCACTTCTTCCAGCCCCGGTAGTTCCTGAAGCTGCGACAACAACTACATCGCTAAGGTCTGCTATCGCTGAAGCTGGAGCAGCTCCTAGTGCGATAGATGTTGCATAACATCCAGGGTTTGCAACCTTTGTGGATCTTGTAATTTCAGATTTAAAGGGTTCAATATCGGCAAGCCCATATGTCCATACTCCCGCATAATCCCCGCCGTAATACTTCTCCCACTGGAATGCATCTTCTAATCTGTAATCGGCTCCAAGATCGACAATCTTTGCACTGGTAGGAAGCTGAGCTATCACCTTCGCAGATTCTCCATGAGGAAGGGCAAGGAAAATCAGATCACACTGAGCAAAGTCTTCGGGAGTAAATGCGCTGAACTTCTGCCCGACATAGCTCTGCAGCTGAGGATGGATAGAAGTTATCTGCTCCCCCGCATTTGAGTGTGCAGTAATAGCTGTAACTTTGAAATGAGGATGGAAGGCCAGAAGGCGCAATAACTCGCCGCCGGCATAACCACTGGCTCCAACTACTCCAATTTTCATGGAGTAACTATAGCATAATTATGCATATAACTGCATATTTATGCAGTACGCAGGATAGCTCCTGTTTCTTTGACCGCAGCTGCTACCGCCGATTCACGCATCTGCGTAACCTCAACCCCGGTAAGAGTTCGATCTGGTGCTCGGAAGACAAGTGAGAAGGCGAGTGAAATCTTGCCATCACCTACCTTGTCGTAGCGGTCGAAGAGAGATATTGATTCAAGGAGCTCGCCTGCGCCTGCGCGAAGTGCGGACTCAACTTCTGCCGCAGAGACTTTTGCATCGACAATCAGCGCTACATCCTGAAGGGCTGCAGGCATAGTTCCAACTGTCGTTGGGCGAACCAAATCTGAATCCGGAAGGGCGCTGAGCCCAACAGCGAAGGCTACAGAGCGCTCTGGCAAACCGTACTTAGCAATAATCCGAGGATGAAGTTCACCGGCATGTGCAACTGCTTTCCCATCAACAATGAGTTCAGCACAACGTCCTGGATGCCAAGGGGCAAAATCAGATCTCTTAACAGTCCACTGAAGATTACATAGCTGCAGAATGTCCTGAGCGTACGCAATGGCATCCTGCCAGTTATATGAACGTGCCTTGCCCTGCCAATCTTCATTTTCCGACTTACCTACCAGCAAACCTGCTACGTGATAGGCCTGTGGTGGCACGCTTGCGAAAATTTCGTCAATAACTTTCTTATCTGGACGCTTTGATAACTCTGGAGAGATAAATGGAACGAGTTTCTGGGAGCTTCGGAAGATAGAGCCCATCTCAAAGATGGCGAAGTCTCTAGCCCCACGACTGATGTTACGTGCTGCTACTTCGATAAGTCCTGGAACCAGATGAACTCTCATCAACGGGAACTCTTCAGACATTGGATTAGCGATTCGGTATGTCGAAGCTCGTTCTCCTAGGAATCCCATCGAATCGATTGTCTCTTGATTGGTAAATGGGAAGGTCTGCACTTCTGCCAGCCCGCGACTTGCAAGCATCGCAGCCACCGCGCGACGTCGCTTCTGCGTCGGAGTCAAAGATGCATGCTTTGGGCGCGGGGGAAGAATCGATGGGATCTTGTCGTATCCGATCATGCGAGCAACTTCTTCTGCAAAGTCGGCAGAAGTTAAGAGATCTGAACGCCAAGCCGGTGGATCCACCTCGAAAGTTTTCTCATTAACATCGCAGCCAATAGTTTGAAGAATCTTTGTAATCTCTACTGGAGAGATCTCAACACCAAGAATCCGAGAAATGTAAGCAGGATCAACCTTCACCACAGATGCAAAACGCGGCTCGCCATCGACGACAGTTGCAACGTGCTGAGCAGAACTGTTTTCAGTCAGTAATTGAACAAAGCGTGCAGAAGCGAATTGAGCCAGAGACGGGTCAACGCTACGTTCAAGACGACGCGAAGCTTCGGAAGATAATTTATGGCGACGCGAATTCTTAGCAACGCAGACTGGATCGAAGCGAACAGCTTCTAGCGCGATCTCAGTTGTAGTCTCTGAAATTTCAGATGAAGCTCCACCCATTGTTCCTGCCAGAGCCAATGGCTGTTCATCATCGCAGACCATTAGATCATCAGGATCGAGCTGACGAACTTGTCCATCTAAAGTTGTAAATGGTTGCGCCTTACCTGCGCGCTTGATAGTTAGGCCACCCTTAATCTTTGATCTATCAAATGCGTGGAGTGGTTGACCAAGCTCAAGCATTACGTAGTTGGTTACATCCACAACTAACGAAATGGAGCGCATTCCCATCTTTTCAATACGACGACGCATCCATAACGGAGTTGTTGCAGAAGGGTCAAAGTTTGAGAGAGTTCTAAGATAGAAGACAGATGCCGTTGATGGATCTGCAATCTTGGCGGTTACTCCCTTACCTGTCTCGGTAAAAGAAAGCGTGCGAAGTGCATCAACAGGATCGGTGAATTTGAGATTAAGTGAGCCGGCAACTTCGCGAGCAATTCCGCGAATACTCAAGGCATAGCCACGGTCTGGGTTTACAGCGACATCGAAGATGACATCGTTAATCATCAATCCTTCAATCGCATCAGCGCCAATTTTCACAGTGCCTTCAGCGAAAGTCATAATTCCTGAATGATCATCGCCTAGACCAAGCTCGCGTGCAGAGCAGATCATTCCATTGGAAGTCTTTCCATATGTTTCACGGGCACCAATTGCAAAGTCGCCCGGCAATACTGCGCCAGGAAGAGCTGCAACAATCAAATCACCTACAACGAAGTTGGTTGCTCCGCAGATTACATAGCGGGTTTCTTTCTCACCGCAATCGAGACCTACAAAGCGAACAGGCTTCTTAAACTCTGTGAGCTCCTCGATTGACAGAACTTTTGCAAATACCAATGGTCCGGTCAGATCTTCGCCTTGTTCAATGATCTCTTCAACTTCAAATCCGACGCGAATGAGTGCGTCAGAGATTTGCTCTGCAGAAATAGACTCAGGAATATCAACGAATTCTTTGATCCACGATAAAGGTGCGCGCATTTAGAGTCCGACCCCAAACTGACGAGTAAATCGAAGGTCACCTTCGACGATGTCATGCATATCGGTAATTCCGTGGCGAACCATCAGAGTTCGCTCAAGACCCATGCCAAATGCGAAACCTGTATAGACCTCGGTATCAATTCCACAGGTCACAAGAACTTTTGGATTCACCATTCCGCAGCCGCCCCATTCGATCCAGCGTCCGTTGAAGAAGATATCTACTTCAGCGCTTGGTTCGGTAAATGGGAAGAATGATGGGCGAAGTCGTGTGATGACATCTGGACCAAACATATGTCGAGCAAAGTTATCGAGAGTTCCTTTGAGATGGGCCATCGTGATGCCCTTGTCGATTACAAGGCCCTCTACCTGATGAAATACCGGGCTGTGAGTTGCATCGAGTTCATCGGCGCGGAATGTGCGGCCAGGACAAATCATGTAGATCGGTGGTTCTTGGGTGAGCATGGAGCGAATCTGTACAGGTGAAGTTTGAGTTCTTAAGACAACGCCAGATTCAATGGGTTCAATAAAGAATGTATCTTGCATCGTCCGAGCCGGGTGATCTGCCGGAATATTGAGAGCATCAAAGTTGAGCCAACCAGATTCAAGCTCGGGTCCTTCTTCAACTGAGAATCCTTGCTCGATAAAGAAATCAGAGACCTCATTCTTGATAATTGAAATCGGATGCAGTCCACCACGATGAGTGCGCTGAACTGGCAAAGTAATGTCAACGACTTCTTCCAAGAGAACTTTCGCATCGCGCTCTGCCTCAAGTTTTTCGGTTGCAGATGCGAGAGCCTTAGCAATCTCTGCTTTGGCATCGCCGATCAGCTTTCCAGCAGATGCCTTCTCATCAGGCGAGAGTGAACCCAGCCCACGACTAGCAAGTGAAATCGGCGCCTTATCTCCTGTATGTGCAAGACGTGCGACTTTTAGCTCTTCAAGATCAGATGCGGCAGTAAATGCTTTCTGGGCATCGCTGATCCACGATGCTATCTCTGCCGGATTCATGGAGGTAATTCTAACCTGCGACCTTTGTAGAAAGGGTGAACATTACGATAGAAGCTGCCGCCGATAAATTGAGGCTCTCAGCACGCCCAGCCATAGGAATGGTTACCTCAGTGACTGTCGCACCAAGTGAGGCAGCATCTACTCCCCTGGCTTCATTTCCAAAGATTGCGATGCAATCTCCTGGGATATCAAGATTGAGAATCGAAGTAGTTGCATGAGATGAGAGAAGGAACTTCTGAGCATCTGGAAAGCGCTTATCAACTTCGATGAATGAAATACCTTCAAATACTGGAATATTCCACAGAGATCCTGCTGTCGAGCGCACCACTTTAGGTGAAAACATATCCACTGAATCTGGTGAAGTGATTACCGCAGAGATACCCATGGCATCTGCAGTACGCAGAATTGTTCCCGCATTGCCTGGATCCTGGATCTCATGGAGATAGATAAATGTGGATCTTCCAGTCGAAGATAATTGAGATAGATCCGACTCTGGCTTGTAACAGAGTGAGATTAAACCTTGAGGCGAAACGGTATCTGACATCGCTTTCATGACAGCTTCTGAGACTTCGACTATTTCAATATCGTTGAGGTCGAATTCTGAAATTTTGCCTAGACCCGCTTCGGTGCCGTAGAGAATCTTTATCTCGGGACCGCTCTTTGACGTCAGAGCTTCACGCGCACATTGCAAGCCTTCTGCAACGAATAACCCTTGTTCGCGACGTTCTTTAGCGCCCTTAGAACCAATAAGAGCCTTCACTCGCGCAACATGTGGCGAGTGAAGGCTCTCAATCATTGGTCGTGCTACTTATGCTGCTGGAAGGTTCTTACGTGCAACATCCACGAGAACCTTAAATGCAGCTGGATCGTTCGTTGCGATATCAGAAAGAACGCGACGATCAACTTCAAGACCTGAAGCCTTAAGCCCCTGGATGAAGCGGTTGTAAGTCATTCCATTTGCACGAGCTGCAGCGTTAATACGCTGAATCCATAGCTGACGGAAATCGCCCTTCTTATCCTTACGGTCATTGAAGGCGTAGACCATTGAGTGCGTTACTTGCTCCTTCGCCTTTGTGAAAAGACGTGAACGCTGTCCGCGATATCCGCTGGCACGCTCGAGGGTTGTGCGACGCTTCTTTGCTGCGTGTACTCCGCGCTTGACTCTCATTTAGTCACGCTCCCTTACTTGAGACCAAGCATGCGCTTGGCTGTCATTGTGACGGTTGATTTAGCTGATGATTCTTGGCTCAAACGACGAGTAACGCGTGATGACTTGTGCTCCAAAAGGTGGCGCTTGCCTGCACGCTCGTGCATGATCTTTCCTGAACCTGTGACGCGAAAAGTCTTCTTCGCTCCACTGTGGGTTTTCATCTTTGGCATTTATCTTCTCCTGTTGCTTCGTCGTCGTGTTTAAAAACTATTCAGCAGCCGCTTCGGCCGCCTTCTCTTTCGCAGCTTTCGCCGCCTTCTGCTCTGCGACTACCTCGGTCTTCTTCTTAGTTGGACCGAGCACCATCGTCATCTGTCGTCCCTCTTGCTTTGGGGCGAATTCAACGAAAGCTATCTCTTTCACATCTTCTGCAAGACGTTGCAAGAGCTTGAAACCGAGCTCTGGACGAGTTTGTTCACGCCCACGGAACTTCATCGTGATCTTCACCTTGTCGCCACCTTTGAGAAACTTCTCGACTGCTGAGCGCTTTGTCTCATAGTCATGATTCTCAATCTTTGGCGTCAATCGCACTTCCTTCACCACAATGTGGGTTTGGTTCTGACGTGCTTCGCGAGCTTTCTGCGCGATCTCGTACTTGTACTTTCCAAAGTCCATGATCTTGCAAACTGGTGGAGTTGCCTCGGGCGCAATCTCTACGAGATCAAGTCCGATTTCATCTGCCATCGCTAACGCTGCTTCGATATCTACGACTCCAACTTGTTCACCGGTGTAATTGATGAGACGAATTTGGGGTGTGCGGATACGGTCATTGATGCGCGGTTCTGTTGTGATTTCTGCTCCTAAGTTCGGTATTCACTTGAGTATCCAAGTTGCCGCAGAATTCGCGCACCGCATAGGAGGACGGAAATAGCTCCTGGCTACTTCTTCTTCCGACGAACCAGCTCACTTGTAGTGAAGGAGGTGGGAGCGGTGAGCTCCTCTTGCAGCAGCCGGGGCTACTGGTCTGAGGCAAAGGCTACCGAATGGGTTGGGATAAGTGAAATCCGTGCGTGAGGGGGCTTTAACTCTTACCCCTTTAGCCCATTGCGTGGAGGCCACCATCAACGTGGATGATCTCAGCCGTTGTCTTAGGGAACCAATCGCTCAAGAGGGCAACAGCACCCTTGGCCGCTGGCACCGGATCTTCAATATCCCAAAAGAGTGGGCTACGTTCATTCCATACATTTTCGAATTCTTGAAAACCGGGAATCGATTTTGCAGCAATTGTCTTGATTGGACCTGCTGCAATGAGGTTTACACGAACATTATCTTTACCAAGATCACGGGCTAGGTAGCGAGATGTTGATTCAAGAGCTGCCTTAGCAACGCCCATCCAGTCATACTTTGGCCAAGCAACCTGCGCATCAAAGTCGAGGCCAACAACTGATGCCCCATTTTTAAAGAGTGGATGGCAAGCCATTGTGAGAGATTTCAATGAGAATGCAGAAACCTGAACAGCGGTAGCAACATCTTCCCATTGTGTATTGAGGAAGTTTCCACCGAGAGCTCCTTCAGGTGCGAAACCAATTGAATGTACGACCCCATCTAGATGCGGAAGATGCTTCTTTACTTCGTTAGCTAGACCGTCGAGATGTTTTTGGTTTGTCACATCAAGTTCAATGATGGGTGGAAGTTTAGGTAGACGACCTGCAATGCGGGTTGTAAGACTGAGTCCTCGACCGAAACCTGTGAGAACTACATTGGCGCCCTCCTCTTGTGCAAGGCGGGCGATATGGAAGGCAATTGATCCGTCAGTGAGTACGCCGGTAACGAGAATATTCTTACCTTCGAGAATTCCCATAATTAATGCCCCATTCCTAATCCACCATCAACAGGAATGATGGCCCCAGTTATATAGCTTGCCCTCGGTGATGCAATAAATGAAACGACATCTGCGATCTCTTCGGGGGAACAGAATCGACCGAGAGGAACTTGGGCCGCAATATCCGTCCTTCTTTTTTCATCAAGATCTGCGGTCATATCAGTTTCAACAAATCCAGGGGCGATAACGTTTGCGGTAATGCCACGACTACCAAGTTCGCGTGCATATGAGCGAGCCATTCCGACTAAACCAGATTTCGAGGCTGAGTAATTAACTTGACCTGCAGCTCCTACGCTTCCGACAACTGAACCCACAAAGATTAAACGACCACGTTTTAACTTTAGAAGCCCTTTTGTAGCACGCTTTGAAACTCTAAAAGCGCCGGTGAGATTTGCATCGATCACCGATTCAAAATCTTCATCACTCATTCTCATAACAAGCGTATCTTTTGTGATTCCTGCATTTGCAACGATGATTTCGGGCTGGCCGATTTCGTCCTCAATCTTTGAGAATGCTTCATCGACGCTCTGGCTATCAGTGACATCCATCTGGATTGCATCAAAACCGGTTGGAGGCGTTCCGCTGCGGTAGGTGATTACTACTCGGCAACCATCGGCTTTGAGAGCTGTTGCAATGGCTAAACCGATTCCACGATTTCCGCCTGTGACAAGTGCGATTGGTGTCGAGTCGCTCATGAGATAAAACTACCCTACTGTTGGCATATGGCTAAAGAAGATGCAACTTACGACATCACAAGCGCGCCTAAAGGATTGTCTAAAGATCAAAGCGCACGCCAACGTCGATACTTCTACTCGATGATGATTCGCACCGCTTGCTTCATTCTTACCGTAGTTCTTCCAAGTCCATTTCGTTGGTTTGCTCTACTTGGAGCGGTAGTACTCCCCTATATAGCGGTCGTAGTTGCAAATGCTGGAAGAGAAACTGTCTTGCCTGGTTCACATATCCTTCAGAAGAGGCCGCGAGGAATTGAGTAAGTCAAAGAAGAAGGAAAGCTACTCACTCTTTAAAAGTTTTATTGCACTTCTCTTAATCCTCTTATGTCTCTGGGCTTCCCAATGGCAATTCAATAGAGGTTTAGATCGAAGCGATAGAAACTCAAAGATTGAAAGTCATATTGCTATGAAACCTCTCTCCCTAGAAGAGGTCGTATCAAATCCGGTCGTTCATGAGTGGAAGACCGTCGAAGCCAAGGGAACTTTCGATCTAAAGAATCAGATCCTCCTTCGCAACCGCTACTTCGAAGGGGTTTACGGTTTTGAGCTCCTTGCAAAATTCACCGATACTCAAGGTAGAGATTTCTGGGTTGATTGTGGATGGGTCAAGGCGGGAATTAATGCTCTGACTCGCCCTGAACTTCCTGAGCTTCCACAAGGAGAAGTCGAACTAACCGGCCGTTTGCGTCTCGACACTTCACTTCCCCGAGGTTCGTTCTTTGCAATTCCTTCTGATCAATCTGAAGGGTTGGTCTCTAAGGCCAATGCACAGCAAGGAACTACTTCAGGGAATTTCTATCTCGATTTAATCTCGGGAAGTGACCCACGCCTTACTCCAGCAGTTCCAGCTCAACTGCCAGAACTATCAGATGGTCCCCACATGGCCTATGCCTTGCAGTGGATTTTCTTTGGCGGATTAGTTGTCTACGGAAGGTTTCTCATTCGTCGTGATGTCTTGTCTCGCGAAGAGCTCTGAGTACAAACCACCTTTTGAAATTAACTCTTCGTGGGTTCCGCGCTCGACGATAAGACCCTTCTCTAGAACCAAAATCTGGTCCGCTTCCATAACGGTGCTCAAGCGATGTGCGATAACGATTGAAGTTCGTCCTTTGAGAGCTACGCGTAGCGCCTCTTGTACGAGTGACTCATTTTCGGAATCCAAATGAGCTGTAGCTTCATCGAGAATCACAATTGCTGGGGCCTTTAGAAGAAGGCGAGCAATCGCTAGGCGCTGCTTCTCTCCACCTGAGAGTCTATGTCCGCGTTCTCCGACCATCGTGTCGAAACCATTTGGAAGTGTTGACACAAGATCCCAAATTTGAGCGGCCTTACAAGCAGTAATCATCTCTTCTTCGGTTGCATCTACCTTTGCATAGCGAAGATTCTCGGCGATTGTTTCATGGAACAAATGCGCATCTTGCATGACAACACCAATGGAATCACGAAGTGATTGCACTGTGTAATCGCGAATATCGTGGCCACCAATATTGATTGAGCCACCAGTGACATCGTAGAGTCGGGGTAGCAATGCACTCATCGTGGTCTTACCCGCACCCGATGGGCCAACAATCGCTGTCAGCGTTCCTGCCGGAACTTCAAATGAGATTCCTTTGAGAACTTCTCCGCTATCGACAGTTTCAGGGCGCGAAGCTGATTCGAGCGAAGCAAGGGATACTTCCTCCGCCTTCGGATAGGTAAATCTCACATCCTTAAAGGTGATATCTAGCTTTTTGGAATCAAGGTGCTTCGCATTTGATGCGTCGGTAATCATCGGGTGGAGATCAAGCACCTCAAAGACTCGTTCGAATGAAACTAGAGCGGTCATGACATCAATACGAACATTAGAGAGTGCGGTGAGGGGGCCATAGAGCCGAGCCAATAAAGCTGTTATTGCAAGAAGTGTTCCTACGGTGATCTCTTTATTGATAGCAAGATGGCCACCAATTCCATATGCGAAAGCAGTTGCAACAGCAGCAACGCTCGTGATTCCCACGAAGAAGATACGGTTGAGCATCGCAGTCTGGATTCCAATATCTGCAACTTTTCGAGCCCTGGAACGGAAGAACTTCTCCTCTTTATCAGGCTTTCCGTAGAGCGAGACCAATAGTGCGCCGGAGACGTTGAAGCGCTCAGTCATCGTGCTCGACATAGTTGCATTGAGATTGAAGGCATCTCTAGTGAGCGCCTGAATTCTCTTGCCAACCCATTTAGTCGGTAGTAGAAAGGCAGGAAGAAGTAGAAGAGAAATCACAGTGATCTGCCAAGACAGAATAAGCATCGTTGTCACTACAAGAACGAGAGAGACAACGTTGCTGACAACTCCTGAGAGAGTTCCCGTAAAAGCTTGTTGGGCGCCCATAACATCGGAGTTGATACGCGAGATCAGTGCACCCGTCTGAGTGCGAGTAAAGAATGCAATGGATTGGCGCTGGATATGGGCGAAGACTTGAGAGCGCAGGTCGTAGATAAGGCCTTCACCGATACGCGCCGAGAACCAACGTCCGAAGATATTAAATGCTGCATCGATGATAGCTAATAATCCAACGAGGAGTGCCAACTTGGTGACTAGACCTGGATCTCTAGGAATGACGCCTTTATCAATCAATTCACGAAGTAATAGCGGTGAAGAGATGACCAAAAGCGCTTCGATAACAACCGTAACGAGGAAGATTGAAATCTGAGTTTTGTACGGCTTGCCGTAGGAGATGATGCGCGCAATAGTCCCCTGTTTTAACTTCTGAGATTTTACCGATGGGTCAGCGGTCATCGACCTAAAAGTCATCCAAACTGCATGTTGAGACATTTGTAGCTAACTAATTAAACTGTAAAGCCGAGAGCGCGCAGTTGTTCGCGGCCATCGTCAGAAATCTTATCTGGGCCCCAAGGTGGCATCCAGACCCAGTTGATCTTTACATCATCTGTAAATGGAGCAAGTGCCTGACGAGTCTGATCTTCAATGACATCTTGCAAAGGGCAGGCAGCAGAAGTGAGGGTCATATTGAGTACAGCAATATTGTTCTCATCGACCATCATGTCGTAGATAAGACCAAGGTCAACAACGTTAATTCCAAGCTCAGGATCAACAACATCCTTCATCGCTTCATTTATATCTTCTACCTTTGCAACCATAACCTCATCCTACTTTCTTTTTACGAAATCTTGCTTGCTTTTGCTTGAATGCTCGCATCCTTAAGGGCCATCCACCCTAGAAGCGCGCATTTGATGCGAGCTGGATATTGAGATACTCCCGCTAGCGCCACGGCATCTTCGAGAAGTTCTTCATCTCCTTTTTCAGAACCCTTGCTCTGCATCAACTGCATGAAGGCATCGGAAACTTTCTGGGCATCTTCGAGGCTCTTGCCAGTAACCAAATCGGTCATGATTGATACGCTCGCCTGAGAGATAGAGCAACCAACGCCCTCCCATGTGACAGACTTAATTAAATCTCCATCCAGTGTCACATTGAGTGTGATCTCATCACCACAACTTGGATTGACATGGTGAACTTGAGCATCAAATTCGGTAGCCAACTTCTTATTTTGAGGATTCTTATAGTGATCAAGAATTACCTCTTGATAGAGATTATCTAGCTGCATCTTTATCCAAAGTATTTCTGAGCGCCGAGGATTCCGTCGATAAGTGCATCAACATCGCTTCGAGTGTTGTAGAGATAGAAAGAGGCACGAGTGGTTGCCGGCACTCCGAGCTTTCTCGTAAGCGGCCAAGCGCAATGATGTCCTGTTCGTACTGCAATACCTTGACTATCGAGAAACTGACCCAAATCATGCGGATGAATTTCACCGACGGTAAATGAAAGGGTACCGCCACGCATATCTAAATCGTGAGGGCCGATAATTTTGAGATCCTTAATCGCTTTCATCTTCTCAATTCCATAGCGAGTTAGATCAACTTCGTGCGAGTGAATCTCATTCATTCCAACGCTCGATAAATACTCCAGCGCTGCGCCTAAACCCACAACTTGGGCCATATTGGGAACTCCTGCCTCAAATTTGCGAGGAGCAGGTGCCCAGGTCGCAGATGTCATCGTCACGCTTTCAATCATTGATCCACCTGTTAGGAACGGTGGTAACTCACTTAAGAGTTCAGCTCTCCCCCAGAAAATTCCAACACCAGTAGGCCCGACAGTCTTATGCCCCGAGAAAGCCAGGAAATCTACATCTAGTTCTTTCATATCAACTTTCATATGTGGAACTGATTGACAGGCATCTAGAACAACAACTGCTCCAACTTCGTGAGCGCGTTTAACAATCTCTTCCAGCGGGTTGATTGTTCCGAGAACGTTAGATTGATGAGTAAGTGCAACAACTTTGGTGCCTTCTGTAATGATGCTATTGATAGTGCTCAAATCTAGGCGTCCCTCAGGAGTTACCTCAAACCACTTTAGAGATGCACCTGTACGTGAAGCAAGCTGCTGCCAAGGAATGAGGTTGGCATGATGCTCCATCTCGGTAACAACAATTGAGTTAGTTGAGTT
>JBFYOX010000020.1:0-19271 GCA_041303615.1 Actinomycetes bacterium
ATTTTAAATGTCTTACCAACTCCGCCGGTTGCAATAACAACTGCAGGTGCTTCGAAGAGAACTTCTTCCCCTGATTCGCGCCAGTAACCATATGCGCCAGAGATCTTTCCATTCTCCTTAAGAATCTCTGTAATTGTGCACTCAGCAAAAACTTTCATCTTGCTTTCCATGTCGCCAAATTCACGACCATCGGCTTGCTGGAGGGCAACAATCTTCTGCTGCATTGTGCGGATGAGTTCTAGACCTGTGCGGTCGCCAACATGTGCAAGACGTGGATATTCGTGTCCGCCAAAGTTACGTTGCGAAATTTTTCCTTCCTTAGTGCGGTCAAAGAGAGCGCCCCAAGTTTCTAGCTCCCAGATGCGATCTGGGGCCTCTTTCGCATGAAGTTCTGCCATGCGGAAGTGATTGAGGAACTTTCCTCCGCGCATCGTGTCGCGGAAGTGAACCATCCAATTGTCGTTGTCATTGACGTTACCCATCGATGCTGCAGCGCCACCTTCTGCCATAACAGTGTGGGCTTTACCAAATAGTGACTTACAGATGATTGCAACGCTCAGTCCTGCTTCACGCGCTTCAACTGCGGCACGCAGACCTGCGCCACCTGCTCCAATAATAAGGACGTCGTACTTATATCTTTCGAGTGTCATTCTTGGCATCCTTTAGAAGAAGTAGAAATTGGTCCAGGCGCCAGTTGCAACTTGGCGAACATAGATATCGGCAAATGCAACTGCTGCAAGCGAGAACCACGCAAATTGCTGGTGGTAATGATTAAGTGAAGAAACTGTTGTCCAGAGCTTGTAACGAACTGGATGTTTTGAGAAGTGCTTGAGGCGCCCTCCTACGGTGTGGCGACATGTGTGGCAAGAGAGTGAGTAGGACCAGAGCATTGTTGCGCTTGCAATCAGAACAAGAGTTCCGACGCTCATATGTCCCCAGTCGCCATCTGCATCTTTAAAGGCGAGGACCGCATCGTAAGTAAGAATCACATTGAATACGAGGCCTGCGTAGAAGAACCAACGGTGTGCATTCTGCAAGATGAGAGGTGCACGTGTCTCGCCTGTGTACTTTGTATGTGGTTCTGCGACTGCACATGCAGGAGGAGATAACCAGAATGCACGATAATAAGCCTTGCGGTAGTAGTAGCAAGTCATACGGAAACCAAGTGGGAAGATCAAAATAATTAGAGCTGGCGAAAGTGCGAAGTTAAATATTTGCGCACTTACTGGTGTCCATCCAAAGAGGGTTGCTTCAGGAACACAGGCTTCAGATAAACATGGTGAGTAGAACGGAGAGATCAGGTGATCCTTGTAGTAATTCGCTCCTTCAAATGCGCGGAAGGTTGCATAAATTACAAACGAGAATAAGACGCCAAATGTGATTGCTGGTTCAAGCCACCACTTATCTGTGCGCAGTGTGCGCTCTTTAATCTTGGCGCGCGTTGGAGAAAATACTCCGGACATGTGTGCTCCCCTGGGTTCAAACTTTTGAGACAACCTAATGAGAGAAGTGTGCGCTTCTGGGCTCAAAGTCGCTAGGTGGTTGCCCGCATTAGCCTTATGAAGTCAGCCACAACGGGCTCCCAAATAGCGGTGCATAAATGCAAAACCCGCCCCAGGGTATGAGGCGGGTTTTGACTTAAGCGCGGAGGACGTGGGATTTGAACCCACGAAGGTTTCCCTTGCCGGTTTTCAAGACCGGTGCACTCGGCCGCTATGCGAGTCCTCCGTGGGAGAGATTACCCGAAAGTGGCCTTCTGCAAAAATCGCCAGAGAATTTAAGCCAGTTATTTAAGCGGGGAGTTCGAGCAACTGCTCAATAATGATTGCAACGCCATCTTCTTCGCATGGACCTGCAACTCCTTTTGCATACTTTGGTCCATCAGGGTGGCCATCTGCCATTGCATATGATCGACCGCACCATTCAAGCATTGAGAAATCATTTGGATTATCGCCAAACGATACGCAATCTGCAGCATCAATTCCTAAACGTGCTGCCATCTTTGCAAGGGTCATACCTTTTGAAACTCCGAGAGCTGAAATCTCTAGAAGTGAATCATGTGGGTTGGAGTGAGTAACTGTTGCCAGCCCATCTAGTTCAACCTTTGCGATTGCAAGCATTTCGTCAGATGTGAGCTCTTGTTGGGAGCAGCGGGCTAAAACTTTGAGTGCAGGCGATGTAATTACTTCTTCAATTTGGTGGACTCCGATGTTATCTAAGCCAACATCCCAGCGAGGTATATAAATCTTCTCGCGGTGGAAATAATTATGAGATTCAATTGCAAATGAAATTTCCGGAATCGCCTTGCGGAGTCGCTTTACCGCTTCTAGTTGAGCATCTTCATCGATAAGCCATTGTTCTAAAACATTATCATTGTGCAGGTCATACAACATCGCACCGTTTCCGCAGATTGCATTGCCAATACCGAATGCATCCTTAATTTCTGGCATCCATCGTGGTGGGCGACCAGTTACAAAGAAGATCTCGATTCCCATTGAATGCGCTTTTCTAAATGCATCAATAGTGCGCTGGGTGATATCTCCGTAATGTGCGACGACCGTTCCATCTAAATCTGTTGCAATTAATTTAGGGCGACCCTCAGACTGCTGGTGAACGCTCACGCTAGTTCAAATTTCTTCATACCAAGGAATGGTTGCAGAGCTTCAGGAACGTTTACTGTTCCATCCTCATTCTGGTGGTTTTCGAGGATTGCAACAATCATGCGTGGAACGGCGACAAGTGTTCCGTTGAGAGTAGCAAGCGCCTTTGTTCCTTCTGAATCTTTGTATCGAATATTGAGTCTGCGCGCCTGGAATTCAGTGCAGTTAGAAGTACTAGTTACCTCTCTATATGCACCTTGTGTAGGGATCCACGCTTCAATATCAAATTTACGAGTTGCAGAAGATCCGAGATCTCCTGATGCCACATCAATTACTCGGAATGGAATCTCCATAGCAGTGAGGAAGTCTTTCTCCCATTGCAGAAGGCGTTCGTGCTCTGCCTTCGCATCCTCTGGCTTACAGAAGGTAAACATTTCAACCTTATCGAATTGATGAACGCGAATGATTCCGCGAGTATCTTTTCCATATGTTCCAGCTTCGCGACGGAAGCATGATGAGTAACCTGCATAGCGAAGCGGCAACTTATCTGCAGGCAAAATTTCATCCATATGCATTGCAGCGAGTGGAACTTCAGACGTTCCTACTAGATAGACATCATCTTTCTCAATTCGATAGACATTCTCTGCTGCCTGTCCTAGAAAACCCGTTCCTTCCATAGCTGCAGGGTTAACAAGAACTGGTGGAATTACCGGAGTGAATCCATTCTTGACTGCGCTCTGAACCGCATAGTTAACAAGTGCAAATTCAAGAAGTGCACCTACGCCCGTTAAATAGTATGAACGTGACCCAGCAACTTTTGCGCCGCGTTCGGTATCGATTGCGCCAAGTAACTTGCCAAGTTCTACATGATCTTTTGCTTCAAATCCATCTTTAGTAAAGTCGCGCGGGGTACCGATATGTTCGATGGTAACGAAATCTTCTTCTCCACCAATTGGCGCTTCGGTATCTAAAAGATTAGAGAGTTGTAGAAGAAGTTGCTTTGCTTCTTCTTCTATTGCTGAGCGCTTTGAATCAGCCGCTTTGACCTTATCTGCGAGGGCTTTTGCATTCTCAAGAAGTGCTGTCTTCTCATCACCTTTGGCAGCGCCAACGCTTTTAGATAAGACATTCTGCTCTTGGCGCAGCGTTTCAAACTCAGACACTGCAGCGCGCTTTACTTCATCAATCGCCAAAATTTGATCAACAAGATCAACGCTCTCTCCGCGACCTTTTTGTGATGCGCGAACAACATCAGGATTCTCTCGAAGAAATTTGATGTCGATCATGAGCGCACCTCTCGTGGGTATGAACCTAAAAATCTTATGTCGTCACAGATCACTTTTAGTTCCTCAATTGATTTTCCAACTGGGGCATCCTGGATATGACCTTCAACATCAATGATGAAATGGTAGTGACCAAGTTCCCGACCTGTCGGACGTGACTGGATGAATGTCAGGTTTACATCGTTCTTTGCAAATACTTGAAGAATTTCGAGAAGCGCTCCAGCGTGATCAATATCGATAAAGACAGCCATCGATGTGCGGTCATTTCCGGTTGGCTCTGGCATCCAACCAGGCTTTTGCGCTGCGATAAACCGAGTGACCGCTCCGGAATTATCACCAATGTTGTCAGCGATGATCTCTAATCCGAAATGTTCTGCAGCCACAGCAGATGCAATTGCTGCATCAAGATCGCCCTTACTGACACCTTCCGCTGCTGCGGAAGTAGAGCTCGTTGGCACTATCTCTGCATGCGGATAGTTCTTAGCGATAAATGCTCGACATTGAGATTCTGCGTGTGGGTGGGTTCCAATTCTCTTAACTTCTTTTCTACCTGGTTGCACCATCAGAGCAAAAGTCACAGGCAGCGTAACTTCTTGGGCAATAGTTAATGGGTCACCTGTTGCAAGCTCATCAAGAGTTCGGGCAACTACGCCCTCCACTGAATTTTCGATCGGAACGAGGGCGTAATCTGCCTCGCCAGTACGAACTGCATCTAGAACAGCTGTGACATTCGCATAAGGAATTGTGATGTCGCTATCGCACGTTAATTTCTTAAGAGCGGCTTGGGTAAATGTGCCGACTGGGCCTAGGTAGGCGAAGGTATGGCTATCGGCGTTGCTCACTGGTTAAAGGTACCAATAAGCATGAAGCCGGGGCTACCAAAGAGATTACTCTTACCCTATGGCTCAGCTCTTCTTCGCAACAACGGCTCGCTCTGCTGTTGGCTTGCAACGCAAAGGCAATGAAGATAGCGGCCTGACATCATCACAAGTGATTGCAGTTGCAGATGGAATGGGTGGACATGCAGCAGGAGAAGTTGCATCACGAATTGCAATTTCAAAGTTAGAAGAGATTTCATCTGTCATAACTAATCCTGAAATTGATTCTGACTCTGCCGAAGATCTCTTTTGCGATTCGCTTAACTCAATCGAAAACCAACTTAAAAGTGAATCTTTCGATAATCCGCAGTTGAGTGGAATGGGGACAACTCTTACCTCTCTATTTATTAACGGAGAGCGCATTTCTCTATTACATATCGGTGATTCACGTGCATACCGCTTACGTGGAAATTCTTTAGAACAATTAACCCTTGATCACACCGTTATCCAAGAGCTCTTAAATCAAGGAGCGATTTCGCAAGCTGAAGTAGCTACTCACCCACAAAGATCTGTCTTGACCCAGGTATTGATGGGAGAAGGCGTAGCAAGCGCCCCACTGATAATTCTCGAAGGCAGAGTTGGGGATAGATACCTTCTCTGCAGCGATGGATTGAGCTCAGTTCTGACCGAGAAGGAAATCAAATCGATTCTAAAAGGAAAAGATCGCCAGCAAGTGGTTGATGCGCTCATCGATGCCACATATATAAATGGTGCACCTGATAACGTGACTGTAGTTATCGCTGATTTGGTTGAAGGCAAAGGCGAAGAAAAACTTCTGAAGATTGGAGCTGCCGAATGATGAATTCATTACTTGGTGGCCGTTATCTGCTTGGAGAAATGATTGGCACTGGCGGAATGGCTGATGTCTACATCGCATCAGATCAGCGTCTCTCGCGTGAAGTTGCAATCAAAATACTTCGCAGTGACTTAGCTAAGGATCCTTCTTTCGTTGCACGTTTTAGGAAAGAAGCAAAAGCTGCCGCTGGACTTAACCACCCCGCAATTGTTGCTGTATATGACTCTGGTGAAGAACCTGCCCCATACATTGTTATGGAACTTGTCTCCGGAGAAACTTTACGAGAAATCATCTACACATTGCGCGATAAAGGAGAGAAGCTTCCTGTCAGTCGCGCACTTGAAATTGCTGAAGGAATTTTGACTGGTCTCGAGTATTCACATGCCCGACAGATTGTTCATCGAGATATAAAGCCAGCAAATGTAATGATCACCGATAGTGGTGATGTGAAGGTAATGGACTTTGGTATCGCTCGCGCTATGGATGACCTCGGTGCAACACTGACAAATACCTGGAACGTCTTAGGTACGGCTCAGTATTTATCTCCAGAACAAGCTGTTGGTGAATCGGCGGATTCACGCAGTGATATCTATTCAACAGGTTGCTTACTGTTTGAACTACTTTCAGGACAACCACCATTTTCCGGTGAGACTCCAGTTTCAATTGCGCTCCAGCATGCTTCCAGTACCGCACCACGAATTCGCACACTCGACCCAAGTCTTCCTGAGGGGATTGATAAAGTCTTAGCTGTTGCCCTTGCTAAGAAACCTGAAGATCGCTATCAAAGCGCACAGGAGATGCTGGATGACATTGCACGAGTTCGCGCGGGTGAAGAAGTTGTTGCAAAGATTGCATCTGCGCCACTCTTTACTCGTAAATCAGCGCTTATCTACGGCGGTTCATTTGTGGCCTCAATTGCGCTTGCGCTTACTGGATTTTTACTCAGTGGAAATTCAGATAACAATCTTCCTCAAATTCCAAGCGTTGTAGGTTTAACTGAAACAAAGGCTCGCGAATTACTCTCTGAATATTCGGTGACGGTCAAACGTGCTCACGACGGTGCCATCCCCCGTGATCGCGTTGCTAGCCAAATGCCACTGGCCACCACCAGAGCAAAACTCGGTTCTGCGATTGTTTTAACTGTCTCTGACGGTCCAGGTGAAGCGATAGTTCCTGATGATTTGATTGGCATGTCACTCATTGATGCTCGCTCCGCACTGGCATCGGTTGGCTTACTAGTTTCTCAAACTGTCGCGGCGCCATCAGATGAACCTCAAGGAACTGTCTTGGATGTAACACCGATGGTTGGCTCTGTAACTGAAGCAGGTAGTTCTGTAATTCTTACGATTGCAAGCGGCGAAGTAACGGTTCCTAATTTGATTGGTGTTGAGGCAATTCAGGCCAAGACACTTCTTATACAGGCAGGCTTCTTAGTTAAAGAGTTTTACGATTTAGATTCTGCTCAACCTATTGGGGTTGTAATTCGTCAGGCACCCGATGCCGGAACAACACAAACAATTGGTAAGTCAGTAACGATCACAATTAATAAGCAACCGTAATTGTTACTTAGCCGAACCGACAACGGGAGATAGACCGACTGCACGTTCACGTGCCCCGGAATCTCCACAACGCACCAACCAGTTAGCAAGCATCTGGTGGCCATGTTCCGTTAACACAGATTCAGGATGAAACTGCACGCCTTCAATTGGTAGATCTCTATGTCGCATAGACATCACAACACCGGATTCAGTTGAACCTGTAACTTCAAGAATTTCAGGAACGCTATCTTTCTCAACTGCAAGAGAGTGATATCTCGTTGCAGTGAAAGGTGATGGGAGGTTTTCAAGTACTCCAGTTGAGTTATGGAAAACTTGCGATGTCTTGCCGTGAAGTAATTCAGGTGCTCGAGAAACAGTTGCGCCAAATGCTTCGCCGATTGCCTGATGGCCAAGGCAGACACCAAATAGTGGAATTGAATTTTGCGCACAGTAATTGATCATTTCAATACTTATTCCGGCCTTATCGGGGGTGCCGGGCCCTGGGGAGATTAGAACCCCGTCATAGTGTGCAGCTTCATCGGCCGTTACTTCATCGTTACGAACAACGGTGCACTGCGCACCAAGTTGCGCCAAATATTGCACCAGGTTAAATACAAATGAGTCGTAATTATCGATAACAAGGATTCGGGCCATGCGGTAATTGTGCTGTAACCTTGGCCTCATGCCAAAGTCAAAATTGCGTAAGAAGGTTCAGGAGCGTCACGCTCACGAAGAGCAGCACCACATCGAAGAGATTTCACCACTTCTCGAGAGCCCAAGCTGGCTTGCACCAGTAATGATCGCTAACTTTCTTATCGGCCTCTTCTGGATCGTTGTCTTCTACGTAAGCCAGACTCTCTATCCAATCCCGGGTATCGGTGCATGGAACATGATCATTGGTTTCAGCTTCATCGCAGTTGGTTTCTCTCTCGCAACTAAGTGGCGTTAATTAGAAACTGATTGAAAGACAACTTTCATGGGAAAAAATGTAAGGCGTCAATTTCCAAAACCATCCGAACTCGCTCCACTTCTACAATTTTCTCTTCCTACTTTGCGTCGCAAGAAACGTCGCCTAGAGCAGGCTTACACAATCTGGGATCTTCGCGATATCGCGAAGAGAAGAACTCCTAAAGGCCCATTTGATTACACAGATGGTTCTGCTGAAAGTGAAGTAAGTCTTGAAAGAGCGCGCCAAGCTTTCCGTGATCTTGAATTTATCCCAAGCATTCTTAAGGATGTTTCGACTGCAGATTTAACTCGCACCACACTCGGTGAAACTTTTGCAATGCCAGTCGGAATCGCTCCGACAGGTTTTACTCGCATGATGCAGACTCAAGGTGAAATTGCTGGAGCCCGCGCTGCTGAGAAGTATGGAATTCCATTTACTCTCTCGACTCTCGGAACAACAACAATTGAAGATGTCGTGGCTGCTGCACCTGGCGGTCGTAACTGGTTCCAGTTGTATATGTGGAAAGACCGCGAAGGCAGCATGGCTCTTGTTGAACGCGCAAAGCGTGCAGGTGTTAAGAATTTAATGCTCACAGTCGATGTACCTGCGGCGGGTCAGCGCATTCGCGATTACCGAAATGGTTTGACTGTTCCACCACGTTTAACTGCAGGCACTGTGATTAATGCACTTCCACGTCCAGCTTGGTGGATTAACTTCCTTACAACTCCATCGATTGAATTTGCATCGATGAAGAACTGGGAAGGCACAGTTGGCGAGCTTTTGGATTACATGTTCGACCCAACAATGACCTGGGAAGACCTCAAGTGGATCCGCGAACAATGGGATGGAACTCTTACTGTTAAGGGAATTCAAAACCTTGAAGATGGCAAGAAAGCGGCAAAGTTGGGCGCGGATGCAATCTTGCTCTCTAACCATGGTGGACGTCAGCTAGATCGCGCACCTGTCATGCTCCATCTTTTAAGCGATATCAAAAAGGAATTTAAGAAGGATTACGAGATCCATATCGATACCGGAATCATGCACGGCGCAGATGTTCTCGCTGCAATCGCGCTAGGTGCTCAATACACCTATGTTGGTCGCGCATATCTTTATGGTCTTATGGCTGGCGGCCAAGATGGAGTTGAGCGCGCCCTTGAAATTATGCGGACCCAGATGGTTCGTAATATGAAGTTGCTTGGAGTTAACTCACTAGATGAATTGACACCTAAGCACGTGCGCTTCCTAAATCGCCAGTAACGATTACCCTTGCGCTTATGAACTATGCGCTAGCTGGAATCTCCTATCTCATTACAGCCGTTGCGCTGACACTTCTTACTATTCGAGTTCGCACCCTGATTGCGCTCTATAAGAAGCAGCAACCTGATCCAACGAGATCAAATAATAAATCTGCTCGAATGAAGAATATGTTCAAGGAAGTCCTTGGCCACACAAAGATGCTCAAATTCACTGGGTCGGGAATCGCACACTGGTTTGTGATGATTGGCTTCGGTGCACTTTTCGGAACACTCGTTACCGCATATGGACAAGTTATCAAGCCAGATTTTGCACTGCCGATAATTGGCCACTTTGTAGTTTATGAACTCTTTGCAGAAGTTATTGCGGCACTTACCGGAATCGGAATCGTCACACTCATCGGAATTCGCCAAGTAACTCGATTCAGAATGCTCAACCGATTTAGCGGTTCTGGGATGGGTAAGGCGTACTACGTCGAAGCAACCATTCTCGCAATCGTCTTCTGTGTAATTGCTCTTCGTGGACTCGAGGGCGCGCTTGCTGGAAAAGAATCATGGAATTGGCATTACGCGATTTCGTGGCCTGCTGTCGTTGCATTTAGTTCTATGTCGCAAGCATCTCTTGAGAGCGCAATTGTTCTTGTTGCAACTCTGAAGATTGTTGCATCGATGACCTGGTTCATCGTCATCGCATCAAATCTCACAATGGGAATTGCATGGCACCGCTTCTTGGCATTCTTCAATATTTACTACAAGCGCAATATCGATAAGCCAGCTCTTGGCGCACTTCCTGAGATGCTCTCAAAGGGAAAGCCAGTTAACTTCGAAGACCCTGCAGAAGATGATGTCTTTGGCCTTGGAACTCGTGGTGATATCTCCTGGAAGGGCTTGCTGGATATGACCAGCTGTACCGAGTGCGGCCGATGCCAATCTCAATGCCCTGCTTGGCATACAGATAAGCCGCTATCTCCAAAGCTATTAATTATGGCTATGCGCGATCATGCGATGGCAAAGGTTGTAGAGACTGAGAGCTTAGTTGGTGAGAACGCTCCTATCGATCTCGATGTCTTGTGGTCATGTACCTCTTGCGGTGCTTGCGTCGAAGAATGTCCCGTCGATATCGAACATGTTGATCACATCGTCAATATGCGCCGTTTCCAAGTCCTTGTTGAATCAGAATTTCCAGCAGAGCTCGGTGGAACCTTCCGTAATTTAGAGAAGTCCGGCAATCCGTGGGGCGCAAATAAACAAGATCGCGAGAGTTGGATTGCGGAGTGCGACTTCCCTGTTCGCGTTGTAAGCGGAGAACTTCCAGAAGAAGTTGAATATCTATTCTGGGTTGGTTGCGCTGGTGCATATGAAGATCGCGCAAAGAAAACTACAAAGGCTGTTGCAGAGTTACTGCATATGGCTGGAGTTAACTTTGCAGTTCTTGGAAAGCGCGAGACATGTACCGGAGATCCGGCACGTCGTTCAGGAAATGAATTCTTATACCAAATCCTTTCACAAGAGAATATCGAGACCTTTAAGGAGACTTTCGGTAGCCGTGGTGTGAAGAAGGTTGTTGTTACCTGCCCTCACTGCTTCACAACAATCGGTAAGGATTACGCACAGAGTGGTTATGAGCTACAGATGCTCCACCACACACAACTGCTCAACACTTTGGTGAAGGAAGGAAAGTTAAAGACTTCACCACATAAGGCAGATCAGAAGATTACTTTCCATGATCCTTGCTACCTCGGACGCCATAATCAGATTTATGCACCACCTCGCGAACTTCTAGAAGCATCAGGGTGCGATATCGAAGAGATGCCACGTAACCAAGAGCGTTCATTCTGCTGTGGTGGTGGCGGTGGTCGTATGTGGATGGAAGAGAAGATCGGTACACGCATCAACTTGAACCGTGTCGATGAGGCTATCGATACAGGTGTTCCAGAAGTTGCTGTCGCATGTCCATTCTGCAGAATCATGGTCGGCGACGGAATGGTCGCACGTCAATCAGATGTAGAAGTGTTGGATGTTGCCCAGGTATTGCTTAGAAACGTGAAGCGCTAAGCAAGAACTTCGTTACTGCATAACCGGCAATTAATCCGCCGAGATGCGCACGCCAATCGACTCCACCAATGGTGAAGCCGAGTACAAAGTTGAGTCCGATGATTACCAAGGTGCTCTTTACTTCTGCGCCAATTCTCTTGCTGATAACTGCCCATGCGCCGAATAATCCGAAGACAGCACCTGATGCGCCAATGGAGTATCCGTTATAGCCCAGGAACATCGCTGATGCGATTGATCCACCGATGAGAGATACAAAGAAGATTATGAGGAATTTAGAGCGACCGAGGAAGGTTTCAATCGGCGTTCCAAGTGAGTGAAGCGCGAGCATATTGAAAGCTAAGTGGATCGGGATTGTGCTCGAGTTATCGTGAACTAGTGCAACTGTTACGAGTCGATACCACTCATTTGTTGATTTCAAGAGCTCGATTCCGTAGAGCCCAAATGTTCCGATTAGCCCTGAATCATAAAGTTCATACAAATAGAAAGCACAAATAATTGTGATGATTGTGAGAACGGAAGAACGCTGCTTCATGGAGAGAAGCTAATTAAGCGATAGTGACGCTATTGATCACAACAGGTGTAACAGGCTTATCTTGCGCACCTGTTGGTGTTGAACCAATCTTGTCTACAACAGCTTGTGACGCTGCATCTTTAACTTCACCGAAGATTGTGTGCTTACGGTTAAGCCATGTTGTTGGAGCGACAGTAATAAAGAACTGTGAACCATTTGTTCCTGGGCCTGAGTTAGCCATTGCAAGGATGTATGGACGATCAAATTGAAGTTCGCCATGGAATTCATCTGCGAATTGGTATCCCGGTCCGCCGAATCCCTGACCAAGTGGATCTCCACCTTGAATCATGAATCCGCTGATGACGCGGTGAAAGATTGTTCCGTCGTAAAGATTCTCATTTGATTTCTTACCTGTGCGTGGATCTGTCCACTCTTTTGCACCTGTTGCTAGACCGACAAAATTTTCTACAGTCTTTGGTGCGTGATTAGGAAAGAGTTCAATGACGATATCGCCGAGAGTTGTATGAAGCGTTGCTGTATTTGACACGTGGAGACCAGGGGAATCGAACCCCTAACCCCCGCCTTGCAAAGGCGGTGCTCTACCAATTGAGCTAGGTCCCCGTATTAGAACGGGTGGGCCCAGGTGGACTTGAACCACCGACCTCTTCCTTATCAGGGAAGCGCTCTAACCAGGCTGAGCTATGGGCCCGCTAGACGTACTTTCGTGCGTTTCGCAGAAGCGCAAGGTTACTTGAATTTCATCAAGTAGCCAAAACGGCCTCCATAACTACAGGCGTGAACCCTACTACTTTTGCGGAGAAATCTCATCTTCGCTGTTGCGGGTCACAGATAAGAGGGTCGCACCTTCGTCGAGGTTGACCAGGCGCACGCCCATGGAGTCGCGCCCTGTTTGGCGTACTTCTGCAGCTGGGGTGCGCATAACGGTTCCAGCAGATGTAATTGCAAGGATCTCATCAGCATCTTCAAGTACAAGAGCTGAAACGAGAGTTCCACGAGAATCTTCATCGATCTTTGCAGCCTTGATTCCTATGCCGCCTCGACCCTGTAAACGATATTCATCGATTGGCGTCTTCTTTCCGTAACCACCATCGGTTGCAGTAAAGACAAATGCGCCTTGTGAAGATTGGGAATCCACGCGAGCCATTGTGAGAAGTTCATCGCCATCGCGGAACTTCATTCCGATTACACCAGAAGTTGACCGGCCCATTGGGCGAAGTGATTCGTCATCAGTTGTAAAGCGAAGTGACATCGCCTTCTTTGAAACAAGAAGAAGTTCATCGCCGTTTCGAACGAGCGATGCAGAGACAACTTCATCGCCTGGCTTGAGTGAAATCGCAATCAGACCACCTGTACGTGGAGAGTCGTACTCGGCAAGTGGAGTCTTCTTGGTTAAACCATTCTTTGTTGCAAGAACCAAGAACGGAGCAGCGCTGTAATCCTTAAATGAAAGAACCTGTGCAATTTGTTCATCTGGCTTAAATGCCATCAGATTTGCAACATGCTGTCCGCGAGCATCGCGACCTGCATCTGGAAGTTCGTGAACCTTTGCGCGGTAGACGCGACCCTGGTTTGTGAAGAATAAGAGCCAGTCATGTGTTGATGCAACGAAGAAGTGATCAACCACATCATCTTGCTTAAGGGCCGCACCCTTAACTCCGCGGCCACCGCGACGCTGTGATTTATAGAGATCAGCAGTTGTACGCTTTGAGTATCCACCACGTGTAATCGTTACGACTACATCGTTATCTGGAATCAAATCTTCTGCCGAGAAATCACCTTCGCTAGCAACGAGCTGAGTACGGCGTTCGTCACCATATTTAGCGACCAAATCATTAAGCTCTGTCTTGATAATTTCGCGTTGCTTCGCCTCTGATGCCAAGATCGAATTAAGTTCGATGATATCTGCCATCAAACCGTCATATTCATCATTGATCTTCTGACGTTCCAGCGCTGCAATACGACGCAGCTGCATATCGAGAATTGCATTTGCCTGGATCTCATCGACATCAAGTAACTTCATCAAACCTGTGCGGGCCTCTTCAGGAGTCTTAGATGCACGAATAAGAGCGATTACAGCATCGAGTGCGTCGAGCGCCTTGAGGTAACCCTTCAAGATGTGAGCGCGCTTCTCTTTTTCAACGAGGCGGAACTTGGTGCGGCGGACAATAACTTCAACCTGATGCTCGATGTAGTACTTGATAAATTCATCGAGGCGCAGAGTGCGAGGCACACCGTCGACAAGTGCCAACATATTTGCACCGAATGTATCTTGTAGCTGCGTCTGCTTATAAAGATTGTTAAGGACAACCTTAGGAATAGCAGAGCTCTGAAGAACGATGACCAGGCGTTGACCAAGACGTTCGTTACCTTCATCGCGAACATCTGCGATGCCCTTGATCTTTCCATCTTTAACGAGCTCTGCGATCTTGAGAGCTAAATTATCTGGGTTAACTTGATATGGAAGTTCGGTGACAACTAAGCATGTGCGCTTATTAATCTCTTCTACATTTACAACTGCACGCATCGTGACTGAGCCACGGCCTGTGCGGTAAGCATCTTCGATTCCACCGCGGCCCACAATGAGCGCCTTCGTTGGGAAATCAGGACCTTTAACAATTGTCAGTAAGTGGTTGAGAAGATCTGGCGCCGGCATATCTGGATGCTCAAGTGAGTAAATAACTGCCTCACCGATTTCACGAAGATTGTGTGGCGGAATATTTGTCGCCATACCAACTGCAATTCCTGCAGAACCATTGACGAGAAGATTTGGGAATCGTGATGGAAGTACATCAGGCTCTTGTGAGCGGCCGTCGTAGTTTGGAGAGAAGTTAACGGTATCTTCATCGATATCGCGCATCATCTCCATAGCAAGTGGTGCTAAACGAGCTTCTGTATAACGCATCGCTGCAGCTGGATCGTTTCCAGGTGAACCGAAGTTTCCATTTCCATCAACAAGTGGATAGCGAAGTGACCATGATTGCGCTAAACGAACAACGGTGTCATAGATCGCAGTGTCGCCGTGTGGGTGGTAATTACCCATGACATCACCGACGATACGAGAAGATTTGTAGTAACCCTTATCTGGACGATACCCAGCGTCGTACATCGCATATAGAACGCGGCGGTGTACCGGCTTTAGTCCATCGCGAACATCTGGCAGTGCGCGACCGACAATAACTGACATCGCATAGTCGAGATAGCTTCGAGCCATTTCAACTTGGAGATCAACCTTTTCGATGCGATCGAAAGTTGGATTTTCAGGAGTCATATCTTCAGTAGTCATTAGATATCCAAGAACCTAACATCCTTAGCGTTGCGCTGAATAAATGCGCGACGTTGTTCTACATCTTCACCCATTAGCACTGAGAAGAGATCATCTGCAGCTGCTGCATCATCGAGAGTCACTTGAATCAAGACGCGGTGTTCTGGATCCATCGTTGTATCCCAAAGCTCTTTCGCTGGCATCTCGCCGAGGCCCTTAAATCGCTGGATTCCATCTTCCTTAGGAAGGCGCTTACCTGCATCGAGGCCAATCTTGATCATGCCATCGCGCTCTTTATCGCTGAACGCGTACTCGACAGGATCTTTTCCACCCCACTTCAACTTATAGAGAGGAGGTTGAGCAAGGTAAACAAATCCGTTTTCAATGAGCGGACGCATAAAGCGGAATAGAAGAGTAAGAAGAAGTGTGCGGATATGTTGTCCGTCGACATCAGCATCTGCCATCAAAATAATCTTGTGATAGCGAAGTTTTTCGATATCGAAATCATCGTGAACACCAGTACCTAGTGCAGTAATGAGCGCCTGTACTTCGTTGTTCTGCAGCACGCGATCAATGCGCGCCTTTTCGACATTGAGAATCTTTCCTCTGATAGGCAGTACAGCTTGGTTTCGTGAATCACGACCACCTTTTGTTGAACCGCCTGCAGAGTCACCTTCGACAATATAGAGCTCGCACTTTGATGGATCGGTCCACTGGCAATCTGCAAGCTTTCCTGGCATTCCGCGACCTTCAAGAAGACCTTTGCGGTTTCGCGCAAGATCGCGCGCCTTTCGTGCAGCTACACGTGCAGATGCTGCATCGATAGATTTACGAATAATGTCTTTACCCTCTTGAGGATTTTGTTCGAACCACTGCGTCAGGTGCTCATTAACTACTTTTTGTGTAAATGATTTCGCTTCAGTATTTCCAAGTTTTGTCTTTGTCTGTCCTTCAAACTGTGGCTCGCCCAATTTGATTGAGACGATTGCAGTAAGGCCTTCGCGGACATCGTCACCTGTGAGGCGATCTTCCTTCTTACGAATCAAGCCTTGCTCTTCAGCAAACTTATTAACAACTGAAGTAAGTGCTGTACGGAAACCTTCTTCGTGGGTTCCACCTTCATGGGTGTGGATTGTATTTGCGAAGGTATAAACGGATTCGGAGAAGCCGTTATTCCACTGCATTGAAACTTCTAGCGATAGGCGGGCTTTCTTATCTTCAGATTCGATAGCGATGACAGATTTATGTAGTTCGCCACGAGTTGAATTGAGGTGCTTTACAAAGTCAGTGATTCCGCCTTGGTATTGATAGCGAACAGTTAATTGTTCGCCCTTGTCATCAACATGTCCCTCACGTAAATCTGTAAGAGAAAGAATTAGACCGCGGTTAAGGAATGCCATCTCGCGGAAACGTGTTGAGAGAACTTCAAATGAGAAATCTGTAGTTTCAAAGATATCTGCAGAGGGCCAGAATTGAATTGTTGTTCCGGTCTCTGTTGTTGCTTCGCCCTTTGCAACTGGAGCTGTTGGTACACCTAATCGATAATCCTGTGTCCAGATAAACCCATCGCGTGCAACGCGTGCTGCGAGTTTTGTTGAAAGTGCATTCACAACTGAAGATCCAACGCCGTGCAATCCGCCAGATACTGAATATCCACCATCGCCGAACTTTCCACCTGCATGCAGAACTGTAAGAACAACTTCGAGAGCTGGTTTCTTTTCGACTGGGTGGATATCAACTGGAATTCCGCGACCGTTATCAATTACCTGTAGCGATCCATCGGGCATCAGAGTTACTTTAATTTCGGTGCAATAACCTGCGAGCGCTTCATCAACTGCGTTATCGACGATCTCGTAGACAAGATGGTGTAGACCGCGTTCTCCAGTTGAACCGATATACATACCTGGGCGCTTACGTACAGCTTCGAGGCCCTCAAGAACTGTGATCGAAGAGGCGTCATATCCGCCTTGCGCCGATTTGTCAGACTTCTTCTCAGACAAAGTAGGTACTCCTTCAAATCGCCTTAAATGGGCTGTAGGGCGGTATTTCTCCAACAGCAGGGCTAAATCCTATCGCTAAATCGTAAGTGAAATACCGGCGAGAAGCCTTGGGAGTGGGATATACCGCCCGTTTGCCATGCGGGTGAGGGTTCCTACTAAATAGCGGACTTTTCGGTGGGGAGAATCGAATTATCCACAGCTGTTATACACATTGTGCGTGGAGTTACAGCGCTGTAATTCAGCGCGACTGATTACTCATAGGGATAACGCTCTCAATTCTCAGCAAAGACTCAGGAATAAAGAGCATCCTTTCTCCATGCCTACAACCCCAACTGGAGAACGCATCCTCGTCGTCGATGACGAGCTAAGTATCAGTGACCTTATTTCTACAAGTTTAAAGTTCGTTGGATTTGATGTGCGCACTGCAGCAACAGGTTCTGAGGCGCTGCGAATAGCTGAAGAGTTTAAACCGCACGCAATGATTTTAGATGTGATGCTCCCCGATCTCGATGGCTTTGAAGTCTGCCGACAGATTCGTAATGAAGGTATTGAAGTTGGGGTTCTCTTCCTCTCTGCTAAAGATGAGATGAAAGATAAAGTCCAAGGTCTCACAATCGGTGGCGATGATTACATGACTAAGCCATTTAGCCTTGAAGAGTTGGTTGCGCGTTTACGTGCCTTACTGCGTCGTATTGGCGTAACAGAACAAGTTGTTGATGAAGAGAAGATACGTTTTGCCGATCTTGAACTTGATGAGGCAACTCATGAAGCGCGACGTGCAGGTAATCTACTTGAATTATCACCAACTGAATTCACGCTACTTCGTTATCTTCTGATTAATGCCGATCGCGTTGTATCTAAGGCACAGATTCTTGATCATGTTTGGGATTACGATTTCGGTGGCGATGCAGGAATTGTTGAAACGTATATTTCGTACCTCCGTAAGAAGATTGATATCTACGAACCAGCTTTGATTCACACTGTTCGCGGAGTTGGATATCGACTTAGATTGCCGGCGGCTAAGTAAGAATGAGCACCTGGAGCCTTCGTAGCAGAATTTCACTAGGAGTCGTTCTCTTAACTGCTTTCGGCTTTCTCACTTCAGGAATCGTTGCTCAGAATGCACTGCAGAGTTACCTCACGACACAGATTGATCATGAGCTTGAAGCAATTACCGGCGGAACGTTGCCAAGAATTCTGCGAGCAGGTATCGCTCACGAAGCTCTTGAATCTCACCGCGGGAATGGATTCGGTCGAAATAGCGATAATGATGAATATGACGATGAATTTCCTGCTGGTACTCAACCAAATTCTCCATTACAGAGAATTCCAACAACTACCTCGCTCACTGTTTTAGATGCTGATGGAAATATCGTTGGCGGCTTAGGTGGAGATCTCAACAAAGCATCGATCAGCGATTATGTGCGCGGACTACTGCCTTCAGAGGTCGCCAAACATGGCGATGAGCCATTTACGATCGAGGCTACAGGTGCAGATTTCCGTGCAGTAGCACGAACACTTCCGAATGGCGCCGGCACTTTAGTTGCTGCACAATCATTAGAAGAGCTCGATAACACCATCACCCGACTTGGTTATCTCTTCTTCTTTATCAGTCTTGCTTTGTTGCTCTTAATGGCGTTAGCTGCACGAACAGTGGTTTCTGTTGGCTTGAGGCCTCTTCAAGAGGCAGAGAAAACTGCCGATGAAATTGCATCTGGGAACCTATCCGCACGCATGCCAGAGACGTCTCCAAATACCGAGATTGGTAGGCTCGTAAATACTTTTAACACGATGCTTGGGCGCATTGAAGAATCTTTTGCTGCTCGCACAAAGAGTGAAGATAAGCTCCGTCGATTTGTCGCCGATGCTTCACATGAGCTGCGCACACCACTGACAGCAATACGTGGCTTCTCAGAGCTCTATCGTCAGGGCGCCGTTAAGGGTGAAGAAGATACAAAGCAGTTGCTTTCAAGAATCGAGGGCGAATCAAAACGTATGAGCTCACTCGTTGAAGATCTCTTGCTTCTTGCACGTGTAGATCAAGCTCGTGAGATGCGATCAGATGCGGTTGATATCGTGAAAGTTGTTGCAGATGCAACGGCATCGGCGCAGGTATCTGGTCCCA
>JBFYOX010000021.1:0-14182 GCA_041303615.1 Actinomycetes bacterium
CTTGCCTGCCCCATTTGGCCCCACAAAGCCACAAATCGTTCCAAGAGGGACTTCAAAGTTTGCATGGGAAACTGCATATCCGGATTCATACTTCTTACTTAAATCTTTAACTGATATCGCGAGATTAGGCATGTGGGCAATTTACCAGTCAAACCTTAAGATAAGTCCATGAGCAAAGAGGTTTGGGGTTACCACGAGCATCCAAAACGCCGCGAACCAGATTGGGAAGTAAATCCACAAACTGCTGCGGTACGAGAAGGTTTAGCGCGGTCGGGCTTTGGCGAAACTTCAGAAGCTCTTTACCTCAATAGCGGCTTTACCTATGCAGATTCACAGGAAGCGGCTGATTCATTTACAGATGAGACAGATCATTTCCTTTACAGCCGATTTCATAATCCGACTGTTTCAATGTTTGAAAAGAGATTAGCTGCAATCGAAGGTGCAGAACATTGTGTAGCAACTGGATCTGGGATGGCGGCAATGTTTGCTTCTCTTGCCTGTCTCGTTGAAGCTGGCGACCATATCGTTGCATCAGCTGCGATGTTTAGCTCTTGCCATGTTGTCATCACAGAGATTCTTCCAAAATGGGGAGTCACTTATGAATTGGTAAGAGCAAGCGATAAAGGCGCCTGGGAGAAAGCTCTCTCAAAGAAAGTTAAAGCAGTATTTATCGAAACGCCTAGTAATCCATTGATGGAGATTGTTGATATTAGATTTGTCAGCGATCTGGCACATAAAGTTGGGGCTACAGTGATTGTCGATAACGTAATGGCGTCACCAGTTCTGCAGAAGCCACTGGAGCTTGGTGCGGATGTAGTTATGTATTCGGCAACAAAACATATTGACGGTCAAGGTCGAGTCTTGGCAGGCGCGATTCTTGGATCATTTGAATACATCCATGAGAAGTTACTCCCCTTCACACGTCATACAGGGCCATCATTAAGCCCATTTAGCGCTTGGGTTTTAGTTAAGTCACTTGAAACGATGGAGCTGCGGGTTACTCGCATGGCAGAGAATGCTCAAAGAGTTGCAGAATTTTTAGAGAGCCATCCAGCGATTAAGTCTGTTCGTTATCCAGGTTTGAAATCTCATCCTGATCGTGAAGTGATTCAGAAGCAAATGAAAGCAGGCGGAACAACAATCGGAATCGAATTTGCCGGCACTAAAGCTGATGCATTCAAATTTATGGATTCACTTCGCATCATCGATATCTCAAATAATTTAGGTGATAGTAAGTCACTCATCACTCACCCATCATCGACTACTCATCGTCGATTAAGCCTTGAAGTCCAGGCAGAGATGGGCATTACACCATCTGTATTAAGGCTCTCGGTGGGCCTCGAACACGTCGAAGATCTGATTAAAGATTTAGATCAAGCGCTCAAAAGCTGAGCAACAACAAGTAGTACTGAAAGTAAACTCAAATAGGTGATAGACCAATGAAAAATTCCTGCTGCGACTTTATTGTAATTTTCTGAATTTTCCTTTAGTGCGAATAGCTGAAAAGTAAAGACCGCCCCGAGAAGCACCGTTGCGCAGAGCACCCATACTGGCAACTTAGCGAGTTGAATCATCGCGGCAGATGAGACAACCATTGCAATTGTGTGAAACCACATCTGGCTAATGACATTTGATTGGGAAGAGACAGAAGGCAGCATCGGAATTCCGGCAGCTGAGTAATCATCCTTATATTTAATTGCTAGCGCCCAGAAGTGTGGTGGCGTCCAAAAGAAGACGACAAAGAAGAAGGCGACTGGAACAAGGGTTAATGAATCGGTTACAGCAGCCCATCCAATTAACACAGGCATGCAACCTGCTGCGCCTCCCCAAACAATATTCTGGGATGTATTTGGCTTCAGAATTATTGTGTAAATAACTACGTAATAGAAAATTGCGAGGGCTGTAAGAAGAGTCGCAAGGTTGGTCGTAAATATCTCAAAGATTGCAAGCGATAGGACTGTAAGGAATGATGCAAAGATTGTTGCGTTCTTCTTAGAAACTGTTCCAAGCACAAGCGGTCTCTTCGATGTTCGTGCCATCAACTTATCGGTCTCGGCTTCTATCACCATGTTAAATGCATTCGATGCGCCGGCAGCCAATGTTCCGCCGATGAGAGTTGCTGCAACTAGGCCAAAGCTTGGGAGACCTTTTTCCGCGAGCACCATAGCGGGAAGTGTTGTGATTATGAGGAGCTCTACAACGCGCAATTTCATGAGATCTACATATGCACGGAGTAACTTCACACGCTTAGAGTACCCAGCACTGACAGCGAAATTCATCTCAATTCTCAGTTACCTTTAAGTATCGACCCCTATCTTTCATTTATCGAAAGGGGTCGTCCAATGACACCAGAATCACAACCAGAGAAGTCCGAATGGATGCAGATCGCGGAGAGCGATAACGCATCGAGCAGCGTTCGCAAGGTAGATAAGCGCCTTACATGGGGCACTTTGGTATCTGTCGGAGCAATTGCGATTGCAGGTTCTCTCTTTGCAAATGCTAATGAAGAGCAGAGCGCTGTTGCAGATATCACTCCAGCTACTTCCGGTATCTCCTCAACTGCTTCGGCTTCTCAAGCTTCAACAGCTACTACGAAACCGGTAGCAACTCCTGAAGAGTCAAAGATGCAAGATCCGGCAATCGCTCAACCTCCTATGGGTGAGAGAGATGATCGTGATGATGACGATGAAGAGCACGAAGGTCGCGGACAGCGCCATGATCGACACGAAGGTCACGACGAAGATGATGATCATGATGATGACCACGAGGATGACGATTAACTTCCAGTAGTAGTCTTGCCGGTATGCGCACAGTAAAAATCGCGGCCGGCATTTCTATTTCAATCCTCTTTATCTCTTCAGGAGTTGCCTCTTCGAGCGCCTCTGATTTTGTAGAGAGCAAGATGAAGTTAGTGAAGACTTTTTTCGGTTCGATGAGTCCAAAATCTGTTACAGCATCACAAACAGGCTTGGTCAGTGCACATAACATGATGTACACCCATACGGTCTCAATCTTTAACACTCGTACTTTAGAACTTGAAAGAACTGTTAGAGATACAGTCGATCTCAAGGCTCTCGGAATTTCGGGTTTCACAGGAAAACATAAAGGCTCGCCCGTTGAAGGTGCGTATTCCCCGGATGGCAAATATCTCTACTTCACAAATTACGCAATGTACGGCGCAGGATTCAACAAAGAGGGTCATGATGTTTGCTCACCAGCATCTGGCTACGACAAGAGTTTTCTATCCCGCGTCAATTTAGAATCTTTCAAAATTGATGCGGTCTATTCAGTTGGATCTGTGCCAAAGGTTGTCAAAGTTACCCCTGATAACAAGTACATTTTGGTCAGCAATTGGTGTTCTTACACAGTTTCAGTAATCTCGGTAGAAAAAGAGAAAGTCGTTAAGACAATCAAGATTGGCCGTTATCCGAGAGGTATAGCTATTTCTGCAGATAGTACTTATGCATACGTTGCCGAGATGGGCGGTAACCATATTCACCGCATCGACTTAACGGACTTTAGTAAGTCTTTAATTCCTATCGGCTCAAATCCACGAGCTGTGGAACTTTCACCTGATAACAAAATTCTTTATGCAACGCTGAATATCTCGGGAAGAGTGATCGCTTGGGATCTCGAGAGCAATAAAGCAATCAAGAGCGTCGCAACAGGGTCGGCCGCCAGAAGCCTTGCTCTCAATGGAGATGGCTCTGCTTTATTCGTTGTTAATTTTAAGAGTGGCACGGTGACTAAGTTACGTACCTCTAATTTAACAAAGGTACAGACAATCAAGGTTTGTCCAGAGCCAATCGGAATTACCTACGACAATGAATCTAATACGACCTGGGTCGCCTGTTATGAAGGCTCAGTTAAGGTATTTGCGAACTAACTTCTTCAAGTTCGGGTTCATCTAAATTAAATAGCGCCAGAAACGGTGCAGCAATCCTGCCGAGAATTCTGTCCACGATTGCGCGGGCCCTCTCTCCAGCTGAATACGTACGTGGCAACTTGTCGGCGATAATCACAAATGCGTACTCGTGATCACCAGATTCAACGTAGCCAGCTAGATTCGCTGTTCCATTCAGCGTTCCTGTCTTCGCTTTCACAAGACCAACAGCGCTTGGTGCTGTCTTTACAAATCTATTCCTGAGAGTTCCAGAAATTCCACCAACAGGTAGGCCATCGACAACTGGTGCATATTGCTCATCGCTGTAAATCTTTACTAGTAGTTCTCCTACTTGTTTAGCCGTTACACGATTCTGACGTGAGAGGCCACTCGCATCTTGAACTCTAACTTTCGATGCATCTAAATTGAAGGAAGTTAGGAGATCACTGAAAGTGGTTGCTACTCCATCTTCAGTCAGCCCATTGCCTGCAGCATAAGATGCTAGTCGCGCGATACGTTCTGATAGAACGTTATCGCTCCAAACGAGCGCAAAGGTGAGCATCTCTTCTAAGGGTGGAGAGGTTGATTCAATAATGAGAGTTGAAGATCTCTCGATTGCTTCTTGGGCCGAGATTGGCACCATCTTTGCCACAACGCCGTGTTTACGAAAAATTGTCTGCAACGTTGAGACATCGCCCGCAAAGAGTTTCGAATAATAGATTGTTGGCTTTGCAACATTCCCATCGTTGAGTTTCTTCAGGGTCTTGAGGGCGTGATACTCAATTCTTGGAAGCGATGTACGCCCCATCTTTTCTGCTACCGACGCATACTGCGAAGTCCACGGGTCGCGATTACCTTGTATGACAACAGTCTTGCTATCGATTCCGGTCCACAAGGATGTCGTGAAGGTATCTTGCATTCCGAGGTTTTGTACGGCAGCAACCCCAGTAAATAACTTCTGCAAAGATGCGGGTTTCCGGAGTGAATTCGAGTTCTTTTCAAAGACAACCTCACCTGTTGCTTTATCAATCACAACGACCGAAGGGTTAGCTAATCCTTTATTCTCAATATATTTCGCGAATACTTTTGCGACGCGTTGCGGTTCCACAGCGTTGGCATTTGAAGTAAATATGGTGGGCAAAGCGAGAAGAAGGCAGGCAAATACCGCGACAGACTTCTTCATGACTTTAATTATTTCCAGAGGTATGCAAGAAGGACGTTCAGGACTGTCAATCCAAGCATCGATGCCCAGGCTGAATTCTTGAGTTCAGGCTTCTTGAGATTCTTGTAACCGAGCACGAGAATAACTGCGATGACAAGCCCCTTGACGCCAAACTTTGCATGGTTAGCGACTTCGTCAGCATTAACCTTTTCATAGAGACCAACCATCACTGCTCCGGCAATAAGCGCGGTCAAGGATGCATGTACTACGCCAGCGCTAAGTTTCTTTGGGCTCTTCTTCGCTTGAACTAGAAGTATTGCAAGTATTGCAATGACACATAGAAGGTGAATGCCGAAGGCGACGTGATACACGATGTTCATGGGGCTCCTAAAGAAATTTAACTTTGGTAATAACAGTAGATTAAGTTTAGAGTGCATCTATGGAAATCAATACACCTGCCGTCATCGGACCGGGTGAATTTTTTCCGGTGGTAGGCGTAGGCCCACATGAAAAGCCTTGGCCAACTGGCGTCCAATATGACCCAGAGCTCCTAGAAAATGGCGACCGGCGTAATGTTCTAGATCACTATCGCTACTGGAGCGTTGATGCAATTGTCGCCGATCTAGATACAAAGAGACATAAATTGCAGATTGCAATTGAAAATTGGCAGCATGATTTGAATATCGGTTCGGTCGTCCGCACGGCGAATGCATTTAATGTTTCGATGGTTCACATAATCGGAAAGCGCGATTGGAATAAGCGTGGGGCAATGGTTACAGATCGTTATTTACACGTCCTTCACCATCCAACTATTGCTGATTTCGCTGCTTGGTGTAAGGAATACGAGGTACCGATAATCGGTATCGATAACGTTCCATCATCAAAGCATCTTGAAGGCTCTACATTGCCTGAGAAATGTGTACTTCTCTTCGGGCAAGAAGGTGCAGGTATGTCCGATGAAGGAATCGAAATCTGCGAAGTTCTTTACGCAATTGAGCAATACGGTTCTACGCGTTCGATGAACGCGTCAGCCGCAGGTGCAATCGCTATGTACCACTGGGCGCTGCAGCACCTACCTCGTAAGTCCTAGCTTTTCAGCGCTGGGAAGCCATCCTCATTTGGCGCTTCATCTTCAGTGAGCGCATCACGGACTGCAACAAGGCGGCGCTCTACCTCATTAGCTTCATCCATACGTCCTAATTGACGCATGACGGAAACCATCCGAGTCTCAATATCGAGAATGAATTCGAAATCTTTTGGTTCGTCTTCAGCAATTATCTGTAGAACCCCATCGAGCGTCGCTAAGCCATCTTCTAGCTTTCCTAGAAGTACCTCGGCTTTGCCGTACTCAAAGAGAGCAAATGTTTCGCGACGATGATCATGAGCTGTCTCAAATACATCTATCGCTTTACGTGCAGCCTCAAGCGCTTTCTCGCCCTCGCCGATTTCTACATAACATGATGCAATCTTCTGATCGCAACGGGCAATATGGATTACCTCTTTTTCGAGTTTAAACATCTTGCGCGCTTCTTGAAAACAAATAATCGCTTCGTTGTAATTCTTTAACTCGCGATGAGCGCAACCGATGAGGTGCATATCGTTTGCCGCCCCAATTGTGTTTCCATCTACCAAATGCTCCTGAGAGCATTCGTACATAGTTTCAATTACTTTTTCATAATTCTTTGATGAGTACCACCACTCGCCTAAAGTGCATGCAAGTTCCAGAGCGATTGGGGATTTGTTCTCGCGCAAGATTGCGACCGCTTTGCTCATTGCAGTTGCAGCTTCATCCATACGCTTTAACTGATTGAGGTTGTATCCGATTGCAGAATATGCCTGCGCCAATCCTTCACTAGGAGCAGATGCTCCAAGTTCAGAGAAAATATCTCGCGCAGTTTCTGCGAGCGCCAATGCTTCGTCATATTGGCCACGAGCAAAGATTCGGGCAGAGAGTTCGTAATAAGTATTGGCACGTTCTTCACCATGAACTTCGGGAATTCGATCCCAGAGCATTTCCTCAGTAACTAGCTCGTCCTGACCGTCATCATCGCTCATCAGTGACCTCCCCGTTGCTCGCCCTGGCAGATTCCTGCACTCTAGACCTAACGCTGGGGCTGGCGCGGTTATTTCCCTGTGGCTTGGCGGACATTCCCATAAATGCGTTAAATATGCAGATGCAAACGATTTGCATTACCATTATGCCATGCATATTCCTGATGGCTTTATCGATATCCCTACCTCTGTCGCCTTTGCTGGCATCGCTGCAGCAGGCGTAGCCGTCTCCCTTAAGGGAGCTCGCGCATCACTCGATGAGAAGACTGCACCTCTTGCCGGGCTTACTGCGACATTTATCTTTGCGGTTCAGATGATCAACTTCCCTGTTGCAGCTGGTACTAGCGGACATTTGCTCGGAGGCGCACTTGCTGCAATTTTGGTGGGGCCATGGGTTGCAACCCTCGCACTTACAGTTGTTCTCATCCTGCAGGCGCTGCTCTTCGCCGATGGTGGATTAAGCGCGCTCGGGCTCAGTGTCTTCAATATGTCTCTTATTGGTGTCTGGGTCGGCTACGGAGCATTTCTACTTGTCAAGAGAATTTTGCCTAAGAATAAATCTTCAATCTCTGTCGCTGCATTTATCGCGGGCCTTATCTCTGTTCCGGTCGCCGCTGCAGGATTTGTTCTGCAATATGCAATCGGTGGAACTGCAACCTTCTCAGTTTCAGCTGTCTTAGCTGCGATGGTTGGTACACACATTCTCATTGGAATCGGTGAGGGGTTAATTTCTGCGCTCGCTGTCGGTGCAGTCATGGCATCGCGATCAGATCTCGTGTATGGATACCGCGGCGAAAAAGTTACTCTTGAGATGAGGAAATCACTATGAAGAATGATAAGAAGTTATTAATCGTTGGATTTGCCGTCAGTCTCTTTATCGCAGGCTTTGCTTCTTACTACGCATCCTCCAGTCCAGATGGACTTGAAAAGGTAGCCGAAGATATTGGATTTATCGAGACTGCTAAAGAGAATACTAATGCGGACACTACTCTTGCTGATTACGGTGTGAAGGGCGTTGAGAATGAACGTCTATCCACCGGTACTGCGGGTGTTATCGGTGTCCTTGCGACCGCAGGAGTTTCGACAGGGTTATTCCTTGTTCTGCGACGTCGCTCGGGTGTAGAGAAATAAAGACTAAAAACCCGGTAGCTGATCAAGTTCATTCACATGGTCACCATCATGGCCATGACGTTGGAGAGCGCCTTTACATCCATCGCCACTCAATGGTGCATTCTCTGCCTTCGCATTTAAAGATTGTCACCATTCTTCTCTTTATCTTCGTCGTTGTCTCCACCCCAATAACGGTTTGGCCAGCATTTATCGCCTTCTTGGCCTTAGTTCTAGTAACGACAATTGCTGCAAAGGTCTCAATCTTTACTCTCTTTAAACGCGCACTAATCGAAATTCCATTTATCTTCTTTGCAATCTTGATGCCATTCTTTGGAAAAGGCGAACGTTTCCAGTTGGGTCCATTCAATCTATATCGAGATGGACTTCTTGCAGGCGGATCTATCGTTGCCAAAGGAACGCTCGGTGTGATGATTGCAGTAGTTCTTTCAACAACAACCACGGCTCGCGAAATCCTCAGAGGGTTAGAGCGCCTCAAGTTGCCATTACTTATGGTGCAAATCGCTTCATTTATGCTGCGATATGTAAATGTCATTAGCGACGAGATGGAGAGAATGAAAATTGCTCGCGAGTCTCGAGGTTTCCATGCAACTGGAATTAAACATTGGAAAGTAATCGCGACATCCGCAGCCGCACTCTTTATCCGTTCTTACGAACGAGGAGAGCGAGTACACCTTGCGATGCTCTCTCGTGGATTTACTGGAGAACTTCCACATACAGAAAGCAAGAAGGTTGAAATCAGCTCATGGCTTCAAGCTCTCGCCCTTCCATTCTTTGCACTTTTGATATCTCTGATTTTCCGAGTGATTGGTTAAGACATGACTACTGCCCCAAGCCTGTTCATCAAAGATCTTGCCTTCGCCTATCCTGATGGCAATCAAGCGCTCTTTGGCGTTAACCTTGAAATTAATAAAGGTGAACGTGTAGCGCTTCTTGGACCAAACGGCGCAGGAAAAACAACTCTCGTCATGCATATGAATGGCATTCATCCAACCATGCAAGGTGAAGTTCGTATTGCTGGTGAAATTGTTGATGCAAAAGATAAAGAAGGTTTGAAGCGAATTCGCTCAAAGGTTGGAATTGTCTTTCAAGATCCCGATGACCAACTCTTCATGCCCACTGTTGGCGAAGACGTCGCATTTGGTCCATACAACATGGGGGTTCGCGGAGCTGAATTGGATTCAGTTGTTGATGAAGCTCTCGCTCAAGTTGGAATGCTTGAGTTTAAAGATCGCGCACCACACCACTTATCTTTCGGCCAGCGCCGCCGAGTTGCAGTAGCCACTGTGCTTGCTATGAAGCCTGAAATCCTTGTAATGGATGAACCGTCATCAAACCTTGATCCTGCCAGCCGTCGTGAACTGGCAGATGTGGTTCGATCTCTTGATGTAACAATCGTGATGGTTACGCACGATCTTCCCTACGCTCTTGAGCTCTGTGAACGTTCTGTGATTCTCTCGGGAGGCGTGATAGTCGCTGATGCAGATACAAGAAAGATTCTGACAGATACCAAGTTACTAGCGGCAAACCGCCTTGAACTACCAGTCGGCTTCTCTATTTCTTAATTTTTAGACGCTCTTGCGCGATTGCTGCACCTAGCAAGACAACCAACGCCCCAACTGGTTCATTCCACGTAATCTTTTCATTGAGAAAGATGACGCCCACAATAATTGCAACAACTGGCGTCAGATACGTGACCGAACTAGCGATTGCACTTCCAGCAACTTCCATAACTTTAAAGTTCCACAAGTAGGCAAAACCACTACCAAAGATTCCCAGTGCGAGCATCGCAAGGACTGGCTCAATCTCTGGGCTGAAGTCAGAGACCCCATTATAAATAAAGAATGGCAGAAGAGTAAGCGATGCCAAGATCAACTGAAGCGAGACGATTGATTCTGGCTGAATACCTAGCGGCATTACATACTTGCGAGTGTAGGGAAATGAAATTCCGTAACAAGCAACAGCTGAGAGTAGAACCAAAATAGCCCATAGAGGGTTGTCGCCAAAGCCTCTCCATGCACCAAGAACCGTAAGCACCCCGAAGAACCCGATCAACAACCCAATGACTTGAAAAGATTTTGCCTTCTCTTCGCGATTAACAAGAAGTATTGCAATCAGGGTCATAAGCGGAGTAACAGCGTTAATAATTCCTGCGAGAACAGATGTAATCGCAGTCTCAGCAAGAGCGTAAAAAATTCCTGGTATCACATTCAGAAAAATTGCTACAACCCAAATGTGAAATCGTGCTTTTCTATCTTTGGGAAGTGAATATCCACGCATCTTGGCGATGATAAAGAGTGTGATGGCGCCTAAAGAACAACGCACAAATGCGACTCCAAATGGTGTGAGGAAATCAAGGCCCATCTTGATAAAGATAAATGAGCAACCCCAGACAGTTCCGAGAGTTATATAGATGGGAACCCACGAGGTATTTTTCTTCACTGACAGAAGGTACAAGAGTGGGCCCAGACAGGCTCGAACTGTCGACCCACGGATTAAAAGTCCGTTGCTCTACCGGCTGAGCTATAGGCCCCACTAAAGAACTAACGCTATTTCTGCGTCAGAACGCGAACTTTATCACCTCAGCGGCCGCGGCTGGCACGCAGTAATCGGTCACGAATCGCGACAGAGATGTCGTCACCTGCTGGTTGATGCACCACGACTCGGGAGAGCTCTTGTTGATCTGCACTTCTTAGCGCCGTGTAGAGAACACGGGCAAACTCCTCATTTGTCTGAGGAGTTGCGAGACGAAGAACACCGGCTGGAGTTTCGATATTAGCGAGAGCGATAAAACCATCGCCTTCTATCGGTTCAATATCGAGAATAACTTTTGCTTCAGGCGAGTAATGGTTTTCTAAAGAGCCGCTTACTCGAATTTCTGAATCTGAATCGGCAAGTTGTAAACCTGTTACCTCTGTAATCATCTCTTCAGTAATTGCACCAGGGCGCAAAATTCTCGGCAACTTTTGTGTGCAGTCAATAATTGTTGACTCAAGACCTACTACTGATGGACCTCCATCAAGAACCAAATCTTCTTCATTGAGATACTGACCAAGTTCTGCTTGAACTGCGCTTGCAGTAGTTGGTGAAACGTGACCGAAACGATTTGCACTAGGGGCAGCCAATCCCTTTCCGCCAAGTTTCTTAAATTCTCCTAGAAGGGCAAGTGCAATCACATGATCAGGAACGCGAAGTCCGACTGTCTCTTGTCCCCCTGTTATGAAATCTTTTGCAAGTTCACTTCGCATAAGTACGAGGGTCATTGGCCCAGGCCAGAATGCACGAGCGAGATCGATTGCATAGTCAGGAATATCATCTGACCAATCAGCAATATCTTGCATATCTGCAAGGTGCACAATCAACGGATGATCAGCTGGGCGGCCTTTTACTTCATAGATGCGAGCAACGGCTTTCGCATTTGTGGCATCTGCACCTAATCCATAAACGGTCTCAGTTGGAAAGGTAACGAGTAGCCCGTTCTTCAGGGCTTGAGCTGCCTGCGCCATCGCGTTGGCCGTGCAGTTTGAGACGAATTGCCCACTTGTCATAAGTGCAATTATCCCGCCTTTTTGCGAGAAGATAACCACATGGCGCAGCGCATCAAGGTTATGCAGATTATCGCCCGCATGAATGTGGGTGGTCCTGCTGTCATTGTGGCCGAATTAATGCGCGGTCTCGATTCCGCTCAGTTCGAGCAGGTTTTGATTACTGGTTACTGTGATGAGACTGAAGCTGATTACCTTGATGAGGTTGCAACAGATATCAAGGCAACTCGTATCGCAGGGCTTGGTCGTTCAGTTTCTCCGATCTCAGATTTGAAGGCATTTATCGGGCTAGTCGCAACAATCCGAAAGTTCAATCCCGATGTTATTCACACACATACGGCGAAAGCTGGAGTACTGGGTCGACTTGCATCAATCATCGCTGGACGTAGAGCTACAAGAATTCACACCTTCCACGGGCACTTACTGCACGGATATTTCTCAGGGTGGAAGGTCAAACTTGTAATTGCAATTGAGAAGTTCTTGGCTGGAAAGACCGACCACCTAATTGCAATCGGTAATGAAGTTAAGAGCGATCTACTTGAAGTTGGTGTTGGTAAAGCCTCTCAGTACAGCGTCTTCTTTCCAGGGCTACCTGCGCCAAAGACTCTCGATAAGGCAGCAATTCGTAAAGAACTAGAACTCGAACCTGCTGCGATCTACTGCACCTTTGTGGGTCGATTAACCCGGATTAAGAGACCAGATAGATTGCTCGATATTGCAGTGCAGATGGTTCAACGTGGCGTGGCAGTGAACTTCTTGGTTGCTGGCGAAGGCGAACTCTTTGATGAGTGCAAGGAGCGCGCTCATAGAGAGAAACTTCCGGTTACTTTTCTCGGATGGCGCAAAGATATCGAAAACTTATTTGCGGCAAGCGATATCGCAATTCTGACGAGCGATAATGAGGGAATTCCACTGACACTAATCCAAGCAGCACAGGCTGGCTTACCAATCGTTGCGCCAGTAGTAGGCTCAATCTCAGATATCGTTGAAAACGATAAAACCGGCTTTCTTACAGCACCTGAAGCAGGAGCAATGGCAAGCGCCATATCTGCACTAGTTGCTGATTCCGCACTGAGAAAGCGTTTAGGGGCGGCAGGATATGGGCGCGCGCAGGAGTATTTCTCATTAGATCGAATGCTCCGAGATCACACAGGAATTTATAACGCTTAACTCAGCAAATAAGAGATAATAGGAACATGACAAATCGCAAACGCATCTCAATCCTCGCTGTTCTGACAATCGCTATGGCTGCAGTTATTGCGCCTTCAGCACAGGCAGCGCCATCTCGACATATGACTGTGACCTCTCAGGGCGCGGTTAAGGTGGTTCCAGATGCCGTCCGAATTAATGCGACTTCGACCAATGTCGGTGCAACGAGCAAAGAAGCGCTTGCTGCGACAGCTAAGACTTCTGCAGCTGTTCGCGCAGCGCTATTAGCAGCAAAGATTGATAAGAAAGATATTGCTACCCAGAGCGTTTCAATCAACCCTGAATACAAGTACGAAGAGAACACTTCGGTACTAATTGGCTACCGAGCATCTCAGTCATTTACTATCGTTGTAAGAACAGCGAGCACTGCCGGCGATGTTGTCGATTCAATCGTTGCAGCAGGAGGCGACAGCCTTCAACTCAGCGGTGCAACACCTTTTGTCCTTCACAACACAAAAGCCACAGCGGCAGCACGTACAGAAGCGATAAAGAGCGCTCGTGCGAAGGCAACGTCATATGCAAAGTTGCTTGGAGTAAAGCTCGGCAAGGTTACATACCTAATTGAGAACTCATCACCAACTCCGTATGTGCCGGTTATGGCTGTTACAAAGAGTGAATCAGCCGATGCCACAGTGATCGACCTCGGTGAAGAAGATGTATCTGTCTCTGTCACCGTAAAGTGGGCGCTGCTCTAAAAAGAGCCTTATTTACTCGCGCTTTTTAGGCGAGTTTGGTCGTGCACGCTTAAGAAGGTACGATTTGCGAGCCTCAAACGTCCCCATCGTCTAGGGGCCTAGGACATCGCCCTTTCACGGCGGTAACACGGGTTCGAATCCCGTTGGGGGCACCAGAGGCAACACGCAGTACAAGAAGTAACGGCTTTGATTTATCAAGGCCCGGTAGCGCAGTTGGTTAGCGCGCCGCCCTGTCACGGCGGAGGTCGCGGGTTCAAGTCCCGTCCGGGTCGCGAAGTTCAATGACGAAAGTCATCTGAACCTCTAAAGAGGTAGGGAGTGTCCACACGCTCTCTACTTTTTTTAAAGTACGACTACAACTTAATTTTGAAAATTAAATATTGGCTCGGTAGCTCAGTTGGTACGAGCGCGCGACTGAAAATCGTGAGGTCGACAGTTCGATCCTGTCCCGAGCCACAAGTTTTTCTACTTCAGATTTATAGAAGTTTTGGAACCTCTGCAATTAACT
>JBFYOX010000022.1:0-13532 GCA_041303615.1 Actinomycetes bacterium
TCTTTACTTCTGGCGTCGGACAACATCAGATGTGGGCTTCACAATTCATCTCTTACGAACACCCACGCACATGGCTTAACTCAGGCGGTGCAGGCACCATGGGTTACGGAGTACCTGCTGCAATGGGTGCAAAGGTTGCAGCGCCAGATACAACCGTTTGGGCTATCGACGGAGATGGTTGTTTCCAGATGACTAATCAAGAGCTAGTTACTTGCGCTCTTAACAATATTCCTATCAAGGTTGCGATTATCAATAACGAATCCCTCGGAATGGTTCGCCAATGGCAGACACTGTTCTACGAAGGACGTTACTCAAATACTTCTCTTGAATCTAAGCGCGTTCCTAACTTCCCAATGCTCGCAGAGTCAATGGGCTGCGTAGGTCTCTCATGCGAGCGTCCAGAAGATCTCGATAAGACAATCGAAAAAGCGATGTCAATCAATGATCAACCAGTTGTTGTTGACTTCCGCGTCCACCGCGATGCGATGGTATGGCCGATGGTTGCTGCTGGAACTTCAAACGATGAAATCATGATCGCTCGCGCTACTGCGCCTGACTGGGATTCACAGGAGCTCTAATGACTACTAATCGCCGTCAACATACTCTTGAAGTTCTCGTGGAGAACGAACCTGGCGTGCTTGCTCGCGTTGCAGGACTTTTCTCTCGACGCGCATTCAACATTGAGACGCTCAATGTTGGACCAACCGAAGATTCATCAATCTCAAAGATGATTATTGGGGTAGCTGTAGAAGGCCACTCACTAGAGCAAGTAATTGCTCAGCTCGACAAGCTCGTAAGCGTTATCTCCATTAAGGATGTAACTGCTAAAGCAAAAGAAATTAAAGACACCCAACCCGATTACCAGAACTAAATCCACAGCCAAAACTAAGCAAGAAACTACAAAAGGAGAAGCACCGTGGCAGCAACGATGTATCACGAAGAGGATGCAGATCTATCCATCATCCAGGGTCGCAAGGTCGCGATCATCGGTTACGGCTCACAGGGCCACGCACATGCACTTAACCTTCGCGATTCAGGTGTTGATGTTCGCGTAGGCCTTAAGGAAAGTTCACCTTCACGAGCAAAGGCAGAGGCTGAAGGTCTCCGCGTTGTATCTGTTGCAGAAGCTGTTCAGGAAGCAACTGTCATCATGTTGCTCGCGCCAGATCACGTACAGCGCCATATCTACACAGAATCAATCTTGCCTAACCTTAAGAAGGGTGATGCACTCTTCTTCGGTCACGGTTTCAATATTCGCTTCGGTTACATCAAGCCAACTGCAGATGTAGATGTCTGCATGGTTGCACCAAAGGGTCCAGGACACCTCGTTCGCCGCGAATATGCAGCAGGCCGCGGAGTTCCTGTCATCGTTGCAGTTGAGCAAGATTCAACAGGTAACGCATGGCCACTCACACTTTCATATGCAAAGGCAATCGGCGGACTTCGCGCAGGTGGAATCCTCACAACATTTACAGAAGAGACTGAGACAGATCTATTCGGAGAGCAAGCAGTTCTCTGTGGTGGAGCATCACAGCTCGTTATGTACGGATTTGAAACACTTGTTGAAGCTGGATACCAGCCAGAAGTTGCTTACTTCGAGTGCTTGCACGAACTTAAGCTGATCGTTGACCTCATGTACGAAGGTGGAATCGCAAAGCAGCGTTGGTCAGTCTCTGACACAGCTGAATTCGGAGATTACGTCTCAGGTCCACGTGTTATCGACGCTCGCGTTAAGGAGAACATGAAGGCAGTTCTTGCAGATGTTCAGTCTGGTGCATTCGCAAAGCGCTTCATCGATGATCAAGAAGCAGGAGCTCCAGAGTTCAAGGCGCTTCGCGCAAAGGGCGAGACTCACATCATCGAAAACGTTGGTCGCGAGCTTCGCAAGATGTTTAGCTGGATGAAGAATTCAAATAAGGATGATTACAAAGAGGGAAGTGCTGCGCGTGGCTAAACCCATCGTTTTAATTGCTGAAGAGCTCAGCGCTGCAACACTCGATGCACTAGGTCCAGATTTTGAGGTTCGCAATTGCGACGGTGCAAACCGCGCAGAACTTCTTGCTGAACTTGGTAAGGGTGTAGATGCAGTTCTGATCCGTTCGGCGACAAAGATGGATGCAGACGCGATTGCTGCTGCCAAGGGCCTCAAGGTCATTGCGCGTGCAGGTGTTGGACTTGATAACGTCGATATTCCTGCAGCAACTGCTGCAGGTGTGATGGTTGTTAATGCACCGACTTCAAATATCGTTTCTGCAGCTGAGCTTGCAATCTCATTGTTGCTTGCATCAGCGCGTTTTATCTCCCCAGCACATGCTGCTCTTAAGGCAGGAAAGTGGGCGCGTTCTAAGTACACAGGCGCTGAACTTTTCGAGAAGACTCTCGGCATCGTTGGTTTCGGTCGCATCGGTCAGCTTGTGGCTCACCGCATGCAAGCTTTTGGAATGAACGTTGTTGCTTACGATCCATACCTGCAGCCAGCAAAGGCAGCGCAGCTTGGAGTCGAACTTGTTGAACTCGATGAGCTCTTGAAGCGAAGCGATTTCATCACTATCCACCTTCCAAAGACTAAAGAGACTGCAAACCTCATTGGGGTAGAAGCTCTTAAGAAGGTCAAGAAGGAAGTTCGTATCATCAACGCTGCTCGTGGTGGAGTCCTCGATGAGGCTGCTCTCTACGACGCAATTGTCGAAGGACGCGTTGCAGGTGCAGGTCTCGATGTTTATGTCACCGAACCTTGCACAGATTCACCTCTATTCCAGCTTGATCAAGTTGTTGCAACTCCACACTTGGGTGCATCAACAGATGAAGCGCAAGAGCGTGCAGGAATTGCAGTTGCAGTTTCAGTTCGTAAAGCTCTTGCTGGCGAGCTAGTTCCTGATGCGGTCAACGTTAAGGGTGGAGCAATCCACGATGAGATCCGTCCATCTCTTCCATTGGTTGAGAAGATGGCACAACTGGCAACAGCACTTGCAGGAGAGACGCCAGTTTCAATTGAGATTTCAGTCAAGGGCGATATCTCAGGCCACGATTCATCCGTTCTTGCAATCAGCGCTCTTAAGGGTGCATTGCTTGCATCAGGTTGTGAAGATGTGACCTATGTAAATGCTCCAGGGTTAGCTGCAGAGCGCGGAGTTACATCAAATGTAACAACGACTCCTGATAGCCCTGAATACCGCAGCATGATCTCTCTTCACGCAGCTTTGAGCAATGGAAAATCAATCAAGGTTGATGGAACTCTTATGGGTATCCGCAAAGTTGAAAAGATCATTGCAATCGATGGCTTCGATCTCGATCTACCGCCAACAGAGAACCTTCTCTTCCTTCGCTATGCAGATAAGCCTGGCGTAGTAGGAGCTGTAGGTAATGCTCTTGGAAGTTCAAAGATCAATATCGCTGGCATGCAGGTTGCCCGTGAATCAGCTGGCGGTAGCGCACTTATGGCTCTGACCGTTGATTCTCCTGTCTCTGAATCAGTTGCTGAAACTGTAAAGAAAGAGACTGGTGCAGAACTCGTTCGTTCAGTCTCCTTGGTGAACTAATGTCACGCACAATTAATCTCGCAGTTATTCCAGGTGATGGAATCGGAACCGAAGTAGTCGGTGAAGGTCTTAAGGTCCTTGATGCTGTCGCAGCTAAATATGGCGTGACATTTAATAAGACTAATTACGACCTTGGTGCCGGTTACTGGCATCGCACAGGCGAAGTTCTTCCGGATTCAGTTCTTGCAGAACTTGCAAAGGCAGATGTCATCTTGCTCGGTGCAGTGGGTGACCCAACTGTTCCAAGTGGTGTTCTTGAGCGCGGCTTGCTGCTCAAGATTCGCTTCGCATTTGATCACTACATCAACCTTCGCCCAGCGAAGTTGATGCCGGGTGTAACAGGGCCCCTTGCAACTAAGGCTCCTATCGATTTCGTCGTTGTACGCGAAGGAACTGAAGGCCCATACGTTGGTGCTGGCGGAGTACTTGCCGAAGGCACAGATCACGAGATTGCAACAGAGGAATCCCTTAACACTCGTCGAGGTGCAGAGCGAGTAATTCGAGATGCATTCACACGCGCAGCAGCACGTGATCGTAAGAAGCTCACACTCGTGCATAAGAACAATGTCCTTACACGTGCGGGAAGCCTCTGGACTCGTACCTTCAATCAGGTTGCAAAAGAGTTCCCTACTGTTACAACAGATTACCTGCACGTTGATGCCGCTTCAATGTTCTTTGTAACTAACCCAGAGCGCTTCGATGTTGTGGTCACAGATAACCTCTTCGGAGATATCTTGACTGATATCGCTGCAGCTATCTGCGGCGGCATCGGCCTTGCAGCCTCTGGAAATATCAATCCAACTGGCGCATATCCATCTATGTTCGAACCTGTTCATGGAAGCGCACCAGATATCGCTGGTAAGAATTTAGCTGATCCAACTGCCACTGTTATGTCAGTTGCTATGATGCTCGATCACTTGGGGCTAAGCGATGCTGCTCGCGATGTCGAAAAGGCAGTAGCGGCAGATCTTGCTTCACGTGGAGATTCAAAGCGCGGCACAACAGAAATCGGTTCAGCGTTAGCAGAATTGGTGAAGTAAATGAAGATCTCACTCAATCCACAAGCAGTTCCAGCAGCAGTGCGCGATGAAAAAGTCGCTAACTGTGGTTTTGGAAAGTATTACACCGACCATATGGTCATCTGCGAGTGGAGCGAAGTAGATGGTTGGCAGGAGCCAGAGCTAAAGCCATATGGACCGCTGACTCTCGATCCTGCAACTGCTGTTTTTCATTACGGCCAAGAGATCTTCGAAGGAATGAAGGCTTATCGCCAACCTGATGGTGGCATCGCACTATTTCGCCCAGAAGCAAATGCGCGACGTTTTGCAAAGTCAGCAAACCGTTTAGCTCTTCCTGAGATGCCAGAAGAGTTATTCCTTGAAACTGTTCACGCTCTGGTTAGCCAAGATGCCGGATGGACCCCAGGAAAGATAGGCGAAGCTCTTTATATTCGCCCATTTATGATTGCAACAGAAGTTGGCTTGGGTGTTCGTCCAACAAATAAGGCGACATACATTCTTATTGCAACACCTGCGGGTGCTTACTTCGATCCATCGAAGGCAGTATCTGTATGGATCTCAACTGAATACGTTCGTGCAGCCCAAGGTGGAACAGGTGAAGCAAAGTGCGGCGGAAATTACGCAGCATCTCTCGTTGCACAGAAGGCTGCAGCAAAAGAGGGTTGCGATCAAGTTGTATGGATTGATGCAAAAGAGCGCAAGTGGGTTGAAGAGATGGGCGGCATGAACCTTTACTTCGTTAAAGGTAAAGGTGCTGATGCAACGGTAATTACTCCAAAGCTCACCGGAACACTTCTTCCTGGCATCACACGCGATTCAATTCTCTCTGTTGCTAAAGATCTTGGATATAAGACCGAAGAGGTAATGCTCTCAATCGATGATTGGCGCGAAGGCGTCACGTCTGGCGCGATCACCGAAATCTTCGCCTGCGGAACAGCAGCTGTTGTCTCACCTGTCGGCCAAGCAAAATCTGCGATGGGCACTTGGGTGACAGGCGATGGGCAACCAGGCACCATCACGATGCAGATTCGCAATCACCTGCTTGGAATTCAACACGGAACCATCGAAGATAAGCATGGCTGGATGAAGAAGGTTTCGCTGTGAGCTTCGATAAAGAGGCGTTACATATCTATGACACCACTCTTCGTGATGGTGCACAGCAAGAGGGTCTCAACCTCTCTGTTCATGACAAGCTCACAATCGCTCGTCACCTCGATGAACTAGGCGTCGGATTTATTGAAGGTGGATGGCCGGGAGCTAATCCAAAAGATACAGAATTCTTTGCACTTGCGGCGAAAGAGCTAAAGCTTAAGAACGCAACATTTGTTGCTTTCGGTGCAACTCGTCGCCCAAATGTAAAGGCCGCAGATGATGTACTGCTCGGAGCTCTCCGTGATTCAGGTGCACCTGCCGTAACTCTCGTTGCAAAATCTTATGATCGCCATGTCGATCTTGCTCTTAAGACAACGCTCGATGAGAACCTCGCAATGATTAAGGATTCAGTAACCCACCTTCGCGAAGAAGGACAACGCGTATTTCTCGATGCAGAGCACTTCTTCGATGGCTACCGCGCTAACCGCGCATACGCTCTCGAAGTTATTCGCGTAGCAATGGAGGCAGGCGCCGATGTGGCTGCACTCTGCGATACCAATGGTGGAATGTTGCCTGATGAAATCGCAGATGTAGTTCACGATGTATTAGGTGCAACATCTGCTCGCCTTGGAATTCACTGCCACAACGACACTGGTTGTGCAGTAGCAAACTCAATGGCCGCCTATGCCGCAGGTGCTACCCATATCCAGGGAACTCTCAATGGTTACGGGGAGCGCACAGGTAATGCTGATCTTGTAACAATTATCGCCAACCTGGAGCTGAAGAAGAAGAAGGAAGTCCTTCCACAGAACGCGCTACGCGAATCTTTCAGAATTTCACACGCAGTTGCAGAGGTAACAAATATTTCTCCATCACCGCGTCAGCCATATACCGGCGTCTCAGCATTTGCTCACAAAGCTGGCTTGCATGCATCTGCAATCAAGGTTGATCCATCCCTTTATCAACACGAAGATCCAGAATCTGTCGGAAACGATATGCGCATGCTGGTCTCAGATATGGCTGGTCGTGCTTCGATTGAACTTAAATCAATGGAGCTCGGCGTCGATCTCAAGGGCGATCGCGAACTCATTGGTCGCGTTGTTGAAAGAGTCAAAGAGATGGAATCTCGCGGCTTCACCTTTGAAGCAGCAGATGCCTCATTTGAACTCCTTCTCCGCGAAGAAGCTACTGGCAAACGTCCATCATTCTTCACTATCGATCACTGGTTGACCACAACCGAGCGCGATACAAATAATTCAATTATTACCAAGGCTGAAGTCACCGTTACTGCGCAAGGTAAAGAGATCACATGCAGTGGCGCCGGAAATGGTCCAGTTAACGCATTCGATAATGCACTGCGCGATGGCCTCAATCAGCTCTACCCAGAACTTTCCGCTCTTGAACTTACTGATTACAAAGTACGTATCCTTGAAGGACGTCTTGGTACTGGTGCAATTACTCGCGTATTAGTTGAAACTTCAGATGGCAAGGGCGAGTGGAACACTGTCGGTGTTCACGAGAACGTTATCGCCGCATCAGCGATGGCACTAGAAGATGCACTTACCTTCGGACTTCTGCGCCAAGGTCGCAAGCCCGAGTAATCAACCACTCGGCATATATTCTTAACCTATGCCGACCTTTGAGAAAGTGCTGGGGGAGTACACCCACCACCTGACCAAAGAGCGCTCACTCTCTGAACATACAACTCGTGCATATCTCGGCGATCTCACCAGTTTCTTCGACAATCTTGAACTACAAAAGATTGATGATGTCTCTGCAATTACGATTGCCCACATTCGCTCTTGGCTTGCAACACAGCAGGTGAAGGGCGGCGCCAGAACAACGTTATCTCGCAGAGCAGTTTCAATTCGCCTCTTTACAAAGTGGGCAACGAAAAAAGGTTTTCTCGCGAAAGATGTTGGGCTCACACTTGCTACTCCAAAGGGCCACAGAACTTTGCCTGAAGTCTTATCTGTCTCGGACGCCACTATTGCGATGGATTCACTTGCAACACGCGTTGCTGAAGAAGAGAGCGCAACATCGATTCGAGATTGTGCAATCCTCGAAGTTCTCTACGCATCAGGTGCGCGTGTCTCTGAGCTCTGCGGATTAGATCTTGATGATATTGATTACCAGCGAAATACCATTCTTGTTCTAGGTAAAGGAAATAAAGAGCGAACTATTCCACTTGGCAATCCTGCAATGAAAGCACTGAATAATTGGATTAAGAGCGCACGAACCGAGATGGCCAATGGCACATCTGGTGAAGCGGTCTTCCTTGGTGTTCGTGGAAAACGAATCGATCAGCGCACAGTTCGCACAATTGTCTATGAAGCACTTGAAGCTTTAGAGGGTGCCCAACGTTTAGGGCCGCACGCCCTTCGCCATTCCGCGGCCACCCATCTCCTTGAAGGTGGCGCAGATCTTCGTACCGTTCAAGAAATTTTGGGCCATGCATCCTTGGCCACGACCCAGATCTACACCCATGTATCAACGGAAAGATTGCAGAAAGCCTTCAAGCAGGCTCATCCTCGCGCCTGACCCGTGGGATTTTGCACCCCTTGCTGGAAGGTAGGATTTCCCCTGCACCGGAGAAATCTGGTGACATCTCAGCACTTATGTATGAACTGCTTCGCAGGGAATACAAGCCACTTCGGTCCAACTGTTCGCAGCTGGTCGGCGTTGTAAGTGCGACGGTCTTAGCAAATTGTTAAGACATTAACCGAGCAGGTTCTTTGTGCTGTGCACAAAAACCTAAGAAGGAGCGTGCCGTCATGGCAGTTGTAACAATGCGCGAACTCCTCGACAGCGGAGTCCACTTCGGACACCAGACTCGTCGTTGGAATCCAAAGATGAAGCGTTTTATCTTCACAGAACGCAATGGCATCTACATCATCGACATCCAGCAATCACTCGCACTTATCGATTCAGCTTACGCTTTCGTTAAGGAGACAGTTGCTAAGGGTGGCCACGTACTTTTCGTGGGAACAAAGAAGCAGGCTCACAAGCCAATCATCGATCAAGCAGCTCGCGTTGGAATGCCAACAGTTACAGAGCGCTGGTTAGGTGGAATGCTCACAAACTTCCCAACTGTGTACAAGCGTATTCAGCGCCTCAAGGAGCTCGAAGCTCTTGAGACAGCTAACGATCTTTTGCTTACAAAGAAGGAACTTCTTGTTCTTCGTCGTGAGCGCGAGAAGCTATTTAAGAACCTCGACGGTATCCGCCACATGACCAAGTTGCCTTCAGCAATTTGGGTTGTCGATACCAAGAAGGAGCACCTCGCAGTTCAGGAAGCTAAGAAGCTAGGTATTCCTGTTATTGCAATCCTCGATACAAACTGCGATCCAGATGAAGTTGATTTCAAGATCCCAGGTAACGACGATGCAATCCGTTCAATTGAACTTCTAACACGCGTCATCACAGATGCAATTGCAGAAGGCCTTAAGGCTCGCTCTGCAGCAGCACCTGCACCAGTTGCAACAGCTGAGGCTGCAGCAGCAGCTGCGCTCGAGAAGGAAATTCTTGAGTCAGCATCTACAACTTCTACACCGGAGGCATAAGTAAATTGGCTAATTATTCAGCAGACGATGTAAAGCGCCTACGCGAAGCAACTGCAGCAGGAATGCTCGATTGCAAGAAGGCACTTGATGAAGCAGATGGTGATTACGACAAGGCTGTTGAAATCATCCGCGTTAAGGGACAAAAGGGCGTTACAAAGCGCGAAGGTCGTTTAACTTCAAATGGTTTGGTAGTTGCAAAGGTTTCAGGCGACCTCGGTGTCATGCTTGAACTCAACTGCGAAACAGACTTCGTTGCAAAGGGCGAGCGATTTATCGCACTTGGCGATGAGCTCGTAGAGCACCTACTTTCATCTAAGTCAGCAGATGTTGCATCATTCCTCGCATCAACAATGGCTAACGGCAAGACCGTTCAGTCAGTAATTGATGAAGGAAATGCAATGCTCGGCGAGAAGATTGAGATCCGTAACGTTGCAGTAATCGAAGGCCCAGTTGGCCTCTACCTTCACAAGACAAGCCCAGATTTGCCACCACAGGTTGGCGTCTTGGTTGCACTTGCTAAGGAAGCTGCAGAAGTTGGAAAGGATGTTGCACAGCACATCGCAGCATTTGCTCCACGTTTCGTTAATCGCGACGAGGTTCCGGCAGATCTAATCGAGACGGAGCGTCGCCTTGCAGAAGAGACAGCTCGCGCCGAAGGTAAGCCAGAGGCATCACTTTCAAAGATCATCGAAGGCCGCGTAACTGGATTTGTGAAGGAAGTTTCACTAATCGAGCAGGCTTTCGCTAAGGATGCAAAGAAGACTGTTAAGCAGATCCTCGATGAGGCAGGAACCGCCGTCAAGGCATTCCACCGTTTCCGCGTAGGTCAGTAAACTAAGTCTCCAAGGGTTTAATAGTAAGAAGAGCGAGGGGAGCACTCATGCCAGGTACCAGAGGTAATTACGGCAGAGTGCTCCTTAAGCTTTCTGGAGAAGTTTTTGGTGGCAATAAGGGCATTGGTGTTGATCCCGATGTTCTGGCAGATGTAGCTAAACAAATCGCCGATGTTGTTCGTAGCGGCGTACAGATTGCAATCGTTGTCGGTGGCGGAAACTTCTTCCGTGGAGCAGAACTATCAGAGCGCGGTATGGAACGTTCACGCGCTGACTACATGGGAATGCTCGGAACAGTGATGAACTGCCTAGCGTTACAAGATTTTCTAGAAAAAGAGGGCGTTGATACTCGCGTCCAGACAGCGATCACGATGGGACAGGTCGCAGAGCCGTATGTTCCACGTCGCGCCATTCGCCACCTTGAAAAAGGCCGCGTCGTAATTTTCGGTGCAGGTGCAGGAATGCCATTCTTTACAACTGACACAGTTGCCGCACAGCGTGCACTTGAAATCGGAGCAGGCGCACTATTGCTCGCAAAGTCTGGCGTCGATGGCGTCTACAACGCAGATCCTCGTAAAGATTCGAACGCAACGAAGTTCGACATAATTTCTTACGACGAAGTACTTCAGAAGTCTCTTGCGGTTGCAGATGCAGCTGCCTTTAGCCTCTGCCGCGAGAACCACCTACCGATAGTGGTCTTTGACTTAATGACAAATGGAAATATTGGCCGCGCAGTTCGCGGTGAAAAGATTGGAACTCTCGTTTCTTAAACGAGAGATTTACAGAGAAGTTCTAAGGAGCAAAGACCATGGCAGATGTAAATAGCGCACTTACCGAGGCGACCGAGAAGATGAATAAGGCTGTCGAAGTTGCTAAGGATGATTTCGGTGCAATCCGCACAGGTCGTGCTCACCCAGCGATGTTTAACAAGATCATGGTCGATTACTACGGCACATTCACCTCTCTGTCACAGCTTGCAACAATTCAGGTTCCTGAATCACGTATGGCGATTGTCTCTCCATTCGATAAGGGCGCTATGACTTCAATCGAAAAGGCGATCCGCGAATCAGATCTAGGAGTAAATCCAGCAACTGATGGCGCTGTTATCCGCGTTAATTTCCCACAACTGACAGAAGAACGCCGCAAGGATTACATCAAGGTCGCAAAGACCAAGGCTGAAGATTCAAAGATTTCAATGCGCAATATTCGTCGCACCGCTAAGGAATTGATGGAGAAGCTCGAGAAAGATGGCGAGATTGGTAAAGATGATCTCAGCCGCGGCGAGAAGGAGCTTGAAAAGATCACTGCAGATCACGTGGCAAAGATTGATGAATTACTCAAGCATAAGGAGGCTGAACTTCTCGAAGTCTAAGGACTAAACCGAGGTTCACTTACTGTGTCAGATTTACATTCGATTAACGAAGCGATTAATAAGCGCGCTGGTCGAAAACTGCTCCCGTCAATCGGCGTTGGTATATTCCTAATTCTACTTGTTTGGGTCTCACTCTCTACCTATCCGGCGATTTTTGCCGCCATTGTTACTCTGGCAGTCATACTTGGAATTCGCGAACTCCACAAAGCCTTCCATGCAATCGATATTGATATCCCACTCTGGTCTCTGACAACAGCATCCACTGCGCTCTGTGCAGCAACATGGTTCGGGGGAGTCTCTGGTCTCTCTGTCGCAACAGCTATCGTCTTTCCTTGTCTCTTAGTGTTGCTATTACCTCGAGGTACAGAAAATTTCGTCCGCACAGCTTCTGCATCAACTCTTGCTCTTATCTATCTACCTTTTCTTGCAGGATTTCTAATCCTTCTTGCGCGTCCTTACAACGGACTGGAGCGAGTAATGACTTTGGTTGTGCTTGTCGGGTGCAATGACACCTTTGCTTATTTGACCGGTGTTCTCTTTGGAAAGCATCCACTTGCACCAAAGATCAGCCCTAAGAAGACTATTGAAGGCCTACTTGGCTCAATCGTCTTTACCGTTATCGGTGGTTCTCTAGCATTTCACTACATCATGAACTCTGATTGGTGGCTTGGTGCACTGGCTGGAATTCTTACAGTCTTTACTGCAACATCAGGTGACCTTATTGAATCGGCCCTAAAACGCGATGTTGCAATCAAAGATATGGGCAACCTCTTGCCAGGTCACGGCGGCATTATGGATCGCTTAGATTCTGTCCTCTTTGCAGCTCCGGCTCTGTGGCTCGCACTTGAAGTTGTGCGCCGCGCACAGGATTCAGGCTTGCTATGAATACCGAGCGTCCAACAGAGCTAAAGCTCGTCTTCGATGAGCCCGTCCAAAAGAAGAGAGCCCCTAAGCATTTAGCGGACTTCGCGCCGGAGGATCGCAAAGCCTTCGCAAAAGAACTTGGCTTCCAACCATTTCGTGCAGCACAGGTAGCCACTCATTACTTCACTCATCTCTCTGATAGCCCAGATGAGTGGTCTGACATTCCAGCAGCAGAGCGCCAATCAATTGCAGATGCCTTAACTCCAAAAATGATTGAACTTGTTACAACTCGCACAACCGATGGCGGCATGACCCGTAAAGATTTATGGAAGCTCCACGATGGCGTGCTAGTTGAATCCGTATTGATGCGTTACTCAGATCGCACAACTGTCTGTATCTCATCCCAAGCAGGTTGCGGAATGAACTGTCCATTCTGTGCAACAGGTCAAGCCGGTCTTACTCGAAATCTCTCTGCTGCTGAAATTACCGACCAAATCGTTGCCGCAGCTCGCGCTTGCGCTAATGGCGAGATGCCAGGTGGACCAACACGTCTTTCCAACATTGTCTTTATGGGCATGGGTGAACCACTTGCTAACTACAACGCAGTTGTTCGCACACTTCATAACATCACCGACCCAAATCCAGATGGACTTGGAATCTCAGCTCGTTCGGTAGTCGTCTCAACTGTTGGCCTAGTTCCTGGAATTGAAAAACTGATGGATGAAGAAATTAACTGCACCTTAGCCGTTTCACTTCACACTCCTGATGATGAACTGAGAGATTCACTTGTTCCAATTAATAACCGCTTCAATGTCCGCGAGGTATTGGCTGCAGCTGATGCTTACGAGAAGAAGACAGGTCGCCGTTACTCAATCGAATACGCACTGATTCGCGATATCAACGATCAATCTTGGCGTTCTGACCTATTGGGCCGACTACTTAAGAACCGGAATGCCCACGTGAACTTGATTCCACTCAATCCAACACCGGGATCGAAGTGGACTGCGTCACGTCGCGAAGATGAGTCAGAATTCGTACGAATCCTTGAGTCTTATGGGGTGCCTGTCACAGTACGCGATACCCGTGGCCGTGAAATCGATGGCGCTTGTGGCCAGTTAGCAGCTGCTGAAAAGGCTAAGTAGGTCGGCTTTCCTAAACAAGAACAACTGTCTAAAATGCTTTATTGTGATGACATCGTATTTATTTCGGTTTGAAATATTGCGCTTCCAACATCGAATTTCACGGCTTCT
>JBFYOX010000023.1:0-11104 GCA_041303615.1 Actinomycetes bacterium
ACGCGAATTTCAAGGAGAAATGGCACTGCAGAAAAATTTAGCCTGCAGAACCTGAACCTGATGGACCAGCTTTGCGCTGAACTTGTGGAGCTCCACCACTGCGTTGTCCACCACGAATCTTTGATCCGGATTCAGAGTGTGTCTGAGTTCCTGGAGCGCCCTTCTTATTCTTCTTTGCTTCAAGGGCTGCAAGCATCTTTGCTTTCATATCATCATTTTTATCGGACATGGTTGAAGTCTACCCCTCTGAAGGAATGCGTAAGAAGTAAATGAGCATTGTGACCCAAGTAATCGCACCAAAAATTGTGAGTTGTGTGCCCAAAGTATCTGGCCAGATATAGATAGAGGTCGCAATTGCGCCATAGATAGCTGCAAAGCCCCACAAGGTAAATGCAGTGATTCTTCGATTTAGGCCTTTGCGCATTAATCGATGCGACAAGTGATCTCTTCCGCCTTGGAATGGTGAGATTCCGCGATAGAGGCGAGATACAACTGCAACAGTTGTATCGAGAATTGGCGTTGCCATTAGAAATAGCGGAATCGCAAGGGATTTATATGTCGGGATTACGCCTGGACTAAGTCGAATAGTGAGCACTGAGATGATGATTCCGAGGAAGAGTGAACCGGCATCTCCCATGTAAATCTTTGCTGGGTGGCGATTCCAAAGAAGGAATCCCGCTGTGGCACCTGCTGTAACTATTGCTAGTGCGCTGACTAAGACTTGTTGGCGGTCGTAGGCGATAAAGAAAAGGAAGAAGGTAATAACTGTGACTGTGCCTGCAGCTCCGCCATCGTGATTATCGAAGAAGTTAATCGAATTACAGACGCCGACAATCCAAATAACCGTAATCGCATAATTGAGAAGGTGACTTTCAAATGCGAAGCCCATCGTGTCGGTGACAGTCAGAATTACCGCAACGATTATTCCGGTAAATGTCTGTGCGACAAGTCGTGGCCATGGCTCGAGTCCTTTGAGGTCATCCCAGAGTCCCATTGCAGAAATAGCAATGGCTGGAACCAGAACAAAACTAGCTAACTTAACTGTCTGCCATGAGAAATCTACTGCGAGCATCGCGCCGTATGAGGCTGCGAGAATTCCAATAGCGATTGCAACGCCGCCTAAATAGGGAACGGGTTCTTTCTGAATTTTGCGAGCTAGATTAGGCGCATCGACTGCTTCTACTCGAAGTGCTAACTTACGAATCGGCGCGGTAATAATTCCAACAAATACCATGGTGAGAAAACCAAGTAAGAAAAATTGCGCGATTGAATAACTCATGAGCGTTTATTAGATATTACTTCTGGACCTTGAAATAGTTTTGGCGAAGATCATCTACTTCAGATTTGCGATAGCGGCGGTGTCCACCAAGTGTGCGAATCGAAGTGAGCTTTCCCGCTTTTGCCCACCGTGTGACTGTCTTGGGGTCAACGCCAAATAAATCAGCGACTTCGCGTGGGGTAAGAAGCACCTCTGCATCTGGCAGACGATTCATATATTTCCCCCATTAAAGCTGGCCAACGAGTGTCCGTTTTAGCCCTTATGTCGCGAAGTATTCACCAATGCCACGCTCGTGGCAATACGCCGTTAAATTGCAGATTCGTAGGCTTGAACCATACGCCAGCGCGAAACGAGGCGTTCATAACCTTCTCCGGCAATTGCGCCGTCTCCAGCCTCAAGACCGGCCACGCTATGCGCAACATCTTCGATTGAAGAATCCGCATCAAGCCCATCATTTCCTTTTTCAATCAGTGCAGCCTCGAGATAAGCAGCAAGGCCGCCGTAATCTAATTCAACAAGTGATGCCGGATCGAAAAGCTCTAGCCAATCGAGGAGATTCTCAATCTCCTGCTCGACGGGACCTTCGCCGAAAGCGCCTAAGACGATTTCATGTGAACGCGTAGCGCGCTCTCTGGCTTCAGCCATCGTTGTTCGCGCTACACAGAAAGCACCGTCATCATCTTTTCCGCGAACTCTTTCTGTTGGCGTAAAGAGGGAGAACCACCGTGGTGGGATGACCCAATTTTCGGTGATGATATGTGGAACGCGATCTTCAAGTAAATCAACGCCGGTTGTAATTACTTCTTCAAGGGATTGTGGGATGAAGAATGGAGTAATTGATGAAGGCAGAGAATCCTTAAAGTCATCCAGCGCTGCCCAGCAACGAGTTGCAGTCGACCACGGTGATACATAACGAACGCCATCGATATCCAGAATGTGTGCGCCATCGGGGCGAACAGCAGGGGGTTCAGGGAAAACTAAACGCCGCAGTGCGAGCGCTTGTTCTTCTTTGCGGGTATCAATAGATGCATCGAGATTCTGCCAACGCAATTGATCACTTACATCAAATGCTTCAAGTGGTTCGTAAATTCGCAGAGATGCGACATACGGAGTTGGTCTCACAATTAAGAACGTGGAATGTAATTGCCTTCAGCAAAAGGATCGTCGTCATCCTGGTTTTGCTGATTTGGAGTATCCCCGTGAAGTTCCTTGGCAAGGCGATCGATATCCATCTCCTGAGAGTTGTACTTCAAATCGCGAGCAACTTTGGTCTGCTTTGCTTTTGCACGGCCGCGGCCCATGGGCGACCTCCTTACGATTAGCTAGCGTGTCAGGCGGGTAGGTTATCGCGCCTTGGCGCCGGACTCCAAAGCAACGGCAAATGAGCGCGTTTTAGCCTTGTGGCGCAGGGCGAAGTAGCCCATAACCTGCAGGAAGAGGCTCAGAGACATCGTAGGGATACGGAAGCGGTGGTCTCCGATCGTTCCCATAGAGACCAGCCAGGAGATTACAACTGGCACAAAGGCGAGATAGGCAAGGTTTGCGTAGATGCCCTTCATGGAACGCAGCCAGAAGAATCCAATAAAGAACAATGAAATTCCACCAACTACCCAGATGAATGAGATTCCCTTACCGACTGACTTATAGACCAAATCGTTTCCGGATTGGCTTCCCTTTGCAATATCTACAATCGGATTGACCTTGAGCCATGGATTGCGAGCCATCGTTCCATTTACGAGTGGGCCAGACCATGGAGTCCAGTAATACCAACCCTTCTTCACAAAGAGCTTCATCGCTTTGACAGGGTTTGCTGCGTACCACTTGATAACACACTTGACGACATCGTTATCTGAAACTGTTGTCGCAGGTGGCACTGGCTCGCAAGGAACATCAGGACCTGTGTGCTGATAACCACCAGTCGTCTGAGGACCTGCACCAAGTTTCATTGTGACGCCAAGGTTTGTTGAAATTACAGCCTTATCAATCGATTGAATATTGCGCTGAATAAGAATTGCTGGGGCAAGGGCCATCACGCCGACTACGCCTACAAGGATAAGAGCTTGGATTTTTCTACTCTTATACATAAGCGCCCACATCACTGCTATAACAACTGTCGTTAAGATCCAGCGGGGCTGCATAAATGTTGCAAGAGCAGAGAATGCGCCAACTCCAAGGACTCGAATTACCAATCCTCGATCACTGGGGCTCTGCTTTGATTTAATAATTAAGCCGACAACCATCAACATACAAGCAGCGATTGGGCTTTCGTAACCGACAGCCATCGAACTAAGCGAAAGTGTTGGGTTAAATGCGAGAACTAGTCCGATGACAAATAGGTATGGACGTAATTTTGTATCTCGTAGCTGTTTTGCAAAGTAGTAGCTCGCATATGCATAGAACAGGCTCTGCAGAAGAGAAATAATCCAGAGAAGGTTTGTAATTGAAATTTTTGTTAAGAACCAGAGAAGAATCGGATATCCCGCTGGCCAGTAAGAGAGGATGCTCTTCTCAGCGAAATAACCTTCGGCGATAAGTCCATCAACGCCAGATAAGTAATTCTCGCCATCTGCACCAAGCCAGCCGCCATTAGGGGTATTAGCCATCGTGATCAGCTTGATCAAGAAAGCAACGACTGGAATCGCGATGAGATAGAAATTAACTTTCTTATCCTGCTTTGCTTGTCCTTGACGAGCGATCTTTGATTTGCTGGCCATATTTACTTACCTTCCGTATTGAGAAACCAAGTATGAATGAGGTGGGCTCTTATCCGCCGTAGGCTCAACGGCCTCAGTTTATGAGGTAATTTTAAGTGGAAGTAATGAGGTTAGATCTGCTCGAACTCCCGAAGCAATAATGCGACCGTCGGCCATTGCGCTGGCCCAGCTCTCATCTCCGCGAGCAAGTGCCAACCAAGTTTGGGCATCCATCTCAATCACATTTGCTGGAGTACCGCGGGTATGTGTCGGTCCTTCGCCACATTGAATTGCTGCATACGGTGGGACTCGAACTTCAATTGCTCTCCCAGGAGAAATTTCAGAGAGCTGAGCAAGAGTGACTTTAACCTCTTCCAGAATCTTTGGATCGCGCATCGAGATTCAGAAATTACTAACGTATTTGCTGAGGCTTGTATTTTGCTGCCACTGAGTGTGCAGATGTAATCGCATCAATACGGCTGACAACTCTGGCAACTTGTTGACGCGCATCACCGGTAAATTCAAGTGGATCCCCAATGAGCGCATCTAGCTCTGCACGATCGAATGGAAGACGAGAGTCAGCTGCAAGTGCATCTAGGAAGTTATTACCTTGACCGTTTCGCATTCCCAGAGCAGCAGTAACTGCATGCTCCTTAATGACCTCATGTGCAACTTCACGGCCAACGCCGGCTTTTACAGATGCCATCAAAATCTTTGTTGTAGCTAAAAATGGAAGGTAGCGATCGAGTTCTGCTGAGATAACTGCAGGAAATGCGCCGAACTCATTAAGTACGGTCAACATTGTTTCCAGTAGTCCATCAATTGCATAGAAGGCATCAGGGAGTGCAACACGACGAACAACGCTGCATGAGACATCGCCTTCATTCCATTGATTGCCAGCAAGTTCAGAGACCATAGAGGCATAGCCACCCAAAATAACTTTTAGGCCATTTACTCGTTCACATGATCGTGTATTCATCTTGTGAGGCATTGCAGATGAGCCCACTTGACCCTCTTTAAAGCCTTCTGTCACAAGTTCAGCGCCAGCCATCAAGCGAATCGATGTAGCGAGTGATGAAGGCGCAGCTGCAAGCTGCACGAGAGATGTAACGACTTCATAATCGAGTGAACGTGGGTAGACCTGCCCAGTTGAATCTAGAACCCGATCAAAGCCAAGTTCCGCTGCAATTGCGCTCTCAAGCTTCTGGTGAGCATCGGATGAACCCAGTAAATCAATTGAATCTTGAGATGTGCCAACTGGTCCTTTAATGCCGCGCATTGGATAACGTGATTGAAGAGATTGAAGACGCTCGTGTGCAAAGAGAAGTTCTTCGGCAGCTGATGCAAATCTCTTTCCTAAAGTTGTGATCTGAGCCGGAACATTATGTGAACGTCCTGCAATAGCTATTTCTGAGTATTGCGCAGCCTTTGCGCCTAGTGTCGCCAGTAACGCAATTGTCTTATCGTGAACAATCTGGAGCCCATCACGAATCTGCAGAGCTTCAATATTTTCAGTTACATCTCGGCTTGTCATACCTGCGTGAATTGCTTCATGCCCGGCAAGAGCGTTGAACTCTTCGATACGTGCCTTAACATCGTGGCGAGTAACTTTCTCGCGAGCATCGATAGATGCAAGATCTACTTTGGAAGTGACTTTTTCATAATCTGCAATTACTGCATCTGAAATTGGATGGCCGAGCTTTGCCTGGGCACGCGCAACAGCAATCCACAGTTTACGTTCAGCAATGATTTTTGATTCGGGCGAGAAGATACTGCGCATCTCATTCGATGCATATCGATCGGCTAATACGCTCACTGATGCATTCTCCCTCATTTTGCTGGCTTAGATGAAATCCTTTACAACAATTGTTTGATCGCGTCCTGGACCTACGCCGATTGCACTCATTGGCGCTCCTGAAATTCTCTCAAGGAAGGTGATGTAATCCTGAGCATTCTTGGGAAGATCGCTGATCTTCTTTGCTCCTGAGATATCTTCCTTCCAGCCTGGAAGCATCTCGTAGATTGGCTTTGCATGGTGGAAATCTGATTGTGATGCAGGAAGTTCTTCAACTCGCTTGCCATCAATTTCATAGGCCACGCAGACAGGGATTTGATCCCACCCTGTCAGAACATCGAGCTTTGTTAGGAAGAAATCTGTAAGTCCATTTACACGAACCGCATAACGTGCAATCGGTGCGTCATACCAACCACATCGACGTGCACGTCCAGTAGTTACACCAACTTCTCCGCCAATTGTGCGCAGCTTCTCGCCATCCTCATCGAAGAGTTCGGTTGGAAATGGTCCTGAACCCACGCGAGTTGTGTAAGCCTTAACAATTCCGATCACGCGATCGATCTTTGTTGGTCCGATTCCAGAACCTGTACAAGCACCGCCTGCAGTTGGATTTGATGAGGTTACAAATGGATATGTTCCGTGATCGACATCGAGAAGAGTTCCTTGCGAACCTTCTAGAAGAACGCGCTTTCCGGCTTTTAGCGCATTATCAAGAAGCAGAACGGTATCTGCAACATATGGACGCAATATTTCGGCGTAACGCAAATACTCTTCGAGGACATCTTCGACTTCAATATCTTTACGATTAAAGACCTTGATAAGCACTTGGTTTTTATCGCGAAGTGCGCCTTCAATCTTCTGGCGAAGAATTGATGGATCGAATAGATCTTGCACACGGATACCAATGCGGTTGATCTTGTCTGCATACGCTGGTCCGATTCCGCGACCAGTTGTACCAATCTTTGCCTTACCAAGGAAGCGCTCTGAAACTTTATCGATTGTGCGGTGGTAAGGAGTAATTAAGTGAGCATTAGTAGAGATAACTAATTTGCTGCAATCGATTCCGCGCTCTGTAAGTCCCTTAATTTCTTCAAGGAGAACACCCGGATCAATAACGACACCATTTGCGATAACAGGGACAACATTTGGAGAGAGAATTCCTGAAGGAAGTAAGTGAAGAGCGTACTTTTGATCGCCGATAACAACTGTATGTCCTGCGTTGTTTCCACCTTGATAGCGAACTACATAATCAACGCGATCGCCTAGCAAATCGGTAGCTTTACCCTTGCCCTCATCGCCCCACTGAGCTCCCAGCAGTACTAATGCAGGCATGGATAAAGCCTTTCCGATTCGTAGTTAGTTAATTATTTAAGTAGTGATGTTCCGGTTGAACGAAGATCTTCGCAAGCAACGCCAACACGAGCAGCGATGCCGGCTTCAGCAGCCTTACCCCACGCGCGTGGATCGTATGCCTTCTTATTTCCAACTTCGCCGTCGATCTTAAGAACGCCGTCGTAGTTCTTGAACATGTGCTCAACAACTGGACGTGTAAATGCGTACTGAGTATCTGTGTCGATATTCATCTTGATTACGCCGTAATCAAGTGACTCGCGAATCTCAGAGAGAAGTGAGCCAGAGCCGCCATGGAATACGAGATCCATTGGCTTGCTTCCTGCTGGTAGACCAAGCTTCTTTGCAACAGCCTCTTGAAGAGTCTGGAGAATCTTTGGCTGCAATACAACGTTTCCTGGCTTGTAAACACCGTGAACGTTTCCGAATGTTGCTGCAACCATGTAACGAGCATTCGCATCTGTTCCGAGAGTTTCAATTGTAAGGAGTGCATCTTCAGGTGTTGAGTAGAGCTTTGCATCGTGCTTTGCCTCGATGCCATCTTCTTCTCCACCGACAACGCCGATTTCAATTTCAAGGACTGTCTTTGCTGCAACTGACTTATCAAGAAGCTCGCGAGCGACCTTCATGTTCTCAGGCATATCAACTGCTGAGCCATCCCACATATGTGAGTTGAAGAGTGGTGCTTTGCCTTCTTTGATGCGCTGTGCGCCAATTTCAAGAAGCGGACGCATAAATCCGTCTAGCTTCTCCTTAGGGCAGTGATCTGTGTGAATACCAATGTTGACGTTGTAATTCTTTGCAACAACGTGTGCGAACTCTGCGAGTGCAACTGCGCCATCGACCATGTGCTTAACTGTTGAACCAGATGCGTACTCGGCTCCACCCCAAGAGAATTGAATGATTCCATCGGACTCTGCTTCGGCGAATCCACGAATTGCTCCGATGATTGTCTGTGAAGATGAAACGTTGATTGCTGGATATGCGAATGAACCTGCCTTAGCGCGGTCCAACATTGCTGCATAAACTTCAGGGGTTGCTATTGGCATCTGATGCTCCCAAATGACTAGAACGGTTGTAAACGCTCTGACGCACCGTTGGGTCTAAGTGAGGCTTACGCCTAATCCAACCACCTACCCCCGCGTATGAAAAATCGGCACACGCAGTACGCGGAAAGTAGGTTGGTTGGAGGCGGTTATGGGTGGAGGCTCTTCTGCAGGAAGGCGATAAATCCGGCGAGTAGGGCTGGGCTGCTCAGAATCTTGAGCAGAAGTGCGATGAGCGCTGTGGTCATTGTTGATCTCCTAAAACTTTCCATTGGATTTCAATTGGAATTAGGAGCGAATGATTAACCCTCGCCGAAATTATTTAGCTTGGAGAAATAAACGGTGTTGATAATCTAGAGATGAAAAAATCGGTTGATAAAGCTCTATAGCTCAGAACTTGCTAGAGCTTTTTCGACGGCTCTTCGGATTTCCGTGATGACACCCGGAGCGTGATCGCTTACCTGCAGATAAAACTTACTTTCTGCAACTGCATTCTGCCCAGTTGGCCAAGGAGCCCAGAGCAGAATTGTTCCGATCACATAAAAGAGAATGACATATTTACCGACTTCAAATATTGCGCCAAGAACTGAATCCAGGAAACGGAGTGGACCTCTGAAGATTGTAACTTTCAGAGTCTTAGCCACACGGGTACCAATCCAGGCCGATGCATAGGCACCAACGATGATTGCGGCGATGAGCCAGCCTGATTGATCGTACTTAACGACTAGATACATAGCTGCCACACCACCTGCAATAAAGAAGACGCCGCGCAAGATAGTTGTCAGTAATCCATTCTTATAACCGGTTACGAGAGCGCCGATTCCAAATAGGGCAACAATGAGGTCAAATGTCATTTCACTCCAAGGTATTTTCTCGTCGCAGCCTCTAGCTCATCGAGTGAACTAAATGCACCGTACTTCTTATAGGCAACTTTGCCAGATTTATTGATAAACCAAGTTACTGGCACGCCAGGACCAAAAGCTGCTTTAGTTAAATTCTCTCCGTCATAAAGAATGGGCCAGGTAACACCATTAGCCGTTACAAATTGGCGAACAGATTCTTGGCTCTCTTCATCTACTGCAATACCAATCAGATCAATCTCTTCTCCATATTTACTGTGAAGTGCTGTGAAATATGGGAGTTCCTCACGACACGGTGGACACCATGTTCCCCAAATATTGATGATTGCAGGACCGGCTATCGCATCAATTGCGATTGGAACTCCGCCACCAAGACATTCGATTCCTGGTGCAGAAGATGAAACTGTTTGGATTTCATCGCAGCCAATTACTTTGCCTTGAACCGCAATTGGTTCTGTTGAAGAACAAGCGGTAAGAAGTAGGGCCAAAGAAATAAACCCAGCAATCTTTCTCATCGGAAATCCTTATCAGTCTTCACTAGTAACTTCGCCTTCTCTTTATCCATCTCGCCTATGCCAACCGAGGGACAAATCTTCGCAACAGGACATGCCCCGCAGGCAGGTTTACGGGAGTGACAAATTCTACGGCCATGCCAAATCATTCTCTGCGAGAGATTGGTCCACTCTTTCTGAGGAATTAAGTCGCCAACTTCAAATTCCACTTTTACTGGATCTTTCGAGGTTGTCCACCCAAATCTTCTAGATAAACGTCCAAAGTGTGTATCTACTGTGATTCCAGGAATATCAAATGCATGGCCCAGAACTACATTTGCAGTCTTTCTTCCGACGCCGGGCAAAGTTATTAACTCTTCTAGAGTTGATGGTACTTCTCCGTCAAAATCTTCGACCAGCTTCTGACCAAGACCTTTTAAATGGCGTGCCTTCGCGTGATAGAAACCTGCGGAGAAAATATATTCTTCAATCTCAGCCAGTGGTGCCTTTGCATAATCTTTTGCTTTCTTGTATTTCTTAAATAGCGCCGGAGTAAGAGTGTTGATTCGTTTATCTGTGCACTGCGCTGAAAGAACTACAGCAACGGTTAGTTCAAGTGGATTCTTAAAATCTAATTCGCATCTGATCTCAGGGTAGGTCTTGGTCAAAATGCGATAGATAGCCCGTGCATCTTTTCGAGTTTCCCTATCGGCGGCCATGCGAGTAAACTACCCACGTGCCTCAAGAAGATGAAGTCGTAAGACGCGCCCCGCTCTTTACCGCCCTCGATGATGCCCAAGCAGCCTCGCTACGCACATCAATGGACTCAGTAAAGATCAGCAAGGGTGGCATCCTCTTTAAAGAAGGCGATGAAGGCGAACATGTTTATGTAATTCTTGAAGGCAAGCTCAAGCTTGGAACTTCAAGCGGTGATGGTCGCGAAAATCTTCTCTCAATCCTCGGACCCGGCGAAATGTTCGGCGAGCTCTCACTCTTTGACCCAGGCCCACGCACATCAACAGCAACAGCTGTCACTGATGCGAAGTTACTTTCACTTAGCCACGAGAAGTTAATTCCATGGCTTAAAGGAAACCCAGAAGTTTCACTCCATCTCCTTGCTCGTTTAGCGCAGCGTCTTCGCCGCACAAATGAGGCGGTCGGTGATTTGGTCTTCTCTGATGTTCCTGGTCGCGTTGCTAAGGCGCTTATTGATCTTGGAGATCGCTTCGGCAAGAAGACAGATGAAGGTCTCTTTGTTCACCACGACCTGACACAAGAAGAACTTGCACAGCTAGTTGGCGCTTCTCGTGAGACAGTAAATAAGGCACTTGCCGACTTTGCTGGTCGCGGGTGGCTAAAACTCGATGGTCGCGCTGTATTGATTACAGATGTTGAGCGCCTTGAAAAAAGAGGTAAATAGTTAAGCGACTTCTACAGTCAACTCGACCTCTACAGGTGAGTTGAGAGGAAGTTCTGCAACACCAAGTGCGCTACGCGCAGCAACTCCTGCATCGCCCCAGATATGCATAAAGAGCTCAGATGCTCCATTTGCAACTGCTGGCTGAGAGATAAATCCAGGTGCACCATTTA
>JBFYOX010000024.1:0-10361 GCA_041303615.1 Actinomycetes bacterium
CTGCTTACCGAGGAGCTCCATCGACTCGAAGAGCGGTGGGGAGATTGTGCTTCCGGTTGTTGCGATACGCAGTGCAGTAAATGCAATACGTGGCTTAAGGCCCAACTCTTCGATCAGAGATGCACGAAGCGCTGCTTCGATACTCTCATGGTTCCAAGAATCTAAACTCTCGAGATCTTTTAGCGAACGCTTCAAAATATCTTTTGCAGCGGCATCTGAAATCTTTGGAGCCGCCTCAGGGTCTACTGCAAAGTTCTTAATGAAGAGGAATTTGAGAAGTGCTGGAGCTTCATCTAGCTTCACGATGCGCTCTTGAATAAGCGGAAGAGCCTTCATAACAACGGTAATCTCATCATCGCTACCTTCAATGACTGCAGCTTTCTTTAAGAATGGGATTGTCCACTTAGCGAACTCATCTAGTGGCAGCGCACGGATTTTATCTCCGTTGATAGCCTCTAACTTCTTCATATCAAAGCGGGCAGGTGAAGAGTGAACCTTCTCAACGGTAAAGAGCTCTGTGAGCTCCTTCATTGAAATATTTTCACGGTCATCACCAGGTGACCAGCCAAGGAGAGCTAGATAATTACAGATTGCTTCAGGAAGGTAACCCTGCTCGCGATACCAAGCGATGGAAACTTCGCCGTTGCGCTTAGAGAGCTTCGCATTATCTTGTCCCATTACAAAGGGAAGGTGGGCAAAGACAGGGAAATCCTCAGGCTTAACGCCCATCGCCTGATAAACACGGATCTGACGTGGCGTTGATGAAAGCAAATCTTCTCCACGTAGAACGTGGGTAACACCCATCATGACATCGTCGACAGCGACAGCAAGTGTGTAGAGCGGTGAACCATCTGCACGGACCATAACGAAGTCGGGAACGAACTTATGATCGAAGGTGACATCGCCACGAATCTCATCGGTAAATGTTGTTGTTCCATCTGGCATGCGCATACGTACAACTGCTTCGCGTCCTTGCGCCTTATATGCAGCTATTTGATCGGCAGTTAAGTCGCGGCAATGTCCGTTGTAACCTGGTGCAACATTTGCTTTCCGTTGCTCTTCACGGACAGCTTCAAGTTCATCTGGTGAGCAGTAGCAATGATAAGCATCGCCTTGATCAAGAAAAGTCTGCGCCCACTTTGCATAAATATCTAAACGCTGTGATTGAAGGTAAGGACCGTTAGGGCCGCCGACTTCTGGGCCCTCATCCCAATCAAGTCCGAGCCACTTTAAGGTATCGATTGCTGCCTGGATGTATTCATCTGTAACACGAGTGGTATCTGTATCTTCGATACGGAATAAGAAAGTGCCACCTGTATGGCGTGCATATGCCCAATCGAAGAGGGCTGTGCGGATATTTCCTACGTGTAGATCACCTGTCGGAGATGGTGCAAAACGAACTTTTACTTTTCTCGCTGTCATGGTCGGGCGCTCACCTTATTTGTTAGTTGGCCAAGGCCATCGATAGATATTGCAATAGTAGATTTCTCGGGCATTGGGCCAATTCCAGCTGGCGTTCCTGTAATGATGACATCCCCTGGAAGAAGCGTCATTACTTGAGTGACAAAGTGAACAATATCTTCGACTTTAAAGATCATCTCACTCAATGTCGCATCTTGCTTTACTTCGCCATTGAGCGTTGTTGAGATCCGCTGAGTGCCAGGAATGAACTCTGTATCAATCCATGGACCAATTGGGCAGAAGGTGTCGAATGATTTCGCACGCATCCACTGTCCATCGCGCTTTTGAAGTTCGCGAGAAGTAACGTCATTTGCCATCGTGTATCCAAAAATCACATCTTTTACGCGCTCTTTTGGAACTTCCTTACAGACGCGACCAATAACGATTGCAAGCTCTGCCTCATAGTCGATGGATGGCGCCATTGCAGGCCAGACGATTGTGTCTCCTGGTCCAATAACAGATGTATTTGGCTTCAGAAAAATAATTGGTTCTTCAGGAACAGCGCTACCCATCTCTGCTGCATGATCTGCATAATTCTTTCCAACGCAGACAATCTTTGAGCGAGGAATAACCGGAGCCAATAAGCGAACCTTGGTGAGTTCTACCTTTGCCGCTGTCTTCTGGATGCCGTGATAGATCGGATCGCCGGAGATGATTGAAATCTGATTATCTTCTTCGAGGATTCCAAAGAGTGGGTCTGTACCTAGACCTGCATCTGGTTGAGGCGAAAATCTAACTACGCGCATTGGGCAATCTTATCTTTCGCCGCGAGCAATACCTAAATCGTGCCTAAATAAGGTGATGGTCTCCGTTGGAATCTGTATAGAAAACAGTAGCTTTTGGAGCAAATTCAGTAATGAGGTGAGAAGTAGCTGGCTTCTCCCCCACGGTCACTACCGATTCAATTCCTGTAATTCCCGATGCGAGAGCAACTGTTAAGACTGCTTGAAGGCTATCTAATTGCAGAGATGGGGTAGCAACATTGATCGCGACATAAGTGCGTCCTGTTGTATCGCGTAGCGCTGCAGCTTGCTTTGCTTGGCTGCGGGCAAGAGTAGATGAAGCGAGAGTGACAAGTTTGAGATCTTCTGGATTATTCATGTTCATCGACCTCCTGCTCTAGGCGCTCAACAATAACGGAGCTAATTCTGCGTCGACGTCCGATTGGACGCTCTGATGTAATGGAAAATCCATGCAAGTTGATGGTCGAGCCAGCGATAGGAACGCGCCCTAATTTCTCGGCCATATAGCCACCAATGGTGTCTACATCATCGAACTCTTCGCGGTCGATCTCGATCTTAAGCTCATCTGCTAAATCTTCGATATGCATTGAAGCCTTTGCACGGGCCTTTGTCTCGGAGATCCAATTGAACTCTTCTACCCCATCATCGTATTCATCGGCGATCTCACCAACAATCTCTTCAATAATGTCTTCAATAGTGATGATTCCTGCAGTTCCACCGTACTCATCGACGACGATAGCTAAGTGAATCTGATCTCGCTGCATCTCTTTCAGAAGCTCCGCAGCCTCCTTGTTTTCAGGAACGAAGACAGCAGGGCGCATATGCTGCTCAACCTTTTCGCTTGTCTCTGCCTCGTGGTGATCTAGTGCACGCTTTGCAAGATCTTTTACATATGCAATTCCAATGACGTTATCAATATTTTCGCCGGTTACAGGAATTCGTGAATATCCAGAACGAAGGGCAAGCGAGAGCGCCTGACGGAGAGATTTATCTTTCTCAATCCAGACCATATCTGTGCGGTGAACCATGAGCTCGCGCACCAATGTATCTCCGAGTTCGAAGACATTCTGCAACATCTCATGCTCATCAGATTCAACTAAGCCGCGATCATGGGCGTGATCCATTAACTCGCGGAGTTCGTTCTCATTAGTGAAGAGTCCCCATTGGAAACCTTTATCCGGTGTAATCAAATTTCCGAGTGCGATGACACCCTTGGCAATTGGTGTGTAGATAAAGGCGAGACCAAGGCTTATATTTTTACGAACTGTGTTCAACGTTCCACCCATTCTTTAACTATCTTCTCTTGTAGTGCAAACATAACCTTCTCTTCATCTGGATCTGCATGGTCATATCCCAAGATATGAAGTAACCCGTGAGTCGCCAGGATATAGATCTCGTGCTCAACGCTATGGCCAGCCTCTCTCGCCTGCTTTGCAGCAACTGCAGGAGAAATCACAATATCTCCTAAAGTGACGACATCATCTTTACCCTGAGGCATATCCATAGGAAATGAGAGGACATCTGTTGGTCCGTCTTCTTCCATCCACTTAATGTGCAGTTCTTCCATCTCTTGCACATCTACAAAACTTAAAGAGATTTCGCACTCTGGGTTGAGCTCCATGTATTCAATGCCGTAATTTAAGAGAGAGGTAATTTCTTTATCTGGCACGAGCGCGCCAGAACGGTTAACTAATTCGATTGTCATAGTAGGTATTAGTTGCTGCGCAATGGACGAGGAACTGATTTAGTTGCATCGTAATTGTCATATGCCTTCACGATATCTCCGATAAGGCGATGGCGAACAACATCTTCAGCTGTAAGTTCCATGAAGGAGATGTCATCGACGCCATCGAGAATATCTTTGATAATTCCAAGTCCTGAGCGCTGACCATTTGGTAGATCGTTCTGGGTAATGTCGCCGGTAATAACCATCTTCGAACCGAAGCCGAGGCGAGTTAAGAACATCTTCATCTGTTCTGGCGTTGTATTTTGCGCTTCATCCAAGATGATAAATGCATCATTGAGTGTGCGGCCACGCATGAAGGCCAGCGGTGCAACTTCGATTACGCCGGTCTGCATCAAACGAGGAATCGCATCGACATCGATCATGTCGTGAAGAGCATCAAAGAGTGGGCGAAGATATGGATCAATCTTCTCATTGAGAGTTCCTGGCAAGAATCCAAGTTTTTCACCCGCTTCAACTGCGGGGCGAGACAAGATAATTCTGTTGACTTTCTTCGCTTGCAGAGCAGCAACAGCCTTCGCCATTGCAAGATAAGTCTTACCGGTACCGGCAGGACCGATTCCAAAGGTGATTGTGTTCTCTTCAATTGCATCAACGTAGAGCTTCTGGTTCGCAGTCTTAGGGCGAATTGTGCGACCACGGTTAGAGACGATATTGAGTGAGAGAACTTCGCCAGGATGTTGAACTGGTTCTGCCTCTAGCATCGCAATGCTGCGTGTAACTGCATCAACTGTGAGGCTCTGGCCGGAACGAATAACGACCATCATCTCAGTTAAAAGTTTTTCAAGTGCCAGGCAATCGATATGTGGGCCGCGAAGAGTGATTTCATTTCCACGAACTGTGACATTAACTGATGGAAAAGCTGCCTCGATCGCCAACATATTTGCATCAGAGACTCCGACGAGAGAGACCATCGGGATGGCGGGCGGGACTGTGATTAAGAGGCGGTCCATATAACTGAAAATCTATCGTTAATAAGGTGAATTCACCACACGGAGAGTGCGGTGTTGACGGCAGAAAGTGCGGCTAATCCGGCATGCGCTGAGCGCAGAACTGGGCGACCAAGGAGCGCAACCTTGGCTCCAGCGGCTGCAAAGGTATCTACCTCCTCATCGGTGAGCCCGCCTTCAGGTCCAATGATGATTGCAACCTTCTTCGCTCCTGGAATAACTACCTGAGAAATCGGAACAAGTGCTGACTCGTGCAAAACGATTGCAAGATCTACTTTGGCAATCTCATCAATAATATTTTCTGTAGTTGCTACACCAACAACCGATGGAATTCTAAAGCGACGTGATTGCTTACTTGCTTCACGCGCTGTGATTTGTAACTTTTCAAGCTTATCTTCAGATTTTCCGATACTTCGTGCAGCCTTCCACATCACGATGCGATCGGCGCCACCTTCAGCGCAGAGTTCAATAGCTTCTTTAATGCGGTCACCTTTAGGAACTGCTTGAATAACAGTAAATGACTGAGCTAAAGGTTCCTCGAAGCCACTTTCGAGAACTTCTACTCGTAGTGACTTCTTCGCTGCCTCGCGCACAATTACCTTCGACCAAGATCCATTTCCATCGCTGAGATTGAAGATATCCCCCACATCTGTGCGAAGAACGCGCACCGCGTGTAGGGCATCTTCATTCTGAAAGTCATAGAGAGAACCGACAGTTGTAGGAAGATCCTGAACAAAGAAGAGTGTCAGCATTATCGACCGAAGGCATCTCTGAACTTCGAGAAGAGACCCTCTTTATGGCCCTTGATCTTTACTTCGCCCTCTTTCTCGCCGCGAGATTGAGCAAACTCTTTGAGAAGCTTCTCTTGTTCGCGGTTGAGCTTATTTGGGGTTGCAACATCGACATGAACAATCAAATCTCCGCGGTTGGTAGTGCGTAGTCGCGTCATGCCTTTGCCGCGCACGGGAATCGTCGCACCGCTCTGGGTTCCGGCCTTAATCACTACTTCAACAGGTCCATCGAGAGTCTCAACCATCACGGATGTGCCGAGGGATGCAGCGGCGAATGAGACCTCAATCGCGACGTGCAAGTTATCGCCATCGCGAAGTAAGAACTCATGATCAGATTCAACAATCTCTACATAGAGATCACCTGCTGGTCCTCCGCCTGCGCCGACTTCTCCGCGTCCAGCCATCTGAATTCGGTTACCAGTTTCAACACCTGCTGGAACTTTAATATTGATTGTTTGGCGCGCACGTACACGGCCATCTCCTGCACATTCACGGCAAGGATCTGTAATGACAGATCCATAACCAGAGCAGTTATTACATGGTCGCGATGTCATGACCTGACCAAGGAAAGACTTCTGGACAAATTGAGTTTCCCCGCGACCCTTACAGACAGGACACATTGAAGGTGCGCTGTTGTTTGCAGTTCCTTGGCCTTCACACTTTTCGCAGACAACTGCAGATTCAAGAGTGATATCGCGCTCTGTTCCGAAACATGCTTCATGAAGATCTACTTCAATGCGAATAAGTGCATCTTGTCCTTGACGCATACGTGGACGCGGTCCGCGATTTCCTCCGCCACCAAAGAATGCATCCATGATGTCGCTAAATCCGCCGCCGCCAAAGCCACCACCAAATCCACCAAAGCCGCCCTGGCCACCCATGTCATATTGCTGGCGCTTCTGCGGATCACTTAATGTGTCATAGGCAGCGGTAACTTCTTTAAATTTATTCTGTACTTCAGGATCTGGATTGACATCTGGGTGAAGTTCGCGAGCAATCTTTCGATATGCCTTCTTGATCTCATCGGCAGTAGCGCTGCGATCAAGGCCTAGTAAGTCGTAGTAATCAGCCATTACTTAGGACTTTCTGCAATGAAGCGACCGACGTAACGAGCTACAGCAGAGACCGCTGAAATCGAACCTGCATAATCCATACGTGTTGGACCAAGTACGCCAAGAGATCCCATCGCTGGATCTGCGCCATAACCCACTGTGACAAGGGAAGTTGTCTGTAAGTTCGAATCTTGTTGTTCGCTTCCGATAGTCACATGGACAGTTGGGTGCGCATCGCTTAACAAACGAAGTAAAACCACTTGTTCTTCAAGGGCTTCAAGGATTGGAGATAATGTTGTTCCCAAATCTTCACCCGAACGCGCAAGATTTGCAGTACCTGATATAGCCATCATTTCGCGGCTCGATGAATCGCCAAACTTTGGATATTTAACGACAGCTACCTGCTTGGTGATATCTGCCAACAACTTTGCGCTGCGCTTCACGACATCATCAATATCGAGAGATTCAGCTAAGAAAGTTTCGATCGCACGACGTTCGGCAGTTGAAAGTGGCTTAATCGCAGATAACTTATCGACGAAGAGCCGGTAGCCGCGGTCAGTTGGAATACGTCCAGCGCTTGTATGTGGCTGAGTAATCAAGCCTTCATCTTCAAGTATCGCCATCTCGTTGCGGATAGTCGCAGGGCTAATTCCCAGAGCGCGCTTGTCGGCAATCGCTTTAGAACCTACAGGCTCCTGAGTCTCGACATATTCGTCGACGATTGCTCGAAGAATCTCGAGGCGGCGATCAGTTGTCATAGTTTGCCAATCTTATCGCTAGCAGGCTAGCGGAGCATTTCATGAGTAAGGCGGTCTGCAATCAGGCGACCCTTTGGGGTCAGGGCTAGCGAATTATCGCATTCAATGACATGTCCACTCTTGATGTACTCCATTGTCCGCTCGTATTGCGCAACGGTAAGAGCGGCTTTACGAACGCCTTCTGGCATTCGAATAGCGAGCATGATGTATTCAGATTTCTTCTCATCATCGCTCAACATTTCAGAATCTTTAACTGGAGAAAGACCAGCAAAAACTTTCTCCTTGTAAGCGTTGGGGTGTTTTACATTCCAGAATCGTTTCTGATCAATATGTGAATGCGCACCAGGACCAAGGCCCCACCAATTATTTGATTTCCAATAAGCAATGTTGTGGCGACATTCATGCCCTGGCTTCGACCAGTTAGAGAGTTCGTACCACTTCATACCTTTTTGCAGTGCTTGCTGATCAATGAGCAAGTACATATCTGCCATCAAATCATCATCAGGCATTGTGTATTCACCACGTTTAATCTGCGCAGCTAACTTCGTTCCTTCTTCAACAATTAAGGCATAAGCACTTATGTGATCGGTATCCAGCGATAGCGCTTCCTTCACTGTGCTCGCCCAATCCCCTAGTGATTCACCAGGTGCGCCGTAGATAAGATCAACGGAGATTGATGAGAAACCTGCTGCACGTGCCATTTCGACAGCCTTGCGAACATTCTCTGGATTATGCGTGCGATCGAGAACTTTCAATACTTCTGGGTTCGATGATTGCATTCCAAATGAGATGCGATTAAATCCAACAGCGATTAACTCTCTCAGTTTCTCGGCAGTTACCGAATCCGGGTTTGCCTCAAGTGTTATCTCGCAATCTTCAGTTAGGCCATTACGCGCCTTGATTGCAGCAATAACGCGACCTAAATCCTTAGGTGGCAGAAGCGATGGAGTTCCACCACCAAAGAAGATTGTTGGAACTAATTCAACATTCGGTGCGAATTCAAGTTCTTTAAGTACTGCATCGATGTAATCGCCAGAGACGATCTCAAGGGATGCGCCATCCTGAAGCTCCGATGGTGTGTAGGTATTGAAATCACAGTAACCGCATCGTCGCACGCAGTATGGGATATGGACGTAGAACGAGAGCATCGCCTTAGCCTTCGAGTTTGCGAGCTGCTTTAATCTTTTCGATATCAGCATCTGTCGCCAAGGCTGCAACGAATGCTTCTTGTGGAACTTCAACGCGTCCCACCATCTTCATGCGCTTCTTTCCTTCTTTCTGCTTCTCAAGAAGTTTGCGCTTACGTGAGATATCTCCACCGTAACACTTTGCAAGAACATCTTTACGGATCGCGCGAATAGATTCGCGAGCGATGATGCGTGAGCCAATTGCAGCCTGAATTGGTACTTCGAACTGTTGGCGTGGAATGAGTTCGCGTAGCTTGCCGGTCATCATCACGCCGTATGAGTACGCCTTATCGCGGTGAACAATTGCGCTAAATGCATCTACTGCTTCGCCCTGTAGCAAGATATCGACCTTCACGAGGTTTCCTTCTTCATCGCCGAGCTCTTCGTAATCAAGGGAAGCATATCCGCGTGTGCGGCTCTTAAGTTGATCGAAGAAGTCGAAGACGATTTCAGCAAGAGGAAGCGTGTAGCGAATTTCAACGCGATCTTCAGAGATGTAATCCATGCCAAGCATGACGCCACGGCGCTCTTGGCAGAGCTCCATGATTGTGCCGATAAATTCAGAAGGAGCCAGAATCGTTGACTTTACGATCGGTTCCTTAACGTTATTGATCTTTCCATCAGGAAATTCTGACGGGTTGGTAACAACAAACTCTTTGCCATCTTCCATCGTGACGCGGTAAACAACGTTTGGCGCTGTTGAGATCAAGTTAAGTTTCGCTTCGCGCTCTAGGCGTTCGCGGACAATCTCCATATGCAAAAGACCTAGGAAGCCGCAGCGAAATCCGAAGCCAAGTGCTGCAGAGCTTTCCGGTTCGTAGACAAGTGCAGCATCGTTAAGTTGAAGCTTTTCTAGTGCATCGCGCAGTACTGGGAAATCTGCGCCATCGAGTGGGAATAGGCCCGAGAAGACCATCGGCTTTGGATCTTTATATCCACCGAGTGCTTCCTTTGTTGGACGAGCAAAATTTGTAATGGTGTCACCGACGCGAGACTGGCGAACATCTTTCACGCCGGTAATTAAGTAACCTACCTCGCCAACGCCAAGTCCCTTTGATGGAAGTGGTTCAGGAGAAATAACGCCGACTTCAAGAGCTTCATGCTTAACACCTGTTGAGAACATCTGAATCTGTTCGCGTGGATTGATGCGACCATCGACTACACGAACATAGGTAACAACGCCGCGATATGCATCGTAGACAGAGTCGAAGATCAATGCTCGAGCAGGTGCATCAGGATCTCCAACTGGTGCCGGAATCTGAGCAATGATCTGATCTAGAAGATCTGCAACGCCATCGCCTGTCTTACCTGAAACCTTTAATACATCTTCAACCTTGCAACCGATAAGACCTGCGAGCTCTGCAGCAAACTTTTCAGGTTGAGCATTAGGTAGGTCAATCTTGTTAAGAACGGGGATAATCGTGAGGTTGTTCTCCATTGCAAGGTAAAGGTTTGCAAGAGTCTGCGCTTCGATGCCTTGTGCGCAGTCGACGAGCAGAACTGCACCTTCGCATGCAGCAAGAGAACGTGAAACTTCGTAGGTAAAGTCGACGTGCCCTGGTGTATCGATCATATTGAGGACATATTCCTGTCCATCAAGACCGCTGCGCCATGGCAAGCGAACTGCTTGAGACTTAATTGTGATTCCGCGTTCGCGTTCAATATCCATTCGATC
>JBFYOX010000025.1:0-8318 GCA_041303615.1 Actinomycetes bacterium
CCGATCCAGATGACCTAACTCACATTATCGAACGGCTTAAGAAACAGCAGACAAATGGCGGCGCAGTAGCCCTCATTGCAATTGATGAAGAATTCTTTATGGCAATCCGTGTTCTTGGAACACAAGTTAAATACTTTTTAAGTGATATTTCAGCAGCACTTGATTATGAAGTGGCAGCAGAATTTTTAGAGCTAGCTGATATCGACGCGCCAGATGAAGAGGATGAACCACTTCCAACCGGTGATCTCGATATTTTCACTGATCTCGGATTAGCGCAGATGGAACTTTCAACCTTATGTGATGATGCAGATCTCTTCCCGGATGAAATTCTTGAGGCAATTGCAAACCGCTTGGGGTTTGGCGATCAATTCGCAGAAATATTGGAAGCATAGAAAATCCAACAATGAATTCAGAAGATTTAATGCGTGACGCACTCACCGTTGCTAAGAGTGCACTTTCTGCAGGTGATGTACCTGTTGGTGCTGTAATCATCAATAAGGATGGCGTTGTCGTTGGAAAAGGATTTAATGAGCGAGAAGCCAATAACGATCCGACGGCGCATGCTGAGATAGTTGCAATCCGAAGCGCTGCCAATCGTCTTCAAAATTCTCGACTCGATGGCTGCACAATCATCGTCACCCTTGAGCCCTGCGCAATGTGTGCGGGTGCGATCGCTCAATCCCGAATATCTAAACTTGTCTTTGGCGCGTGGGATGAGAAAGCTGGCGCGGTGGGTTCAGTATGGGATGTATTAAGAGATCCTCGTTCAATATTTAAAGTAGAAGTTACTTCAGGAGTACTTGAAGATGAATGTGCAGCTTTACTGAAGGATTTCTTCTCAGATAAGTAATTCGTACGATGGATTCAAGATAGTTAACTGACCATCTTCTTCACCGACCATACCTTCAGCGCGCATCTCCATGCCCACTTCAAGACCTGCAATTTCGCGGCGGCCCAAGAAGTTTAGAGTAATTCCACCTGTCTCATCCCAAACTTCTACCTGAAGCATTGGAGCTGATCCTCGTGGAGCTGTTGAGATTGAGGTAACGCGACCGTGAACCATAGAGCGCTTACGCCACTCTACTTTCTCAATAGGAGTCACATCTTCTGCGTAGTGCGAGATCGGAGCAATTTCTTTAGGCGAAAGCCGAGGTTCTTTAGGTAATTCAGAAGCAGCCTCTGAAGAAATCGTGATATCGCGATTTACAATTAGATTTTTTCTTGAAGTAATTCTGTTGACGTCGAAAGGAACAATCGTCGCTACCACCCGTTCCAGTTGTGAGATTGGTGCTGCAATCTCTTCAGCGGTTTGATCATGGAGCAACCGTCCGAGGAATCGGGAGTAAGAGCGTCGAGGTAAGAGAATTGTTAGTTCTACATCAGGTTTTTCAATAACTCGAATTGCATAATCTAGAGCTGCATTCGGCAGCCGACGGTCAGGACAATCAATGAAGTCCAGAGGAATATCTTCCAGAGCATGTTGTTCAGACCAAATTTTTCGAATTTCTTCTGCTTTTAAATCGTCAATTACGAAATGCACAGCCTTAATTTTGTGCGGTTTGAGACTTCGAGCATAACGAATTGCAGCGATTGTGGCGAGATCCACGCTATCGACAAATACGCTGACGTTATGTCTCGCCATCGATGTGGCTCGCTCGCCAGAAGATTCAACGGCTAGCGCTCCCTTTTCTTGCTGATACTGACGATTAAAGTGAAGCATTAGCCAGACAACAAACGGAGTGCCGATTACGACAATCCAAGTTCCTTCAGTAAATTTAAAAGATGAAAGCACTAACACGGTTACAACTGAAAGAAATGCTGTTAGACCGTGCAACAGGACTTTCCTATCGAGAATTTTTCGCGACGTTAACCATGATTTCTTGGTCATTCCTAGGCTGGTGAGACTAAACCCGATAAAGACCGCGAGCGCGTAAATCGCTGCAAGAGTGGTGATACTTGCGCCTGTGGCTAACACAAGAATAGAAGCGCCCGCAGAAATAAAGAAAATTCCATTTGAAAACACTAATCTGTGGCCACGTTGAGTTAAGCGTCGGGGCAAAAAACCATCCCTTGCAACAATGTTGACCATATTTGGAAAAGCGCTAAAGCAAGTATTTGCTCCTGCAAAGAGAATTAACATAGTTCCGAGTTGGGTTAAGACAAAGAGGGCACCGCCTAGGAAGTTTTCACCAAGTGCAGCTTTCGCAACTAGTGAAATAACTGTTGGTGTGCCATCTGCATAGGGCACCGCTACCGTCTCTTTTGCTAGCCACGCTATTCCCGCTATAAGGGCTGCTAGCGTGGCGCTCATTAAGATCAGAACTTTTTTTGCATTCACATGTTCTGGGGATTTGAAAAGCGGAACACTATCTGAGATGGCCTCAATTCCAGTTAGTGATGCACTTCCATTTGCGAAAGCCTTCAAGATCAGAAGCACGGCAGCGACCGACAAAAGCCCCTGGCTTTCTCCTATGGGTACTAAACCTTCAGTATCAGTTTGGTAACTGGGAAGCGTGCCAGTGAAATATCTGAAAAGACCAAATCCAAAGACTAGGAGCATGGAGAAAATAAATAAATATGAGGGTATTACAAATACCAACCCAGCTTCCTTAACCCCTCGAAGATTTACAAAAGTAAGAATGAGAATTATTAGAAGAGTCAAATGAACTTTGTAGTCATTAATTTCTGGGAATGTTGAAATTATTGCGGCAACACCGGCGGCTGATTGGATGGCCACAGTAATGATGTAACCAAACATTAACTCGATAGCTGCTATTTGAGAGGTGACTTTCCCAAAATTCTCTCGAGCGACAACGTAGGCACTACCAGATTTTGTATAAGTGGAAATTACATCTTTGTAAGAGAAGGTAATAACTAGGAGCATAAATAAAATCACACCAACAATTGGCGGAAAAATTGTGAATGCAGCAAGACCAAATGCGGGGATTAAAGCAATAAGAATCTGCTCGCCCCCGTAGGCCGATGATGAAATACAGTCTGAAGAGAGAATTCCATACGCATATCTCTTGCTTAGACGTTGGTTCCCAAGGCTATGTCGATTTAGAGGGTCGCCTAAAAGCCTTCTCTTCAAAGAGTAAAAAAGGGGATCTCTTATCTTGCTAGTTGCATGTAATGCAGAAGGTTCGGGCGCTCCATCAGTCCAAGACTTAGCCACGACAGCTCCCTTTGCAATTCATATCTCGTAAGTATGCTTATCTTATGCGCACACAGTTATATATAGATGGTCAATGGGTCGATGGAAGCGGGACTTTAGAGGTCATTGACCCCAGTGATGGCTCGGCAATCGCCACCGTACCCACCTCGAGCGATGAACAGAACCTAGCCGCCATCGATGCTGCAGACCGCGCCGCAGCTTCTTGGGCGAAGACCGCCCCTCGTGTCCGAAGTGAAATTTTACGTAAAGCCTTCGAAATGATGATCGCCGAGGCTGATTATTTGGCTGAGCTCATTTCAAAGGAAAATGGCAAGGCGCTTCCTGATGCAAAGGGTGAAGTAATTTATGCAGCAGAGTTCTTTAGATGGTTTGCAGAAGAGACCGTTCGCATCTCTGGTGATTTCAGAATGGCGCCAGCTGGCGATAAAAGAATCTTGGTAACGCACCAACCAATCGGTGTCTCGCTGCTCATTACGCCTTGGAATTTCCCGGCAGGAATGGCAACTCGCAAGATTGGTCCAGCAGTTGCTGCAGGTTGCACGATGATTTTAAAGCCAGCAGGAGAGACTCCACTAACTGCGCTCGCAATCGTAGATATTCTCGAAAGATGCGGACTTCCAAAAGGTGTTCTCAATGTAATTCTGCCTGCGCAATCAGGTCCTGGAATTAGCAAAGTACTTCATGACCCTCGTGTGAAAAATCTTTCATTTACTGGATCAACTCAAGTCGGAAAGATTCTTCTCAAGGAAGCTGCAGATCAAGTTATTCGTTGCTCTATGGAACTTGGTGGCAATGCACCATTTGTTGTACTCGACGATGCCAATATCGAAGAAGCTGTAAAAGGTTTGATGATGGCAAAGATGCGCAATGGTGGCGCTGCATGCACTGCAGCAAACCGCATCTATGTGGCTCGTTCAATCGGCGACAAGTTCATTACAGAGTTTGCAAAGGCGATGGCAGCCCTCAAGATGGGCGTCGGACGCGAAGCAGGAACCCAGCTCGGTGCGAGTGTTTCTGTTAAGGAACGTAACAAGATTGCAGAACTTGTTGATGCATCGAAGTCTCGCGGAGCAAAGGTTCATCTTGGCGGAACAACTCCTGAAGGTGCTGGTGCTTTCTATCCTGCAACCGTTCTTGAGGTTTCTAAAGATGATGAAATTCTTGTCAATGAAGTCTTCGGACCAGTAGCCCCAGTAGTTCTCTTCGATTCAGATGAAGAAGCTCTCAAGCTTGCCAATGACACTGAGTACGGGCTTATTAGTTACGTGTATTCAGAAGATCTAAAACGCGCAATTCGATTTGCAGAAGGTATCGAAGCAGGAATGGTTGGCATCAACCGTGGTCTACTTTCAGATCCGGCAGCCCCATTCGGTGGAGTTAAGCAATCAGGCTTGGGCCGCGAAGGCGGATTCGATGGCGTGCACGAGTTCTTGCAGACCAAGTACATCGGGGTGGAGATTTAGGGTTATTTAAAAATCGTAAGAAAAGTTCTACCCTTTTCACATGAGCAACTCAATTGAGATTCAAGGTGTAGATACCGTCCCTGATAGCGAAAGAACTGCAAAGCCATCGAGCATCATTTCGATCTTTGTCGGAAGTAACCTCTCTCTTTCTGTCATGGTCTTTGGTTGGCTAGCTGTTCTCTACGGTCTTTCATGGTGGCAATCGGTATCTGCAATTCTCGTTGGAACATTTGTTGCAAGTCTCTTTGTCAGTTATTCATCACTTCTCGGTTGGCGAGCAGCTACAAATAACTCAGTTTCATCCGGCGCTTACTTCGGTGTGCGTGGTCGCCTCGTCGCGTCTTTTGTCGGTTTACTTCTCTGCATTCAATATGTAGCCCTCACTGTATGGACCGGGGGAGAAACACTCTCTGCTGGCTGGGCGCGCATTACAGATTCAAAAGAGAGCGATACAACTGTAGGAATCGGTTTTGCACTGATTGCAATTGCAATCGTTCTCTTTGCAATCCTTGGATATAAGTGGATTATTACTCTCAATCAATGGGTCGCACCACTTATGGGAATTCTTGTTGTACTGAGCATCATCGCCCTATGGAACGCATTCGATCCTGCATATGCAGGAGATCCTGAACTTTATGCACTTGGAACGCTTACACCGACTTGGATTCTTGCAGCACTCACTTGTGGTGCTGCTGGTCCAATCTCATTTGTCACACAGACAGGTGACTGGAGCAGATACATCTCTGATAAATCTCACTCATCTCGCGAGGTTGTAAGAAGCACTTTCATCGCAATGTTTGTGGGGCTAAGCATCCCAACTCTCTTCGGGGCATTCGTTGCGGTCGCGGCATTTGACGAGAACTCATTTGCATCAGGTTTTGTGGCCAACTCTCCATCATGGCTTCTTATTCCATTGCTGCTTATTGGATTTATCGGCAGCCTCGGCCAGGGATCAATCAATCTTTACAGCATGGGCCTTGATCTCGATGCAATCTTGCCGAAGCTTTCACGTTTGAAATCAACAGCACTTGTCGCAGCCCTTAGCACTGCACTTGTCTTTATAGGGAAATTCATTTACGACGCAGAAGTCGCGGTGACAAACTCTGTACTATTCCTGACATGTCTTGCGACTTCATGGTTTGCGATTTCGATATTTGGTTATTACCGCTCAAGGGGTTCTGTAGATAAAGAGGCGCTCCAGATCTTTAACCGCCGAACAACTGGCGGTGCGTACTGGTTTACAGGCGGATGGAATTTCAAGGCGGTCATTGCCTGGATTCTTGGAAGCGTCACAGGAATCTTTGGAATCTCATCGGTTGATTACGTTGGCCCAATCTCGCAGGCTGTTGGCGATGTAGATATCAGCATTCCAACAGCCGCAATCGTGGGGCTTGTGGTCTATGCACTTCTAGAACGAGCACCTAAGAAGTAAGAGCGGAGGATGAGGGATTTGAACCCTCGATAGGTTTCCCTATACACGCTTTCCAAGCGTGCGCACTCGGCCGCTATGCGAATCCTCCAGCGCTGGCTGCCCGCGAGAGCTACCAACGGGCCAAGAGTAACGGTGCCCAAGGTCAGCCTCGACACCTAAGATTGGCTCAGATCTCCGGTGCGACGCCATCGTGCTGAACTCCCCCAGGGTAGGAATACAGCAAGGGTAGGTACGCTCTGACGGGTGCACCGGAGGTCCCAAGAAATCTAGCAGTACAACCGAATCGATAGTCGCGGTCAATTAGAAGTGAATTGAATCGCGACGGATCAAGAGAGTAGATGAAATGTCTTTAGCGCTATATCGAAAGTATCGCCCCTCTGTATTTGCAGATGTCATCGGCCAAGAACATGTCACTGTTCCACTTTCAAATGCGCTCGAATCAGGAAAGACACATCACGCATATTTATTTAGCGGCCCGCGTGGTTGCGGAAAAACTTCTAGCGCTCGCATCATGGCGCGCTCACTTAACTGTGAAAAAGGTCCAACACCGAATCCATGTGGCGAGTGCCAATCATGTAAAGATTTAGTTGCAAATGGTCCAGGGTCAATCGATGTTATTGAACTCGATGCAGCGACTCACGGTTTGGTTGACGATGCACGCGATCTTCGCGACAAAGCATTCTTTGCACCAGTGCAGAGCAAGTACAAGATTTACATCATTGATGAGGCTCACCAGCTTGGGCCGGGCGCTGCAAATGCCTTACTTAAAGTTGTTGAAGAACCACCTCCCCACGTAATTTTTATCTTTGCTACTACTGAACCAGAGAAGTTGATTTCAACTATCCGTTCACGTACTCACCACTATCCGTTCCGACTTGTTCCACCAGGAATTCTTACAACTCACCTTGAAGGCATCTGCGAATCCGAAGGTGTAAAGGTTGCTAAAGGCGTACTGCCACTAGTTGTTCGTGCATCAGGTGGCTCAGTTCGCGATGCTCTCTCGGTGCTTGGTCAGCTACTTGCAGGTGCTGGAAAAGATGGCGTTAGCTACGAAATCGCAATTCAGCTACTTGGTTTCACAGACGGTGCGTTGCTTGATGATGCAATGGATGCAGTTGCAGCTCGCGATGGTGCAACGTTATTTAAAACTGTTGATCGCGTCATTGAATCAGGACACGATCCACGTCGCTTCACACAAGATTTACTCGAACGCTTGCGCGACTTAATGATTGTCGATGCGCTAGAGGCAACAAATGCCAACAGCATCTTGCGTGAACTTCCAGATGATCAACTCGAACGAATGCGCGTACAAGCAAAGAACATCGGACAAGCATCCCTTTCTCGCGCTGCAGATATTGCGGCAGAGGGCCTTACTCAAATGCGTGGAGCAACAGCGCCTCGATTAATTCTCGAACTCATCTGCGGCCGCATCCTCTTGCCTATCGGCGACGCCAGCGAATCAGGACTTCTCGCTCGCATCGAACGCCTCGAACGCGTCGGAAATATTGCTCAAGGGCATGACACGGCGAGTAACTCGCTTCGCTCACATACTCCCCTGAGTCAGCCCTCTTCGCACTCAGATTCAAAGCTCGTCAAAGAAGTTGACCCTGCTGACTACGTGAGCCCTGCGACTGCAGAAGCGAAACGTGCACCAGTTAAATCGACGAAGGATGTTGACGGCGCAAAGGTTGTGAGCGAAGCGAGTAGCTTTGCAAGTCAAGCATCCGAGTCTCCTCAGCAAGCTTCTGAGCCGGCTAAGCCTCGCATCGACACAATGGACATTGCAGGGTTACGTAGGTTGTGGCCTGATGTTATTGAGAACGTGAAGAAGCGCCGCCGCCTCACATGGTCACTGCTTTCCGCAAGTGCGCAGATTCTCGGCGTTGACGATAAGAACATCACTATCGGCATCGTAAATTCTGGTGCGCGTGATTCATTTGTGCGCAGCGAATCAGACGAGATCTTGCGCCAAGCTTTTATTGAAGTCGTAGGCCTCGATCGCAAGATTGAAGTCACCGTTGATCCAAGTATCGATACAACTTCAACCCCAGAAGCGCGTGCAGTTCGCACATCAGAGGCGCCAACAGATAAGACCCAGCTATCAGGTGCGGCTCTTCTTGTGGCAGAACTCGGCGCAACAATCATTAGCGAAACGACACACGACTGATGTCAACCGGAATGTACGAAGGCGCAATCCAAGACCTCATCGATGCTCTTGGTCGCCTTCCTGGAATCGGTCCAAAGAGTG
>JBFYOX010000026.1:0-6053 GCA_041303615.1 Actinomycetes bacterium
GTTCTCGTGGAGCGCTCTTTGATACACCAATCATTAATCAGCCACAGGTTGCAATTCTTGGTCTCGGTGCAGTTGTTAAGCGTCCAATGGTGGTCAAGGGTGAAGATGGTGGCGAGACAATTGCGATTCGCTCAATGGTTTATCTCGGTCTGTCTTACGACCACAGAGTCGTTGACGGTGCAGATGCCGCTCGATTCCTTGTGACTCTCAAAGAGCGTCTCGAAGGCGGAGCCTTTGAAGCAGATCTCGGACTTTAAATAGATGTCACTTCATCAAAGAATTGCAATTACAGGTGCGTCAGGCCTCATTGGCACTGCACTTGTCGGGCATCTCAAAGCAGAGGGACACACTGTTCAGAGATTGGTTCGTAGACCTGCTATCTCAAGCGATGAAGTTCAGTGGGAGCCACAAACAGGTTATGTTGATATTGAAGCCCTGCGTGGCGTTGATGCGGTCATTCACCTTGCAGGCGTTGGTGTTGGCGATAAGCGATGGAGCAAGAAGTACAAGTCAGAGATTCTCAATTCACGCCTTCTAGGCACAACCACTATCGCAAAAGCTGTTGCTGAAATTCAGCCCCAGGTATTTATCTCAGCAAGTGCGATCGGCTGGTATGGCGAATCTGGAAATCGCGCAGTCGTCGAAACCGACTCTGTCGGTGAAGATTTTCTCGCTGCAGTATGCCGCGAATGGGAAGGCGCAGCAGATTTAGCTGCACCTGTAAGAACGGTAAAGATACGCACAGGTTTAGTTCTAGATCCAACCGGTGGGGCTTTGGGAAAGATGCTCCCCCTATTCCGCTTGGGACTTGGCGGAAAACTTGGATCAGGGAAACAATGGTGGTCTTGGATAACCCTGCACGATGTCATTCGTGCAATTTCTTTTATTCTCGACAGCAAGGTTGAAGGTCCTGTAAATCTCACTGCGCCAAATCCTGTTACCAATCAGGAATTTACATCTGCACTAGCTCGCGCCATGCACAGACCGGCACTCTTTCCAGCTCCTGCTCTAGCTTTAAAGATTGCCTTAGGCGGATTCTCGAGTGAGATTCTTGGAAGTAAGAAGGTTATTCCTCAAGTTCTCACCGATGCGGGCTTCACTTGGGATTACCCCCACGTAACAACTGCACTCAGTGCTCTTATTGAAGAGTAAATTACTTTAGAAGTAATTCTTGCGCAGCTAAGCGTCCAGATAAGAGCGCTCCATTTTGCGAAGATGCAGTTCTAAAATCACCTGCGATAAATACACCATCGCTAATCTTGGATGTTGTCGCCAGAGAACTTCCAGGAGCAAAAATCGGTAGCGCCTTAGGAATCTCATACTTTGCGATCAAAGGCCATGATTGGGATTCTGTCCCCCAAAGAAGAGCCAAGTGTCTTCGAACCTCAGATTCAGATGTGTGTTCAATCGTTGTCGTAGATAAAAGCGAACGTCCAACTGGAGCATAAGAAGGCACGAAGTTAGAGATCACAATCGAGTTCAAAACTGGGCCGCGCTTTTCACCATCTAACAGCAATCTATTTGAATCTGAGAAATCTGATGGAACTTCGTGATACCAGGTCGTGCAGGATGCCAACTTTGGAACATTTGGAATATCGAGAAGTTGAGCAGAAGTTGTTACATCCGTTGCAACAATCACTTCGCGTCCAGAAAATTCTGCGATTGAATCAACTTGAGAGTTGAGATGGATGGTTTCTATTCTCTTTGCCAGGATTGCAGGAAGCTCTCCGGCACCTAATCGAGGTAATCCGGGTTTTCCCGAGATGAATGAGCGGATGAGCTCCTTGCCATGTACTGCACCAATCTGCTTAGGCTCGGCCAGAAAGACGCCAGATAAGAATGGGCGAAGAACTCGGGTATAGAGAGTCCCTAGACCATCGAGTTCTGCTTCAACGGAGTTTTCATTACGCGCAGAGTGAATTAGATACTGCGCAAACTTTAACTTCTCGACGGGCGTTCCTGTCTTCGAATTCAGGGCCATGAATGGGTTACGCCTTGGATCACTCAGCGAGTAACGCCTATCCCCAAGTGAGATATCAATCGAACGGCTCGCCGCTTGAAAATCGAGTTCATCGACGACATCGAGTCGTTGGAGCTCAGGATAATTCGCATTAATAAGTTGAAATCCTCTATCGAGGATAAATCCGTCGATGTGATCACTTGCGACACGTCCACCAACACGATCGCTACCTTCAAATATCTCGACCTGACGTCCGGCTTCTTGCAACGTCAGCGCGGCACTTAAGCCTGCTAATCCCCCGCCAATAACAACAACAGATTTATCTGACATTGATTTCACGTGCTTTATCAATCATCTCTGCGACCGCGATTATTTCCTCGTGAGAAATAGGCCAATCATTCTCACCCGCTAGCGCGCCCTTAACTTGAAGATAGAAATATCCGTAATTGCCAGGCGCTCCAGCAATTTCTTCTACGGAATCGCCTCGATGCAAAAATGCGCGTGAAGATGTTGGCAGAGTCCAAATCCCATTCTCAGGCAACTGTCCTGATCGCAGCAACGGTTCTTGTGGGTCTAAGTCATCAATAACAAGTGCCCCTTCTGAACCCAGAAGGCGAATACGTGGCCCTGGTGCGCCAGAGATTGCACTTGCTGCAAGATAAGAGTCGACTCCTGAGCTGTGACCAAGCGCCAGAGCGACATCATCTTCTGAGTTACCTCGAATATCTCGAATACTTGAGTAAGTCATCTCTGAATCTCCAAAGAGGTGAAGAGCGATAGAGAGAAGATGCGTCTGTAAATCGAGTAGCAGCCCCCCACCATCTTCTGGGCTCGTACTTTCTCTCCATGATGTTGGTGAGATCGTCGGGCGGAAACGTTCATATCGCGAATCAAATCTAAATGGCTTTCCGATGAGACCTTGGCTTAAAACTTTCTTAATCGTCAAAGTATCTGAATCCCAGAGCCTATTGAAGAAGACGGTGACGGGAGTTGAAGAATCAGTTGAAGCTTGCAGAACTTCACTCGTCTCGCGCAGATTTCTGGCAAAGGGCTTATCTACTACAACTGGAACTCCAGCTTTAATGGATGCAATGGCAAGCGATGCATGAACATCATTTGTCGTAGCTATAACTACGAGATCGAGTTCGCACGCTAAGAGCGCTTCCACGCTCTCAACGATTTTGACGGTGGGGAAATCTTCTTTCGCCTGACGTGCTCGCGTAGCATTTGTTGTCAGAATTGCGCTGACTTCGAAACCGCAACACTTTAGGAGCGCCCCGTGAAAGGAGCGCCCCGCTAAGCCATAACCTGCGATTCCAACTCTCATGCGCGTTTAGCCATTTGCCGTCTTACTTATTTTGAAGCTTCGATGGCCACCAGATCTTCGGACCGATCTCATGAACGAGCGCCGGAACCAAGATTGATCGAACGATGATTGTGTCGAGGAGTACACCGAAGGCAACTGCGAAGCCGAGCTGCGCAAGTGGAACTAGAGGCAGAAGACCAAGCACCGCAAAGGTTGCTGCAAGAACAATTCCTGCAGATGTAATAACCGAACCTGTGACAGTAAGGCCCTTAATGACGCCTGCTCTGGTGCCAATCTTCTGTGACTCTTCACGGACACGTGACATCAAGAAGATGTTGTAATCGATGCCGAGTGCGACAAGGAAGATGAATGCAAAGAGTGGGAATGAGTTATCTCCCCCTGCGAATCCGAAGACGTGGTTGAAGACCAAGGCAGAGACTCCGAGTGTTGCAAAGAAGGAGAGAACAACGGTTCCCAGTAGAACGATTGCGCTCAAGATGCTTCGCAGGAGCACTCCGAGAATTAATGTGATGACGAGAAGGATAATTGGGATGATAGTCTTGTTATCTCGATCATTTGCTTGACGAACATCGTAATAAACAGCGCTAGTTCCGCCGATGAGCGCAGTGGAATCGGCTTCTTTCGCTAAGCGTCTTAATTCAGGAATATCGTTTCCAGCTTCTACGCTATCGGGGGCTGCATCTAGAGTTACATTTAAGATTGCCTTGTTATCGACAATCTTCACTGTAGGAGCTGGCTTTCCCGGAATTGGAAGGCCGTCAAGGGCTGGAGTAATAAATGAAACTCCTGGCGCACCTGTAAGGGCAGCGGTCACAGCTTCGATCTTGTCGGCGCTTACAACAACTTGTGTTGGGTCACCTTCTCCCCCTGGGAAGTGCTTGAGCAATAACTTCTGACCAACGACAGACTCTGGCTTTCCGGTGAAGGTATCGACAGTTCCGATGCCATCTGCCTTCAGAGTCGTTGATGCAAAGGCAAAGATCAATAGAACTGAACCGCTGATAACCCATGCCTTGCGTGGGTTGCGTCCGATGCTATCGCCGACCTTTGACCACATTCCTTCAAGTACATGATCATCGCCATCATTCTGCGGAACGCGTGGCCAGAAGATCCAACGGCCGAAGAGAAGAAGTAGTGCAGGAAGTAAAGTGAGGATTGTGAACATCGAAACTACGATTCCAATTGCACCAATCGGCCCTAGCCCAGCTGTATTGGTTAACTGGCTAAAGAGCAGAACCAATAGCGCAATCGCAACGGTAGAACCTGAGGCAAGGATCGGCTCCCAGACTCCCTTATACGCAGCGCGCATTGCATCAAAGCGATTGGCATGGTGATGCAACTCTTCTCGATAACGAGCAATTAATAGAAGCGCATAATCAGTTGCAGCTCCAATTACAAGAACTGAGAGAATTCCTTGCGATTGACCATCGACATCGATGATGTCCGCCTTAGCAAGGAGATAAACAATTCCACCCGCGGTTGAAAGTGCAAATAGCGCCGAAAGGAGCGGAATAATCCAAAGAACTGGAGAGCGATAAACGACGATCAAGATGACAGCCACAACAGCCAAAGTTGTCAGAAGAAGTGTTGAGTCGATACTTCCAAATGCGCCGAAGAGATCGCCAAGAAGCCCCGCAGGTCCAGTTACATAGTGACTAACTCCATTTGCCTCGGCTAATGGTTCTACATCTTCGCGAAGAGCTTCGACAATTGCAGGAAGTACAGGTTCTTCGTTAGGCAGTAATTCAGAGATTGAATTTCCATCGAGTGGAACATTTGCAAGAATCGCTTTCCCATCTTCAGATGGGAATACTGAAATAGCCTGATCTGGCGCTAGAAAATCTGAAATCTTCTTATCTGTATCTCCGATAGTAAGTTCGCCGACTCCCGCCATATGCTGATTAATTGCAGCTAGGTTTTCAGGAGTTACCTTGCCTTCAAAGAGAATCAAGGTCGGGAAGGCGAAACCTTCTCTATCTGAAAATCCCTCAATAAGGTCGGCGGCTTGTGTCGCTTCTGCGCCCTTTGGCAAGAATGAAGAGTTGTTATTCTCTTGAACAGAGGTGAGTTTGCCGAAGAGCGGACCGAAGAAGCCGGTTATGACGAACCAGCTGATGACCACGAGCATCGCAAGTGCGAAGGGTTTACGGTTATTTCGTGTTGAGGCTAGAGACATGGATAAGTAATACCTTTCAGGCTGCCCCACGCGAAATGGGATGGATCGAGATGCGATTGGCTAGGGGGCAAGCCTACCTTTAGGCTGTACCTGTGCCTGTAGCAAGTGCTCCCCTTGGAGCGGATATTTCTCTCAAAGCGCTCGATCTGCAGCGCCTTGGCACTGTCGAATATCTCACCGCACTGGAATTACAAAGAAAAATACATTCTGAAGTTGCCACCGGTGCTCGAGCAAACTCACTTCTACTTCTTGAACATCCATCGACTTACACGGCCGGCAAGAGAACATCGACCGAAGAGAAGCCAACAGATGGAACTCCTGTTATTGATGTCGATAGAGGCGGCAAGATTACCTGGCACGGTCCGGGGCAACTCGTCGGATATCCGATTATTAAATTAGCTAATCCACATGAACTTGTGGGTTTTGTCCGAGAAATAGAAGCAGCCCTCATTGATGTATGTAGCTATTTTGGAATAGCCGCCAGCAGAATCTCCGGTCGATCCGGTGTGTGGATTCAAGATGCACGTGGGGATCGCAAGATCGCTGCTATCGGAATTCGAGTTGCAACCGGCGTGACAATGCATGGATTT
>JBFYOX010000027.1:0-6045 GCA_041303615.1 Actinomycetes bacterium
ACGGCAGAATCACAGCGTTCGCAGAGCCCTGCAACTACCTGCTCATTGGCAAGAACTGTCTGGCACCCTGGACACCAGTTAACCGCTGAATCTTTGCGGTAAGCCAAGCCACGTTCATGAAGCTTTGTAAATAACCATTGGTTCCACTTGTAATACTCGGGATCGCATGTATTAAAGACGCGATCCCAATCGAAGGAACAGGCATAACGACGCATCGATGCCTTCTGCGTTGCAATATTTTCATAGGTCCAGATACGTGGATCTTCATTGCGCTTAATTGCGGCATTTTCTGCAGGGAGACCAAATGCATCCCAACCGATTGGGTGCATAACGTTGAAACCTTTTTGAATCCAGTAACGAGCGATGACATCACCAAGTGCATACGCCTCAGCGTGACCCATATGAAGATCACCTGATGGATATGGAAACATATCGAGTACATACTTCTTTGGGCGTGGGTCATCTGCTCGACCAGATTTAAATGGTTCGAGCTTGTCCCAAATCGGCAGCCACTTCTCTTGCACGTATGCAAAGTCGTATGCCGCGTGTTCGCGTTCTGTACTCACGTGGAGATAAGGGGAATCGAACCCCTAACCTCTTCCATGCCATGGAAGCGCGCTACCAATTGCGCCATATCCCCGTCAAAGTTTTTACAAGCCAAGACGAATGCGTACTTTACCGCACTGAATCAGGTACGACTCCGCCGGATTCCTCGCCAAAGACAGGCTCTGGAATCGATCCCGCATTATGTTCAACTAATAGCCAGCCCTTTGGCGACTCTTCAAGAATCGACCACTGTGCATTAGAAAGTCCACCAATACGAGACCAGAATGGAATCGGAAGGTTGAGAAATGTGCCAATGATTGTTCGAGCTGTTCCACCATGGGTTGCAACAACGAGGCGTTGATTATCTTTTCCATCGAGTGATTCCATAATTGCAGCAAAGCCACGAGCACCGACTTCACTTCGGCGTTCACCGATTCCGCCAGCAGGGTTATCTCCACCCATCGACCATTCACGTAAATTATCGAGGTCTACTTTGCGAATCTCATCACCAGTGAGGCCTTCCCAATTTCCGCAATTGGTTTCGCGCAGACGTGCATCTGTTGTGACATCTAATCCAGTCAATTTCACGAGTTCATGTGCTGTGTTCTGTGCACGACCTAGATCACTTGCAATCATCATGGTCGGCTTCATCGAAGCCAAGATAGGAGCTGCATGTGATGCCTGAAATTTTCCTACTTCATTTAATGGAATATCTGTATGTCCCTGGAACTTATTGGCTACGTTCCAATCTGTTTGGCCATGGCGCCAAAGAATTACTTGGTTACCCACGAGCAGCCTCTTCTTTAACGATGTCGAGTTCGATATGAGGGCAGTCATTCCACAGGCGATCGAGCATGTAGTAACGACGAAGCTCTGTTGATTGAATATGGATAACTAAATCCGAGTAATCGATAAGCACCCACTCATCAGTACCTTCGCGACGAAGTGGCTTATCTCCTGCAAGGCGGAGCTTCTCTTCCACCTCATCGGCAATTGAGCCAATCATCTTTGAGTTTGTCGCAGTAACAATAAGGAAGACCTCACTGAGAACGCTCTGGTCAGATAGATCGAGAGCGACAAGCTCGCTACCGAATTTATCGGCAGCAGCGCGTGCAGCAATTTGGGTGCGTTCAACGCATGCTTTACTTGCTGGCATAGAGGTTCTGCTCCTTTATATATGCAGCAACTGCTGCCGGTATTAGATCTGATTTCTTAGCGCGAATATCTGTCGCCGATACGGCAATTGTATTGAGTTCGATGTTGTGTGTTCCCGGAAAGTCTGGACGATCTATAACTAGAAATTCGACCATCTTCTTTAACTCATCTGCCCGGTGCCACTGGTCAATCTTCTCGTAGGCGTCAGTACCAAGGATGAGAACGATTGTTGCTCCCTCATAGGTCTGAGCAATAGCTTCGACGGTATCTATTGCATAGCTTGGCCCCTGGCGAAGAACTTCAATCGGATTTACTTCTACATGAGATGAGATTTCGGTAGGCAGTGCACTTACCGCCAATTGGCACATTGCACGGCGTTGAGCTCCTGTTGCAATAGGTCCGGTCTCGCGCAGACGAGGCTCGCCTGCAGGTACGACAAGTAAGCGATCGACAATCTTCTTTGAGATTACCTCTTCAATAACGCGAATGTGGCCGTTATGGATGGGATCAAATGTTCCGCCGTAAAGCCCAACTTTCAAGGCAATTACTTATCTAGGCGAAGTGTGATGTACAGAAGAAAAGAGAGTGTTGCGAATGCAATGAGTCCGAAAACATATGGAGGAACTGGAAGTTCGCGAACTACCTCAGATGCAAGATTAATCATGAGCGAAAGATTACTACTTACCTGCGAGAAGTTCTAAAAAGCGCGCCTCATCGATAATTGTGACGCCTAACTCTTGAGCTTTAGCCATCTTAGAACCAGGCTCTGAGCCCACCAATACATAATCAGTTTTCTTCGAGACCGAAGATGATGCCTTCCCGCCGTGAGCGGTGATCGACTCTGCAATCGAATCGCGGGTAAATCCTTCAAGGCCTCCGGTTACTACAAAGGTTAAACCTGCAAGTGTTTGTGGAAGCTCTGCTGCTTTCTGATTAACCATACTGACGCCAGCGCTGCTCCACTGCTCAATAATTCTCTGATGCCAATCCACTTCGAACCATTCAACAACTGATTGCGCAATCACATCTCCAAGTCCATCAATCTCTGACAGCGTTTCAACTGACGCCTTAGAGATTGCATCCATGCTTCCCAGATTTGTCGCAAGTGCTTGGGCTGCTGTCGGGCCAACATGGCGAATAGAGAGCGCCACGATGGTGCGCCATAGCGGGCGACTCTTTGCAGCTTCGAGTGATTCCAGTAACTTCTCGAGATTCTTTCCTTTGCCGCCATCTTTCTTGGTAAAGAATTGCGACTTCATCAACTTCTCTTCGGTCAGCGAAAAGATATCTGCTTCATCTGTAATGATCTTGTCGGCAAGTAACGCAACTGCTGCTTCATAACCCAGAACATCGATATCGAGAGCAGCACGTGAGCCGATGTAATAGATGCGCTCTCGAAGCTGCGCCGGACAACTGCGAGTATTAGGGCAGCGAATATCAACATCGCCTTCTGTAATTGCACGAAGCTCAGTTGCACATTCTGGGCAATGAGTCGGCATTACAAAAGCCTTCTCTTTTCCTGTGCGCTTATCTAAGACGGGGCCAAGAACCTCAGGGATGACATCGCCAGCTTTGCGGATTATGACTGTGTCGCCAATGAGGACACCTTTACGTTCAATCTCTTCTTGATTATGGAGCGTTGCATTGGTAACTGTCGATCCTGCAACTTTAACGGGCTCCATAAATGCAAATGGTGTAACGCGACCTGTGCGTCCAACGCTGACTTTGATGTCTAGAAGCTTTGTCGTTACCTCTTCAGGTGGATACTTATATGCAATCGCCCACTTGGGTGCGCGAGATGTAAAACCTAACTTCTTCTGCTCTGCAAGATTATCTACTTTGATAACTACGCCATCAATCTCGTGTTCAACATCGTGGCGATGAATATTGTAATTTTCTATGAATGCAAGAACTTCCTTGCGGCTCTTGCAGACTTTAAAGCGGCTAGATGTCGGTAGACCCAGTGCTTTAAGTTGTTTGTAAGCATCGGATTGGGAAGCAAAAGAGATACCTTCGCTTGCACCGACACCATGTACGACGAGATCGAGGGCGCGCGAAGCGGTAACTCGTGGATCTTTCTGACGTAATGATCCTGCTGCACAGTTGCGGGGATTGGCAAAGAGTGGCTTGCCAGCTTCCTCAAGCTCTTCATTGAGTTGGTTAAAGGCATCTACTGGAAGGAAGACTTCTCCGCGAACTTCAATCAGTGACGGGACTTTAGCCGCCTTCAGAGTATGTGTAAGTCCTTTGATTGTCTTTACATTGAGAGTGACATCTTCACCCGTTGTGCCATTACCGCGAGTCAGAGCTCGTACAAGTTGTCCGTTCTCGAATAAGAGATTGATAGCAAGGCCATCGACTTTAAGTTCGCATAAATATTCAGGTGAAGGTGAATCCTTTTCAACTCGATCAAACCAGGTATTGAGCTCATCTTCATCGAAGACGTTATCAAGGCTCATCATCTTCTCAAGGTGATCGTGTTGATCGAAGGTTGTTGCAAATCCCCCTCCGACGCCAAGAGATGGTGAATCTGGTTCGAGAAGTTCTGGGTGCTTGGCTTCAAGCGCCTGCAACTCTTTAAGGAGCGTATCGAATTGTGCATCTGTAATTGTTGGAGCATCTAAAACATAATATTTAAATTGGTGATCACGAATCTCGGCGGTAAGTTCGGTAATCCTGTGGCGCGCGGCGTTTGTCATGCTGTCTCGCAGATGGTCGCTGAACCAACAACGCGATCGCCGTCATAGATAACCATTGCTTGGCCTGTCGCAAGCCCCAGTAAAGGAGAATCGAGCTCTGCAACGAGCTGTCCGTTATCAAGGTAGTAAGTGCAATCCAGTGCTGCGCCATGTGCGCGAACCTGAACAAAACCGCGAAGTGGGGCTGCCCCGATTTCAGGGCCGCAGAAGATCTGCTTTTCACCGCGCATCGAAGTCACGGCGAGATCTTCTCGCGCTCCTACGACAACGGTATTTGTTACAGGTTCAATTTTGAGAACAAAGCGAGGAGAACCATCAGCAGTTGGAACGGTAAGTCCCAAACCTTTTCGCTGACCGATTGTGTAGGTGTATGCACCCTTATGTTCGCCAATCTTGGTGCCATCTTGATCAACAATCGGGCCGACTTCACTGCCTAATCGATCGCGCAACCAACCAGCGTTGTCACCTGATGGAACAAAACAAATATCGTGGCTATCTGGTTTTTGGGCAACTGCCAACCCGCGAGCTTCTGCCTCTTTGCGAATATCAACTTTCTCGGTATCGCCTAATGGAAATATTGCGCCATTGATTTGTTCGCGATTGAGAACTGCAAGAACATATGACTGATCTTTAAGCGGATCAACTGCTCTGTGAAGTGTGCGACCAACGGATGTTTCCTGAGTACGCGCATAGTGTCCTGTAACAACGCCATCAAAACCCATTGCTTTTGCACGATCTAGAACAGCAGCAAATTTAATCTTCTCGTTGCATCGAAGGCATGGGTTTGGAGTGCGTCCTGCTGCATATTCGCTCATAAAATTCTCTACAACACCTTCGTGAAATTCATCTGCCATATCCCAGATATAGAAAGGGATACCGATGACATCTGCGGCCCGTCGCGCATCATGTGAATCTTCAATGGTGCAGCATCCACGTGCTCCGCTGCGGTACTTCTGCGGATTAGATGAGAGCGCAAGGTGTACGCCAATTACTTCGTGGCCCGCTTCAACGGCGCGAGCTGCAGCTACTGCTGAATCAACTCCACCGCTCATTGCGGCGATGATCTTCATTTTCTACCTACAGCGTTTGCAGCCAGGCCACGTTCGATAACGGTTGGCAGAACTGAGAGGGCATAGGCAACATCTTCTGAAGTATTGGTAGAACCAAAGGAGAAACGAAGTGATGATTGAGATACAACATCACTTAACCCCATAGCCATCAATACATGGCTTGGTCGATGAACACCTGCGGTGCATGCAGCACCTGTCGAACATGAGACTTTCTCTGAATCCATCAGCAAGAGAAGTGAATCGCTCTGTGTTCCGGGAAAAGTGATATTGGAAATTCCTGGAAGGCGCGGCGCGCTCTTGCCGTTGATCACTGCATCTGGGCGAAGTGATAAGACGCCAGCCTCAAATAGGTCGCGAAGTTCTTCGACCTTCTTCGCATCATAAAGATTGGCATCTACCGCTGCAGCAAGTGCAACGATTGAAGGCGCATTAAGTGTTCCACTTCGAATATCTCGCTCTTGTCCACCACCGTGTAGCAAGGGTGGAATCTCAACTGCACGGCGCAAGATCAGCGCACCAATTCCTAGCGGTCCCCCAACTTTATGTCCGCTAATTGTCATCGCAAAGAGACCGAG
>JBFYOX010000028.1:0-5433 GCA_041303615.1 Actinomycetes bacterium
AGGAACAGAAAGCACTTCTTGAAGGAAAAGCGTGGGCAGATTTATCACACCTTGCCGTCATCTCTGTTAGTGGCGACGACCGCCTCAAGTGGTTACACGATTTAACGACACAGTACCTCGTTGATTTCGGCGTAGGCATCTGGACAACTGCTTTGATTCTTGATCCGCAGGGACATGTGGAATATCAATTCTCGCTCGTCGATGATGGCGAAGCTACCTATATTGTTTTGGATCCACACTTTGCAGAAGGTCTGATTAATTACCTAAACAAGATGCGCTTTATGCTCAGAGTTGAAGTCAAAGATGCAACACCTGATTTCGCGGTCTTGCGCGCACCAGGAGCTGCAAATGAAGTGGGTGGGCCCTTTGCGCTGGTGCCGCGAAATGAACTTGAAGAGATGAAGGCAACCTTCGATTCAACTGCGATGCAGGTTGGCACATGGGCGCTGGATGCAGAGCGGGTAGCTGCAGGCCGTCCACGCCACGGAATAGATACAGATTTTAAGGCGATCCCAAATGAGCTTGGCGTACTGCATAGCGCAGTGCATATGAATAAGGGTTGCTACCGAGGACAAGAGACAGTTGCGAAGATTTATAACTTAGGAAAACCACCACGGCGTTTGGTGATGTTGCACCTCGATGGTCATGCCGTTGTAATGCCGCCATCTGGTTCTGCTGTGATGAACGGCGAGAGCCAAGTTGGTTTCCTCGGCACCGTTGCGCGCCACCATGAACTTGGGCCGATCGCACTCGCTATTGTGAAGCGAAATACTCCCGTCGATGCCGAATTAACCGTAGAGGGCGTCGCTGCTTCTCAACAGATAATCGTTGAGGCGTAAATGAAATTCATGGGACAACTTTTTATTACGGGGCTGGCTTGCCTTGCAATTATGTGGGCCGTTCGTAAGTTTTAAGAGTTACTCTTGCTCCATGGAGCTCTTTACAACAGTCGTTCTTGCACTTGTTGCGATGGTAGTTGGAATCGGGCTCGTTATTTATGGCGTCAAAGGACGCCGAGAATCACAGGCGCGCGATGGGCGCACATATAAGAGAGGCAGGCTCTAATGGCCTTCACAATCCCAGAAGGACTTCATCCTGATCTCAATCCACTTGCATGGATGGTTGGCACATGGCGCGGCAAAGGCCGTGGTGAATATCCAACGATTGAAACCTTTGAATATGCCCACGAAGTTGTCTTCAACCACGATGGACGCCCATTTTTAAATTACTACTCACGTTCTTGGATCATCGATGCAGAAGGAGAAATTATTCGCCCTGCCGCATCCGAGGCTGGTTTCTGGCGCGTGAAGCCGAATAATGTTTTGGAAGTTGTTATTTCACATAGCACCGGAATCTCTGAAGGTTGGGTCGGACAATTTGATGGTCCAAAAATTCAGTTGGTGATGGATCAAGGGTATTCAGCGCCAACAGCAAAGATTGTTACAGCAGGTGTGCGTCTCTACGGCCTTGTTGAAGGTGAATTGTTCTTTGCATATGACATGGCAGCAGAAGGACAAGAACTTCAGGCGCATATCTGGTCAACTCTAGAACGACAGGCTGAATAAATGTCAGATGCAGTTCTAGCTGAATATATTCGTGACGGCGTTGTTGAATCTGAGCACCGTGGATATTTAGTTGCACTCAACTCTGATGGTTCAGTAAATCTCGCACTCGGTACTTCAGAACATTTAATCTTTCCGCGCTCTACAGTCAAATGTATTCAAGGATCTGCAATGGTCCGTGCAGGTTTGAAGTTAGAGCCACGTTTGTTGGCGCTCTCTGCATCAAGTCACTCGGGTTCTGCAGAACATATTGCTGCCGTGCGCGAGATTCTTGCAATTGCAAAGCTCGATGAAAGCGCGCTGCAGTGCATGCTCGATAAGCCACTTGGCGAACCAGAGCGTCGCGCATGGGGAGAAAACCCGCCAACTCGTATTGCAATGAATTGCAGCGGAAAGCATGCAGCGATGCTACTTACCTGTGTAATTAATAATTGGCCAATTGAAAATTACTTAGATCCAGCGCATCCTTTGCAGGTTGCTATTAAGGCAGAGTTAGAAGCGCTTGCAGGTGAATCAATCACGCTGACATCAACAGATGGTTGCGGTGCTCCGCTCTTCCTATTGTCGGTACTTGGTTTAGCTCGTGCGATTCGTGCAATCACCATTTCAACAGATCCAATTCACCAGAGCATCCTCGATGCATCTCGCGCATTTCCTGAAATGGTTGCAGGTAAAGGTCGACTTACAACACAGATGATTGAAGCTGTTCCTGGCCTCTATATGAAAGATGGCGCAGAGGCAGTTGAAATTGCATCGATGCCAGATGGACGCACGTTGGTCTTTAAAGTCTCTGATGGCTCGCTACGTCCTTTTAGAGTTCTTGTTCATGCCGGTTTAAAGCACCTTGGTATCGAAAGCCCATATGAGGCAGAGAATGTGCTTGGCGGCGAGCGAGTAATCGGCACTATTCGCGCAACCTTTTAAACGCGCGTACCCTTAAGGGGTGAGTAGAAGTAATCGCCGTATCGCAACCTTGATGGTGCATACATCTCCGCTTGATCAAGCGGGTACTGGCGATGCTGGCGGAATGAATATCTACGTCTGCGAAGCTGCACAAAATATGGCGGCGATGGGCGTGCAGGTAGATATCTTTACTCGCAGAACAAATACAGAGGTCGCAGATATCGTTGAGGTATCTCCTGGTGTTCGCGTGATTCAACTTAACGTTGGACCTGTATCTGGTGTGACAAAAGAACAACTCCCAACTTTGATTCCGGCGTTATCTGAAGAGTTTAAGAAGTCATTAGTTGCTACTCATTACGACGTTATTCATTCGCATTATTGGATTTCGGGCAAAGTTGCGATGCCTGTTGCGAAAGAGCTCAATATTCCCTTGGTACACACGATGCACACCATGGCGCGAGTTAAGAATCTAAATTTGGCTGAAGGTGAAATGCCAGAGCCAATGATTCGCGTGCAAGGGGAAACCCAAGTTGTTGCCGCAGCCGATTCTTTGATTGCAAATACCGATGCAGAAGCCGCTAGCCTCGTCTCGCTCTATGAAGCGTGCCCGGATAACGTTTCGGTTGTTAGCCCTGGTGTGAACCTCAAAGTATTTACTGCGGGTAGTGGAAAAGCTGCTGCACGTGAATTTGTGGGACTTCCTAAAGACGCCCACATCATCACTTTTGTTGGTCGCATCCAGCCACATAAGGGACCAGAAGTATTGATCCGCGCCGTTGCAGAGATGGTGCAGCACTCACCGCATCTTCGTTCGAAGTTGGTGACAAATATTATTGGTGGAGCATCTGGCGCTAATCAATCGGAAGTTGAGCGCTTAAAGGAACTAGTTTCTTGGCTTGGCATCGATGATGTTGTGCGCTTTGCGCCGCCTGTCTTACGTGCAGATTTACCGCAGTGGTATCGCGCTGCAGATTTGGTTTGTGTGCCAAGTTACTCAGAGAGTTTTGGTTTAGTTGCACTTGAAGCGCAAGCATGCGGAACACCAGTTGTCGCGACGGCTGTCGGTGGCCTTCGCACTGCAGTTGCCGACGGTATCTCTGGAGTACTTGTTGATGGCCACGACCCACGTGCATGGTCATCAGTTCTGGCTCGTTTGATTCAAGAACCACAGCGTCGCGTACTGCTTTCCATGGGAGCAGTCGAGCACGCATCGCACTTTGGTTGGGATGCAACATCTCGCGGAACCCTCGATATCTACGATCGAGTCTTATCTGCGCGTAGCGAAGCACAGAAGAACATCGGTTAAATGGCACAAGATCCAACTGCTGTCATTGAAGATTTCTTACAATCCCACGATCTAGATTTCGAAAGAGCTGATAGCAAGACATTCATGGTCACACTTCCTGGTGAGGCTAAGTTGCAGACACATTGCGCACTTGTCATCGGTGATCACTCTTTAAGTATCAATGCCTTTGTTATTCGCAAGCCCGATACTCATGTAGATGCGGTTCATGCCTGGTGCTTGGCAAAGAACGCTCAGATGTATGGCGTCGCCTTTGCAATCAACGAGCTAGGAGATATCTACCTTGTTGGGCGTTTGCCGCTAGATGCGGTTAATGCGAAAGAGATTGATCGATTGATTGGCTCAGTTCTGCAATATTCAGATTCGTCATTTAATCCGCTACTAGAACTTGGCTTTGCAGATGCAATTCGTCGCGAATGGGCATGGCGAGTAAGTCGCGGTGAATCTCTTGCAAATTTAGAAGCTTTCAAACATCTTATTTAATGTGAGAGAATTCGCCACATGTCGAACTTCAAATTAATCCTTCTGCGCCATGGCGAATCCGAATGGAACGCCCTCAATCTCTTTACCGGCTGGGTCGATGTTCGACTTTCAGCCACAGGTGAAGCAGAGGCTGCACGCGGAGGGAAGTTATTGGCAGAGCGCGGACTCTTGCCCGACATCGTTCACACATCGCTCTTGCGCCGTGCGATTCATACATCGCAGCTCGCACTTGATTCATGTGATCGCCACTGGATTCCAGTTAAGCGCTCTTGGCGCCTTAACGAACGTCACTATGGCGCACTGCAAGGTAAGGACAAGGCGCAGACTCTGGCTGAATACGGTGAAGAGCAATTTATGTTGTGGCGTCGCTCGTATGACACCCCACCACCAGTAATTGAAAAGGGCTCAGAGTTTTCGCAAGATGCTGATGCTCGGTATGCAGATTTAGGTTCTGATCTTCCACTCACTGAGTGCCTCAAAGATGTTGTTTTACGTATGATTCCTTACTGGACTGAAAACATCGTCCCAGATCTAAAAGAGGGCAAAACAGTTCTCGTTACAGCTCACGGAAATTCATTACGTGCGCTGGTTAAGCACCTTGATGGCATCAGCGATGAAGATATCGCGGGGCTCAATATCCCAACAGGTATTCCACTGCTCTACGAACTCGGCGCAGATTTGAAGCCGGTTAAAAAGGGTGGAGAGTACCTAGATCCTGCAGCTGCATCAGATGCAATTAAAGCCGTTGCAAATCAGGGTAAGCAATAACCTTTAATTTAATTAGCGTTACTTAGTAACGTTTTTGTAGTCATCGCGCTTATCGCGGACGATCACATTCTTTGTTACTTCACCTGCGCGAGCGAAGGTGAGAGTTAAAGGAACATTTACCCCAGGCACTGCTCCAACACCGTCGAAGACTCCCTTAGTTGTTGCTGAATCGCCTTCAAAGCGGATTGGGGCGTTCTGACGTAGCGTTGTTTCTCCAGTAATAACCGCTGGCACACCATTGACTGAGAGCCCAACGAGAGAATCTTTATCTTCTGAGTAATTCACAAATGTGCCTACGACTACCGCTGAACCATCTTCAGTTGCAACAAGAAGTAGGTTTGATACAGAAATATTGTTGCCGTTCTCTTTAAGAATAACTTCTGTGCCATCAGTTACTCGCTTAATAAGACGAGT
>JBFYOX010000029.1:0-4853 GCA_041303615.1 Actinomycetes bacterium
GTGCGCCATAACCCCAGTCATAATCAAGTGTGACAGTTGGAGTAGATAGACGCTTTAACCAAGCCTGGCTTGTAATTGCGTTGGGATTCTTCTCGCCCTGTTGTGTGATGAGCGCTTGGCCGATGCGCGCATAGTCACGTGCCGTTGCATTGAAACAGCAGAATGCTTTCTCGTATCCACCTTTGTGATCTACGTTCCACGTTGCATCGTAATCGGCGCCGACCTTCTGCCATACACGATCTGTAAATTCCTCAGAGAGGGTTCGACCTGTAACTTTCTGAATAATCATTCCTAGCATCTGGGTATTCACACTGCGATATTCAGGGAATGTGCCTGGCTCCTCGCGCATCTTCTTATTCTGTTCAAGCCACCAATTCACATCTGTAGAAGCGTAAAGCTGTGCGATTGCAACGCCCCAGCCCGATGGCCCTGCAGGGTAATTGTCAGAGACTCCGATTCCAGAGTTCATATCGAGTAAATCTTGGATTGTTACATCATCGAAAGTTGTTCCTGCCTTGAATTTTGGAAGAATAGAGACGAATGTATCGCTCTCCTTGATCTTGCCTTCGTCGATCAACTGCCCAATTATTAATGAGGTCATGGTCTTGGCAACTGAGTAAGAAGGAAGAATTGTGTTCTGCTTCTTACCATTGAGATACGTCTCGTAAGTAATCTTTCCATCGCGAACAATGATGAATGCGTTAGTTTTTGTCTTCTCTAGAAATTCGTCAAATGTAATTCTCTTGCCATCGTAATTGACGTTCTGAACTGTCTCAGAATTTCCGTTCTTCCATGGCGCATAGGTGGATGGTGCAGCAACGATGGTATGGAATGGCATTAGGTCAGGTGTCTTTGATGCCGGAGCGAGCCCTAGCTTGATTGCGGCAATTGGTTCTGGGTAGCGAATCGCTTTGGTAAGGCCAAAGAGGGCTAGATAGATTACGAATAGAACGATGACTGACCGGCGGATTAATTTAAGCACGGTGAAATCGTAACTCCCGATAGGCTTATTCCATGGATGCACAGGCACTAGTCAGCGAGTTAGCACTCAAAGCTCGCACCGCCTCGCGCACACTTTCGGTTTCAACTGGTTCTGAACGTAAGGCAGCCCTCGAAGCGATCGCTCAAGCAATCGAATCTAGAAGTACTGAAATCCTGGCTGCAAATGAACTCGATATGGCCAACGCTCGTAAAGAGCAGATGCACCCACAGATGCAGGATCGATTACTTCTTACTCCCGAACGCATCGCATCGATTGCCGGGGGAGCGCGCCAAGTTGCTGCCCTTCCGGATCCACTCGGAACAACGCTGCGCAAATCCACACTTCCTAATGGGTTGGAGTTAAAGCAAATCTCGGTCCCATTTGGCGTAATTGGAATGGTCTATGAGGCTCGTCCAAATGTCACAGTTGATGCTGCAGTAATTCTCTTTATGTCGGGTAATGCCGCTTTGTTGCGAGGATCATCAACTGCGCGCAATAGTAATGAGATTCTCGTGAACGTCATGAAGGATGCTCTTACATTGACAAAGATTTCACCAGAAGTAATTCAATTGGTTCCATCCGAAGATCGTGCAACGACAAAGGCGCTACTTACGGCTCGCGGCAAAGTCGACCTCGTAATTCCACGTGGCAGTGCAGCACTGATTCGTATGGTTGTAGATGAAGCCACTGTTCCAACTATCGAAACAGGCGCTGGCGTCTGCCACGTCTATATCGATGAATTTGCCGATATTGAGAAAGCGTTACCAATCCTCATAAATTCAAAGACACATCGCCCAAGTGTCTGCAATGCTGCAGAGACACTTCTGGTGCATAAGGCGATCGCTCCAATCTTTCTCCCAATGGCTCTTAAGGCTCTATCTGAAGCTGGCGTCATCCTTCACACAGATCCGACTGCACAAAAGGTGGCAGAGAAATTCAATATCGAATCAACGCTTGCTGGCGACGACAATTGGTCTACCGAGTACGGCGTACTCGAGATGAATGTCGGTGTCGTTGACTCACTCGATGCAGCTGCAGATCACATCGCACACTTCGGTACAAAGCACACAGAAGCAATCGTCACCGAGAATAAAGAGAATGCATCACGCTTTATTGCACTCTCTGATTGCGCTGCCGTCATGGTCAATACATCAACACGTTTTACCGATGGAGAACAGATGGGATTTGGCGCAGAGATTGGAATTTCTAATCAGAAGTTGCATGCACGCGGACCAATGGGGCTTGAGGCAATGACTACGACTACGTGGATTGTTACTGGCAACGGCCAGATTCGCTCTTAACGATAACTTTTTATACACTCACCCACATGAGCAGCCTCTCCCGCGATGATGTCGCAAAGCTTGCAGGCCTAGCCAGAATCGAAATGACTGAGGCAGAACTCGTCGAACTATCTTCACAATTTGGGATGATTCTCGGCGCAGTCGCACGTGTTCAAGAATTAGATCTCTCAGGCGTTAAGGCTACTTCTCATCCGCAGCCACTCGAAAACGTTGCGCGCCCAGATGTTGTCCTGCCGAGCCTTTCTCCTGAAGATGCGCTCTCTGGCGCACCAGCGAAGGAAGATTCACGTTTCCGAGTTCCACAAATTTTGGGTGAAGCAGAATGATCAATAAGACTGCGGCACAAATGGCTGATGCTCTTGCAAAGCGCGAGACAACTTCTGTAGAACTTACTCAGGTGCACCTAGATCGCGTTGCCGAAGTTGATGGCCAGGTAAAAGCATTTCTCCATGTTGATTCAGAAGGTGCACTTGCACAAGCAAAAGATGTAGATGCCCGTCGCGCAAAGGGAGAGAAGTTATCTCCGATTGCAGGTATTCCACTTGCACTGAAAGATGTCCTTGCACAGAAGGGTGTTCCAACAACTGCAGGTTCAAAGATTTTGCAGGGATGGCGCCCACCCTATGACTCGACAGTCGTTTCAAAACTTAAAGATGCAGGCGTTGTCATCATGGGTAAGACCAATATGGATGAGTTTGCGATGGGTTCTTCGACAGAGAACTCTGGCTACGGCCCAACATTTAATCCTTGGGATTTAACGCGCACGCCAGGTGGTTCATCAGGTGGATCTGCAGCAGCAGTATCTGCGCTCGAAGCGCCTCTTGCAATCGGTTCAGATACAGGTGGATCAATTCGCCAACCTGCGGCTCTTACTGGAATTGTCGGAGTACGTCCTACATATGGCGCAGTATCTCGTTATGGATTAATTGCATACTCATCAAGTCTTGATCAAGCAGGACCATTTGGTCGCACAGTTTTAGATACAGCACTTCTTCACGAAGTAATTGCAGGACATGATCCAAAGGATGCAACAAGTATCAACGCACCTGTTCCTGCGGTAGTTGCGGCAGCTAAGAGCGGCGATGTTAAAGGAATGAAGATAGGCGTTATCAAGCAGTTGCAAGGTGAGGGCTATCAGAAGGGCGTTCAGGCGCGCTTCGATGAATCGCTTCAAGTTCTTGCATCCCTTGGCGCAGAAATTGTTGAAGTTGATTGCCCAAGCTTTGAATATGCACTTGCTGCGTACTACTTAATTGCTCCATCAGAGTGTTCATCAAATCTCGCACGCTTCGATGCGATGCGTTACGGACTTCGCACAGGTGATGTCGATGGCGCATCCGCAGAAGCAGTTATGAGTGCAACTCGAGATGCTGGTTTCGGCCGTGAAGTTAAGCGGCGCATCATCTTGGGAACCTACGCTCTCTCATCTGGTTATTACGATGCTTATTATGGTTCTGCTCAAAAGATTCGTACCTTGATTATTGAAGATTATGCAAAGGCATTTGCAAAGGCCGATGTATTGGTCTCACCGACTGCGCCAACAACTGCCTACAAGATTGGGGAGAAGGTTGATGACCCAATGGCGATGTACCTTGGCGATGTTGCAACGATTCCAGTCAACCTTGCAGGTATCTGCGGAATGTCACTTCCTGCAGGCTTAGCAGAAGAAGATAATTTGCCAGTTGGTTTCCAGATCATGGCACCAGCGATGCAGGATCACCGTCTCTACCAAGCAGGTGCAGCACTTGAGGCCGCGCTACTTTCTAAATGGGGCGCACCAATCTTGAGCAAAGCACCAGTGCTAGGGGGAGCCCGCTAATGGCACTTCCAACATATGAAGAAGTAATTGCAAAGTGGGATCCAGTTCTGGGTCTAGAAGTTCACGTCGAACTCAATACCAATAGCAAGATGTTCTGTTCATGTGCAACAGAGTTCGGTGCTGCACCTAATACACAAACTTGCCCTGTCTGCCTCGCACTTCCAGGAGCGCTTCCAGTTGTTAATGAGAAAGCGATTGAATCAACGATTCTTATCGGCCTTGCGCTGAACTGCAAGATTGCGCCTTATAGCCGCTTTGCTCGCAAGAATTACTTCTACCCAGATATGCCTAAGAACTTCCAGATCTCACAGTACGACGAACCAATCTGTTTCGATGGCTATGTCGATGTTGAAATTGATACAGAAGAAGGCCCAAAGCAGTTCCGTATCGAAATCGAACGTGTGCATATGGAGGAAGACACCGGAAAGTCACTTCACGTAGGTGGAGCAACTGGTCGTATTCACGGCGCTGATTACTCATTGCTCGATTACAACCGCGCTGGTATTCCACTTGTAGAAATCGTGACCAAGATTGTTCCTGGTACAGGTAAGTACGCACCAGAAGTAGCTAAGGCTTACGTTGCAGAACTCCGCGATATTTTGCGTGGCCTTAAAGTCTCTGATGTGAAGATGGAGCAGGGCTCTCTTCGCTGCGATGCAAACGTTTCATTGAAACCAATTGGCTCAGATGTACTCGGCACTCGTTCTGAGACAAAGAACGTTAACTCTCTTCGCTCAGTTGAACGCGCTAT
>JBFYOX010000030.1:0-4243 GCA_041303615.1 Actinomycetes bacterium
TTCAGAAGAAGATGGCGAAGCACATGGTTGATCGCCACTGGGGCGCAACAATGCAACTTACAGAACCTGATGCAGGTTCAGATGTTGGCGCAGGTCGCAGCAAAGCTGTTCAGCAACCTGATGGCACCTGGCATATCACCGGTACAAAGAGATTTATTACTTCAGGGGACGCTGATATTTATGACAACATCATGCACTTCACACTTGCACGTCGCGAAGGTGGTGGACCAGGAACAAAGGGTCTCTCACTCTTCTTGATTCCAAAGTTTATGTTCGATCTTGAAACTGGCGAACTCGGAAAGCGCAACGGCGTTTATGTAACAAATGTTGAACATAAGATGGGTCTTAACGTCTCTGCAACATGCGAGATGAACCTCGGCGAGAAGGAACCTGCCGTTGGTTACCTACTTGGTGATGTCCATGAAGGTATTGCGCAGATGTTTAAGGTTATTGAATTTGCTCGCATGATGGTTGGAACAAAGGCGATTGCAACCCTCTCTGCTGGTTACTTACAAGCACTTGACTATGCAAAGACTCGCGTTCAGGGTGGCGATATGAAGGTTATGAACGATAAGGCCAGCCCTCGCGTCACAATCATTCATCACCCAGATGTTCGTCGTTCGCTGATGGTCCAGAAAGCTTATTCAGAAGGTATGAGAGCACTTGTTCTCTACACCGCATCCATTCAAGATGAGATCGAACTTGCTCGCGAAGCAGGCGATGCCGAGAAGCTTGAAACAATGGAGAAGCTCAACGATCTCTTGCTTCCTGTAGTTAAGGGATTTGGTTCAGAGAAATCATGGACACTACTTGGAACAGAATCACTTCAGACATTTGGTGGTTCAGGATTTACCCAAGATTGGCCACTTGAACAATATGTTCGCGATGCAAAGATCGATACTTTGTATGAAGGAACAACGGCAATCCAGGGTCTCGACTTCTTCTTCCGTAAGGTTGTTAAAGATGGTGGTCGCTCACTAGGTCTACTCGGTAAAGAGATTCAAGCTTTTGCTGAAAGTGGTGGAGTCCATGCTGCAGAGAAGCAAGCACTACTTAAGGCGCTTGGAGATCTCAATGGAATCATCGGAGTACTTGTTGGTCATGCAATGGCCTCACAAGAGAAGGCTGATGAAATCTACAAGGTTGGTTTGAGCACATCACGTGCACTAATGGCAGTTGGTGATGTCATCATTACCTGGCTACTTCTTCGCCAAGCGGATATTGCAGCCGAGAAGCTGGCTGCGGGCGCTGGAAAAGATTCTGATTTCTATACAGGAAAGATTGCATCGGCAAAGTTCTTCGTTGCAACAGTACTTCCTCACATCACTGCAGATCGAAAGATTGTAGAAGCTACTGATTCAACGATTATGGAGATTCCTGAATCTGCTTTTTAACCTCTAATTCTCATTTAAACACAGCTTGAGATAAACTCACCTGATGCTCTCAAAACATCGCGGTGAGTTTTTTCTTGTCCTGGGAGCCTTCTTCTTCTCAGCAAATGGAATCACGGCAACTGTCGTGCTTGAACATATGCCGGCTTTCAGACTTGCACAGGTGCGTTCTTTCTCTGCTGCCCTCATTCTTCTTATCTATGTATTTATCAAGAACCCGGGCCTTATAAAAATTACAAAGGCGCAGATTCCATACCTTGCTATGTATGGCACCGTTGGTTTCGCCTTCGTTAACTTTGGCTACTTCTTGGGTATTGAACGTGGAGTTCCACTCGGCCTCGTTCTTATCTTGGAGTTCACCGCCTCTATCTGGATTGCGCTCTGGATTAAATTTGTCCGCAGTGGTTTCGTTGCTCGCGATATGTGGGTTGCGATTGCACTCTCGCTCACCGGCCTAGTCCTTGTCTCAAAGGCGTGGGATGGTTTTAAGTTCGATCTCATCGGTATTGCAGGTTCACTTGGTAGCGCATTTGCCTTAGCTGCCTACTTTTTGATGAGCGAGAAGATTGGTAAGGGGCGTGAGCCAATTGCGATGTTGATCTTCGGTATGGGATTTGCATCGCTCTTCTGGATGATTGTTCTTCCACCTTGGAACTTCCCTTACGAAGTATTTACAAAGCAGATGGATATGGGCGGAATCGCAGAAGGTTTCTCACTTCCAGGTTGGCTATTGATTCTCTATGTAATTCTCTTGGGAACAGTGGTTCCTTATCTCTGCGTACTTACAGGAATGCGTCTACTTACCGCGTCAACAAGTAGCGTTATTGGAATGTTAGAACCTGTAATTGCCGGCGGATTTGCTTGGATCTGGTTTAGTCAGAGCTGGGATTTTATTCAACTCATGGGTGCATCGGTAGTTTTGATCGGAATCTATTTGGCTGATCGAGCAAAGACGGTCGCGAGCTAAAACTACTCGTTCCAACCGCCATCGCCAGGGGCACTTGGTTGAATATCAGTTGATGCACCACTTGATTGTGTGAAGTCGCGGCCTGCACCAACATTTGGCGCCATATCGAAGAAGCGCGCGAAGTGAAGTTGTGCAGAGACGGTAATTGTTCGTGTAGGTCCGTTACGGTGCTTTGCAACGATGAAATCTGCTTCGCCAGATCGGTTCTGTGAATCGTACATATCATCGCGGTGCAACAAGATGACTACGTCAGCATCTTGTTCGATAGAGCCTGATTCACGTAGGTCAGAGAGCATTGGACGCTTATCTGTACGTTGCTCAGGGCCACGGTTGAGCTGAGAGATAGCGATAACAGGGACGTTGAGCTCTTTAGCCATCAACTTAAGGTGACGTGAGAATTCAGAGACTTCTTGTTGGCGGTTTTCCACGCGCTTGCCTGATGACATCAACTGGAGATAGTCGATAACAATGAGTTTGAGGTCGTGGCGTTGCTTTAAGCGACGGGCCTTTGCGCGGATCTCCATCATTGAAAGATTGGGTGAATCATCAATAAAGAGTGGTGCATCGGAGATCTCGCCCATACGACGTGCAAGCTTTGACCATTCGTCATCGCTCAATTGGCCTGAACGAATGCTGTTAAGGCCAACGCGCGCTTCGGCAGACAACATACGCATTGTGATTTCAGATTTCGACATTTCAAGAGAGAAGATGACTGCTGTCTGGTTCTCGTGAATCGCAGCGTGACGCGCAATATCAAGACCGAGCGTTGACTTACCGACTGCAGGACGAGCAGCGACGATGATCATATTTCCTGGGTGGAAACCATGTGTTAGTTGATCGAGATCGCGGAAACCAGATTTGACTCCTTCAATACCAACACCCTTTGAGATTGCTTCGATCTCATCGAGAGCTTGTGGCAAGAGAGTATTAAGTTGGACATAATCCTCTGAAGAGCGGCGCTCGGTAACTGCATAGACCTCTGCTTGCGCTGCATCTACTGCATCATCGACTTCACCATTTTGGTCGTAACCAAGTTGAACAATCTTTGTACCAGCTTCAACAAGGCGGCGCATAATTGCATGTTCGAGAACAATCTTTGCGTAGTAACCAGCGTTAGCTGCAGTTGGAACAGATGAGATAAGCGTATGTAGATATGGTGCGCCACCTGCGCGTGCAATATCTCCGCGCTTTGTAAGTTCTGCAGCAACCGTGACAGCATCTGCAGGTTCGCCACGTCCATAGAGATCAAGAATTGCATCGTAGATAAGTTCATGTGCAGGACGATAGAAGTCGCGTTCGCGTAATACTTCTACAACATCTGCAATTGCATCTTTTGATAGGAGCATTCCACCGAGAACAGATTGTTCTGCTTGGAGATCTTGAGGTGGTGTTCGCTCGAACTCTGCGCCAACGGTGTTGTACTGCCCGTTACGTTGGGAGTTATTAGGAAGTTCTGCGATGCTCACGAGCGGTACTTTCCTCTACACCACTGACAAAAGCGAAGGCGGCTGGGGATGAATATGTGGATAAACCCCTGATTCGTGTGTAAAAGACTGTGGAGAAGATGTGGGTAAGACCGCTAAACGGTGGATAGGTCGGGATTTAAGCGTAGATAGGTGTGGAGGAAAGTAAATCTGAACTTCTCACCAAGTGAGATTTATCGAAATTGGAATGTAGCTAGTGTGAGATAAGAAGAGAGCCCGCCGCAATTAAGCGACGGGCTCTCTAGAGTAAAGAAATTAAGCAGAGACGACTGAGAGATTTACTGTTGCAACTACATTGTGCGCAAGTGAGACCTTTACAGTGTGTGTGCCTGTCTTCTTGATGTGACCTGAAGTCTTGAGGTTATGGCGGTCGATATCGACGGATGTTGCAGATTTAATTG
>JBFYOX010000031.1:0-3565 GCA_041303615.1 Actinomycetes bacterium
CCCATTGCAGCAGGTACTCCGTAACCCATGGTGCCTGCACCGCCTGAGTTAAGCCATGTGCGTGGGTGTTCGTAAGAGATGAATTGTGAAGCCCACATCTGATGTTGTCCGACGCCAGAAGTAAAGATTGTGTCAGTACCGGAGATCTTTCCGATGCGCTCGATTACATGCTGAGGAGAAAGTGAACCATCTTCAGGCATGTCATAACCCAATGGGTATGTCGCTTTGAGCGAATTCATCTGACGAAGCCATGTTGTTAGATCTGGCTGGCTCTTTCCGAGAGCAGCCTTAAGTGCAGGGATGAGAGCAGTGATTGTCTCTCTTACATCGCCAACAACTGCAACATCTGCATGACGGTTCTTACCGATTTCTGCAGGATCGATATCAGCGTGAAGAATTTTTGCGTTAGGTGCAAAGGTAGAGAGCTTTCCTGTTACGCGGTCATCAAAACGTGCGCCCAAAGTAATGAGCAGGTCTGCCTTTTGTAGAGCTGTCACTGCAGCAACCGTGCCGTGCATACCAGGCATGCCCATATGCAATGGATGTGAATCTGGGAATGCGCCTCGCGCCATAAGAGTTGTAACAACTGGTGCGCCAAGGAGTTCTACAAGCTGACGAAGTTCTTTATGTGCATTTGCTTTGATGACTCCGCCACCAACATAGAAGACCGGCTTTGAAGATTGCGCAATGAGCGCAGCAGCATCGGTAATCGCTTGGCTGTTAGGAGTTGTCTGCGGCTTGTATCCAGCAAGGCTGATTGATGTTGGCCAATTGAAGGTTGTCATCTTCTGTAGCGCATCTTTTGCAACGTCGACTAGAACTGGACCAGGTCGACCTGTTGTTGCAATGTGGAATGCCTCAGCAATCGCACCAGGAATATCAGCAGGATCGGTGATCAAATAATTGTGCTTTGTAAATGGCATCGTGATTCCACGGATATCTGCCTCTTGGAATGCATCTGTACCGATTGCAGCCGATGGAACCTGTCCTGTGATCGCAACAAGTGGAACTGAATCCATTGCAGCATCCATAAGAGGAGTTACAAGATTTGTTGCACCAGGACCCGAAGTTGCAATACAAACTCCAGCACGACCTGTTACTTGGGCATAGCCAGTTGCTGCATGGCCTGCACCTTGTTCGTGGCGAACCAAGATGTGGCGAATAGTTGAATCAAAGATCGGATCGTAAGCAGGAAGAATTGCGCCACCTGGTAGACCGAACATCACTTCTACGCCAGCTGCTTCAAGGCTCTTCACCAATGAAGTAGCTCCTGTCATTTCTGTGCCGTTCGCTGTTGGAACGTGTTGCGCCATCTTCTTGCTCCTTTCTCTCTCGATCTTGCTTCTAGCTTTTCGCTTGCTGCTTTCTTAAATGAAAAAACCCTCAGATATCTGAGGGCGCGCGTGACTTGAAGGCACGCGCTATCGAATCACCACCACTGAAATTACTGAAGAACGTGTTGATTGCATGACCCTATTCTCCAACGCACTAGGCGTATGAGTCAAGAGGTGAGATAGAGGTCTCAATTCTTGAGACAACAGAGCCTTTAGTCGCAGACTGCACCCTTTGATGCAGAACCGACAAGCTTTGAATACTTGGAGAGAACGCCTCGGGTGTACTTATGAGGCAGCGGCTTCCATCCAGCCTTTCGGGCTTCAAGCTCGGCAGGGTCTACAAGGAGATCCAAGGTGCGATTAGGAATATCGATACGAACGAGATCGCCATCCTTAATAAATGCAATCGGTCCCCCGTCGACAGCTTCTGGAGCAACGTGTCCGACGCACAGTCCTGTCGATCCACCAGAGAAGCGACCATCGGTAAGTAGAAGAGTCTTCTTACCAAGACCTGCACCCTTAATTGCACCCGTAATCATCAACATTTCGCGCATACCTGGTCCACCCTTTGGACCTTCGTAGCGAATGACAACTACATCGCCTTCTTTGATGGTTCCATTTTCGAGCGCTTCCATCGCAGCTTGTTCGCGTTCAAAGACTCGAGCAGGTCCTTCAAATGTATCGATTCCGATGCCAGCTGTTTTACAGACGGCACCTTCAGTTGCAAGTGATCCACCAAGAATTGTGATTCCGATATCTGTCGACATCGGCTTATCTACAGGGAAGAGCACACTTCCATCTGCAAACGGTGGATTGATATCGGCCAAATTCTCAGCCATCGTCTTTCCAGTTACGGTGAGAGTATCTCCATGGAGGTAACCTGCATCGAGCAAGATGCGAAGAACAACAGGGATTCCGCCGACGCGGTCAACATCTGTCATGACATATTTTCCGAATGGCTTAAGGTCGCCAAGTAGTGGAACCTTTGAACCAATACGGTGGAAATCATCGAGCGTTAGATCTACTTCAGCTTCATGTGCAATTGCGAGCAAGTGAAGCACAGCATTGGTTGATCCACCGAGGGCCATAAGAATGGTGATTGCATTCTCAAAAGCCTTCTTCGTCAAAATATCTCGAGTTGTGATCCCCTTACGAATCAATTCAACAACTGCAGCGCCTGACTTAATTGCATAGTCATCTCTGCGGCGATCTACTGCAGGAGGAGCCGCGGAACCTGGAAGAGAAAGTCCAATTGCTTCGCCAATACTTGCCATTGTGTTTGCTGTGTACATACCGCCACAAGCACCTTCGCCTGGACAGATAGCTTTCTCAATTTGATCGACGCGATCTTGTGTAATCAACCCTCGCGCACATGCACCAACAGCTTCAAAGGCATCGATGATGGTGACATCTTTTCCATCAACTGATCCTGGAAGAGTTGAACCTGCGTATACAAATACCGATGCAACATCGATTCGAGCTGCGGCCATCATCATTCCAGGAAGTGATTTATCGCAACCTGCGAATGTGACCATTCCATCGAGGCGCTCAGCCTGCATAACGGTCTCAACGGAATCTGCAATTACCTCACGAGATACGAGCGAGAAGTGCATTCCTTCGTGGCCCATAGAAATTCCATCAGAGACAGAGATAGTTCCGAATTGCATTGGGAATCCACCGGCTTCAAGAACGCCTTTCTTGGAAGCCTTTGCAAGTCGATCAAGTGAGAGATTGCAGGGAGTGATTTCATTCCATGAAGAAGCAATACCGATCTGCGGCTTTACCCAATCTTCATCGCCCATTCCAACTGCGCGGAGCATTCCACGCGCAGGAGCACGTTCTAATCCATCAGTGACGAGTCCAGAGCGAGGTTTCATAGTCGACATATCAGAATTCTATCCCGCAAGTCTGAGTCAGAGAAGCCCAAATCCTTCCGATAGAATTGAACTATTCAAGAGATTGTCTTGATTTATTAAATCAACTATTGCAGTACCTACTTATTGGAGATTTCCTGTGCCAAATCAGAAGCGCGATGCCCAAGGCCATGTAAAAGGCCAAGCCCCAGATCGTTGGAGAACCTTGCTCGTAGTAGCAATCTCTCAATTGATGCTTGTCCTCGATAGCTCGATTATGAATATCGCTATCCCAAGCGCGAAGGCAGAACTTGGAATTTCAGATGCTAATCAGCAGTGGGTCATTACCGCCTACACATTAGCTTTTGGTTCACTCTT
>JBFYOX010000032.1:0-3411 GCA_041303615.1 Actinomycetes bacterium
CGGCCTGCTTGATGGCTTCATCAATATCTTCAATAGCTGCAGCGATCTGTCCTGGATCTGCATCTCCGCCAGTGAAGTGGCGCTCGGACATGCGTACACATCCGATATTCATGCTCTTTGCGAATTCAACGCCATCTGTGCCGAATACAAACTCAGTAGAACCCCCACCGATATCGATGACAAGAAATGGGCCATCTGCCTTGTTGAAATCTTTCGTTGCTCCTTGGAATGAGAGCGCTGCTTCAACTTCTCCAGGAATAACTTCAGGCTCGATGCCGAGGCGCTCTTTAACGCCATTGATAAATAGGTCGCGGTTGGTTGCATCGCGAGTTGCACTCGTTGCACAGAAGCGAATCTTCTCAACTCCGCGCTTGGCAATCTCTAGAGCAAATTTATCTACCGCCGAAAGTGTGCGGGCAATTGCATCCGGGTGGAATTGGCCGGTCTTATCCACACCTTGGCCAAGTCGAACTACTTCCATCTCGCGAACGATTTCGCGAAAGTTTGTACCGTCGACATCTGCGATTAGTAATCGAATTGAGTTAGTGCCGCAATCAATGGCTGCTACTCGCATGAAAGGTGCTTCCACCACTCAGGAAGTTCTGCAAGTGCTTCGTCGCCAAGTGGGTTAACTCCAGGACCTGCTGAAAGCGAATGGGCGATAAGTGAGTGCAGACACTTCACGCGATTTGGCATTCCACCTGCTGAAATATTCTCGACTTCTGGAACATCCATCTTCAGAGCTGAACGCGCAGCGATGTAATCATCGTGAGCTGCTGCATATGCACCTGCAAGTTCTGCATCGGTCTCTAAACGTTGATTCATCTCGCCCATCATCCCTGTAGTTTCAAGAGTTGAAATCGCTGCAGTTAATCGTGGACATGTTGCATAATAGAAAGTTGGGAATGGTTCGCCGTTGCTTAGGCGTGGTGGAGTTTCAACAACGGCAGGCTTGCCGCAAGGGCAGCGATAAGAGATTGCATGAACATCACGTGGGGTGCGACCGAGTTGGTTCTCAATAACTTTCAGATCTGCTTCGGTGGGGGTGCGGCTTTCAACGCTCATTGCTTACCCGCCTCAGTAATCGATGCAATCATGCGTGTATACCAAGGTTGACCTTCAGGAAGATTCTTCACAACATCAGTTGTCGCTTCTTCATCTGAATTCTCGCCATCCACACCTGTCACGATGTATTGACGCTCGCCGGGCATAACAAAGTGAAGTCGTTCGCGAGCTTGCGACTTTATGTAATCAGGATCTTGCCAAAGAGTTAACTCTTTACGTGCTGCATCAAGGGCAGCATTGTCGCTCTTTAACTGAGACTGAAGTGCACTGATCTGTGCGCGCTGTACAAAGTAATTCTTAATAGGTGGGGCAAGAAAAAGCGCGAGCATGAAGAAGATTGCAGAAACTGCAAATAGGCGCCCAGATCCCTGGTTGCGATTGAAATTGAGATTCCGCGAACGGTAACTCTTCTTTCGCTTTCCAGAAGGGGATCTGCGCGCCATTTGTTAATTAGCCCTTAAAGCGTGGAAACGCTTGGCGTCCGGCATATACAGCGCCTTCAGCGAGTTCCTCTTCAATACGTAGTAGCTGGTTGTACTTAGCAACACGCTCAGTACGTGATGGTGCACCAGTCTTGATCTGGCCACAGTTAGTTGCAACAGCAAGGTCGGCGATTGTTGTGTCCTCTGTTTCACCTGAGCGGTGAGACATCATGCTGCGGTAGTTAGCACGGTGAGCAAGATCAACTGCATCGAGAGTCTCTGTAAGAGTTCCGATCTGATTTACCTTAACAAGAAGAGCATTCGCTGTATCTGTTTCGATTCCCTTTGCAAGACGCACAGGGTTTGTGACAAATAGGTCATCTCCAACAATCTGAATCTTTGAGCCAAGTGATGAAGTCATTGACTTCCAGCCGGCCCAATCTTCTTCATTGAGTGGATCTTCAATTGAAACGATTGGGTATGAGTTAACGAGTTCTGCGTAGTACGCGATCATTTCATCAGATGAACGAAGTGATCCTTCAAACTTGTACTTTCCGCCTTCGTGGAACTCTGTAGCTGCAACATCCATCGCAAGTGCGATATCTGAACCTGGCTTAAATCCTGCAGCTGCAATTGCCTCGAGAATTAGATCGAGTGCAGCACGGTTGCTATCTAGGTTTGGCGCAAAGCCACCTTCGTCACCAACTGATGTTGCAAGTCCACGCTTCTTAAGAACTGCTTTAAGAGCATGGTAAATCTCTGCACCCCAGCGAAGTGATTCGCGGAATGTCTCTGCACCAATTGGAGCAATCATGAACTCCTGAATATCAACGTTGGTATCTGCGTGTGCTCCACCATTGAGAATGTTCATCATTGGAACTGGAAGTACGTGTGCATTTGGCCCACCTACATAGCGGAACAATGAAAGATCTGAAGATTCCGCAGAAGCCTTTGCAACTGCAAGTGAGACACCGAGAATTGCATTTGCACCAAGTCGTGACTTGTTTGGCGTGCCATCAAGTGCGATCATCTCTGAATCGATGAGGCGCTGATCTTGTGAGTCAAAACCTTCGATTGCAGGTGCAATCTCTTCATTGACATATTTGATCGCCTTAAGAACACCTTTTCCTAGGTAACGGTTCTTATCGCCATCGCGAAGTTCTGAAGCTTCGAATGCGCCAGTTGATGCGCCGCTTGGAACTGCAGCGCGAGCCTGCGTGCCATCTTCGAGTTGTACTTCTACTTCAACAGTTGGGTTTCCGCGCGAATCAAGAATTTCACGAGCGCCGATTGCTTCGATAATTGCCATGAGGTGTCTCCTGTAAATCAGAAATTTTTAAAGGGCACTCGACGTTGAGGGCAGGAGCCCATCCTACCGTGCGTACAGCAGTACTCGTTATGAGCCTGATTTCTCTTGACTCTGAATCTTTTCAATCATCTTTCGGGCCTGCGCGCGAAGTGCGCTCTCGGGATCGACACCATGTGCATGAGCCCAAGCGATTACAGATGCAAGAGCTTCTCCGACTGATTCATCAGTCGCCGCCTCGGTTGAATTAAATGCAGGGAGATCAACTTCAACATCGTACTTTTCTGCGCGATAGAGAATCTTTGAAACTAGCGGGAGTGCCGGTTGCGACATAGCAATTCCATCAATAGCAGATGTTCGACCTTTCTCGCGCGCCTTGATTGCTTCCCAATTCTCAATGATTTCATCTGTGCCGCTAACTTCAAGGTTTTCAAAGACATGTGGGTGGCGGCTAATTAATTTATCTGCGATTCCTCGAGCAACATCTTCAATTGAAAATGGATCCGTTGGATGATCCTGCGCGACACGTGAGTGGAAATAAACCTGAAGAAGTACATCTCCAAGTTCCTCGCGCATGCCTTCGCGGTCATCGGTCTCTATCGCATCGATAAATTCGTA